>CAYOFI010000005.1:87074-89445 GCA_964403335.1 uncultured Candidatus Peribacteria bacterium
ATTCTCGCAGACTGTGGCCCCTTCCTTCGCGAAGCAAATGCCAAGAATCTTCATCGTTTCCATTTCGTGCAATGCGGTGGGCTTTGAGACCTTTAGAACTTTCTCTACCTGTCCCGTGGTTATACGTCCCTCGCGTTGAATAAGGGCATGTAGCAGCTCGGCACGATGTCCTGGCGCTGAATCGCAGGCAAGAAGCACTATGCACGGCATATCCTCATCAGTCATACATTCCCTACCCATGGCGACGGCATGCGCTCTAGCGAGGTTGTAGAGCAGCTGATTCAATCGGTCTGGCTTCTCAATGACGGGCGAGTGATAAACCAATTCCTCGCCCGCATCATTCCGCTCTCTATCGGTATTTAAAGTGCCACGTAGCTTCGCTAAAAGGCTGGCACAGCGAGCAATAGCTAAAAGGTGCCTCTCCTGATCTTTAGCCTTATCCCATGTGATGCCGTCCTTATGCTTTGCCCAAAGAGTGCGCAGGAAATCGCCCGTGACCTTACGACACAGAATTTCCTTCTCCCTGCAAGCGTTGCCTTGCAACTGTCGCACGAGTTCAGCATTCGTCTTTGTTTTCATGTGGAGACCTAGAAAGAACAAACGTGGACCCTGGTTGCCCATAACCTTCCATACACGGCGTGGGATGGGAGTGGAAGCCGCCAAGAGCATAAATAGGTAATCGCCTGTGCGCGTTCGTTGTCCGTGGACCCCTCCATCGGTCGCCAAGCCCTCACCATCGAGTACACGGGTCAAAATGCCTACATTGGATATCAAATCCTCCTCCCGCGCAGAAAACACTGTGGCAAGGTCACGGATGCAGAACATGCGGTACTTGAGGCGGGGCAGAAGATCTACCTTCTCCAAATCTTCCCGCTTCACGTTTGCGGCATTGGAAACGAAGGATGCGGGACTGAACTTATCCGATGGATACATAAGCTCAGGTAGCCCCGCTTCTGCGAAGAAGTTGATGGTTATGGTTTTCCCCGCTGCAGGAACATCAATAAGAACGAGAGCGAATGGGTTGGTAATATCTTTAATGAGCAGCTGCACAACCGTGCTAAGAGCGATTTCGGAAGCAATAACTAGTTCCTGGAAGTTTTCTTTAATCACTCCTCTCCATTCAATAATATCAACAGGATTCTTTGGTGGACTGATGCGAGCAATACGCGGCCTATCTTCCTCACGGCTCTTGGTCTGCTCTTTAGGTATCGCATATTCCTTCACCAGCTTCAAAAATTCGGTTGTAAATTCTTTTCCTTCCTTCGCGCACTGGCTGGCAAAATCCGTCACGTCTTTTTGAAAACCTTCTGGCCATTCAATGACAAAGATTTTCACATCAGTCCGTTTCTCACGAAGAATCTTCACGGCCTTCTTTGTGGCATCTTGCCCCGCTTGATCGTTATCATGGGCCAACACAAGCTCAGCGCCTTTTGGAATTTGATCAATACATTCCTCAATAGCAGAGCCGACACCCGTGGCGCTTGTGAAAGCTGCAAAGCCATGTTGGTTTAACAACAGACAATCGAGTTCCCCTTCACAGCGGTACACTCTTGAAACTTTCTTATCCCAGAATTGTGTGCCATAGGTGGGGCTTTTCTTTCCTGAGGGTGAGAATAACCACTTTTCATTCTTCGGGACTGTGATGCCAGGAGCAATGCGGCACTTCCAACATTCCACCTTCTTGCCCTTCCAAGTATTCGGGATGGTAATACGACCATGCTTGCCGATCTTGGCATATTGGATGCCTGCAGTTTCAATCATCTCAGAGGTCAATAACCGCTCTGTGAGCAGCCATTGGTGAACCTCTATAGGTAGTGCTTGGGTCTTCATACGTATTGCGGAAAGGAGGAAATAAGGAACTCACATGCCTCCCGCAATGAGCACTCACGAACATGCATTATCAGATCAATAGGTGATCCGTGTGAGACTCCGCCTATTTCCTTTCCTGAGAAGCGATTCCAAGTATTTGTTTTCTCAAAAAGAACGAGCGAAGTAATTTCACTTTTCTCTTTCATCGCATATGCACCGCTGCCAGTTTTTACAATATCGAGCTTCAAAGTACGGGCGACTTCTAATAGTGGAATCTGCCGTAACGTATCGAGATTGCAGTGCATAGAGGTCATAAGAGAATAATTACGTGAGTGGATGGTAAGTTTGGCGTTCCAAACGGATGCGAGTTTGATAAGGCCAGAAATAAAGTGGTTTTCAGCATCCAAACCTTGTTGTTTTGCTGAAACAGAAGTAAAATTACTCATAGAAAATAAGGGAAAAGAGCTAGTCTTCTTGCAAGGAGGGCGGCTATTTTCCTGTTATGGCGCTTGGGGCATATTCATTTGGTTGGTTGGGTAAGGAGATATGCAAAATGAACCAA
>CAYOFI010000006.1:0-61086 GCA_964403335.1 uncultured Candidatus Peribacteria bacterium
TCATCGCCACACACGGAGGACGCAAAGGAAAGTCCGACACCGCTCTCAAGACCGCCGAAGCCGGTTACCTCACGCGCCGCTTGGTCGATGCCGTCCAAGACATCATCATCCGCGAGGAAGATTGCGGCGGAAAACAGGGCCACCTCATCACCCGCGCGGATTCGGAGAAGATCGGCGAGAAGTTCGAGATCCGCATCTTCGGACGCGCTCTCGCCCGCGACTTGGAATTCAAGGGCAAGACGCTCGCCAAGCGCGACCAGGAAATCGACGCCGAGTTGCTGCAGATCATTCAGGAAAACGCCATCGACAACATCGCCATTCGCACCGTCATGACGTGCCGCACGCGCGGGGGAATTTGCGTCAAATGCTACGGCCGCGATCTGTCCAATAACAAGACCGTCCAGATCGGGACTCCGGTCGGTATCATCGCCGCGCAGTCCATCGGAGAACCGGGCACGCAGCTCACCATGCGTACCTTCCACATGGGAGGTGTCGCCGAAGGAGCGGACATCACGCAGGGTCTTACCCGCGTGGAAGAATTGTTCGAAGCGCGCTCACCCCGCACGCCCGCCACGCTCAGCGACATCGCCGGGCGCATCAAGGTCAGTCACTCCGGCGGCAAGACGACGGTGCAGATCATCGCCGAAGAGCCGGGAGAGGATACATACTACGTGCCGTCGGGATTCGATGTGCTTGTCAAAAAAGGAGACGACGTCGCCGAGCGTTCCGTCTTGGCCAAGGCCGTCTCGGACAAGTCGACCATCAAAGTCAGCATCGCCGGGCAAGTCTCGTCCGTCGAACGCGGCATCGTGAAAGTCCGTCACAGCGAAATCCAGGAACGCAGCTACGAATTCGGTCCCCGCGAATCGCTGCTCGTGAAAACGGGTGCGGTCGTGGAAGCCGGTCAGGCGTTGAACGTCGGACACTACAACTTGCAGGAGCTCTTGGAAAAGAAGGGCGCCTACGCCGTCCAGACGTATATCGTCCAGGAAGTGCAGCACATCTACGCTTCCCAAGGTCAGACCATCAACGACAAGCACTTGGAGATCATCGTCAAAAAGATGTTCAGCAAAGTCCGCATCATCGACGCCGGCGACACGAAATTCTTGCCGGGAGAGACCGTGGATATGGGCGAAATGCAGTACGAAAACGAGCGTGTGATGAAGGATAAAGAGAAGGAAACCACGTTCGAACAGCTCCTCCTGGGTATTACCCGCGTGGCCCTCGCCACCGATTCCTGGCTGGCCGGTGCATCCTTCCAGGAGACGATCCGCGTCCTCGTGGAAGCCGCCACCACCCGCCGTATCGATATGCTCCAGGGATTGAAGGAGAACGTCATTATCGGACGCCTGATCCCGACCGGAGAGGTGTACCGCAAGCGCTATATGGGCGAGAAAGTCGAAGCGGATCATAATTCTGAAGAATAAGAGGGGATAGAGGCCATAGACGGGATAGAGGAAAAAAATCGCACCTCTATCCCGTCTATCCCCTCTCTACCGTCTATCCCCGCCCGTCCTCCCTTTACTTCCAGCCAAAACCCCCTTACTATCCGCTCCCATGCCAACCGTCAACCAGCTCATCCGCCGTCCCCGCAAGGCCAAGCGACGCAAGTCGAAGGCCCCGGCTCTGCAGGTCGCGTGGAACTCGCTTACCATGCGCGAAATCGCTCTGCCGAGCGGCTCGCCGTTCAAGCGCGGAGTCTGCGTGAAAGTCACGACCATGACCCCGAAAAAGCCGAACTCCGCTCTGCGCAAAATCGCCCGCGTCCGCCTGACCAACGGTCACGAGGTCAAAGCGTATATCATGGGTGAAGGTCACAACTTGCAGGAACACTCCGTCGTTCTCGTCCGCGGAGGCCGCGTGAAAGATCTTCCGGGTGTCCGCTATCACATCGTCCGCGGTGTGCTCGATACCGAAGGTGTCCGCGACCGCAAGCAAGGCCGCTCCCGCTACGGCGCCAAGCGCGCGAAAAAGTGATGAGTGGTCAGTGGGCAGTGATTAGTACCGCTGCTTCACTAGCCACTAACCACTAGCCACTTCCTCCCACTCGAAGCTTCTCTCTCACTCCACTCTCGTTATCCTCACCTCCCATGGCTCGCACGATCAAGCAGTACATCCCCGTCGGTTCCGATCTTCTCCAGGAGAAGTTCGTGAATTGTCTGATGCAGCAGGGAAAGAAGACGAAAGCCCGCAAGATCTTCGCCGACGCGTTGGAGATCATCAAAACCCGCACCAAGGACGCTCCGAACGAAGTCTTCGCCAAGGCGCTCTTGAACGTCACGCCGCTCGTGGAGGTCCGCCCCAAGCGCGTCGCCGGTTCCGTCTACCAGGTTCCGGTCGAAGTCTCGCCCCGCCGCCAACAGGCTCTGTCCATCCGCTGGATCCTCACGGCAGCCCGCGAGCGCAAAGGCATCCCCATCGCCCACAAATTGGCACTCGAATTGCTCGATGCCTCCGCCGACCAAGGCTCCGCCATCAAGAAGAAGCAAGACGTGCTGAAGATGGCGCAGGCCAACAAGGCGTTCGCGCACCTTGCGAAACAGAGCTAACGAGAAAGAAATCGAGGAAATCGAAGAAGTCGAGGACTTCGAGGATTCCTGTTTTTCTCGTCGATTTCTTCGATTTCCTCGAAGTCCTCGATTTCCTACAGCGTTGAGCCTCTCCACACCCTTGCTTTTTTCCTGAAAACGAGTATAATACTTGAGTCAAATTTTCACCCCACACCCACACTATGCCCACCCTTCCACGCTCTTCCGACGACTTGCCCCTCGATTTTTGGGAACATGGTTCCATTCGGCAGATTTTGGAGGAGGAGTTTGAAATGTCGCTGTTGCGTCTGTTGCAGGAGAGGGGACTGTCGATGTCTGCCGCCGATGAAAAACGCCTGCGCGATGTGATCGTTCCCGAGGTATTTTTGGACGTCACTGATTCCATCGGCTGGACCCCTGAAGAAGAGGCATCTCATGCCTTCTCCGAAGATCACCGCCGCATTATTCAGCACCGGATGCGCCGGATGCTCATGGAACAGATCAAAGATGGTTCCTCCGCTGCATCGTTTGCCGAGAGGGGATGGACGTTGCAGCCGCTTGCCCTGGTGTTCCGGACGCTTCCCCGCAAGCTCAAGAACTTTTTCTCTCCGTAAAGCCGTCCGGTTGCCATAAACGGCCAAGAATTCGGATTGCATGGAAAGCGGGCTTCCCGTAGAGTCACCCAGCACTTTTGAAGCCCTATTTCTCATCTTTTCTATGGATTTAAAGAACGTCCGCAATATCGGAATTATCGCCCACATCGATGCGGGAAAGACCACGACGTCCGAACGCATTTTGTTCTACACCGGCCGCACGCACAAAATCGGCGAGGTGCACGAAGGCGAGGCGACCATGGACTGGATGGAACAGGAGCGCGAGCGCGGCATCACCATCACCTCCGCTGCCACGCAGTGTCAGTGGAAGGCTCCGACGGTGGATGGCGCAATGACCGATATCACCATCAACCTTATCGACACGCCGGGCCACGTGGACTTCACGGCTGAAGTCGAGCGTTCGCTCCGCGTCCTCGACGGAGGAGTCGTCGTCTTCGACGGTTCCCAGGGTGTGGAACCACAGTCCGAGACCGTCTGGCGCCAGGCCGATAAGTACGACGTGCCGCGCTTGGCTTTCGTGAACAAGATGGATAAGACCGGCGGAGATTTCTACATGTCGCTCGACTCCATCTTCGACCGTCTCTCCAAGAACGCCGTCGCCATTCAGTTGCCGATCGGACAGGAGAGCGAGTTCTCCGGCATCATCGACATCGTCGCGCAGAAGGCCTACACCTTCACGGGCAAGATGGGTGAGACGCGCGAGGAGATCGCCATTCCGGAGGATATGAAAAACCAGGTGCAGGAATACCGCCTGACCCTGATGGAGAAGGTCGCCGAAAACAGCAACGATGATTTGATGGATAAGTTCTTGCAGAACGGCGCCCTCACGGACGACGAACTCCGTCATGGCATCCGTATCGCGACGGTCCAGAACAAGATCTACCCCGTGCTCTGCGGCTCCTCGCTCCAAAACATGGGCGTGCAGTTGGTGCTGGATGCCGTCGTCGCCTACTTGCCCTCCCCGCTGGACATTCCGGCGCTGAAGGCCAAGGACCTGAAGACGAAGGAAGGCGCGGAAGTCATCCGCAAAGCGAGCAACGACGAACCCATGGCCGCGTTGGCATTCAAGATCGCCACCGATCCGTTCGTGGGACGCCTCATCTTCATCCGCGTCTATTCCGGCGTGCTGAAGACCGGCAGCTACGTGATCAACAGCCGCACGGGCAACAAGGAGCGCATCGGACGCATCGTCCGTTTGCACGCCAACTCCCGTCAGGAAATCGATAAGATCGAAGCCGGAGACAGCGGCGCGGTCATCGGTTTGAAAGACACCCGCACCGGCGACACCATTTGCGACGAAGCGAATCCGGTCGAGTTGGAATCCATCACCTTCGCCGAGCCGGTCATTTCCATGGCCGTCGAACCGAAGACGAAAGCCGACCAGGAAAAAATGGGCTTCGCGCTGCAAAAATTGGTGGAGGAAGATCCGACTCTCCGCGTCCGCACGGACGAAGAAACGGGTCAGACGATCCTCTCCGGAATGGGCGAACTGCACTTGGATATCATCGTCGACCGTATGCGCCGCGAATTCAAAGTGGAGACCAACGTCGGCAAGCCGCAAGTCGCGTACCGCGAAACGATCCAGAAAGAACTGGAGCACGAAGAGAAGTATATCAAGCAGTCCGGCGGACGCGGTCAGTACGGTCACGTCATCTTCACCGTCACGCCGCAGGAACCGGGCAAGGGGTACGAGTTCGTCGACGAAGTCGTCGGTGGCCGCATCCCGCGCGAATTCATCACGCCGTGTGACAAGGGCTTCCAGGAAGGCATGTCCCGCGGTATCCAGGCCGGATACCCCGTGGTGGACGTCAAAGTCACGCTCCTCGACGGTTCGTACCACGATGTCGACTCCAACGAATTCGCCTTTAAGATGGCTGCATCCATCGGTTTCCAGGCCGCCGCGAAGAAGGCGGATCCGGTCATCTTGGAGCCGGTCATGAAGGTGGAAGTGGTCACCCCCGAGCAGTTCTTCGGAGACATCATGGGCGACATCAACTCGCGCCGCGGTTTGGTCCTTTCCACGTCCGATCGCGGAACGGCCAAAGTCGTCTCCGCCCAGGTCCCGCTTTCCGAAATGTTCGGCTACGCCACGGACATGCGTTCCATGACCCAGGGCCGCGCCAGCTACTCCATGGAACCCAGCCACTACGCCAAAGTGCCCAAGAACAAGGCCGATGAAGTCATCGCCGAGCGGACGGGAGCGGCGAAGTAAGCCTGCTATTTTCCCCCATCCCCAGCCCTTCCCCCGAGGGGGGAAGGGAGTTTGGGCTGTTTTGTTGTTGTACATTTTTGGTCACACGTCCTCTCCCCCTTCGGGGGAGGGGTGGCAAGCGAAGCGCAGCCGGGGTGGGGGAGGGGGGCTCATTTCTATTGCCCTTCCTTCCACTCCTCCAGCGTCACCGTCACGTCCGTTTCTTTCCCGCCCCTGAGGATTTTTAGGGTGAGCGTATCGCCCGGCAGTTTGCGTTGGACGATGGATACCAGCGACACGTCGGGCGTCAGCTTTTTGCCGTCCGCTTCCAAGATGACATCGCCTTCTTTGATGCCGGCTTTATCGGCAGCGGAACCGGGGAGGATGGCGGGTTCGTTGTTCTGATCGCCTTTGATGACCAGAGCGCCGTACTCGACGGACAAGTTTTTCTCCTTCTGCACGTCAGGCGTCACGGGCGCGTAACGCACGCCCAAGGACGGCCGGACGATGCGGCCGTATTGCTGGTAGCTTTTCACGGAACGCATCAGATCGGAGGCCGGAATCGCGAAGGCGATATTCTGCGCCCCGCCCGCGACAGCCGTATTCATGCCGATGACGTTGCCATGCAAATCGAGCAACGGCCCGCCGGAGTTCCCTTGATTGATCGCGGCATCGGTTTGGATAATGGATGTCAGTTCTTCCGTGTCTTCCCCCAGCAATCCGCCCGCCAGAATCGAACGCTGCAAGCCGGACACGACTCCCACGCTCACGGTATTGCGGAATTCCCCCAGCGCATTGCCGATCGCGACGACCGTCTGGCCCAACGCGGGCTCGCCGGCATCGGAAAGACGCAGGAAGGGGAATCCCGACCCGTCGACTTTCAGGAGTGCGACGTCGTTGCTGGGGTCGCGTGCCACCACGGTTGCTTTCAACTTGCGCCCGTCATTCAAAAACACCGTGTACTCCGCGTCTTCATCGCTCACCACGTGGCGGTTGGTCATGAGCAGTCCGTCTTCCCGGATGAAGAACGCCGTGCCTCCTCCCACCTCACGCAACTCCGTTCCGCGTTCGATGTATTGGGGAAACTGGAAGCCGAATTGGTCTAAAAACGGGTCGCCGGACTCCCTGTATGACCTCTCAATGACAGGCACGTCTTTGGAAATGATGACGCTCACAACGGCCGGCTCGGCGGCCTGCACCGTGCGGACAACGGGGGACTGCGTGACGTCTTGACTATCCAGATCGGGATTGGCGACGATCGCCATGTCCGAGGAAATCGCCCCGTACGACGATGTTTGCCCCGCGGAGAATTGCGGAACAAGCGCCACGAGGGCGATGGCGGTGAGTGCGGCGGAGGTGAGGGCCGAAATGCCGGCGACCTGCCAAAGGGAGTGGTTGGTGTCCATGGGAATGTTGGGAATGTGCTAGGGGTCGATTATAGCTTTCGGGAAGCCGGGCAACAGCATTTTCTCTGAATTTTTCTGAGAGGTTTCCAGGGTTCTGATGTTTTATTGTAGTACTACGTTGACACGAAAAAAATCTGGAATAGAATACTGTCCTTTTTCTTTCATTCATGTATATGGACAGTAAAGACATCGCAAAATTTGAAGGCAGACAGACGGAATTGCGGGGCCTGACGATTGCCGGAAATTTGAAGAAGCAGGAAGCAGCAGGTGAAAAGCAACAAGAATTGGAAAATACGGTGCGGACTCTTATTGGTGACCTCGTCCGTGACAGTGATATACCCGGTAAAGAAGGAGACACTGCGGGATTTATTGCGCAGGAGCTTCGAGATGATCTTCTGGATTGAGAGTTTCTATCGTCAGGAACTCCACTTCTTTATACTGCAGCCGTGCCTCGTCATCGCCTCACCGAAGCAAGTTTCCGCAAAGATCCCGAATTTCGTGCGCTCTGCAAAGCGTTTCTCTGCTGCAAGACCGAAGCCGAGGTCGGAGATTTTTTACGCGATATCGGCACGCTTGGGGAATTGCAGGCGATGAGTGAGAGGCTGGAAGTCGCGAAGCTGTTGGCGGAAGGCAAAAGTTATCGCGAGATTGCAAAAATGACCGGTGCGTCGACGACGACCGTGACTCGCGTCGCAAAATTTTTAGCGGACGGACAGGGAGGATATGCGAAGATTTTGAAGAAAAAATAACGATCGGAGATGCTATGCTTTTTGTGATGAATCATCAGTTATTTCTTCATCGCTGTCTCGAACTCGCCGCCGAAGCGCGCCGCCTCGTCGGCAACGGCGCCATGGTCGGTGCAGTCTTGGTGCGCGACGGAAAGATCATCGCTGAGGGATTCCATGAAGGATTTAAAAAAGCACATGCAGAGCGACAGTTATTGGAGAAGTTTGAACAAAAAATTAGTTCAAAATATATTTTGTACATCAACTTAGAACCCTGCTGTCCGAGCCCGACTAAGAAGACGCCACCATGTGTCGACATTATCCTTGAACGTGGAATCAAGCATGTCGTCATCGGCATGGTGGATCCGGATTCGAGAGTCGCGGGGAAGGGGATCGAGATGTTGAGAGTAAAAGGAGTGAAGGTCGAAGGACCGGTGATGTGTACAGAATGTGAATATTTCAATCGAGGATTTGTTTCATCACGAACGAAGAATCGACCGTGGATTATTTTGAAGTCCGCGCAGACGCGTGACGGGCGGGTGATGAATGAGGACGGATCACGCTTGATCATCACGTCGCCGGAGCAAGATGCGTGGGCGCATGAATATCTTCGGAATCGCGTCGATGCGATTCTTGTCGGCGTGCACACGGTGGTGTGTGATAATCCGCAGTTGACCGTCAGATTGAATACAAAAATTGATCATTATAATCCTCAGCCGTATCGCATTATTCTTGATCCGCATTGTCGCGTGCCGTTGGGCGCTCAAGTTGTCTCGGATGACAACGCGCATCGCACGATTCTTGTCGTCGCGAAAAATCGGAAGATGCATGCGGAGAAAGAGGCGGAGCTCAAGAATCGCAAAGTCCGCCTGCTCGAAGTTGCGATGGATGGCGAGACATTTGATTGGGACGGACTGTGGTCGCAGCTGCTCACACCGTTCGGCGACTATCACGGGCTTACCAGCATTCTTGTCGAAGGGGGGCCGAAGACGTGGGAGCGCTTTACAGAAGCGGGGATGATTGATGAGGAGGTGACGTTGATTGGTCGGTGACATGGTTCGACAAGCTCACCATGACACCTACAGCCCCAACTTCTTTTTGATCGTCTGTCCCGTCTGGAACAACCAATACATGAATGCTTCCCACGCGGGGAGTTTGCCGGTGTTCGCAAAGTGCAGAGCTACGGCTGCGAAGTGGCCGCCTTTGCGGCGCATGGCGGCCAAACTGTCCGGCCGCTTATCCACGACGACGGCGAACTTGCCGCGGCCGGGGGTGCAGCGCTCTTCGTAATGCCTGCCGGTGATGACGCAGCCAAAATATCGCAGAGACACAGGCAGGTGGCTCACCGTTTTCCGTTGCAGTCCGACCCATCCCGCATGCGGCATGCCGCCCGTGAGAATCAAAAACGCCGGCATCCCTCCCAATTGCCCCATCGACTTGCTGTCCGGATCCAAGCAAAACGCCCCTATACGATCGATGGTGTTTTTGAGATGTCCGGGAATGCTGAAGTTCCAGATAGGGGAAGCGATCACCAGGGCATCGGCGGCTTCGATGGCATTTTTGATCGTCGCATAATTGGCACCCTGATCTTTTGTCGCTTCGTAGTGCGAGAGATCGAACTGCTCCAGCGGCAGATCGCGCAAATAGAGCTTCTCGACCGTCACGGTAGCGCTTTTCTCCTTATCCTCAATGGTGCGGATTCCTTCGATGAACGCATCCGCCAACGTATCGGCATTGCTGGGGTCATTCGTGCCGGCGACCAGGACGAGGATCTTCATCGGACGTAGCCTACCCGATCGGTGGGGATCAGTCAGGGCTCCCCGGAGGTCAGACAAGGAAAATTGTCAGAATTGGCCTTGGCACGGTCACGCAAAATGTGCTCTGCCACGTCTACTTTTCCATCCAATTTTCCCGGGAAAATTCGCAAAGATCCCTAGCCGAGGCCAACGGTTTTGGGACATACTTTTCCCTCTCGAAAATGCCAGATGCTCTTGAACGCAGGCCCGGCGCCATTCAACATATTGTGTTGTTGAGTTGAATACACCACTACGGAATGTGTATTTGGGTGGTTATGCCCTTTCCACCCGGTTTTGTTTCCTTCTGTTGCCCGTCGTATGAATCCTTCCGCATCCACCCCATCCGTCAGTTCCGCCACCGGTTCCTCCGCCGGTTTTTCTATACAGGGCGAGGGCGCCATCCCGCGTCTGACGCCGGATGAATTATTGGGTCAGGCGAAAAAAAAGAAACAGAAGGGCCTTTCCATCAACCGCGTGTTCACGACGCCCGGCAGTGACCCGTTGGAGGAAGTCCGCTACGAAAAACGCACCAGCCGCATCAAGAACACGGACGGTTCCATCGTTTTTGAAATGCAAGACGCCGAGATCCCCGCCACCTGGAGCCAGGTCGCCACGGATATCGTTGTCAGCAAGTATTTCCGCAAGGCCGGCGTGCCGCAGTTTGATGCGCAGGGCGTGATGCAGAAAGACGCTCAGGGCAATCCCATCCTTGGTCCGGAGAAAAGCGTGAAGCAGGTGGTGCGCCGCTTGGCCGGATGCTGGCGCCACTGGGGCGAGACGTACAAGTACTTCGAGACCTCGCAAGACGCCCAGGCCTTTGAAGATGAGCTCAGCTACATGCTCGTGCACCAAATGGTGGCGCCGAACTCTCCCCAATGGTTCAACACCGGATTGCACTACGCGTACGGCATCACGGGTCCGGCGCAGGGGCACTATTACTGCGATCCGGTCACGGGCGAGGTCAAAAAAAGCGAGGATGCCTACACCCATCCGCAGCCGCACGCGTGCTTCATCCAAAGTGTCGCGGACGATATGGTCAACGAAGGCGGCATCATGGACCTCTGGATCCGCGAGGCGCGTCTGTTTAAATTCGGGTCCGGCACGGGCACGAACTTCAGCAAGCTCCGCGGGGCCAACGAACCGCTCTCCGGCGGCGGCAAATCCTCCGGGCTCATGAGCTTCCTGAAAATCGGCGACCGCGCTGCCGGTGCCATCAAGTCCGGCGGAACGACGCGCCGCGCTGCAAAGATGGTCTGTTTGGATTTGGATCATCCGGATATTGAAGAATTCATCAGCTGGAAAGTGAATGAAGAGAAGAAAGTGGCCGCACTCGCCGCCGCCGGTTACGACGTCGATTTCAACGGCGAAGCGTATCTGACGGTCTCCGGCCAGAACTCCAATAACTCCGTGCGCATCCCGCATGCGTTCTTCGAGGCCGTGGAAAAAGACGGCGATTGGAACCTGTACTGGCGGACGGAACTGCGCAAGGCCGCCAACGAGCATCGTGCGGCTGTGCCTTCCTCCACGCTGAAGGCCCGCTCCCTCTGGGACAAAATCGGCTACGCCGCCTGGGCATGCGCCGATCCCGGCGTGCAGTACGACTCCACCATCAACGACTGGCACACGTGTCCCGAAGACGGACGCATCAATGCTAGTAACCCCTGCAGCGAGTACATGTTCTTGGACAACACGGCCTGTAACTTGGCTTCCATTAACTTGCTCAAATTCTTCGATCAAGAGCACTGCACCGTCGAGGTGGAAAAGTACAAGCATGCCACGCGTCTGTGGACCATCGTTCTGGAAATCTCCGTGCTCATGGCGCAGTTCCCAAGCCGTGAAATCGCCGAGCTCAGCTACCGCTTCCGCACACTTGGTCTTGGCTACGCCAACTTGGGCGCCATGCTCATGCGCATGGGCATCCCGTACGACTCGCCCAAGGGCCGCGCCATCTGCGGCGCACTCACGGCCATCCTCACTGGTGATTCCTACGCCACATCCGCCGAAATGGCTGACGTGCTGGGCGCATTCGCAGGATACGAGAAGAACAAGCACCACATGCTGCGCGTCATCCGCAACCACCGCCGTGCCGCCTACTGCGCTCCGGAAAAAGAATACGAAGGCCTGCAAGTGCCGCCCGTTGGTATCAACCAGCAAGATTGTCCTCAAGACCTCCTCCGCGCTGCCAAAGAATCATGGGACCGCGCGCTGTCGCTCGGCGAAAAATTCGGCTACCGCAACGCGCAAACCACCGTCATCGCGCCCACGGGCACCATCGGATTGCTCATGGATTGTGACACGACAGGCGTGGAGCCGGACTTCGCACTCGTGAAATTCAAGAAGCTCGCGGGCGGCGGTTATATGAAGATCGCCAACCAATCCGTCGGCCCGGCATTCAAGGCCCTCGGCTACAGCGAGACGGAAGTGCAAGACATCATGCGCTATGTGATGGGCACGCTGTCCTTGGAAGGTGCCCCGCACATCAATCGCACCTCGCTCACGGCGAAAGGCTTTACCAATGAAGACATCGCGAAAGTGGAGAAAAACTTGCCCGCGGTCTTCGAGATCGGTTTCGCGTTCAACCGTTGGACGATGGGAGAAGAGACGATGAAGCGCCTCGGCTTCACTGACGAACAGATGAATGATTTCAACTTCAACCTGCTCCGCGCACTTGGCTTCACCCAGGCTCAAATCGACGAAGCCAACGATGTCATCTGCGGCCACATGACCGTGGAAGGCGCACCGCTCCTCAAGCCTGAACACTTGCCCGTCTTCGATTGCGCCAACAAATGCGGAAAGCTGGGGGTCCGTTTCATCCACGCCGAAGGCCACATCCGCATGATGGCCGCCGCGCAGCCGTTCATTTCCGGCGCCATCAGCAAAACCATCAATCTTCCCAACGAAGCAACAGTTGAAGATATCACGAAAGCCTACTTGCTCAGCTGGAAGCTCGGCCTCAAGGCCAACGCGCTCTACCGCGACGGCAGCAAGCTCAGCCAGGCGCTCAGCAACAAGTCCGATACCAAGAAGGAAAAAGTCGAAGACAAGTCCGAGACGAAAATCGAACGAGTCATCGTCGAAAAAATCGTGATCAAAGAAACCCCGCGCCGCCGCAAGTTGCCGGACGAGCGCATGTCCATCACCCACAAATTCTCCGTGGCCGGTCATGAGGGCTATCTGCACGTGGGTATGTACGAAGACGGCGCTCCGGGCGAGATCTTCATCAAGATGAATAAAGAAGGCTCCACGCTCAGCGGCGTCATGGATACGCTGGCGCTCAGCCTGTCGCTCAACTTGCAGTACGGTGTGCCGTTGGAATTGATCTGCGGCAAGCTCGCACACACGCGCTTCGAGCCGATGGGGATGACGAGCAACAAGGAGATCCCCATCGTCAAATCCATGATGGATTACCTGGGCCGCTGGCTGGCGCTGAAATTCCTGACCAAAGATCAGGCGAAAAAATTGCACAACAGCGACCTGGTCGACAAAGCCTACGAGATCGGCACCAAGAGCAAAGAGGCATTCGCCATGCGCTTGGCCGTGATCGATGAAGGCAGCGAAGCCGATGGATTGTTCCACAACGTGATCGTCGAGGAAAAGAAGCACCGCGAGTTGCTCGATGCCGAGGCGAACCACTCGTCAACCATCAGCATGGGCGCAACCTCCTCGGGGTCCATGCCCAGCAAAGCCGAGCAGGCCAAGCTCCAGGGGTTCACGGGTTCCATCTGCAGCGGGTGCGGGAGCGAGAAAATGAAGCGGAATGGATCGTGTGAAGTCTGTTTGGATTGCGGCGTCACGAGCGGTTGCAGTTGAAAGGGGACAGAGGGAACAGAGGATACAGACGGGACAGAGGAGTAAAATACTTCTGTTCCCTCTGTCCCTTCTGTCCCGTCTGTACCTTTCTTTTCATCTCATGTCCGATTCTTTCCTCGATCATCTCCCATCTCACGAACGCCAGAAGCTCCGCAAGCGCATGAGCCCGGAGGCGTACGAGAAGTTGCGTGAGCGCGTGAAGGGCCCCGAAGATTTGGAAAAAGAGATGGAGAAGAGCGCGGGACTCGCGGAATTGCGGTTGGAAATGGAGACCAAGCCGGAAGCCGGCGAGCGTCTCCGGCAGAGCGTGGACGACGACGTGCGCGAGCAGGGGATCGACCAGATCTTCGATCTTCAGATGGCGTCGCCGGACGCGCAGAGGGCGCTGGAACAGGGAAAATTCACACTCGCCGTCTCCAGTCATCCTGTCACGCATGAAGATGCGCTGGTAGCCGTCCCGGAGGGAAATGTGCAGGAAAAATTGCCGGTCAAGCCCGCATGTAGCGAGAAGTATGTTGCGCAAGCCCTAAGGCCTCATCCCTAGCTCTTTTCCCTGCGGGAGAGGGGGTTAGGGGGTGAGATCTCACTCCTTGGGAAGGAGAAGCAGCATGCACGCCGCACCGGCTGCACCCGTGTCCGTCTCCGCAGGAACTTTGCCGAGCAGAGTTTGGCTCTTGCCGTAACAGTCCGTGCCGTTCTCCACGCTGCCGATGGCGTTTTTGTCCGCATCAAGCAGAACCAAGTGTCCGTCGCGCATCTCCAGAGTGCCCGTCCGTCCGCCGTTTTCGCCGCGGACAAGCAGGCCCCGCACTTTGCCGCGGACTTCGCCATTGATACTCACGATCGTCGCATTGTTCTCATCTTCTATCTGAATGTTTCCCACCGTTCGTCCCGTCGCGTCCGATACCGGCATCTGTACCGTGCCTCCGCAGTTGGTGAGGAAGAGCAGACCGAAGCACGAGAGGATCAGCAACGTGACGCCGCGGGAGGTCTTGGGCCGGGAGGAGCGGGTGGGGCGGGACCGGGAACGTGTGGAACGGGAGCGCATGGACGGGAAGAGCGGCACGAAACAAAAAAACACAGAAGCAGGAGCTCCTCACAAACGACAATACCGTCGCGTTCGCAGAGGGCGCCTGACGGAGGGTCATGCTAGACCCCTGCAAATTTTCCACAAGACGATATGCTAAAAAAGCGCTTGAAGGTACCGAGAATCTTGAGCATATTTGTAATACATGAACTATATTTGTCTTCACGCGTTTTCTCGATGGATCGCTCCCAGATCATCGTCCGGGGCGGTTTTGTTTGGTAACCGCTTCCCGCAGGAGACGCACTCGTGCACGATCAACCACCCTTTCTTTCCGTCGTGATCCAGCGACACCGGGCGCATCAGTCGTTGGCAGGTAGAGGCCCGGTCGCCAGGTCCTTCGGCATCGACATGTTTGCTCCACAGGCATTTGGGGCAGTGATTCCGGCAGGATCCATGCTGGAGAATCTCGACGGAGGCTCCGCAGTGCTCGCAGGTGAATGGTTCTTGGCGGACGATAAAGGGCATAGAAGGGACAGAGGGGATAGACGGGATAGAGGAGACGGCAGAAACGAGCAGGCGCGAATATGTACATATCCTCTATCGCGTCTATGGCGTCTATTTCCTCTATCACTTCATACGTTGAACTTGAAATGCATCACATCGCCATCCTGCACGACATACCCCTTCCCTTCCTGGCGCATCTTTCCTGCTTCTTTGGCTTTCTGTTCAGATCCAAATTGAACAAAATCTTTGTACGAAATGGTGTCTGCGCAGATGAACCCCTTCTGGAAATCGGTATGAATGACGCCCGCGGCTTCGGGTCCCGTCGCGCCGCGTTTCACCGTCCATGCGCGCACCTCCTCAACACCCGCCGTGAAGTACGTCATGTACCCGAGCGCTTCATACGCGCCCTGGATCAAGCGGTCGAGACCGGAGGAGTCGACACCGAGGTCCGTCAGAAACGCCTTCGCGTCCTCTGCGGATAAGTCCTGCAAGTCTTCTTCAATCTTCGCGGAGATGACGACGACCTGCGCATGCGCGGGAAGACCCAGTTGCGCCCGCGCGCTGTCCGCCGTGACGGACTTCATCTCGCTCTCCGCGGTATTCACCGCATAAATCATCGGCTTGTACGTCAGCAGTTGGAACTGCGCGGCGATGGGTTTCTCTTCTTTCGATAACTCGATCAAGCTCGCCAGCACGCCATCTTGCAGTCCTTTCTCCAATTTCTGACAGACGGCAAACTCGATCGCTTTCTCTTTGTCACCCGTGCGCACCGCGCCTTGCAATTTCTCCATGCGCTTTTTGATGCCGTCCAAATCCGCAAGCATCAGTTCCGTTTCGATCGTCTCGCGGTCGCGTTTGGGATCGACGGAGCCTTCCACGTGGATAATGTCCGTTCCTTCAAAAACACGGACGACGTGACAGAGCGCATCGACCTCGCGGATGTGGCTCAAGAATTTATTGCCGAGCCCTTCCCCCTTGCTCGCTCCTTTCACGAGTCCCGCAATGTCCACGAATTCGACGGCTGCGGGGATGGTCTTTTTGGGCTGCACAAGTTCGGTCAGTTTCGTCAGACGGGCATCCGGCACTTCCACAATGCCCACGTTCGGGTCGATTGTGCAGAACGGATAGTTCGCGGCCTGCGCACCCTTGGTGCGGGTGAGCGCATTAAACAACGTCGATTTTCCGACGTTGGGCAGGCCGACGATACCAATTTGCAATGCCATGAAGAGAAATACGGATAGCCTCTTGCCCGCCGTAGTCCGCCATAGCGGACGAAGGGGGGTAGAAGCGCAGTATGCAGGAGGGGGGCGGGCACTGGAAGGGGCAGGGGGTTATCATTGACAAGTGGATAAAATTTACATAAGATAGTCGACCCTGTGCAAAAGCGCCTTCTCACCATTATAACGGCCTTCGTGGTGACTTTTAGCGCCATTCTGCCCTATCCAACGGCCGTACAGGCCTTTTCGGACGTGAATAACACCCGTTATCGCGATGCATTCGCCTTTTTGCAGGACCGGGACGCTGTTTCCGGATATGGGGATGGCAGCGGCCGGCCCTACGATTACATCAACCGCGCCGAGGCACTCAAAGTCGTGTTGCAACTCCATGACCGCCAGCGCACGCGCGTGGAGTGGTTTAAAAACCATATGTCCTCGCTGCCGCTGTTCCGCGACTACCAGCAATATGAATGGTTCGCTCCGTATGTGGAAGCCGGCTTTGAGGCGGCCATTTTGCGCGGCTACCCCGACCGTACGTTCCGTCCGGGACAAAACGTGCGCGTGGAAGAAGCCTTGGCGATGATCTTCCGCTCATACGGCGACTCGCCCAATCCCAACGGCGGCCAGTGGTATGACGGCTACGTGAATGCCACGCTCGAGAAAAATTTGGTGTATCGCCGCGAAAGGTTGACGCTTGGCGAACCCATCACGCGCGGGCAATTTTTTGACATCCTCTATCGCTACGACACCGTCCGCTCCCAACGGCTGACGGCCTTCCGCGATCCGGCCGAGCCCGATCCGGTTCCCGTTGCCGCAAACCCCATCGTGCGTACGCCGGTATACACCCAGAATCCGGGAACGGGCGGCGTCGGCGGAGCTGTCACCGGCGATGATCGTCAATATGCCTCCCAAAAGAACTTCGCCATCAGCATTCCGCGCCTCGGCATCAACGATCTGACCATCACGCACCCCGCCGATGCGCTTACCAGCAAAGGCCAGTTGGCGGTGCTGCAGCACGGCGTCGGCCACTTGTTCAGCTACCCCGGCCGCGGCGGCAAGATCATGATCTACGGTCACAGCTCCGGCTATGCCTGGGACGTCTCGCAGTTCACGAAGATCTTCACGAAGGTGAACCAGCTCAAAGCCGGCGACCGCGTGTATGTCACGTATGAAGGCACGCTCCACGTCTATCAAGTCACGGGCCAGCAGACCATCAGTCCGACCGACATCCGTCCGTTCCAAGGCCGCGGCGAAGAGCTTATCCTGTTCACCTGCTGGCCGGTGGGAACGGCCAAGAGCCGCTTGCTGGTGCACGCGAGCCCGGTGACGACTGTGGCACTTCGGTAAATGAGGATTTGAAATTGCACCGAAGAACAAAGAGCAAAATAAGGACAAATACCTCCAAGATCGAATATGTAACGATGTGAATGTTTCTCTTTTCAAGCTTGTGCTTTGTTCTTCTCTTGTTCTTTGTTCTTGAAGCCTTTCCGGGCTCACGCTCCGATACGCCTGATAATCTCCCTGTTCACGAAATCCTTCGCCCGTCCGTATTTCAATCGGCTCAATTGCTTGAACGCCTCCGCCGCTTGCGCATCTTTGGGGTACGTCGTGTCCTGCCACGGCTTCGGGATTTCGATGGAGAAGGGGCGCGACGGCGTGCCGTCGATGCAGAGCTTCATGGAGCCTTTGAAGTTATCGACGTTGACCAAATCTTGCTCGCTGAAGACGGGAGCCATTTCTTTGGCGCAGACTTCGGCGTCTTGGGGGCCGATTTTGTAGAACATCATGGAGCCCACGTTGCCAAAGATGGCGCCTTTCAAGCTGACGGCGCCGGAGAGTTTGGAATCTTTCTCCAACTGGTCGATGTACTGGTGCGCGAGCACGAGTCCCAAGCGGTATTTGCGGGCTTCGGACAAAATCGATTCGATGGATTGCGTGACGAAGTTTTGGAACTCATCGATGTACAGGAAGAAGTCTTTGCGTTTGGAGACGTCCGCTTCGCGCTGGCGGCGCATGGCGGCCACCTGGATTTTGTTCACGGTGATGAGCCCCAGCAAGTTGCTGTTGATGTCTCCGATCAAACCTTTCGAGAGGTTCATCAGCAGGATCTTGCCGTTGTTCATGACGTCGGCGATATCGAACGCGCTCTTGGTCTGACCGACGATGTTGCGGATGAGCGTGTTGGTCGTGAATTGTCCGAACTTGGCCGCGAAGTATGGGATCATTTCCTGCTTCTCGCGCTGGCCGGTGCTGGCCATCTGCTTTTCCCAGAAGGACCGCACGATGGGGTTCGTCACTTTCGTGAGCTTGTACTTCTGCCATTCGTCGTCCGTAAACAGACGCACGAGGTCGGTGATGGCGCCGCCTTCCTCCTGGTCTTCCATCAGCGTCAGACAGCCGTTGCGGAAGTAGTCTTGGATGCGCGGACCGAAGATTTCTTCGCCGAACATTTTCACCATCATGTTCATCGCGTCCAAGGCGATCAAGTCCCGCTCTTCCGGAGTCTTGCCTTCCAGCATGTTGAATCCCATCGGGCGCTCGGTATCCGCGGGATTGAAATAGATCACGTCGTCGGCGCGGGAGCGGGGGATGTAGGGCATCAGGTCTTCGATCAGCGATCCGTGCGGGTCGACCACGCACATGCCTGTGCCGTTGTTGAAATCCTGGCGGGCCATCATCTGCATGATGGAGGATTTTCCCGTACCGGTTTGTCCGATGATGTAGAAGTGGCGGAAGCGGTCGTCGTTCTTCATGAAGATTTTTTTCCGCTCGCCGCGGTACGTGTTGTACCCCAGCAGCAATCCGTCTTCCGGGATGTTTTTGGGTCCGGGAGTCATTTTGAAGTTCTGCCATTTGATCGTCTCCACTTTGTTGTACTTGATGTTCGGCACGTGGAAGAAGCTGGCGAGTTCCGCGGTGCCGAGCAGCAATTTGCGGAAGCGGAGCATTTCCATCAATGAGCGCGACGGCGCGCGGCGGATGAAGCGCGTGATGATATCGGTGTGATGCAAAAAGTGCGGACGGGCGAACGAGTTGCCCTGCGTGGAGGAAAACTGCGCGAACGACGCGACCACGGCATCCATCAGCGCCTCCGACCGCGCATGCGATTGCGAGGATGTGATCATGCGGACCACGCACGTGTAGCCGGGGTTGTTGGCTTTTTCATCGACGACTTTGCTGTATTCCTCCGTCACTTGCGAGACGCGTTCGCCGGACGCCTGTTCCTGCTGGCCCACCTCCGACGCCTTCTCGCTCGTGAACAGATCCACCAGTGCCACGATCCACGACAGCGGGTTCCAGAGCGTGAAGCCGTGCTTCTTTTTGGGATTGATCAATGCCTGGGCCGCATCATGCACTTTGTGTTGCCAGTGATGACCGTCGGCGGGCCGCAGCACAAACTGCACGGCGGCGCCTTCGTCGGTCTTCAATTTGCTGAAGGCGTTGGTGATGTTGTTCAGCGGATCGCTTTTCAGCTGCTGATAGCTCTTAAAGACGCTGGTGTACTTTTTCTCCGGGACCAAAATCTGCGCGGCAACCACGGATTGCGGCGTGAAGATGTTGTAGTCTTCCACTTCGTCGATGATCGCGTCGGGGTAGAAGCTGGTGATCTGTTTTTCAATCAAGCTGGCGATGCTGCGCGGACAGACCACGAAGAATAAAATTTCGCCGGCGAGCGCGGCGTACTCCACGGAGAAAAACGGCTGGCCTTTCCAATGGCGGTTGAATTTATGCGAATGCAAACTGTAGAGCGCCTGGTACAAGTGATCCATGATGCCCAGCACTTCTTTGAAATCTTTGCCCGTGGAAAATTGTTCGGACTCCGTTTCTTTGTCTTCCTTGCTTTCTTTTTTCGGCATTTGGATTTGCAAAAACACCAGGTCGCGCTCCCGCTTACGGTCCATCGCCATGCGCATGCGCCACAGCATGCCCGCGACCATGGCCGCGACGATGAGCAGAATGCCGATTAGAGTAAGGAAAACAGTCATTGGCGTCGCCTGACGGGGAAAACGGGAGTATCGTACCATTGTACCATGTTTCCCGCCCTCGTTCGAGCAAGAAAACGCCGTTTCCCGCCTGTTTTACGGGCACTTTGACCCTCCTGTGTGCAACGCCTGAGAGATTTCTTCAACCGCCGCGCTTTCCGCACGTCTCTGCGCAGTTTCCTGCGCTACGTGTTTGGCAAACGCGGGCAGCGCCGGGTCACGGGCTGGCGCGTGCTCTACAGGCTCCGTACGGAGTTGCTGCTCCAGACGTTGGCCCCCATCACCGGCAACAGCACGGCTCCGCGCACGCGGTTATGGGTGGACAAAGAAGTCTTCCCGCGCATCCGTAAACTTTTGGGCCGCGCGGAACACACCGTCTACATCCAGATGTTCATTTGGAAGGACGATGCGTTGGGACGGCAGATGGCGGAATTGCTGACGGAGCTGGCCGACCGCGGCGTGAAGGTCCAGATTTCCAAAGAAGCGACGGGAGACGTGTTCGAGTTCCATCAGGATTTCTTGACGACCAAAGAAAGTACAGACCCGCTGTGGGACCGTTTCTGGAAACACAAAAATATCCGCATCAGCTACGGGAAGAAAGCGGATCACGCCAAGGTGTACGTCATCGACGGGAAAATCCTGCTGCTCACGGGGATGAACATTGCGTCGGAATATCACGAGCGCCTGCACGATTACATGGTCGAGCTGCATGGCACCGGGTTCGTGGAGGAGTACCTCTCCAGCGGCGAGATCCACGCGCCCAAGGGCAAGACGCGTTTGGTGATGAACTCCGATGCGCACAAAGACATCCGTCCCGCGGTGATGGATTTGCTGGAGCGTGCGGAGCATTCCATCGTCGTGGAACAATGTTATATCTCCGATCCCAAAGTGATAGATTTGCTCGTCCAGAAGAGCAAAGAAAAGGTCCGTGTGACGCTCATCGTGCCGCAGCGCACGGATATGCAACATCATTACGCCAACATGGTCACCGTCGACCGGTTGCTGCAGGAAGGCAACCGCGAGTATGTGCAGGTGTATCTGTACCCGCGCATGTTCCACGGCAAGACGCTTCTGGTGGACCGCGAGTACGCCTTCATCGGTTCGGTGAACCTCATCACGTCGTCTCTGGACGATATGGGGGAACTGAACGTGCTTCTGCAAGGGCGCACCGATGATTCCATTCAAAAATTGCGCGACACGCTGCGCGAGATGGTCCTGCAAAGCAAACCCTTGGCGACCCCGCCGCGGTTGGGATGGTTCGGGAAGTGGTTGGGGTGGCTGAAACTCTGAGGGGATAGAGGGAATAGACGCGATAGAGGAAAAAAAGCACCTCTATCCCGTCTATCGCCTCTGCGCCGTCTATTCCCTTTGCGTCTTCACAAGTGTTTCAACCTCTCCACCATCTGCACCAAACTCTTGATCGTCATGTCTTTTTTGACAAAGTAATCGTCCGCGCCCAGTTCCTGCGCGCGTAATTTAAAATCCGCCTGGTCGAAGTTCGTGAGCATGATGGCCGGGAATTTGCGCGACTCCTTGGGGAATTCCTTCAGCACCTGGAAACCGTCCACTTTGGGCATGTGAATGTCGCAGATCAGCAACGAAGGCTCTTTGGCCTTAATGGCGGCAATGGCCTGTTCGCCGTCTTCGGCCGTTTGCACCTCGTATCCTTCGGTCGTGAACTTCTTCACGTACAAATTGCGCAGCACGGCGTCGTCTTCGGCGATGAGGATGTTTCCTTTAGACATTAGACACAGTATACCGGATTTCGTAGATGGAGTAAACGTTTCTTTTCCGGGCGAGTGACAGAGGGGATAGAAGGCATAGACGGGATAGAAGTTTGAAAGGTCATCAGGAGGCAGCCTCTATCCCGTCTATTCCCTCTATTCCTTCTATGCCCTCTTTAATTTCAGTAATGACTCTAGGCTCATTTTCTGCTACAATAGAGAGATTCCATGACCAACACCAAAACACTCATCGCCGTCACGGCCGGAGCGTGCCTCCTGGTGGTTGTCGCGTTGACGGGCATTCATTTGGATATACAAGGAGCGGCATTGCCTTCCAATTGTCTGGGCAAACCGTACGGGTGGCCGGGATGTCCCACCAAATCCGCGTCGTCCGTCTCCGCGACCTGCGGGAACTCCATCGTCGACAAGCCGTCGGAGGAATGCGATGACGGCCGGTTCAACGGACAGACGGCATGCGGCGACGACTGCAGATTTCAGCAATGCGGCGACGGCGCCGTCTGGATCGCCGGCGACGAAGAATGCGAAGCGCCCGCGGAGGAATTTTACGCGCAGGACGCGAGCGGAAACATGCTCATTGAACGGAAGTACGACGATACGCCCGCATGCGGAACGTACTGTCTGCCGCCGCAGTGCAATGGTACGGTCCCGTGTTTTTCCGGCTGCAAATGGTACTTCGGTCCCACGTGCCAGTCGGTGTCATCGGGTGGATCGGGAACGTTGCTCCAGGGCCCGCCCGCGGGAAGCGGCGCAGTGTCCTCCAAGAGTTCTTCTTCCAAGAGCGTGGTTGCCAGTCTGACATGCGGCAACGGCCTGACGGAGACGGGCGAGGAATGCGACGACGGCAACAAGATCGCCACCGACGGCTGCACGAATGCCTGCCAATTGCCGCATTGCGGCGACGGGATCGCGCAGTTCGGCGAGGAATGCGACGACGGGAACCCTCTGGATACGGACGCCTGTTCCAATGCCTGCAAGCGTGCACGGTGCGGTGACGCCCTCATTCAAGCGGGCGAGGAATGCGACGACGGGAACCAGGATGCGTTCGATTCCTGCACCAACACGTGCCGCGTCCCGCGGTGCGGCGACGGCGTGGTCCAGATCGGCGAAGAGTGCGACGACGGGAACAAAACCGAAACGGATTCGTGCACCAACGTCTGCAAGTTGTCCATGTGCGGGGACGGCATCGCGCAAGACGGCGAGGAATGCGACGACGGCAATCAGAGCAACAATGACGCCTGCACCAACGTCTGCAAGGCGCCGCGCTGCGGTGACGGGTTCCGCCAGAGCGGCGAGCAGTGCGATGACGGCAATCAAAACGATGCGGATTCCTGCACGACCCTTTGCGGCTTTGCCAAGTGCGGCAACGGCGTGACGGAAGGTCCGGAGGAATGCGATGACGGCAATCAGAACGGAGGAGATGCGTGTTCCAATGCCTGCCGCCGTCCGCGGTGCGGAGATGGCATCGTGAGCTACAACGAGGAATGCGACGCCGGGAAAGACAATTCCAACATGATCCCGGATGCGTGCCGCTTGAGCTGCCGCAAGCCGTTCTGCGGGGACTTCATCGTGGATGCCGGAGAGGAATGCGACGGCAGCACCGTCTGTGAAGACACCTGCAAACTCCGCGCCGATATCATTCAGCCCGCGGGCGATGTGGGCGGACCCGGCCTAAGCGGGGGGCAGATCGGCGTGATCGCCTCGGCGCTCGTCGCCGGCGTTCTTGCCATCGCGGGCGTCATCTACCGCAAAGCTCTGATGAAGTTCTTGCAGAGGCTTGCGAAGAAAGGACCGAATTCGATCGAAGATATTCCGCTCGATCAGATCGAGATGCCGTGGCATAAGTGGTAAGAATTGAAAATTGAGAATGAAAAATTGAAAATTTTGGAAGCAGCTCTGTGATCAGAACTACTTCCATCATTTTCAATTCTCAATTTTCAATTTTTCATTACACCGTCACTCGCACATACGTCGTCACCCCCGATCCGCCCAAGTATGCCTCGACCGTCTGGGTCGGGTCCTTCACGAACATCTGCGTGAGGAGCGCGTTTTCTTCGCGGAATTTCTTCTCTTTGCCCAGCATGATCTTCTCCATGATCGCTTCGGGCTTCTTCTCCTTGCTCATCTGCTCCTTCCAGATCTCGCGCTCTTTGTTGAGCGTCTCGTCGGAGACTTCGTCGGGCTTCACGTACGCGGGGTTCAAAGCTGCTGCGTGCATGGCCACGTCCTTCAGTTTGGACTTGTCGGCACCCGCGGCATCGGAGCCGATGATGACGGCCAACTTGCGGTTGGAGTGCACGTAGGCGGCGAGGGCCGGAGCGGAGATCTCTTGGATTTCGGCGACGGAGATGTTCTCGCCCATCTTCTGGATGGCTGCGGGCATCTTTTCGTCGATCACGACCTGTGCGGCGTCTTTGCCTTTCGTCAGGACCGTCTGCGCAAGCTCGGTGCCGAGGGCCACGAAGTCATCGCCGCGGGCGACGAAGTCGGTTTCGCATTTGACGGTGATGACGGCGGCCTTCTTTCCATCATCGGCGATGAAGATGGCGCCTTCGAACTGCTCGCGGTCGGCTTTCTTCACGGCGCCGGCGATGCCTTTCTTGCGGAGGATCTCGATGGCCTTTTCCTGGTCACCGCCTGCTTCGTCCAACGCCTGTTTGACGGCGGAAATGGATACGCCCGTGCGGGCGCGGAGAGCGGCGACATCGGCTGCGGATACGGGGGACATAAGGGGGAGGGGAAAACAGAAACCAAAAGCCAGAAACCAAGTGACGGAATCAGGCGGCGACCAATTCTTCGTCTTTATCGACGGGGCTCTTTTTGGGAGCGGCATCACCGAGCTCGGATTCGACGGTGTTGAGGAGCAATTCGATGGACTTCACCGTATCGTCGTTGGCCGGAATGTACGTGGTGAAGTGATCGGGGTCGGCGTTAGAGTCGCAAATGCCGTAGATGGGGATCTTCAGTTTTGCGGCTTCGAGGACTGCCACGCGGTCGCGGATGGCGTCGACGACGAACACGGCGTCAGGGAGTCCGTTCATGCGGGACACACCGGAGAGGGCGGTGTCGAGCTTGGCGAGCAACTTGCGCTGCGCGGTTTGCTCCTTCTTGGTGTACTTCTCGGATTCACCGGTCTGGAACGAGCGTTGCAAATCCAAGTAGTAGCGCAGACGGCGCTTGATCGTGCTCCAGTTGGTGAGCAGTCCGGGGATCCACTTCTTGGTCACCATCGGTTGGTTCAGGTTCTTGGCGACTTTTTCGATCAACGGAATGGAGTGCTGCTTGGTGGAAACGAACAGGATCGTCTTGCCCTCGACCTGCAACTTTTTCATCTCGGCGCACACGCGTTCCAAGTGTGCCTTGGTCTGCGCAAGATCGAAGATGTGGATGCCTTTGCGGACACCGTAGAGATGTTTCTTCATCTTCGGGTTCCACTTCTCCTTGCGGTGGCCAAAGTGGCACGCGGCTTGGAGCAAATCTTTCTCGGAAGGAATGGCCATACGGATAGATGGGGAGGGGTGCACGCGCGCAGCAGAGCGAGTGCGGAAGAAAGGGGAGGGGTGATGTGCCCGGCTGGGCAAGTCCTTAAGCTGCCTTTCTACGTCGTTTCGCTGAGTGCGGAGGATTCCTTGTCGTCCTGAGCGGAGACGAAGGACAGGACCGCTGCGATCGGTAGGAAGTGAAGTACGCCCTTTATACAGTCCTAAATGCCCTTTTGCAAGCTTTGCACTGCGAATATTGCATTTATTACAAATTATGTTAATTTACCACTTGATCACACGGATGTGATGATCGCTGTCTGCTGCTCATTGTCATATTTACCCGTTCCGAAGAAAGAGGTTTAAACATGGTCGAACGCAGTTACGCGATGGGAATCGCGGTCGGTGTCCTCATGATCCTCGGCATCGGCTGGCCGGAAGCGGCTAGCCAGAACGAGGAGAAGGACAAGGCGAAGATTGTCCTGAAGCAGTTCTATCCCACCCGCGTCCTCTGGACGTCGGGAGAGGAGAAGGGCGAGATCGAGGATGTGGATTCTGCTCTTGTCCTGCCGGGCAAGGCAGTCAGCGTTCAGCAGGCAGAGCGATTCGGTGGCACGTATAGTGCCATCTTCGTTCGCCACCGGCTGAATGGCGGCAAGATGTCTGACATTACGCCGAAAGCGTGGGAGGGCGAACTCCGCAAGGGGGACGTCCTCGAAGTCCACGTCGTCGGTGTCGCGGTGCCGAACCACTCCGTGATCGTCCCGTACAAGGACGGCGCGCTGATCGTCAGCGTCGTCTTCCCGGCGGCGATCCCGAACGGCGACGACTTCAAGGGTAAGGAGGAATACAGATCGAGCGCCATGTTCGTAGCCAAGTACGGATACAAAACGGTTTCGCGGAATCTCGCAAAATTCGCGCTGACCGAACTCGGAAACGCAAGGCCGAACCATGGCAAATTCCGGGATTCACAACAGCTCGCCGTCATCTTTCCGATGCGTGACGGCAAACCGCTGCCTGGTCAGGCAGCGGGGACCGAAGACGAGCTGACCGAAGCCATCGAAGTGGGTCTCCGGACCATCGGCACCCATGACTTCGGCAACTCGACGTTCAACAACGAAGTCGAGAAGGCCAAGTTGCTCCTGAAGCAGTCGTAGTTCAAAACAACTGACAACGCAGCAGGCGAAAGGGGCTGGCATGACGCCGGTCCCTTTCCTCGTGTCAGCGCTTTTTTAAAAGTTCGATCAATTCCGTAATCGTCATACGTTCCTGCTTTAGCGTATCGCGATCGCGGATTGTCACAGTGTCTTTTTCGCCCTGCGCGGCATCTTCCCCAATCGTCCCGAAGTCGACGGTGATGCATTTGGGCGTGCCGATTTCGTCTTGGCGGCGGTAGCGTTTCCCGATCGATCCTGTGATATCGAAATCACAGACTAAGTCGGTTTCTTGTACAATTTTTTTGTACAGTTCTTCGGCCTTGGCGACGAGGTGTTCCTTCTTGCTGAGCGGCAGAATGGCGACGTCAATCGGGGCAATTCCCGGCGCGAATTTGAGGACGGTGCGCGTCTCGCCATTCGGGGTCGGTTCCTCGGTATATGCGTCGAGCAACACAGCGAGCGTGATGCGGTCGGAACCGAAGGACGGCTCCATCACGTGCGGGACGATTTTGCGCGTCGCGTCGTCGGGATCCGTGTAGTGCAGATCCTGTTTGCTGTGCATCTCGTGCTGCTTTAAATCGTAGTCCGTGCGGTATGCGGCGGCGGCGCAGAGCTCGCCCCAGCCGAAGGGGAACAGGTACTCGATGTCTGTGGTGCCTTTGGAGTAGTGCGAGAGTTCGTCGCTCTCGTGATCGCGCAGACGCAGACGTTCTTTGCCGATGCCGAGCTGCTCATGCACAAAGTGCCAGCTGTCTTTTTTCCACGTGTCGAACACATCTTCCCACTTCTGTTTCTCGGCATCGAAGAAGTATTCGATCTCCATCTGTTCGAACTCGCGCGTACGGAACGTGAAGTTGCCCGGGGTGATTTCGTTGCGGAAGGCTTTGCCGATTTGGGCTACACCAAACGGCAAACGCATGCGCATCGTATCGACGACGTTTTTGAAGTTCACGAAAATTCCCTGTGCCGTTTCCGGTCGCAGATAAATATCCGTACCTTCGCCTTCGATCACGCCTTGCTGCGTCTTGAACATGAGGTTGAATTTTTTGGCGGGGGTCCATTCCAATTCGCCGCAGTTGGGGCAGACGATTTTTTCCGCCTTCAGCATCGGTTCCACTTGCTCCAGTTTTAAGATCGCCGCCGCTTCCACGCCGATTTTTTCTTCCAGCAACTTATCGCCGCGGAAGCGCTCGTGACATTTTTTGCAGTCGACAAGTGGATCGTTGAAGTTGCCGACGTGTCCGCTGGCTTCCCACACTTTGGGGTTCATCAAAATCGCCGCGTCCAATCCCACCATGTCCGTGCGTTTGTGCACAAACGTCTTCCACCAGAGTTTTTTGATTCTGTTCTTCAGTTCCACTCCGAGCGGTCCGTAATCCCACGTGTTGGCCAATCCGCCGTAGATGTCCGATCCCGCGAAGATGAAACCGCGGCGTTTGCAGAGGGAATGGAGATGGTCGAGGGAGGGGGCGGGCATGGGGCAAGGCTGAGGATTAAGGCTAAGGCTAAGTAAGGAACCGACTATACGCTACAGGGAAGGATTCCGGGGAGGACTATCAGAATAGTCGATTTTGTGCTATAATAATAGGAATGTCGGATCTTCTCTTTCCAGCGGGATTTTCGCTCACGCGGACGCTTGTGGTCCTGACGGCCGTGGCCGTATTGGCTGGTTTGGATCTCCTTGGCCGCGCGGGAAAGAAGCGCACGCGTTTTGCGTTTGGGGCAGTGGTGGGGACGATTCTGTCGGTCGGTTCAATGGAGGTCACGAAGATGCTCCTGGCCGATTCCGCGGTGAATGGCTATGCGATGGCGCTGGGGGTGCTCCTCCTTATTGTCGTTTGGCGCATTTTGTTCGGAACATGGGATGCGGGCACGAAGGCGACGGTGCTTGGTACGTTTCTCTTCTGGATCGTCTTTCAGATGCTGATGTTGGAAACGGGCACGCAACGATTGGCGCACTTGATTGCGATCGGCGTTGCTGTCATTCCTGCGGCCGTGTGGGCGATGATTTTTTTGCCGTACCACCGCGAGCGATTGAGCGTGGTGCTCGGCATGCTGTTCTCCGGCATGCTCTCCACGATCCCGATCTTGCTGTACGACGCGTTGCAGCAGCGGGGAATCGCTCTGGATTTCTTTCTGTTCCGCGTCGAACTTGTCAGTTTCAATCGCAGCGCGCACGCGTTCGTGGCGGATGTGTGGCCGAGTCTCTCCACCGTGGGGTTGTCGGTCATGACCGTGCTTGTCGCATTTCTCTGTGTCGGATTGATCGAAGAAGGCAGTAAGTTCTGGGTGCTCAAGCGGGGAGGGGAGCGGCACATCACTTCCGTTGATGATGCGATGCAGCTGGCGATCCTCACGGCCATTGGATTCGCCTTTGCCGAGAACATCACGCCCACGGGATACTTCGTGGACTTTGTGAAGCAGTATCTGCTTGATCCCGTGAGCCGCGATTGGGTGTCTTTCGCGGGGAATGTCGCCGGCCGGTCCATTCTTACCAGCATGGTGCACATCGTCTCCACCGGCATCATCGGGTATTTCCTGGGGCTGGCGATCTTCGCCGGACCGTCGCTGCAGAACGCGGAGGCGAAAGGCCGCAAGCACCGCGTGCTGCGGTATATCCATGATCTGTTCGGCATGCGCAAGGAAATGATCGTGCGCCGGCAGATGCTGCTGACGGGATTCGGTCTGGCCATCCTGTTGCATGCATCCAGTAACTTCCTTGTCACGCTGCCGGATATCTTGCCGGGCAACCCGCGCACGCTGGGGGATATCTTCGGCTCCGCGCCGGGCTCGCCGTTGCACTACGTCGCATTGCTGCTGTTCCCGACGCTTTTTTATGTGGTGGGCGGATTCTTCTTGCTGACGTATCTGTTTGCCCGTGCGGAAAACCAGAAAGAATGGGGGCACAACATTCAGCGCGAGTTGTTTGTGGCCGAGGAGGAAGCCGAGGTAGAGTAAAGCCTCTCGTTCCCTGTACCGCACCTCCGCATGTTTGATACGTTCACCTTTCGTCGTGATTTCCGTGCCGCTTGCACGGCTGTTTCCCTCGTCGTTTCTCTTGTCTTGGCGCCCGTCGCGGCACCTATCGGACATGCCGCCACGCCGCGCACCCGGACGAACGCCGAGACGCAAACGCGGATCCGCACGCCCAAGGCGTCCACCGTCACGCGCGGGGAATTCATTCAGCGGGCGGTGAAAGCCTTGCACGTGAAGAACGCCGCCGCATCCCGCACGATGCGCGCCGCGATCCAAGCCGCGGAAAGCCGCAAAGCATTGACGGTTTTCAGCGGCAAGCCCGACTGGAACAAGCCCATCACGCGCGGCGAAGCACTCTCCGTTATCGTGACGCTCACGGGCATTCAGAAGACGGATGCCGTCTTCCTGGATGATCTTCGCACCACGGCTCAGCAACAGGTCGCGGCCGCGGCGATTGCCAAGGGTTTGGCGACCGCGGAATCCTCAAAGCTGTTCGGATGGAAGACGTTGCTGACGGAAAGCGGCGCAAAAACTCTGCTTCAAAAAGCGGCCGAACTCGCTCCGCCATCCGTGCCGACGCTGACGGTTCCTTCCGGTGCGATCCAAGGCGGCGAGGAGAAGGTGCGCGGCGCCGTGATGGAATTGTTGGAGCGCGAATATTTGTATAAAGATCGCTTGGGATCGGGCGCCGCCACGGACGGAACAGTGGATGGATTGGTGGATGCGCTCCATGACCCGTACACGCAGTACCTGCCCAAAGTGGAGAATGAAAATTTCCAGACGCAGATCCGCGGTTCCCTGGAGGGCATCGGCGCCAACGTGGAACAGACGGGCGGCATTCTGCGCATCGTGACGCCGCTGAAAGGCTCGCCCGCCGAAAAGGCCGGATTGCTCCCGCGCGATCAAATCCTGTCCGCCGACGGCGTGACGCTCTCGGGCTTGTCGATCGATGAAGCTGTGAGCAAAATCCGCGGGCCCAAAGGGTCGCAAGTGCTCTTGCGCATCCGTCGCGAGGGATCCGAACTCGACGTGCGCGTGACGCGCGACACCATCCGCATTCCGGAAGTGGAAGTGAGCATGCAGGGCAACATTGCGGTGGTGAAGTTGTATCAGTTCGGCGATATCACGGAGGAAACCCTGCGTGGCGAAATGGAAAAGATCGCGGCGCAGCGTCCGTCGGGAATTGTCCTGGATCTGCGCAATAATCCGGGAGGACTGCTGGACACTGCTGGCACGACCGTCAGCAATTTCCTGCCGCTCGGCTCCCCGTTTGTCGTCATCCACTCGCGTGCCAGCACGGATACGGAATACACCCGCGAGACTCCCACCATCTCCATGGATATCCCGATGGTGGTGCTGGTGAATGGCGGCTCGGCGAGCGCCGCGGAGATCGTGGCGGGCGCGTTGCAGGACGCCAAGCGCGCGACGGTCATCGGTCAGAAAACATACGGCAAGGGCACGGTGCAGCAGGTGGTGCAGTTCACGGACGGGTCGTCGCTCAAGCTGACCGTCGCGGAATGGAAGACGCCGCTGGAGCGCAAAATCGACGGAGTCGGGATCATCCCCGACATCGTGGTGGAAAATACGAGCCGTACGGTGGACACGCAGATGGACCGCGCTATCCAGAGATTACGCTCGTGAAGATGGTGATTCTCATGGCCTGATCGCAGATTAGTTTATTGGTTTCTGGTTTCTGGTTTCTGGTTTTTTGTTCTGTTCTTCCACCGCCGCCAGTACATCCAGCCGATCACACCGGCGACCACGGCGACCATCAACACTTTGGTGACGGTTTCCAGCACATCGACCCCGCCCAAAAGTGATTGATACGCTTCGACTCCGGCGTACCCAAGCACCAGGAAGAACAAGTTGCGGATGAGTGTGCCCAGGAAAGTCGTGATGATGTACACGCGCATGTTGATCTTGAGCACGCCGCAGAGGACGGACAGTAGCGCGCTGGAAACGATCGGCAATGAACGGAGGATGAACAGCATGACATCTTCCCGCGTGCGGCTGCGGATGTACTTTTCCATCCCCTGGATGTCGGCTTGGGAAATGCCCAGGAATTTGCCGAACTTGCCGACGACGATGTCTTCTCCTTTATCGGCGAGGACGTAGATGATCAGCGAGCCGATCGTTTTGCTGATGGCGCCGATGAAGGTCAGCCACAGGAGGAATATCCAAGGGTGTCCTGCCGCTTTTGCGATGGATCCCGCCGTGGTCATGACCAGCGGAGAGGGGATCGGCGCAATCACTTCTTCCAGAAACGCCCCCACGATGGTAAAAATTTCCACGGGAACGGATTGCGACCATGCCAAGAGGGTATTGATGAGGTGTGTCATGGGTCTGAGCATACAGGGGGATAATATTGACAAAATCATACTTTTAAAGTATAAGTTTTAATACAATGTCCATTGTTGACTCAGTACGATTGCGTGTGATCGAAGATCCTACGGATCCGGAACCCAGAGCCGTATTTTATGACGCATGCATAGATCACGATGAGCCGATCGATGCAAATGCAATGCTTCTGCTGCGAGGCGATGATGTTGACCATCTGCTTGATTGCCAGCGCACAGAAGTCTTGCAAGCTCTCCAAACGGTTTTTTGCCCGGAAGCGGCGGGCTTCATTGTCCCTCATGAATGGTTCTCTGAAGGAATGCAGCCCCAGGTGCTTGTTCTGCACAATACACAGGCGACTCTCCAGGAGACGGAGGCTGCATTGCAGGAGCTGGAAGAGCTGCCAGTGGATTCTCGTGATCCGTACGCTGTGGCTTTTTTGCAAAGTCTGCAGCAGGCACTGCGCTTCAAGCGCACGCAGCTTGTACTCATGAGCTTGCGCACCGCCTCACAGGGAAAAGCGAACCCGGATTACCAGATGCAACGTGAGTTTTACGCCGTGCGACGCCAGATTACCACCCTCCTATCCGAGCGCTGTCGCACGGTTGTGTTTCAGACGTTGGAAGAAATCCAGAATGCGTTTGCCGTACCCAGGATCCAAATACTGCATGCTGAAGTCGAGAAATTGCTGGAAGAATCCGAGAATCAACAACCAAATGGAGAGTATGAAAACTTCGAAAATCTAGACAGGATGTGGCGGAGAATCCGGAACGCAGAACAGCTGATCGGCGATTTGCAGTCTCTGCATGGTTCAACTGAGCGACAAATGCACAGAACGTTAAAAATACGGGTGGTGAAGCTAGAGGCGTCAAATTTGCGTAGTAAAGCTCGCACAATGCAGGAGGCAGAGTATCCTAATCGCGAAGAGATAGGAGCATTGGTGGAAGAATTGGATAAATTGTCGGCTAGAATCGAAGAGGAGGAACTTCCTCTGAAAAACACCTCGCGTGTTTTGCAAAGACTCAGCACCCAACTGGCAAGAATCATACGGCGGAAAAAAAGGTAAAGACCAAAAAACAGAAATGATGAGAGCGATGATGCATACCATAGTCCGAGGGCGTCTTTCAGGCCTTGAATGTCAGGCCCACATGCTCTATATAGCGGTTAACTATCCTTCCCATTCCTTTGTCCATGGCTGCATCTGGAACAGTTTCGCAGGTCGTCGGCGCCGTCGTCGATTGCGCGTTTGCCTCACCAAAAGAACTCCCCGCCCTCTTTTCCGCGCTGACCACCACGGTCGGCGGCGAGTCGCTCACCTTGGAAGTGCAGCAGCACATGGACGGCAATATCGTCCGCGCCGTGGCGATGGGTTCCACAGACGGATTGTCCCGCGGGACGGCTGTGACCAACACCGGTGCCCCGATCTCCGTGCCCGTCGGCCCCGAAACGCTTGGTCGCATGTTTAACGTCTTGGGCGACCCAATCGACGGTTTGCCAGCTGTGAAGGCGAAGAAAAAGTACCCCATCCACCGCGATCCGCCGCCGTTTTCCGAGCAGTCGACCTCCACGGAAGTCTTGGAAACCGGTATTAAAGTCATCGATCTCATCTGTCCCATCTTGAAAGGAGGAAAAGTAGGACTCTTCGGCGGAGCCGGAGTGGGCAAGACCGTTATCGTCAAAGAGCTGATCCGCTCCGTAGCCGCGGAGCACGGCGGATATTCCGTCTTTGCCGGAGTGGGGGAGCGCAGCCGCGAGGGAAACGACTTGTACTTTGAAATGAAGGAATCGGGCGTCTTGGAAAAGACCGCCCTTGTCTTCGGCCAGATGAACGAGCCGCCGGGACCGCGCTTGCGCGTCGCCCTGTCGGGACTCTCCATGGCCGAGTACTTCCGCGACGAAGAGCAGCGCGACGTGCTCCTCTTTATCGATAACATCTTCCGCTTCACCCAGGCCGGTGCCGAGCTTTCCGCTCTCCTTGGCCGCATTCCGTCCGCCGTGGGCTACCAGCCGACGCTGGCCCAGGAAATGGGTATGGTCCAAGAACGCATCACCTCCACCAAAAAAGGATCCATCACGTCCGTCCAGGCCGTGTTCGTTCCGGCCGATGACATGACCGACCCGGCCCCGGCCACGACCTTCGGGCACTTGGACTCGCTCATCGTGCTCAGCCGCGCCATCTCCGAGCTCGGTATTTACCCAGCTGTGGATCCGCTCGATTCCACGTCCACCATCATGACGGCCGCCACGCTCGGCGAAGAACACTACAATACCGCGCGCGGCGTGCAGAAAGTGCTGCAACGGTATAAAGAACTCCAGGACATCATCGCGATCTTGGGTATGGAAGAGCTCTCCGAAGAAGACAAGCGCACAGTCCACCGCGCCCGCCGCATTCAAAAATTCCTCAGTCAGCCCTTCTTCGTGGCGGAGATGTTCACGGGTATCCCCGGCAAGTTCGTGAAGCGTGAAGACACCGTCCGCAGCTTCGCCGCAATCCTGAAGGGCGATTACGACAGTCTGCCCGAACAGGCCTTTTACATGAAAGGTTCCATCGACGACGTCACCGCCGCATGATTCTCCGCATCATCACCCCCGACCAGACGGCTTTCCAGGGCGAGATCGATTCCGTATCGGTCCCCACCGCCATGGGCGAGTTGACCATTCTGCCCCATCACATTCCGCTGGTGACGACGTTGGCCTCCGGCACGATGGTCGTCCGGCACGGCAAGACCGAAGAATTGTTCGCGGTGTCGCACGGGGTGTTGGAAGTGGATGGATCGACGGTGCGCGTGCTGACGGACATCGCCGACCGCGCCGAGAGCCTGCAGGAAGAGGCGATTCAAAAAGCGCATGAAGCCGCCCAAAAGTTGGTGACCGAGCGCAGGGGAGAAGAAGAAGGATTCGCCGAGGCCGTCGCGATTCTCGATCGCGAATTGGCACGTCTCAAAAGCGTTCGCCGGCATCGCTCCCGCAGATCCCTTCCCCCCGGCGTATGACGGATTTGCAGCCCACCAAAAAGCCGGAGCAGCAATCCGTGTGGACACCACTCGTGCTTGCCGGAGAACTGGGCTTGATTATCGCCATTCCCGTCGTGGTGTTGGCATTCGGGGGCGCGTGGCTGGATAAGCAATACGGTACCTCGCCACTTCTCCTCATCTCCGGCTGCATCATCGCCTTCCTGCTCTCCGCCATCGCCGTCGTCCGCAAAGTGCGCGGCGTCATCCGCCCCTGATTCCACTTCCTCATGGCATTCACGCCCCCCACACTGGCCTCCGAAACCGTCGCGCATCTGGGAATGTTCGAGATCCGCAACACGCTCATCATGTCGTGGATCGCCGTGGCGTTCTTCATCGCTTTCGCGCTCGCCGTCCGCGCGACGGGATACAAAAAAGTGCCAGGACGGTTCCAGGCATTCGTGGAGATGATCATCGGGGGACTGTTTGATTTCTTCGATTCGATCGTGCAGGACAAGCGGCAAACACGGCTCTTTTTCCCGCTGGTGGCCACTATTCTACTCTTCCTCGTCGCCGCCAACTGGATGGGCATTTTTCCGGGCGTGGGCAGCATTACGATTGCGGGGATGCACAACGGGCATCCGATGGATATCCCCATTTTCCGTTCCATGAACGCCGACGTGAACATGACCCTTGCCGTCGCCACCGTGGCCATGATTTGCGTGCAAATCTTCGGCATGATCGAATTGGGTATGGGCTCGTACATCGGCAAATTCCTGGTCGCTCCGTGGAAAACCAAGGGCGTGGAGGGTCCCATCAACACTTTCGTGGGACTGCTGGAAATCCTGGGCGAGTTCTCGCGCACGATTTCGTTCACGTTCCGTCTGTTCGGCAACATTTTTGCCGGGGAAGTGCTGCTGGTTGTCATCTCCTATCTGGTGCCGTACGGAGCTCCGATTCCGTTCCTGGGATTGGAAATTTTCGTCGGGTTTGTGCAAGGGTTGGTGTTTGCGCTGCTTATCCTGGTGTTCTTGAAGATGGCCTCCACCGGCCATGGCGAGCATGCGCATTGACAGGTCAGACTGTTCCTTTCATCCCTTGAATATCCTCGCATAATCCTCTATATAGCCGTCAATTCTCTTTATTCTCTCCTTCCCATTTCTCCCCGTTATGGACCCCGTTACCACACATGCGGCTGCGACCGCCGTTGCAGGCGCATTCGATACGAACTTTGACATCGCGTTGACCATCGCCCTCGGCACGCTCATGCCGGCCATCGCCATCGGTTGGATCGGTTCCTCGGCGGTCAACGCCATCGGCCGCAACCCGGAGGCCGGCGCCAAAGTGCAGACGCTTGCCATCTTGGCGATCGCCTTCGCCGAAGCCGTGGCCATCTACGCGCTCGTCGTTGCTCTCGTCATGAAGTTCGTCTGATCCTCGTTTTTCTTTTCTTCGCTTTTCCATGCAGCTCCTCCAGAGTTTCGGCATCAATCTGCCCCTGTTTATCGCGCAGATCGTCAACTTCGGCCTGGTCGTGGGCGTGTTGACGTGGCTGGTGTACAAGCCGCTCTTGAAAGTGATCGACGAGCGCCGCGAAGCCGCGCGCAAAGCGGCATTGGTGGCCGAAGAAGCCGTACGTCAACAACAGGAGATGGATCAGCTCAAGCTTGAGCAGCTCCGCAAACTTGATGAGGAGTCCGGCAAATTCATGGAAAGCGCCAAGCGTCACGCGGAAACCATCCGCACCGAATTGACGGACAAAGCCCATCGCGAAGCGGAAGCCATTTTGGACCGCGGCCGCAAGCAGTTGGCGCAGGAACGTCAAGAAGCCTTGGACAGTTTGCAGGGCACGTTGAGCTCCGTCGTCATGCGGATGACGGAGAAAATCCTGGAACGTGAATTCGGTCCCGCTGACCAGAAGCGCATTCTGGAGGGCGTCCAGAAAGATATTCCCGCCCTTTTGCAGTCATGAAGTCCGCTGCCAAGTTGCTTGCATCGGCCCTGGTCGACGCCGCCGCGAAGGCGGACGCCACCGGCATTCCCGCGCTCATGGATGCCGCCATCGGCGCGGCCCACACGCAGGGCGTGAGTCTGAAAGAACTGCGCGCGGCGTTGCGCACCGCGCTGCGCACGCAAGACAAGACACTCTCCGCGCTGCTGCAGACGGTGACCGGCGATGCCGGGCCGGCCGCCGCGGACATCGCTAGGACATTGGGGCAGCAGGCCGGTTCCGCGGTCGATCTGCGTCAGGAAGCCGTTCCCATTCTGGGCGGCGCGATCCTGACGGTCGGGGATGACCGCACGGATTGGAGCCTTGCTTCCGCGCTCCGTCAGGCCGGGCGTGCGCTGCGACCCTCATCTGCCTCCGCCGTGTAATTCCTCTTTTCTTTTCCACCCATGACTCTCTCCGACACCCTGATGAAGACGCTGGAAGACCGCGTCTCCGCCTACCGCAAAGACCCGGCCCGCGAACACGTGGGCACGGTGGTCGATATCGGAGACGGTATCGCCAAGATCGACGGACTCTCCAAAATCGGATCGTCGGAAATGATCGATTTCGGCAACGGTGTGTTCGGAAGCGCTCTGAACTTGGAACAGGATACCGTCGGTGCGATCGTCTTGGGCGATTACTCCAAGATCAAACGCGGCGACACGGTGAAAGCCACGGGACAGATTCTCTCCGTCCCCGTCAGCGACGAGCTCATCGGGCGCGTCGTGTCTCCTTTGGGAGTTCCCAAAGACGGCGGCAAGCCGATCAAGGCCAAAGCGATGTATCCGATCGAAAAAATCGCGCCGGGCGTCATGGTCCGCAAGTCCGTGGACACCCCGCTCCAGACAGGTATCAAGGCCGTCGACTCCATGATCCCCATCGGGCGCGGGCAACGCGAGCTCATCATCGGTGACCGTCAGACCGGAAAGACCGCTGTCGCCATCGATACGATTCTGAACCAGAAACAGACGCAGCAAACAGATCGTCCGGTCATCTGCGTGTACGTCGCAATCGGGCAGAAGGAATCCAAAATCGCCAAGATCGTGACGGAATTGGAGAAGGCCGGCGCCATGGACTACACCATCGTGGTGGTCGCGGGCGCCGCGGAATCCGCATCGCTCTCCTATTTGGCGCCGTTCTCCGGCTGCGCGATGGCCGAATATTTTTTGGACCAAGGCAAAGACGTGCTCATCGTGTACGACGACTTGTCCCGCCACGCGTGGGCCTACCGCCAGATCTCCCTCCTCCTGCGCCGTCCGCCGGGTCGCGAAGCCTATCCCGGAGACGTCTTCTATCTGCACTCCTGTTTGCTGGAGCGCGCGGTGTACCTGGAAAAAGGCGGATCGATCACGGCATTGCCGATCATCGAGACGCAAGCCAACGACGTCTCCGCGTACATTCCGACAAACGTCATTTCCATCACAGACGGTCAGATTTACCTGGAGTCCGATTTGTTCTTCAAGGGCATCCGTCCAGCCGTGAACGTCGGTCTCTCCGTCTCCCGCGTGGGATCCGCCGCCCAGAAGAAATCCATGAAGAAAGTGGCAGGCAAACTCCGTCTCGATTTGGCGCAGTACCGCGAACTTGCGGTCTTCGCGCAGTTCGGATCGGATCTTGATGCCGCCACCAAGCAGCAGCTCGACCGCGGCGCACGTCTGACGGAACTCCTCAAGCAAGACCAGTATTCTCCGATGCCCGTGGGCGAGCAGGTCGCGATGATTTACGCTGCCATCAACGGGTATATGGATGACGTCGCTGTCGCGGACATCAAAGCCTTTGAGCTCAAAGCGTTGGAATTCCTCCGCTCGAAGCACTTCGATCTGTTGACGCAGCTGTCGTCGGAAATCACCAAAGATGCGGAAGAACAGCTGAAACGTTTATTGCAGTCATTGAAGCAGTAGCTATTGCTATATTGTTATATTGCTAAATTGGTACATTCATGAATAACTTCCTACTCCAATCATCGGCAAGCGAACAATATAACAATATTACAATATAACAATTTTGTATGGCCCAAAGCCTCCGCGATCTTCGGCGCAAGATGAAGGCGATCAAATCGACCCGCCAGGTCACCAAGGCGATGGAGCTCGTCGCTGCCTCGAAAATGCGCAAGGCCGTCTCGCAGGCGGTCGCTCTGCGGCAATATGCCGGACTTTCCTGGGAGATCTTGGAGCGCATCGCCGGACAAGCGGACCAAAAAGCGTTCGCACGCCACCCGTCGCTGCAGGAGCGTCCGGTGAAGAAAGTCCTCGCCGTGCTCTATACCTCCGACCGCGGCCTGTGCGGCAGCTTGCATGCGCAGCTTTTCCGCCTGACCAACGAATATCTTAAGCAGCTCAAAGGCATTTCCACCTTCGAGTCGATCGATTTCGTCGCCGTCGGTCGCAAAGGACAGCAATATCTGGCGCGCAGCGGACAGAAGGTCGTGGCCGCGTTCCCGGCTCTCAGCAACCACCCCACGTTCCGCGACGTGCTGCCCATCAAAAAACTGGTCACGGACCGCTTCAAAGAAGGTGCCTACGATCACGTCGTGTTGATCTACGCGGATTTCCACTCCGCGCTTCTGCAGGAACCGACCATTAAAGTGCTGTTGCCATTCTCTCCCTCAGCCCTCAAAGACATGCTGGCGTCCCTCGCTGAAACCCGACGGACCGCGCCGGAAAAAGCCATGAAGGATGCATCCGAGTACAAATTCGAACCCTCGCCCGCGGCGGTGCTGGATACCATCATCCCACAATTGACCGAAGTGCAGGTTTTCCAGGCCGTCTTGGAAGCCGCAGCATCGGAGCATTCCGCACGCATGGTCGCGATGCGCAATGCGTCGGATAACGCCACGGACTTCTTGGGCGACCTGACCCTCACCTACAACCGCAGCCGCCAGGAGAAGATCACCGCGGAGTTGGCGGAGCTGTCGGCTAGTGCTGCGGCGTTGAGTTGATGGCTTTTGGGAGAGGAAAATATTGAATTAAATTTGTGTTCAAATTTTTGTTTTGTGTCTGTTTTGGCCTTATTCTCCAGCTCCTTCTCCCTGCGGGGAGAAGGAGGGTGTGTGTTGTTTTGTTTGCCCTCTCCCCAACCCTCTCCCGTGCGCGGGAGAGGGAGTTTGTAAATTGTTTTTTGTACAAAACAACAAAAATTCCCCCCTCTTCCCCGCAGGGAGAGGGGGGTAGGGGGTGAGGCCAAAACAAAACATCAAACAGAAACCTCTCGCTCACCCATCCCTCCCCAGCCACCCCTTGCGCACCATCCATTTGCCGAGCTCCAGGACGGGGATGATGGTGAAGGAGACGGCGGCGATGATCAGCCAGTCGCGCAGGGTGAGGCTGAAGGTGCCGAAAGGTTCATGCAGGAACGGTACGTAGACGACGACGAGGAGCAGCGCCAATTCCCAGAACGTGGCGAGGTTGAGCCATTTGTTCCGGAACATGCCCGTGAAGATGGAATGCCGGTCCGAACGGAAACTGTAGGCCTTGAAGAATTCGATGAGCGCCAGGGTGACGAAGCTGATGGTCATGGCTTCGTCGTGGGGGAGGCCGGAGGTGAGCGCCCATCCGTACAGCGACAGGTTGGCGATGGTGGACCACAGTCCGCCGATGAGCATGAGGAGAACGACAGGCCGCGTGAAGATGCCGACTCGGGGGTTGCGCGGCGGGCGCTTCATCAAATCGTCTTCGGGCGGATCGACCGCGAGCGCGAGAGCGGGAAGACCGTCGGTCGCCAAGTTCACGTACAGGATTTGCACGGCGGACAGCGGCAACGGCCAGCCCAGAATTGTGGCGCCCGTCATAAGACCGATCTCGCCGATGTTGGCGGAGAGCAGATACATCAAATACTTTTTGATGTTCCCGAAAATCCCGCGGCCTTCCTCCACCGCTGCGACGATGCTGGCGAAGTTATCGTCGGTGAGCGTCATGGCGGCGGCTTCTTTCGTCACATCCGTTCCCGTGATACCCATTGCCACGCCGATGTCGGCTTTTTTCAGAGCAGGCGCATCGTTCACTCCGTCACCCGTCATGGCCACGACTTCGCCTTTCTTCTGCAGCGCGCCGACGACGCGGAGTTTGTGTGCGGGGGACACGCGCGCGTAGACGCCGATATGATCGACCTCGCGATCGAATGTCGGTTCATCCATGGCTTCCAGTTCAGCTCCGGTCACGACTTTCTGCGTCGTCAAAATACCCAGTTCGCGTGCGATGGCTTCCGCGGTCACGGGGTGATCGCCGGTGATCATAATTACGCGGATGCCGGCGTCTTTGCACGTTTGGATCGCGGACGCGGCTTCCGGGCGGGGCGGGTCGATCATGCCCACGAGTCCGATCAGTTTCATGCCTTCTTGCGCCTCGGCGATGTTGTCTTCGCTGCCTTTGCGCGCGACGGCGAGCACGCGCATCGCCTGGCTTGCCATCTGTTTCGCGGTGTCCAGCACGGCCGCGCGGTCGGCGTCCGTCAGGGGTCGTTCTCCGTCTTTGCCCCAGATGCGCGTGCAGGATTGCAGAAGCATTTCCACCGCGCCCTTTGCGTAGGCCATGTGCCCGTCTTCCCCTTTATGCAGCGTCGTCATGCGCTTGGTTTCGGAGGTGAAGGGGATTTCGGCCACGCGCGGGAAAGCGGGATCAAGTTGCTCGCGCGTCAGTCCTGCCTTGGCCGCGGCCACCACGAACGCACCCTCCGTCGGATCGCCTTTGATGTCATGCTTTCCTTCTTCGTGCACGAGGACGGCATCGGAAGACAGCACGCCGCCGCGCAGCAATTCCAGCATTCCTTCGGACGGCTGCAGCGGTTTGCTCTCCTGCAAAAATTCTCCCGTCGGCGCGTAGCCCGCGCCCGTCACGTCGGCCATTTCGCCGTCCACCCACATGGCGCGGATCGTCATTTCATCCTTCGTCAGCGTTCCTGTTTTATCGGAACAGATCACCGTCGTGCTGCCGAGAGTTTCGACGGCCGGTAATCTGCGGATGAGCGCGTTGCGTTTCACCATCCGCTGCACGCCGATGGCGAGCGAGATCGTCACCACCGCGGGCAACGCTTCCGGCACCACGGCCACGGCCAACGCCACGCCGAAGATCACGATTTCCAAAAGCGGTTCGCCGCGATACCAACCCAAGGCGCTGATGACCACCACGATGACGCCGGCCGCCTTGGCGAGCGTGTGCCCGACTTTGTCGAGGTTCTTCTGGAGCGGCGTTTCTTCGCTCTTCACCGTCTGCAGCAACCCTGCGATTTTTCCGAATTCCGTCTGCATCGCCGTCGCCGTCACAATCGCTTTGCCGCGTCCATAGGTGATCGTCGTTCCCGCAAACACCATGTTCTTCCGGTCACCGGCGCCCAAGCCGGGCTCTGTGAGCGTGTCGACGCTTTTATCCGACGCGACGGATTCGCCGGTCAAGGACGCTTCATCGGCTTTCAAGTTCGCCGCTTCGATCAATCGTGCATCCGCGGGGACCTTATTGCCCGCCGTCAGCAAAATCACATCACCGGCCACGACATCGTGCGCCGGAATTTCGATCTGCTTGCCGTCACGGATCACGTTCGCCAGCGGCGCCGCCATCTCCCGCAGCTTCTCCATGGCTTTCTCGGCCCGGAACTCCTGCACGAATCCCAAGATCACGGCAAACAGCACGATGACGCCGATGGCGATCGCTTCGATCTCGTGTCCCAAAAATGCCGAGAGTCCCACGGCAATAAGGAGGATGATGACCAAAATATTTTTGAACTGCTCCGCCAGCAGCGCCCAGGGCGACACGCCGGCTGTCATCATCAACTGGTTCAGCCCGTCGCGTTCCAAACGCGCTTTCGCTTCGGACTCGGACAGACCCGCATGTGCGGATGTGCCAAGATCACGAGCCGTGTCGTCTGTCGATCGTGTATGCCAGGGGGTGGAGGTGGTGTTCATGTCTTCTATTTTGCCTGAGTTTGTTTATGTGATTGCATACAAAAATTGTTCAGATCAAAAGAGACACTGAGCACAGGAATATCGGTGAGGCTTTCTCACATATTGCTGTAGAACCGCGTCTTGCGGTTCTGCTGGCGGTGCTCCTCGCGCTTGAGGGCGCGGATGCGCTGGAGGCGGCGTGTGAGCGGCTTTTTGTAGGTGGAGCGGGAACGGAGGATCTTCAAGAGCCCCGTCTTCTGAACCTGCTTTTTGAACCGCTGCTGCAAGCGGTCGGAGGATTCGTCGCCTTTCTTGATAGCGTAGATGGCCATAGAGCTGGGGAATGGTAAAGAATGTAGGAGGCTGGTGCAAGGGAAAATGTACGGAGAAGGCTAAGGATTAAGGCTAAGGCTAAGGTTGAAGAAAATGACAATCAGGATTTCTTACCTGTTTCTCAAGTAGCTTTTACTTCCATTCTTAGCCTTAGTCCCTAGCCTTAGCCTTATCTCAACTGTAGGGTTGCCTCTCTCTCCGTTCCTCTCTAAAATTCCTTCGATATGGCTAAAAACGACTATTCCGCTCAGCAGATTCAAGTCTTGGAAGGCTTAGAGCCCGTGCGCAAGCGTCCGGGTATGTACATCGGGTCCACGGACGTCCGCGGTCTGCACCACTTGGTGTGGGAGATCGTGGACAACGCGATCGACGAGGCGATGGCCGGTCATGCCAATGACATCACAGTGACCTTGCATGACGACGGCTCGGTGAGCGTGGATGATAACGGCCGCGGTATTCCGGTCGACATGCACCCGACGGCGAAGAAGTCGGCGTTGGAAGTGGTGCTCACGGTGCTGCACGCGGGCGGAAAATTCGGCGGGGACGACTCCGGATACAAAGTGTCCGGCGGTCTGCATGGCGTGGGTTCTTCGGTCGTGAACGCCCTCTCCTCCTATATGAAGGCCGAGGTCCATCGCGATGGCGCTCTGCACATGCAGGAGTACAAGCGCGGCAAGCCCCAGGCGGACGTGAAGAAGATCGGCAAGAGCGACCGCACCGGAACGAAGATCACGTTCATGCCGGACTCCGAAATCTTTGACACGCTCGAATTCAGTCTGGCCACACTCCTCACGCGCTTCCGCCAACAGTCGTACCTGACGCGCGGCATCACCATCTCCGTGATGGATGCGCGCAGTAAGCGCCCGGAGGCCGACACCGCTTACCCGCGCCTGTACCGCTTCCACTTTGAAGGCGGCATTGCGGCGTACGTGCATCACCTCAACGAAGCCCAGGAGCGGATCGGTGACCCCATTTGGTTTGAGAAGGATACGGATGACGGCTTTGTGGAAGTCGCCATGCAATACACTCAGTCGTTCCAGGAGAACGTGGTGAGCTTTGCCAACAACATTCACACGACGGAAGGCGGCCATCACCTGACGGGATTCAAAGCCGCACTCACGCGCACCATCAACGCCTACGCACGCGCCAACAGCATTCTGAAAGAGAAAGAAGAGAACCTGACGGCAGACGACGTGCGTGAAGGATTGACCGCTGTCATCTCCGTGCGTCTGAAGGAACCGCAGTTCGAAGGGCAGACCAAAGGAAAACTGGGCAATGCCGAAATGAAGACCGCCGTGGAAACCGTTGTGAACGAGAAGTTGGCGGAATACATGGAGGAGCATCCGGCCGAAGCCAAAGAGATCGTCAGTAAATGTTTGCTGGCCGCCCGCGCCCGCATGGCCGCCCGCGCCGCCCGCGATTCCGTCATCCGCAAAGGCGCGCTCGACGGCATGACGCTCCCGGGCAAGTTGGCTGACTGTTCCAACCGCGATCCCAGCCAGTGCGAGTTGTACATCGTGGAGGGTGACTCCGCCGGCGGTTCCGCCAAGCAAGGCCGCAACCGCGAGTTCCAGGCGATCCTCCCGCTCCGCGGAAAAATCCTGAACGTGGAACAGGCCCGTTTGGACCGCATGCTCGGCAACACCGAAGTCAAAGCGCTGATCGTGGCGTTGGGCATGGGCATCGGTGAAGTGAAAGATGTCTCCAAGCTCCGTTATCACAGAGTCGTCATCATGACCGATGCCGACGTCGATGGCGCGCACATCCGCACGCTCCTCCTCACGTTGTTCTACCGCTACTTCCCCGAACTCTTCGACGGCGGCTACCTCTACATTGCACAACCGCCGTTGTACAAAATTCAGAAGGATAAAGACGTTCGATACGTGTATACCGATCAGGAAAAAGCGGCGCTCCTGAAAGAGTGGGGGATCGGCGAAGAAGAGACGCGCGTGAACGACGATGATGAGGCGCCCGCGGAAACCGCCGATGACGCATTGGTGGCAGACGCCAAGAAAGAGAAGGCCGCTCCCAAAAAGCGCAAAGTCAACATCCAGCGCTACAAAGGTCTGGGAGAAATGAACCCGGAACAATTGTGGGAAACGACGATGGATCCGGAGAACCGCATCATGCTGAAAGTCACGTCCGACGATGCGGAGAAAGCCAACGCCGTCTTCACCACGCTGATGGGATCCGAAGTCGCTCCGCGGCGCAAATTCATTCAGACGCACGCGAAGACGGTGACGAACTTGGATATTTAATCGTATGCGCATCGCATTTTTCACGGATACATTTTTACCGCAGGTGAATGGTGTTGCCACGTCCATCGCGAATTTTGCGATGGAATTGGGACGCAAAGGCCATGATGTTCTTATCGTGTGTCCCGCTCCCAAAGGGAAAAGCCGAAATTGGTCTGCACCGGGCGTGAAAGTGGTGGATCTGCTGTCCATTCCGGCTGGCGTGTATCCGGGGTTCCGCATGAGCCCTTTTATCGGTATGCCCAAAGTTTTCCGCGCCATCCGCGCGTTTAAGCCGGATATCATTCACTTTCACACCACACTGATGGTGTCGGTGGATGCCATAGCGGCTGCGGTCGCGTTCGGCACACCGCTTGTGGGCACGAATCACTTGTATCTCACTGCGCATCATACCGACTACTTAACGTTCATTAGCGAGAATCCCACCGTGCGCCGCTATCTGGCGAGCGCCATTCTCATGCACTCTCTTTCGTTCTACAAGTTTTGCAACGTGTGCATCGCGCCGTCTAAATTGCTTATCGAGGAATTGCGCGAAGACGGCTTCCGGCAGACGATCAATTATCTCCCCAACGGAGTGGTGACGAAGGGCGTCAAACGTTTGAATGCATCGGAAAAACAAGCGATGAAGCGGCGCTACAAGCTTCGTAAACATGTGCTGGTACACGTGGGCAGGTTGTCCAACGAAAAACGTATTGTCGACGTGCTGACGGCTTTCGCCCAAGTCCGCCGGTCCATACCGGAGAGCAGTTTGCTTATCGTCGGGGACGGTCCGGAGCGCGTGAAACTTGAACGAAAAGCACAGGTGCTTGGCATCGCAGAAGCCGTGGTGTTCACGGGCTTCATCGCGCCGAATACATTGATGCAATCGGGTCTTTTGGGAATAGCAGACGCGTTCATCACGGCGAGTCCCATGGAGGCGCAAGGCATGGTGATCATCGAGGCAATGGCATTTGGCTTGCCGATTGTCGCGGTTGCGGAAGGGGCCGTGCCGGAAGTGGTGGGGAAAAGCGGTATTCTCGTGAAACAACAGGACACAAAAGCGATGGCGCGCGCCGTGATTCAGTTATTTTCGGATGCCGCATATCATCGGGATATGAGCGGGCGTTCCCTGAAGCGCGCGGAGGCCTATTCCATAGAGGCGCTCACGGAGCAGCTTCTTTCCCTGTACGACAAAGCCATCAAACAGGTACGGGATCAGCGTCGTCGCCCAAGCATCATCGGAAAACGCTCGCGTTCTTAATCCTCATCCACAGCGCCCATCTTGTCCTTCAAGACATATTTGTCCAAATTCTCTTTGCCGATCAGGGCGATGACTTCGGGGATGGCGTCCTCGTACTTGAGTTGACGTTGCTTGCCTGCTTTCATGTCACGCAGAATGATCGTTCCTTCTTTCACTTCCATTTTGCCGAGCAGCATCGTGTAGCGCGCCTCAAATTTGTCCGCCAAACGCATTTGGCTCTTGAGGCTCGCTTCGCCGAGCGCACCGACGGTGTGGATGCCGTTTTCACGGAGCTTGCTCACGAGCGTGAGGCAGCGTTTCTTCGCCTCCGGTCCCAACTGCGCCACGAACACATCCACTTGGTCCTTGTTCGGCACGGTCACGCCCGCCTCCTTCATGTGCCAGATCACGCGCTCGATTCCGCCGGCGAATCCCACCCCCGGGGTCGGGTGACCGCCGAGCAATTCGATCAAGCCGTCGTACCGTCCGCCGCCGCCGATCGCGTTCTGCGCGCCGGAGCTGCTGTCCCAGAATTCGAAGACCGTTTGCGTGTAGTAATCCAGTCCGCGAACGAGGCCGGGATTGGCGACATATTTGATGCCTAGCTCATCTAAGTATTCCAGCAGCGTCTCGTGGTACTTTTTGCTGTCTGCATCCAAAAATTGTTCAAGTTTTGGCGCATTCTTCAGCAGAATTTGCGTGTCTTCCTCTTTGGAATCGAGCAGGCGGAGCGGGTTCGTCTTGAGTCTTTTTTGATCGAATGCGGGCAAGTTGCGTTCCTTCCCGATGAAGTAATCCGCAAGTGCCTCCACGAACGCCTTGCGGTTCTCGGCCGTACCGATGTTGTTCACCTGCAGCGTCAGGCGGTCGAGGATTTTTAAGTCGGACAAAATCTTCGTGACCATGTGAATCAGCTGCGCATCCAAACTTGGGTCTTTGAGTCCGATCACCTCAAAATCGAATTGATTGAACTGACGGAAGCGGCCCTTCTGCGGACGGTCGTAGCGGAAACATTGGCCGATGGCGTAGAACTCGACCGGTTGCGGCAACAGGTGCATGCCGTGTTCGATGTACGACCGGCAGATGCCGGCGGTGAATTCCGGGCGCAGGGAAAATTCCGCGGCTTTCCCTTCGTCATTTTTTTTGCCCACGACGGTGAAGAGTTCCTTCTCCACGATATCCGTGTGCTCGCCGATCCCGCGCTGAAACACGCCCGAATGTTCGAACATGGGGGGATCGATGCGCTTGTAACCGGCCTGACGTGCGCGATGACGGACGGCTTTCTTGATGTACGTCATGTACATGTGGTCTTCCGGCAATGCGTCGTGGGTGCCCTTGGGAGTGCGGAATTGCGGCTCGGCCATGCGAAAAAGGGGACAATAAGTGGTAAATCTACGATGAAGGACAGTCTATCAGACTCTATAGGCCTTGGGAAGCGTCCTTGGCAGGGGGAAGCGGAGGAATGCGTATCGTTCGAATGACAAGAATAATTGACATACCAGGAGAATATGAAATAGTACGTCGTCGTTCCTTTTCAGTTCGGTGACCCAAAAGCCCCTTAGGGGCAGGAGGTGTGGATGTCCGTGACGAATCCCATCGTTCCCGGATCCGCCGATGAGCGGCGGTTGATCGAGTTGCTCGGTCGATTGCCATCGCCCATGTCCGCCGAGGTCTTCTATGCCTTGGCCGGACACACTGTCTCGGTTGCCATCGAGACGGTGATTCTGCAGAGGCGCGCCGTGGGCACCGTCGAGGTGTTCCTCATCCAACGCCCGGCCGATGACCCGTTTTATGGCGCGCAGTGGCACAGTCCGGGGACGATTCTGCGAGGGAAGGACGGTCCCGATCAGCGCAATGGAGTTCCCAGCGGATTCGAAAAGGCCTTCGCGCGCTTGGAAGCGCGCGAGCTCGGCCTGAAGTTCAGGAGTCCGCCGCGCCTCGTCGGTCCGTTATTCTTCCTTTCACCGCGCGGTCCCGAGCTGTGCCTCGTGCACATCGCGGAGATCAAGGACGATCCCAAGGAAGGGAAGTTCTTCTCCGTCGATGAATTGCCGGAGGCGATCGTGGTCGCCCACCGCGACCACATCATCCCGGCGGCGGTGCAGGCCTTCATGCACCGCTGAAAAAGAGTGACACTTACAGGCAGTCTCGGTTCATCCGGGGCTGCCTGGCTCTTGAGATGCTATTCTTCCAGACCCTATGTCCTCCCCCGAAACCGAAGACCCCTACCGTTGGATGCTGGATACTCCGCCGTTCCTGCAGGGGATGACGGCACCGGGTACGGAGGACCAATTCCGTCGCGACATTGAATGGGGTCTGAGTGTCGGCTTCATTCGCGTGCAAGGCAGACACTCCATGGAGGGTGCGATGCGCTACGATCCGCATTCGTATTTTGCGAAACTCTCCGGCGAGAACACGCGGCCGATGGAACCGGCGGTCAAAAAACTGGTGGAGTTGTATCGCTATCGCGATGGAAGACCGAATGTGTTGGAATTGGGGGGCGGAGCCGGGAATGCTGCGATGCAAATGTACCAACGGCATTGTCGTTTGCATGTGGTGTCCCGTGTGCCGCTGGCTCCGCACATCGCGCCGTCGATCATGACCATTCATGAGTACATAAACCGGTGCAGCCGGAATCAAGTGCAAATTCCCTTGAGTGCGAGCACGAGTTTGGAGGGCGTGTTTGCCTGGCAACGGAAATATCAACAAGCGTATTTTCATGTACTCAGGCGTCCGTACATCGACCGCCAAGATATCGGTGACTATGCAGATTTGGTCCTGCCCGAAAATAAATTTTCTATCGTCCACGATCGGTCGGGTGCGCTGGCGTACACGCTGCACGATCTTCGAAAGGAACCGGAAGCCGCATCCATCGATGCCGTTGCGAAAGCGTTGCGCGCGACGCGGGAGGACGGCGTGCTGTACATCTGGGGCGGCAACCGATGGGCGGCGCTCTGCCAGAAAACCATGAATGCATGTGGCATGGACGGTACGATACTCGTCGAACACACACCCGTAGGTCAGTCATCCGAAGTCATCGTTGCACGCCACAACAGTCCCGTTGCCCGCGGGCGATTGAAGAAATGTGCGGTGGTGGAAGTACAGAATCTTGTGGATGTGCTGGATGACGTGATCGTGGAGGATGAACGGAGCAGCGTCTGAGGTCTCTGCCGTCCCGGTTGGGACGGCAGAGTGGTCCGTTGGATTGACATCTTGGGACCGGCCTTCATGGCGTTCGCTGCAGCCGGTTTCTCCGTGGAGACCGGAGGCGGTGCGCCCTGGGGTGCGCCGTCGTTCTTGGGCGGGTCTTGGGGTAGGGGTGTCATAGAAAAAAGTGGGTATGAAGTATGAACATCAGGTGACGCGTCAAACCCTGCGGACTTACTGTTAGCGCTTGTGGAAAAGGAAAAACTACGATGAACGGGCTGCCTGGTTCTGTACGTACCTGTGCACGCTCACTCGTCTGTTTCTTGCAATGAGTGATCGAACACATAGTCGGCCACTTCCCGGCCCATTTTCATGCCCGCCTGCTGGTCGAACTGCCAATGCACTCCCAGATACACGCGGCTTTGGGAGTTTTCAAACACGGCTTGGTACAAATCCCGGAAACTGCGCGGCGCGTACGGGCGCACGGCACCTTTGTTGTCGGTCGTCACGCCGTTGAGCTCGTCGGATACGAAGGTGAATGGGATATCCGCCGTCCCGTAGAAGCGTTCGATCACGCGGAAGACGGCTGTCCCGAACGTGGCATGGCCCGACGGATATGCCGGGAACGGCGGCGTGAAATTGTTCATGGTCATGTTGCTCATGGGGGCGCCAAGCGGCGTCCAAGAAGGATTGCCTTGGGTGAGCGGGTTTTGATCGCCCTGGTGTTGAGCGGTGCCGTCGGCTTCGCGGATGCCGATCACCGGGCGCCAGAGGTCGTAGTAGTATTTTGATTCCCATGCGGCAATGCCGCCATCGGCTTGTGCCAAGTTAATGAGGGCGAACAAGCGCGCGTTGTCGTCGATGCTGTTTCCTTTCTGCTTGGCAATCACCTGCGTGATTTGGTTGTACAGACGCGGCGGCGTACCGATTTTTTTGACGCCGTCGTATGCCCAGAAGATACCGATCTGCGTTTGATCCGTGGTGCGAGTGGTGGAACTGGTCACGCCGTCTCCGCCGTACTGCAGCAGTTCGTTGAATGCCGCGGCGTATTCCGGACTGTTGAGCGCGGGCGGGGGGGCCGAGCGGAATTGCGTGCTGCTGTTGATGACGAAGGGTCGGACGTTGCCCCACTTGGCGCCCATAAACGGTTGTGTGGGGTTGGTGGGATCCTGGCGGTGGCGGCCGGCAAGAGGGCTGGGCGTGTGCACGTAGTTGGTGACGGAGTTGTCGTTCTGCCTGGCGGTAATGACCTGCGCCGCCGCACTCAGACCGATGCTGCTGCCCAGATACTTTGCATTGCCCTCGGGAATGCGGCTGAGGTGCGCAGACAACGCGGTCTCAAACACCTGGCGCTGGCGCGGATAGAGCGAGACCAATGTTTGGTAGGCGGCCTGCGCGACAGCGGCGTCCACAGACACGTCGGAATGATCATCGTATGGGATTGCGGCGATGTACGGCGCGTGCGTGCGGAAAATGGAATTCACCGCCTCGTACACTGCGGCTTGCACCATGGCCAGCGCGCGAGAGGACGAACCCGGTCCTGCTTGTTCCGCGGCTCCGTACGTGCCCGTGTGGTCCGCGGCGTTTGCGTCCAGCGCGACGGTGTTCCACCACAGCACGGGGTCGCCCAATGCCGTTTCGTACTGCTGTGATCCCACGCGCACCGTGGCATCGTCTTCATCATCATCGGTTTCCACGGTAATGGAGAGTTCGGCACCCGGTGCGGCGGACCGTCGCACCCGGACGGAGAACGTCAGTTCTTCGTCGTCGTTCGCATCAATATGCACGCTTTCCCAACGGACGAGATCGTCGCGCAGGGTGTCTTCATCATCCGCATCCACGGCTTCCAATCCATCATCCAATTCCACAAGAACATCCGTGCGCGCATCCTCGTCCGTCTCGTTTTCGACGGTGATGCGCACCGTGAACTGCCGGCCGGCAGAGACCGTCTCTTCGTCCATATGCAGGCGGACGTGGACGTCGGAATTGCTGCGGGATGCCGATCCGTCATGCGCTTGATCCGCCATCATGACGATGTAGGCCATTTCTCCTCTGCGCAGCGGAGCGTGCATGGCTTGCATGCTGTGCGGAACCGCGTTCCATTTCACCAGCTGCATGTAGTACGGCATGTACCAATCGGGCCCGTTGGTTGCGGCGTGCGAACCTTCGTAGGCGCGGACGGTCATGGCGGAGGCTTCGGCGAAGGTGACCTCTGCATCCGGATGGAAGGAGCCGTCGGTGTATCCGGTGACTACGCCGCGTGCGCGTCCGGCACAGGCGTAGCGGGCAAACCACTCGTCATGCACGTCGGTAAAACAGAAAGAACCTCCCGCATCCTCCCCGGTCGCTTCCATCAGGATCTTGAGCATTTCGGCCCTGTTGATAGTGGAATATTCGCCAAAAGTGCCATCCGAGTACCCCTGTGCGATGCCATGTGCCCGGACGTAGGCGATGGCGTCGGCATAGTCATCGGCTGATCGAGCCCACCCCGTAACGGGTGTCAGAACCTGGATAAATGCCAGTAAAACAGCCAGAAAGCGCATAATACAAATGGCTGAACATTATACTTATGTATGTAATATTGTCAACCATCTCTTACGGGTGGCCCGGGTGGGACTGCGACTGTGCGGGTGTGTGATGTTGCGGAGCATGGTGCGGCCCAAACGTGCGTTGCATGATGATGTGCGCGGCTTTCTCATGGTCGCGGACCATGTGCAGTTCGGTGTGACCGGTTTCCGCGGCATTCGTCTCTATTTTGATGGATCCGTAGCGCAGCACGTACCCAAACAACGTGCCGAAGTACGGTTTGACGTTCGTGATGGCGTGATAGTTCACTTGGTTGATGCTGCGGCCGAGCAAATACTGATTTTGCCAAATAAGACGCCGCGACGTGACGTAGATCACGTCATAGCGGTAGTCCAGCCAGGTCTTCCATACAAACAGGATGGCAAACAGGAACAGTCCCAAGGAAAGCGTAAGCACCACGACGTTTTCTCCGAAGTACAACAGTATGCCGATGGCGATGGAGCTGGAAAGAATCGGAGGCAGGCACCCGATGATGAAGTAAATGGGATGCATGGAGACGATATAGTCGATGGTTTCTCCTTGTACCAAGCTCAGTCCGCGCTTGAGCTTGGTATCTTCAGCAGCGGACGCGCCCTCAATTTCTCCCAATCGTATCAGCCGGATCAGGCGCAGCAATCTGAAGACCCGGACGTACTGCGTGCCCAAGAAGCCCAGGAAAAACGGCAGAACGGACAGCAAATCCACAATGCCATAGAATGAGAACATATAGGTCAAACGCCTGGGTGCCGCGTACACATGCAGGGCGTATTCCATGGTAAACAAGATTGTGGTGATGATTTCGATGGCGATCAGTACGTCATGGTATTTGCTGAGCACCGGCATGAATTCCAGCGGCAGCACTGCCAAAGAAAGAATGATGCACGTGATGAGCAGCACGGTGTACAAACTGCCTACCGTTCCTTTCCCGTGGACCAACACGTTCCAGATCCGCGCTCGCATATCGTCGGCAGGACGCTGCTCTGTCATATGCGGGGACTATAGCATGAAAAGGCGATATTCGTACGCCGCGCCTCGGCCCACCGGAGAACGATGGTGGTGTGCCATCACGACCGAAAGAGGGTAGAGACAGCAGTTCGTCATCCTGTATTTACCGGTGTTATCTTGCAGAACGGTCATGAACTGCTTCAATGATCCGTCCTATGCCCATCGAATGGACAGACCATCAGGCGCGGCACGAGAAATTGAACGCAGAGTATGCGAAGAAATATCCACAGTGGAGAGACATGCCGCAATTGACGTTGGATCTTGTTCGACGAGAAACCGCATCTGCAACGAATCGCCTGGTACGGAGCGGCATGGTGCCCCAATTGGAAGGGTGGACTGATGTGTCGGGCCCGTCCGGAGCGGAAGGAATCTCCTTCCGTAAATTCGAAAAGCAGCGCGCTGAATATGGGTTTGATGACATCGATCTTGTTCGGGCGCTCCTGGCGATGATCGAGGTCGTCAACGTGTCCGGCGCAGAAGCGTTGACCATCGGAGAGGGCACGGACAGGGCCTATCAATTTGTTGCCGGGGAGATGGATGTCCGGTCGGATTGGAGGAAAATGCAGGGACAATTAGTGAATTGCTTCATTTTTTTGCAGACCGTATTGACCCAGGCGAAGTCCGTTCTGCAGCGGCATCCGTTTTTTCAGCAAATTGATGTTCTTCTTGCCCAGTTGCAGGTCCTGGTGTCATTCGTGGAAAAATCGAGTTTGCAGGCCGGGTCGAGATCTTCCTCTCTGCAACTGCCGGATGACGTCGCAGCTGCTCTGGGAATCGATGCCAATCAGTCCACAACGACCGACAACGCCTATGTCGCGAAGAAAGAAATTTTTACACGCACGGTTCTTGGCCAATGGGCGAAATATTTTTTGCAGCTCACTGTTCTGTTTACTGCGCAATTGCGTGCCGCTGCGATCGACAAATCCTACGGCGGCATTGTTCCGACGCTTCTCGACAGCACGGACGGATTGCAGCTGGACATGCGCGGCGTGGTGCATCCGGCGTGCAGAAACGGCATGATGTCCGAAGGCTATTTTCCGGACTCCGGAGATTTGCATCGAGGGAAGCTCATCAAGTTATTGCTTGATGCCAAGCTTCTGGCGCCTTTGGAAAAGACCAGCTTTTTCGTATGGAACCGCGCCGCCACCCTTGAGCAGGTAAAAACCACCTTGGAAAAAGCAAACGTGTCTCCGGAGGCGACGAAGAACATAGAAGGACTTTTTCATATGGCGCACTATGTGCCGTTCGATGTGCGTATGGATGGGGATCGCAATATCAATATCGTCACCGGGACAAATGGCAGCGGAAAGACCACAAACATTCACGCGATCGTCTCGCAGCTGAAATTGGCAAGCGAAGCCCGCCTGGTGAGAGCCGCAGAGGCGAGGATGAGCTTGGTCGACGGTATTTATCATGACTTCAATGCGAATCGTGACGCCAGCGCTGCCAATGCCACGAGTCTCTTTATGGCGCAAGTGGAGTCCGTCTCCGGCTTTTTGCAGAACGGGACGCCGCACAGTTTTGGATTCTTTGACGAGCTCTTCAACGGCACCAATGTCGCGTACCAGCTTGCTCTGACCATTGCCATCACCCAGGAGTTCTCCCGACGGAAGCTGCGTGCACTCATTTCGACGCATTTGCAGCATCTCCCGCAGATTGCCCAAGCCAGATGGGAAACCGAGTTGAAGGGCATTTTCAAATTGCGAATGATGACACCGGAGCGCGACGGCACGGGTGTGCCCGGGGTGAGGAATCTGCATGTTAATAACCGTCATGAAATGGAACCGGGCGCCGTCTACGATAGCGATGCGTTCAGCATCGCGAAGAAAAAAGGACTGCCGGACGCCGTACTTGCGCAGGCGCAGAGCAATTACGAGCTGCTGCGTGGCCAAGAAACCATTGGCAATACGGAAGATGGTCAAATGACAGATTTTGTGATATAAATATCAATAATGTTCGGCTGTCATAGCCAGAGCAGAGCGGATCATTTATCCATCGGAGGTCGACGCATGCGGTGGTGCATCGCAGTCATGTTGTTCGGTCTGCTGACGATGAGCGCGCAGGCGCAGTCGGCGGTTGAGCACGATGACGCGGCCGCGAAGGCCGCGGAAAAAGCGGACAGGGGGCAGGAGAAGTCCGGGCTTTCACCGATCGGCATTCTGTGTCTCGTCCTCACCGTCGTCGCCATTGCGACGGCGGCCGTCATCCTGATTTTCCTGTGGCGGCCCGGCGCCACCCCCGACGTCGATCATCGATATTTTATCGACTGACCTCCGAAAAAGATCCGCAGGGCTCTTGAGCACTTTGTGTTCAGGGGCCCGCTTCAGAGTGTTACTCGGAAATCCCACCGCGGAAGAGTTTGTGTGCAAGCAAAGGGGGCCGCTTGGCGAGCGACTGTGTGCGTTTGCATTCCCGTGCCCACGCAATCAGCTCCTGATATTCCTGCTCGCGCAAATTCTGAAACCACTCCGTCCCGTGCTCTGTAATGATGCGCGCGATGCTGGCGTACTCGCAGGCGTCTTGGCAGGTGCTGATTTTCATGGAGACTGTCTCGTGCAATCCTTCCGCATTCCAAATTTCCCGCAACGTTTCCGGATGGATGTCCGGATTTGCGCCGCAGGTGTCCCCGCAGCAAATCAGCAAGCGGCACAGGGGAGGCCGGGTGCTGTCTAAGGGAATCATAGCTTGATACACATCATAAACGCTTTTTGGAAAAAGCTCTTCCTGATTGTGTCTTCAGGTATCTCTCAAATTCCTCTGCACGCTCTCTATTACGAAATCCAGTGAACGTTACAAGTTCCCAAGCGACGTACTTGCTCGTGTGACTTGAATGTCCAGAGTTGTGTTCCATGACTCTTCGTCTGAGGTCATTCGTTACTCCGACGTACCAGTGTTTCTGGTCGTTGGATTGCAGTGAATAGACATAATGCCACATAGGTGTACAAAAATACACCTTAGCAAGTGTATGTAAAGCCCGTCTTCGTCTCCGCTTCGCTACGACTACGACGCGGCATCTTCTCTGTCATTTCCGCCCAATCACGACGTAGTTCGCCAAAGGCGAACGAAGACGGATGGGGCGAGCGACGGGACTCGAACCCGCGACCCTCAGGACCACAACCTGATGCTCTAACCAAGCTGAGCTACGCTCGCCATGAAAAAGGAACGACCGGAGGATACTAAAGCCAATTACGCCGGATTGCCAGGTGTGTCTGAGGGCTTTGGCGGGGTTGTTTCGGCACTTTCGGCCCGGATCATGAAGGCAACGTCATCCGGGGACGGAGGGGTGGCAGGGGTTTCTTGGGCAGGAAGGGGCGTGGGCGCAGGGGGCGGAGGTGTGACGGGAGCAGGTGGCACCGGCACGGATTCAGACGTCGGTGCCGGCGGCATCGGTTCCGGATTCGTGGGAACGGGAACGGGAGCCGGGGCCGGTGATGCGGCGGGTTTTTCCGTCTCTTGGCGCTTCTTCAAATTCTCGCGGTAACGCTGACGTTTGCGGCGCTTGCGTTCGCGTTCTTTGTCCGCGCGCTCACGTTCGGCATCGGTCATCGGGGCTGTGGCGGCCGGAGCGGGTGACGATGGCATCGGTTCCGGAGCTGCAGCGACAATCGATGTTGGCGCAGGCTCGGGCACCGGAGCCGGTTCGGGAGCGGGAGGGATCGGCATTTCCGGCATCGGTGGTTCGACAATAGGTTCAGGAGTGGTGACAGGCGGTTCGATGACCGGGGCGGGTTCGGGCATGGGAGCGGGAACCGGTTCGGGTTCGGGAGTGGGTGCGGCGGGAGTTGCGGGGAGTTCGGGCACTTGCGCCAGGCCTTGCTGCAACCACGGCGGAGCGCTGCTCATGTCGATGGGGGCCGGAGGTTCGGGTGCGGGGATCGGATCAGGTTCAGGTGCGGGTGCCGGTACGGGTTCCTGCTGAGGAACGGGTGCGGGCTCCGCAGGTGCGGGAGCGACAGGCTCGGGGACGGGAACAGGAACAGGCGTTGGTTCCGGAACGGGTTCGGGAACCGGAGCAGGTGTCGCCGCCAGGCCTTGCTTCAGCCATGCCGGGGCTTTGTCGGCGTCGATGTAATCCGGGGGAGGGGCGGTGACGGCAGCGGGTGCCGCGGGCTCAGGCTCGGGCATCGGAGCCTCTTGCGTGTCTTTGGGAATCTCCAGTTCCATCTCAGGCTCCGGTTCCGACCGCTTCAATTCCAAGGGCGGCGGGGGGACATCGATGGAATCGGACGGCGCGTCTTTGCCGAGCAATTTTGCTTCCGCGTCTTCCAGGCTTTTTTGCAGACGGCGTCCGCGGTGCAGCACCTTGGATCCCAGCCACGTGAGCACGGCGCCGATGGCGATCGCGCCGATTCCCAGCGCCAACATCCGCAAGATCAACCCCAAGCTGCTGCCGGCATTGGATCCCGATACGGCCGGCTGAGGCTCCGGCTCCGCCGCCCGCGACGACGATGCGCTGGCGACGGCGGCGTCAATGCGGCTGACCGTCACCACTTTCTGTCCTTCCTTCACCACGCGCGCGTCATGCAACAAGCGGGCTTCGGCGCGCACGGTGAAATTGCCGGTGTGCGTGTACGCGTGTGACGGGGAGTGGAGCAGGCTTTGCACGCCGTCGCCGAAATCCCAGTGATACACGAGGTCGTTTTGGTCCGCGTCCACGGGGAAGGTAAACCGCACGAAGTTGCCGTCGGTGATGACGGCGGTGATTTCGCCCCGCGGCGCGGCGGCCTCGGGCGTATTGGGTACGGCGTCGGCGGCGCTTTTGCGCACGGCCAGGTTCAACGCATGACTGTCGTCCGCAATGCGCAGATGACGTTCGCGCTCGGTCGCAAACCACACGCGCAGCGTGTTGCCTTCGCGCGTGAAGAGCGCGTCGCTGACATCCGAATCATTCGCGCGATCCCCGTCGCCGCTGGTGTCCGTGTCCGTATTCACATCAAGGCGCAATTCCCCCCGGCTGTCGTCACCCGGAGTGAGCGTGAGAATGTCGCGGTTGCGCGCGAGGGTGATGTTGCCGTTCTGCGCCGGGGGAACCGTGCGCAAGAAACTGACGGAGGACGCGTCCGGCACGTCGCCCGGTGTGCGGTCAACCACATGCAGCGTGATGCTCTTGCGGACGCGCGCGTTCTGCGACGGCAAATACACCGCGCCTTCCAACAGATAATCGCCCGGTTCGGTGGGGCGGAAACGGAAGATGCGGTTGGGTCCGGCTTCCACAAACTCCTGGTTTTGCGTGAGCACCCAGCTGTAATTCGGCTCCGCATCCTCCGTGTCGGCGATGGCGAGGATTTCCAGAACTTCGCCGGTCTTCAGGCCGATCGTTTCCGGAGCGGTATGCCTCTCTTGAATGTCTTGTGCCAGCACGAACGGCAGCGGACCGGTTGCGACCACGCTCATTCCCATTAAGAGAACGAGCGCCATGCAGCCGGTGATACTGCGGAAATTGTGCATGCAACAGTTACAGCGCAGCCGGCAGCTCCCGCGTGAAGAAGCCCACGATGGCGCGCGCAAAGAGAATGATGATGAGTCCGATGATCACGAATTTGATAATCATCTTTGCCTTGTCTTTCGCGCCGTCTTCTCCGTTGCTGAACAGCAGGAAAATGCCCGCAACGACGATCATGATGACGGCGGCAAGCGCCAAAAAATCCATCACGTAACGGAGTGTCAGTAGTATAAGCAGCCGCAGCGAACGTTTGGACGGCCCGTCGATGGTGGCGGCCGTGTTCACGCCACCTTCCAATCCGGGGCCGTTGAAGACTTGCGCCTGTACCATGCTGTCCACTCCCATTCCAAACCCCATGCAGGAAACCGCAAGTGCGGAGAGGATGGCGCCGAGGGTCAGCCAGGAGCGGAGACGAGTGCGTAAAAATGGCATAGAGGCAATATGTATTTCACCACAATTATAGCACAGAATCGACCTCCGGGCTACACTCTCCGGTATGTCTTTGCCCACCCCTGCAGCCATTCTCCGGCAGGCCGGACTGCCCGCATTACTCGTCAGTAATCTGGTCCATTTGCGGTATGTGACCGGATTACACCTGTCGGCGGGCCTTTTGCTGATTTTGCCACGTCGGTTTGTGTTATGCGTCGATTCTCGGTACCAAGAAATGGCGGAAAAGAAGGCTATCGGCATGACGGTGATCGCGCTGGAAGACCTGCCGACTATCCTCAAGACCATCGGACAATGCGGGATTGAAGGAGACGACGTGACAATTGAGAGACTGGCCAGATGGAAGCACAAATATCCGAGTACGAAATTTGTTCGTACAACAGGCGTGATCGAGGAATTCCGGCGTCAGAAAACAGATCTGGAGCTGCGGTACCTCAAGCGCGCCCGCCGTCTGACCCGCGAACTGCTCCGTCGCGTCCCGTCCGCATTGCGTCCGGGCATCACCGAAGAATGGTTGGCCCGGCAGCTGAAGATGTGGGCGTTGGAATTGGGGGCGGACGGATTATCGTTCGAGCCGATCGTCGGCTTTGGCACGCATACCGCCATCCCGCACCATCACCCCACGAGCCGCACGCTGCAAAAAGGCCACTTGGTGCAGATCGACGTCGGCGTCCTGTATAAAGGATATTGCGGCGACATGAGCGAGGTGTACTTCACGGCACCGCCCAGCAAATATCAGAAGCGAGTCTACCGAGCCCTGAACAAAGCTAAAAACGCCGCGATGGATGCCGTCAAACCGGGAGTGACAAATCACAAGCTCGATCAGATCGCGCGGCACATTTTGGCGGAAGAGGGGATCGATCAGTACTTCACACACTCGCTGGGTCACGGCGTCGGGCTTGAAATCCATGAAGGCATTTCCTTGTCGCAGAAATCGCCGAAGACTGCACTGGTCAAAAACGAAGTCATCACCATTGAACCGGGCGCGTATTTCCCCGGAAAATTTGGAATGAGAGTTGAGGACATGATTGTGGTGGTATGACAAGGAGATCAAGGAGATCAAAGGCGTCAAAGAGATCAAAGAGTATTCCTCGATCTCTTTGATCTCATCGATCTCTTTGATCTCTTCGAGGGTGGTTAAAACCCTACATTTTTGCTATAGTGATGAGAATGCTCAAACACACCCAACACACACTTCTTTGTCTCGTTTTCCTCGCATCGATCCTCCCCACACCCGCCATCGCGGATGATGACACGGCGGGGCTGATGGCATTGGGGAAACCCTTTCAGCAGAAGGTGATGATCACGGCGTATTACTCGCCGCTGCCGGACCAGTGTTGCTATGTGAAGGGGAGCTATGAGGCCGATAAGATTTTGAATGGCAACGGCACGCATGGCGCCGATGGGACGCCGGTGTATTCCGGGATGCTTGCCGCGCCCAAGAGTTACGCCTTCGGCACGCGTGTGGATATTCCCGGTTTGGGAGTATTGGCGGTGCATGACCGCGGCGGCGCGATTGTGGAACAGGAAGACACGCATCGATTGGATATCTGGGTGGGTCACGGCGAGGAAGGATTGGCACGCGCGCTCGCATTTGGTGTGAAGCGCGTGACGGCCACCGTGTATCCGGTGTCTTCGGAGAAGCCCGCGGAATCATTTGCGATGACCGCCCTTGCGGCTCCGATGGGCGTGTTGAAGGCTTTCGAGTCTGCGGCGCCGTCGCTTCTTTCCATAAAGCCCGTTGCCGGACAGAAAGGACCGTCGGTCAGTTTCCTGCAAGAACAATTGCAAAAAACCGGATACCTCGCGCTTGCTCCCACCGGATTTTTCGGACCGACGACGGAGGAGGCGCTGGCGAAGTTTCAGAAAGATATCGGCATCGAGGGTCCGGCGGACACGCTGACCGCGGAAGCCGGCGCGTATTTGGAAGCAGCCGTCGAACGCCAGGGCGCCAAGGAACCGTTGGCCGCCACCGTCGAACGCAGCAGCCCTGCGGAAGACATTGCCTCATTGCAGAGGACGATGCGCTTCTTGGGATACTACGACGGCCGCACGGACGGCAAATTTTCGAAAACACTTTTTGATGCGGTCGTCGCATTCCAACAGGAACAAAAATTGGTCGGCGATGAGACCTCGCCCGGTGCGGGCCGTATCGGACCCAAGACGCGTGCAGCGTTAATGACGCTCTGGCGCCGTGCGCATATCGCGCGCCGTGCCGAAGAAATTCTGGCACGCGAAAAAGTGCGCGAACTGTTGGCGACCCGCGACGATGTCCCCACCCAATTTTTGGGGAAGGGAGAGCCGGGGAATGACGTGCGCATGCTCCAGCGTTTCTTGGTGCGCAAAGGATTCCTGGATGCGCAAAGT
>CAYOFI010000006.1:61096-79906 GCA_964403335.1 uncultured Candidatus Peribacteria bacterium
GGGCCTATCCATGGAAAGCGGAAGTGATCAAGAATCCGTCCGATGCCGGCGCCGGATATTTCGGCCCCGCAACATTGGCGACAGTCCGCGGCGATCTCGAACGCTCTCTGTACTCCCTTGTCCGCGCCCAAGGGTGGTCGGCTCTCTAATGCGCTTTCTTCGCTTCAGTCTTCATCCTTAGCCGTATGTCCTTTGCTCTCCCGTCGTCCGATCTTCTCCTCCGCGTCATCGTCGCCGCAATACTCGGCGGCGTGATGGGGTTGGAGCGCGTGTGGCACGGGCGCCCGGCGGGCCTGCGCACGAATATGCTCATTTCCATCAGCTCGTGTCTGTTCACGATTCTCTCCATGGAAGGATTCGGTGATTCCGTTGCCGGTGACCCGACGCGCGTCGCGTCGCAGATCGTGGTGGGTGTGGGATTCCTGGGCGCCGGCACGATGCTCCATGACCATCACAATCATGTGCGCGGCCTGACAACCGCCTCCACCATTTGGCTTGTGGCAGCGGTGGGAATGGCTGCCGGAACGGGGATGTACAGCTTGGCCATCTCGGTCACGCTCATGGCGCTTGCGTGTTTGACGCTGTTCGCTCCGCTCAGCTACTGGCTGGAGCGCCACGCCGTGAAGCGCGCGCATCGCCGGGGTATTCCGGTCGTCCATGAGGATCAATTGGTGCACTATGTGAGTTTTGCTCACGGCAAGAAGAAGAGGAAGAAGTGATGTGGCATCAAAATAGGAGCGTATGAATTACACCAAAGATGCCAAGAAACAAAAAAGTCTCCAATCGATCCAATGACAAAAAACAATGATGTGAATATTCGGTGATTGATGATTGCTTCTTCACTGTTTCTTGTTTCTTCGGTGCAATTTTGACCACACTTGTAAAACATGGTCCTGAGGGTTGCCATCCCGTGTTCTTTCCGTAAGCATGGGTTCCTATGCGACGACTGATACGTCTCCGCGATATTCTTGAGACCAACGTTTGTTGAAAATTTTGCCAACAGCGACGTAGCGATATCGCTACGTCGCTATCTTCAATACCTTTCTACAATGCTCGTATCACTTTCATCGCGAAGCCGTGTGACGCTCCTGGGGATCGCATTGCTCGCTGTGTGCCCGTGGATGGGCCTGTCCGCTTTGGCGGACGAGAGTCCTATCACGCGTCGCGATGGATTTTTACTCGTGTGGGAGACCGTCCGCCGTCCCGCGCAGGAATCGAAAGAAAAGCCCTATGTTGATGTCTCCAAAGGCAGCAAAGGATTTTTGGAAATTACGTACGCGAAATCACGCGGAATTTTGGCGGATGCCGCTGCGTTTCGTCCGGATGAAGGGTTGATGCTGTCCGATGCGTTGATCATGTTGCTGCGGACCCGCAACGTGGATGAGCCCGATGCCATTTCGCCCCTCTCACTCCCCGCGTGGTTGAAAAAATATCCGCTGGGAGATTTTGTGGATCCTACCAAGGGCGAAAACGGCACGCTGATGAACCGTGCAATCTCCGAGTCCGAACTGCGCGCGTTGCAACTTTCCTTTGATGAGCAGCTGAAAAAGGAGACGCATGAAGTCAGTCTCTACTCCGAAAAATTCCACGGCAAAGGCACGGCGTTCGGCGAGAGTTTTGACATGTACGCCATGACCGCGGCGCACCGGACGTTCCCGGCCAACACGCTCGTGCGCGTGACGAATGTCGCCAACGGCAAGAGCGTCGTGGTGCGCATCAATGACCGCGGGCCGTACGTGGCGGGCCGCGATATGGATTTGAGTTTGGGGGCGTTCACATCCATCGAAGCCCGGTCGAAAGGGAAATTCCGCGCGACCTTCGAACGTTTGGGCGACGCATCCTTGGTGCAGGAGAACAACGACCATGATCAGACGACGGATACGGATCAGGTTCTGGCGGAATCTTCGGCAAAGACCTGCGTGACGACTGCGCAACAGGCGCGGATCGGCGCGGTGCGGTTCCTCAGCGGCGTGCCGCAGAGCTTGCCGTTGGGAAAAAATCTTCTATTACAAGCCAATCAGCCCTTTGCCGTGCGCAATCTGACGCTCCCCGACGGATCAAAAGAGATTGTGGACAGATGGATAAAACCTGGTGATAAATATGAATTTGCTCCGTCGGTCGCGGGATCGTACTCCGTGAGTCTGGGAGCCAAGAATGGGCGGGGGAGGGTGATGAAGATGGAGGTGGTGGCGTGCGGGGATTTGTAATTACAAAAGGGAAATCGAAGAAATCAAGGAAATCGAAGAAATCGAGGAATACGGCTCTCCTCGATTTCCTTGATTTCTTCGAAGTCCTCGATTTCCCCTGCCGAGGATAGTCGCCGAGAGCCTCGTTTTCTGCTATAATATCCAGATTCTCTAGTATTCTCTTCCGGCCCACTCGTGTTCACGGTTTTACGTCTTCTCTTCTGGCCCCTGCTCTGGCTCCTGGTGTTCCTGGGAGGACTGGTGTTGCAGTTGAATATTTTTGAAGCGTTGTGGGAGTGGTTTCTGAACGACCCTTGGGGGGCGGTCGAAATCGCGTTACTGGCGTGGTTGGGATGGTATCTGCTGAAGTTCAACGTCCGCTTTACGTACGCGTGGTGGATGTCCGGCAAATTGGTCACCACGAAAGTGTGGCTGCCGCGCAGCGACAGCAAGATCGACCATGAGAAGCGCAGCGAAAAAGATTTCAAAGACAAAGTCGTCGTGATGGAACAGCTGTACCGCGCGCTCTGGGAAGTCAAAAGCCTGACTTTCTGGCAGGCGATTCACTTCTGGATTTTCCGCTACGCGACGATGAGCTTCGAGATCATGCTGGACCACGGCGAATTGGCGTTCTACGTCATCGTCCAACCCAGCCTGGTGTCCATCGTGGAAAAGCAGATCACGGCGTTCTATCACGATGCCGAAGTGATGGTGACGAAAAAAATGCCGGAGATCTGGCCGAAGGGGTTCAAGCTTGTGGGCTACAACATGCTCACCAAAAAGAAATACATCTTCCCCATCCGCGTGTACGAAGACATGCAGGACGACCCGATCAATGATTTGGGAAACGTCTTGAGCAAGCTGGAGCCCGAGGAAACGGCATCCATCCAGATGGTCATCACGCCGTGTTTCTCCGATAAGTGGAGCAAATCCGTCAAGCGGTACGCATCGATGAAATTCAAGGGCAAGAACGACAGTTGGGTCACGCGCATCCCCATCATTTCGTCGTTCATCCGCGTGGTGGGCGGCATCGCCGGAGGCACGGACGGATCCACGTTCGCGCCCGGTGCCGAGCACGGAGATTCCTTCGTGCGCATGATTCAGCCGGAGGAAGAACTGTACAAGCGCATGGGACAGAAGGCGGGCATGAGCGGTTTCCACGTCTCCGTCCGCATCATGGCCGCGGCCAAAACGTGGCGCCGCGCCATCGACATCACCAACAACATGCAGGTGGCGTTCAACGTGTTCAAAGACATCTACGGCAACTGGTTCCAGAACCACCGCATGCTCGTGGATTTCCTGCCGCTCGCGTGGAACGCGCCGCTCATTCACTGGTACTGGAAGCACCGCATCAACGGCTTCGGGCACCAACGCGATCTGCTCGTGGAAAAAGAAATGGCCGGCATCTATCACTTCCCGGACAGCCGCTACAACAAAATCCCGGTCATCCAGTGGATCACGTACCGCGTGTTGCCGCCTCCGCCGAACGTCCCGACCGACGGCATCATCGTGGGGATCAACGATTACCGCGCGACGGAAACCCCCATCCGTTTCCGGGGCGGAGACCGCACGCGCCACCAGTACATCATCGGTAAATCCGGTTCGGGTAAATCCGCGCTCTTAAGCTGGCAGATCCGCCAGGACGTGGCGATGGGCGAAGGGCTCTGCGTGGTCGATCCGCACGGGGATCTGATTGAAGACACCTTGGCGCACGTGCCCAAGGAGCGCGCGAAAGACATCGTGCTGTTCGATCCGTCGGACACCGAACGTCCGATGGGACTGAACATGCTCGAAGCCAAAACGCCGGAAGAGAAAGACCGCGCGTCGCTCGACGCGATGGAAATCTTCATCAAGATGTTCGGTAACGAAATCTTCGGACCGCGCATCCAGCACTACTTCCGCAACGGCTGTCTGACGCTGATGGACGACGAAGAGGAGGGCGCGACGCTCATCGACGTGCCGCGCTTGTTCGTGGACGAGGAATTTCAGCGCTACAAAGTGAGCAAGTGCAAGAACGTCGTCGTGCGCAGTTTCTGGGAACATGAAATCGCCAAGACGGGCGCGCGCGAAAAGGAAGAAATGATTCCGTACTTCTCCGCCAAATTCGGACCGTTCATCACGAACACCACCATCCGCAACATCATCGGGCAGCCCAAGAGCGCCTTCAACATCCGCCAGCTGATGGACACGGGCAAAGTGCTGCTGGTGAACTTGTCCAAAGGAAAGATCGGCGACGTGAACGCGCAGCTGCTGGGATTGATCTTTGTGAACAAAGTGAACATGGCCGCCATGTCCCGCGCCGACACGCTGCAGCGCAATCGCCGCCGTTTCTACCTGTACGTGGATGAATTCCAGAACTTCATCACCGACGCGTTCGCGACGATTCTCTCCGAAGCGCGCAAGTACGAATTGGGATTGGTCATGGCGCACCAGTACATCGGGCAGCTGGTGGGCAAGAGCGCCGACTACGAGCAGGCCAGCACCAAAATGCGCGACGCCGTGTTCGGTAACGTGGGTACCATCATGAGCTTCAAGATCGGCGCGGAAGACGCCGAGTACATGGCCAAAGAAATGGCTCCCGTGCTCTCCGAGCAGGACGTCATCGGCATCCCGAACTTCCACTGCTACACCAAGCTGAACATCGACAACACCACCAGCCGTCCGTTCAGCATGAAAACCATCTACGACGAAAGCAATCGCAACGAAAAACTCTCCGCGCTTATCAAGGAATACAGCCGCATGAAATACGGACGGAAGAAAGTGTTTGTGAACCAAGAAATTGAAGATCGCATCGGCATTTCTTCAAAATAAGCATCCTGATACCGCGTATGCGCTCCGCATGTACTTTTTCTTTGACTTCCGGTTTTGCTTTGCGACAATGCGCGGCAATGCCGCCCAATCGCCCCGGGAGTGACGGAGCATCGCTTGAGGTTTTTCTGCGGCGCAAGCCGCGGGGCCATGAAATCTGCGAAGATGAAGCCGGTGGCCGGTCACCTGCCGCTGCACGGTGGATCATGGGATACAGAGTGACGGTTGAGCAAAACATCCTTGAGTTATTTGAGAATGTGTTGCAGCAAGCCATTCACAATTTTTTGCAGTGCGATGAAGACGCACAGTCCGTTGTTGCGGAGAGCAATGCCGTTATCCACGATTTGTCTCTGGAAACCCGCATGAATGAACGTGAGCTTCATGCACGACTGACGATGATCCGGGATGCACGCAAGAAGCTGGATGCAAGCGTCCACGAGTTGGAAAAAGCACGGGAGGCCTATGCAGCCGCGACCGTCCGTTGGCGCCAGGCCATGGAACGGGAGGGATTGTTCGTTTTGCTCATGATTCAGGACGCCGGGCGCAAAGAACCTGGCGCGGAGCGGGATACGGAGCATGACTGACGGCTGGCATGCAGGAGGCAAAATGTGGTGTATACTCACGGCCTTTCCGCCTTTTTCTATGGTCTCCTTCTCCCAAGCCAAAGACATGTTCAAGCTCCAGCGCGATGCCAAGCGCATCCGTAAAGAGCTGAAAAACGTGCACGTGGAGGCAGAGGCCCAGGGCGTGAAAGTCGTCGTGACGGGAGAGATGGAGCTGGTGGAAGTGACGATTGCCGACGATGTCCCGCGCGAAGCTATCGGCGCCCGTGTGATCGATGCCATGAACAGGGCGATGAAGAAGGCGCAGGTGATCTCTGCGGAGAGGATGCAGGGGTTGATGGGGCAGATGGGGCTTCCCACGGGAGAGTAAAAGCCAGAGACCAGAATCCAGAAGCCAGGAAACTTGGTCTTTGATTTTTGGCTTCTGGTTTCTCCGTACGCTATTCTCAGACGCGTGAAAAAGTTCGCACTCATTTCCCTTGTTCTTATTGTCCTGGCGTACGGTTGGTACCGCTTCTCGCTCCGTCCCGCCGATTCCGCGGACACTGCCGCGTATCCGGTGAACATTCCGCAGGGACTGTCCGTGCGGGCGATCGGGAAGGTGCTGCAGGAAAAGAATTTCCTGCGCTCGCCGCTGGCGTTCGAAATCTATGCCCGCGTGCATGGCGTTGCGGGCTTGCTGCAGGCGGGGACGTTTAGTTTGAAGACGTCAATGTCTGCGCCGGAGATCATCGCTGCGTTGCAACGCGGGTTGACCGAACAAGTGATTGTGACGATTCCGGAAGGATTTACGGTGCGCGATATCGACGCGCTCTTGGCATCGAAGGGGTTGTCGGAGACGGGTGCGCTCATCGCGTGCGCCACGCAATGTAATCTTTCGGATTATGCATTTCTCCCGTCCGGAAAATCGTTGGCCGCCCGCGGGGGACGGCTGGAAGGATACCTGTTCCCCGACACGTACTTCATCAGCCGCTCGAATTTCACCGTGGAAACCTTCGTGGAAAAATTATTGGAGAATTTTCAGAAGCGCGTCACGGAGGGGATGGCGGCAGACCTCAAATCATCAAAGCGGTCGCTGCACGATATCGTCACGATGGCGTCGCTGATAGAAGAAGAGACGCGCACGGCAGATGAACGTCCGGTTGTGTCGGGAATTCTGTGGAAGCGCTTGGATAACGGCATCAGTTTGGGTGTGGATGCCGCGGTCCGCTACATCGTGGGCAAGCCGACTGCGGCTATCACCAGAGCAGATCTTGATATCGATTCTCCCTATAATTCGCGCAAATATCTGGGATTGCCGCCGGGTGCCATCGCGAACGCGGGTCTATCAAGCTTCCAAGCGGCACTCAATCCTGAAAACAGTCCGTATCTGTTTTACCTTCACGGGAACGACGGCCAGATCCGGTATGCCCGCACAAACGATGAGCATAATGCGAATCGGGTGAAGTATTTGCAGTAGCAGCCCCCACCCCCGGCCCCTCCCCCGACGCGGGGGAGGGGAGCTAAACGTAAAATGGCGCATTTTACGAATATGGCTTCTATGAGCCATTTCTGCTATACTATTCTGATGTATAGACTCTGCGTTTTGATGGGAATCCTGTCCTGTGCCACGGCCGTGGCGACGGGCGGAGTGGATGTGCGCATGCCGTCCGTTGACCGTGAATCCGCTATGGCATCAGAGTATCAGACGCGGCGACTGCTCCAGGATATCGAACGCATCCGCGGCACGCGCGACATGATCGATTGCGACGGTTTGGAACCGATTCCGTTGTACGAAGGCAGTCCGTCGCTCCTACACTGGACCGCGTTTTGCCTTGCGCGCGTGCACCGTGATGTCACCGCGTGCGATGCTCTCCCTGCTATGCTGACTCCCGATCTCCGCACTCTCTGCCATGGCGCATAACCATCGTCTCAAGATCGGCGTGATGGGCTCGGCTTCCGGTCCGCAGACGGAAGACCCTGTCGCGCGCGCGAAAGCGCGCGAGCTCGGCCGCGAGATCGGTAAGCGCGGATATATCTTCATCAACGGGGCTTGTCCAGGTTTGCCCAACGATGCGTTGCTCGGCGCCAAAGAGTGTCATGCTTTCACGCTTGGTGTCTCTCCGGCGTTTTCCGAATACGAACACATCAACGAGTATCTCAGTCCGCACGGCCACGACATGATTATCTTCACCGGCATGGGCTTCATGGAGCGCGATATCATCAACATCCGTTCGTCCGACGCGGTCATCATCGTCGGTGGCGGCATCGGCAGCCTGAACGAGTTCACCATCGCGTACGACGAAGGCCGCCCCATCGGCATCCTCACCAACTCCGGCGGCATCAGCAATCACATCCCGCACATCGTGCAGGATCTGTGCATGCGCGAAATGCCCCCGAACTTGGTGATGGATGACGACCCCGCCAAACTGCTCGATAAACTGGAACTCGTCATCAAAGCCTTCCCGCTCCCGATCCGCGAAGATGCGCGCGTGCGCGATCATCGCCAAGAAGGCGGGGCGGGGACGAGAGGATAAGATCAATCTTCAAACTTCAGTGTTCTGTCCCGCGGGCCTTTCGTGATCCATTTGATGGGCGTGCCTTCCAAACCGAACGTCTCGCGCAGGCGGTTTTCCAAATAGCGCAGCTGGCTGACTTGTACCGACTTCGGATTACGCACGAAGAGCACGAATGTGGGCGGGGGGTCTTTGGCTTGGACGACGTGTTTTGCGGAGGCCAGGGACGACATCGGTTGGCCTTTGATGGCGTTGTGCAAGAACTCGCGCATGTCTTTTTCCTCCACTCTGCGCAGGCGGTTTCTTTGCACCATCATCGAGCGGTCGAAGATTTTCAGGAGTCCTTCGCGCGTCTCGGCCGACACTGGGAGCACCGGCGCCCAGCGGCAGAACAGGAAACTGCGTTCGATATCCGTCATGCGTTCCTTCTTTTTTTCCGTGTCCAAGAGATCGGTTTTATTCAAAAGAATGATCAAGCCTTTGCCGGCATCGATGACCATGCCCGCGATTTTTTTGTCGAACTTGCTCACCGGCTCGGAGCCGTCGATGACGAGCAGCGCCACGTCGCATTCTTCAATGCTCTGGATCGTCCGCAACATCGCCAAACTTTCCACACCTTCTTCCACCTTCGTCTGCCGGCGCAATCCCGCCGTATCCACGAACAAGAATTCCTGATCGTGATATTTCACGAGCGTGTCCGTGGAATCGCGCGTGGTGCCGGCGATGGGGGAGACGAGTTTGGGGGAAAGCGCGCGTTGGCCTTCGGACATCAGCGCGTTGCAGATGGAACTTTTCCCCACGTTCGGTTTGCCGACGATGGCGATGCGCGGGATCTCGTCATTCGCATTCCGGGCTTCCGGTTTTTCAAAGTGCAGTGCATGCAACTGTTCCGCGATCGCCGCCTGCAGTTCGGGGAATCCGATGCCGTGTGATGCGGAAACGGGGAGGGTGGCGTCGCCCACGCCCAGCTTGTGAAACGCGTGTTCGGCATCCTCCTTCATCTTGTCGTTGTCGCACTTGTTGATGACGAGCAGAACGGGAACGTGCTTGCGGCGGCTTTTGCGCAATGCGCCCGCGACGGCAAAATCATTTTTGACCGGCTCGGTTTTTCCATCGACCACAAACAGGATGAGGTCCGCGGCCTTCAAAGCGATCAGCGACTGCGCGTGCACGTCATCCTCAAAATCCTTGTCCTCCGTCCCTCCGCCCATACCGCCGGTATCCACAAGCAGGTAATCGACGCCATCCGTCCGGACAATTTGGGCAATGTGATCACGGGTTGTTCCCGCCATCTCATTCTCAATAGCCATCCGTTTCCGGATAATGCGGTTAAACAGCGTGGATTTGCCCGTATTGGGGCGGCCGATGATGGCGACGACTGGGAGACGGGACACGGGAGTACTATACCAGGCTTTTTGCTTTTCCCTGAGCGTTTCTTTGGCTTTCAATCACCGGTTTTCTTGAGCGGTATGTCATTCGGAAAGGTGATTGCAAGGACGTGTTCGCTGCAGAACTCCAAAATTCGCGCAATGGTCGCGACGGTGATGTCGTCATCCAATTTTCCATTCGTGTCATAGCCGAACGCGTTGATGGCGTATTCCGTTCCTCTGCGCACGCGCACGCGTTGTCCTTCCATAGTCGTCTCGGTGACACCCATGCTCGTGGCGGAATGATCTTTCAGGACGCCTCCGACAAATCCTACATTATCTTTTGGGTGTCTTTGCACGCTCTTTTTTGCCACCATCACGCGGGAGTTGGTGATTAAAAAGGACCGATAGGCATCCGTATCGATTTCCTTTTGCGATATTCCCAATGCTTCTTCCGCATATGCCGCGCCCATCTGCGGCACCCATCCCGGCCCGGACGTCCGGTCGCCGATGTCATTTTTTATCGTTGCCGGCCGGAAAGTGATGTGTACTCCCTTGCGGTCGGTGATGGAAAGGCCGTTGATTTCACACATCTCCCGGATGAAATGTGCTTGTGAGGCAAGGACGTGGAACGCGCGTACGGCGGCTGCATGCTCTTCATGGGTGGAGATTTGCTCGTCCGTTCCCGCCAGCAATCTGGGAACGGTGCGGGAGAGCGTCTCGGCTATGATGTCCGTTTTGCCCAGGGCAAAGAGTTTTTCCAGGACGGTTTTCATGGCGGCACCGTGGGTGTGAACGGCATCGAACGCCTCGGACGGGCTGGTGACGGTGCTGACGGAAGACAAGAGCGTGATTGCCGCAGTTTCCAATTCCTGCACAAGATTGAAGGTGGTGTCGGGGGTGGCCATAGTGGGAGACGATGGTAGCGAACGACGTGCATGGCGCAAGCATTGCGATTGCCTGTGGTGAGAAACGGCGTCCTCGTATACCATTCCGGCAATGCATCCCGCCTACGATCCCTCTTCGGCCGAGCCCAAATGGCAGAAAAAGTGGGAGACGGCGAAGGCGTATACCGTCGACTTGGCCAAGGCGAAAAAGCCGTACTACGCGATGGTGATGTTCCCGTATCCGAGCGGAGACAAATTGCACGTGGGCCACTGGTACAACTATAGCCCGGCTGACAGCTTCAATCGGTACATGCGCATGAAAGGGCATGATGTCTTCGCGCCGATGGGGTTTGATGCGTTCGGGTTGCCCGCGGAAAACTGCGCCATCAAAACGGGCACGCCCCCTGCAGTGTCGACGGCCAAAAACGTGGAGACGATGGTCACGCAGCTCAAGCGTATCGGCTGCATGTATGACTGGGAGAAGACATTGAATACGAGTACGCCCGAGTACTACGGTTGGACGCAGTGGTTGTTCCTGCAGATGTTCAAGCATGAGTTGGCCTATAAGAAGGAGGCGCCCGTGAACTGGTGCCCGAAAGACCAGACCGTGCTCGCCAACGAGCAGGTGCACGACGGCAAATGCGAGCGGTGCGGGACGGAGGTGATCCAGAAAAATCTGACGCAGTGGTTCTGGCAGATTACAAAATATGCCCAGCCGTTGCTGGATGGATTGGAGGATCTGGATTGGCCGGAGAAGACCAAGCTGATGCAGACGCATTGGATCGGACGCAGCGAAGGCGCCGAAGTGACGTTTGCCATCACGCTCCCCGAAGATCATCCGCGTTGGGAATCCGGCACATCGCCCACAGTCAAAGTCTTCACCACGCGCCCCGATACGCTGTTCGGTGCCACGTATATTGTGTTGGCACCGGAACATCCGCTTGTGGAGCACATCGTTTCTCCTAAACATCGGAATGAAGTGGAGCGGTATCGCATCGAGACGCGTGCGAAAACCGAAATGCAACGGACGGAGCTAAATAAGGAAAAATCCGGAGTGTTCACGGGAACGTATGTCATAAATCCTGTGACCAAGAATCCCATTCCTATTTGGATCGCGGATTACGTACTGGTGAATTACGGCACGGGAGCGATTATGGCGGTTCCGGGGCACGATGAGCGCGATCATGAATTTGCGCAGAAGCACGGGTTGCCGATTGTGGAAGTTGTGCAACCGGACACGGATGCGGAGGACACCGAGTGTTGGACGGGCCCCGGTACGATGATCAATTCCGGATTCGTCACGGGCTTGACTACGCACGACGCGAAGAAAAAGATGATCGCATGGTTGGAAGATGAGGAGATCGGCAGGGGACTCATCAACTACCGCATCCGCGATTGGCTGGTGTCCCGCCAGCGCTATTGGGGCGCGCCGATTCCCATCGTCTACGATCCGGAAGGCAAAGCGCATCCGATCCCGGACAAACATTTGCCGTGGCTGCTCCCGACCGATGTGGAATTCAAACCCACGGGCAAGTCGCCGCTCAGGGAATCGAAAGAATTCATCGAGCGCACGGAGAAGATTTTCGGCAAAGGTTGGACGCCGGAGTTCGATACGATGGATACATTTGTCTGTTCATCTTTCTACTATTTGAGATATTTGGCGCAAGGCGAACCAAAAACCAAAAACCAGAAACCAGCCGTTCGAGGCCCTGACGGGCCCTCAGGCCCGGAACGGGAAACCAAGTTGGTCGATCCGGAAATCGAGAGCAAGTGGATGCCGGTGGATATGTACATCGGCGGGCCGGAGCATGCGTGCATGCACTTGATCTACGCGCGGTTCGTGATGATGGCGTTGAAAGATTTTGGATGCGTCTCTCACAGTGAGCCGTTCCAGCGGTTGGTGCACCAGGGGTTGATCACGAATAAGGGCGCCAAGATGAGCAAATCGAAGGGCAACGTAGTGAGCCCCGATGCATTCATCGACAGGCACGGGTCCGACGTGTTCCGCATGTACCTGATGTTCATGGGCCCGTTCACGGACGGCGGGGATTGGAGCGATACGGGCATTAAAGGCGTCGATCGCTTTGTGCAGCGCGCGTGGAAAACGCTCTCCGAACCGAGCAAAAAAGTTGATCAAGAGAAAGAGCTCCAGAAAGCCGTGCATAACGCAATCAAGCGTGTGACGGAGAGCATGGAAACGCTGCACTTCAATACGGCTATCAGCGCATTGATGGAATTGTTGAACGCCGTGGAGAAAACAGGCATCGATGCCGAGAATGCGAAAATTTTCACGCGGTTACTCTCGCCGTTGGCACCGCACTTGGCGGAAGAGCTGTGGGAAACATTGAAAGGAAAGGGGATGGTGATCGATCAAGACTGGCCGACGTTCGATCCCGCATTACTGGTCTCCGATACGATGAAAATTGTCGTACAGGTGAACGGCAAACTGCGTGGGGAACTTGTCGTTGCGTCGGATGCCAAGAAGGAAGACGTCATCGCCCAGGCGAAAGCCCTGGAGAACGTGCAGAAATTCCTGGAAGGCAAGGAGCCGAAGAAGGAGATCTACATTCAAGGGAAATTAGTCAGTCTGGTCGTGTAGTCTGAAATTGGCGCCTACCCTGAGCGATCGAGCGAAGCGAGGGAGTCGAAGGGTGCCGGGGAAGCTAGTCAGTCTTGTGATGTGATTGTTGACTTGCTTTCACCAGACCACGAATCTCCGCGATCTTTTTAATCTTTGCTTCCAGTATCCATCGTACCAACGGATGGTCAATGACTCGCATCACCGCTTGTTTACCTGCGGCGCGCCTCAGTCCTTTGAGTTCCGTCAGAATGTCATCGTCACGTTCCAGGATGTTGCAGGCGGCAAGCTCGCGTCTGCGCTCGGCAATTTTTGCGTCCAGCTCCAGCACCGTAGTGTTTGCTCCCGTAAGCGAAGCGACATGTTCCACAACCTCATTGCGCCAGGCAGTGATGGCACGCAGGACACCGCGCCAATACTCGGCATCGGGAATATCGTCGGTCAGCCACTTGCACCGCAGTTCATCATTTTCGAAGCGCTCTGCCGCCGCACTAACAGGTTCCTTATCGGCTTCCATGCATTGCCAATATACAAGATTGATGTCTGTTAAACGAATAATTTGCTGATGAATACATCCGTCGATACTGTCTGTGCCCTATGCAAACGCCCAACAGCATCGAAGCAGTCACTCTTGAGGCCTTTTCTATTGCATCAGCCGATGCCGGCACGACAACGCCCGCTCTGCTGTTTGCAGATAATCGCCACGCGTATCGGTGCGTCTTTGCGATCATCGATCAGGCGACAGAGGGGCGACTCAGCCAGCGATATGCTCCGGAAGGATTCTATTTCCGTCCCATCGCAGATTTACTGGCTGCCGCGAAGGAAAATAGTTGAACAAATTATTTGTTCAACTTACCCCAAATAGGGGATTGGTTCTTGCTGTATCAGGCCGCAGCTGATGCAATAGCCGTAATGTCTCCCTCGTCACCACCTGGTTTCGCCGCCTTCGATCGCTACGCATCTTTCACGGACCTCGCCGCTCTGAATGAATTCAGCGCGAAGGGTCTGCGCAAAAGTGTGCGTGTGAATACGCTTAAGACCACGGTCGACGCCGTGCGAAAGTGGGGAGAAGAGAAAGGCTGGCAGATGGAGAATGTGCCGTGGTGCCCGCAGGCGTTTTTTATCGATCGCGAGGATCGGTCGGTCGCATTGGGAAAAGATCTACTGCATCTGCTCGGTCACGTGTACATGCAGGAAGCCGCAAGCATGCTGCCCGCCGAACTTCTGGACCCGCAGCCGGGGGAAATGATTTTGGATATGAGCGCGGCACCGGGAAGTAAAAGTACGCAGATGGCCGCGCGCATGCAGGGCAGGGGAGTCTTGTTGTGCAACGACGTCCAAGAAAAAAGATTATGGACACTCAAGAGTTCGCTCTATCGCGCGGGTGTCACGAATGCCGTCGTCACAAAAAAAGTCGGGCAATGGTTTGCGCGGCACATGACGGAGAAGTTTGACCGTGTGCTCTGCGATGCGCCGTGCACGGCGCAGGGGACGATCCGGAAAGACAGCGATGCGTTGACGTACTGCTCGATGGAAAACATCGGCAAGATGGCGAGATTGCAGCGAGAGCTCCTGGAATCCGCGATCGATGCCGCCAAAGTCGGCGGAAGAATCGTGTACTCGACGTGCACGCTCGCCCCGGAGGAAAATGAGGAAGTCGTTCGGTCGCTGCTTCAAAAATTTGAAGGCAAGCTCGAAGTCGTCGATGTGGTCACCTCCGGCGATCCGCGATTCACCATGCTCGATCGCGCACGCGATGACTCTTTGATCGTCCAAGAAAAATCCGGCATGGGAACAGCAATGCCGTTGCTGCGCTTCTGGCCCCAGACCTACGATACGGAAGGATTCTTCTGCGCTGTGCTCCAGAAAACGGCGACCACGCGTCACCCTTCGCGGATGGATGCCGTGCGGCCGCAAGAAGAAGAGGTGCTGCGCATCCGTCAGAAAGAATATTCCGGCGTGCTCACCAAAGTGTACGGGACGGATTTTTTGCAGGAGACGGACTGCCTGTACCAGCGCGGCGAGCAATTGTTGGTTTCCACCAAAGAAATCGCAGAACTTCGGTTGCCTGTGCAGGATTACGCGCTCGGACTCCCATTCGCCCTCAAAGTCGACGACAACCGTTTGCGCCTGATCCACGAGACGGCGACCTTGCGCGGCCACTGGGCGACGAAGGGAACATTCGTGATCGACGATACGATCCTGAATCTGTTTCTGGATGGCAAAGATGCGACGTGTGATCCCGATCTGCGCGGTGATGTCATTCTCCTGTACCGCGGCATTCCCATCGGTATGGCGTTGGCCAAAGAGGGGAAGTTGAAGAACAGATTGCCGAGGTGGATTGTGCAGAAAAGCTGAGTTTGCAGGAGAAGTCCCGAGCGGAGCAGAGGAATTATGTGTTGTTCAAAAAAGAAACACCTAATTTGACTTTTGGTGTTTGTGTTCAAAATTCGACTCCAAACAGCGTTGTTGATGTGAACAGAACCGCAAGAATAAGCCAAATAGTTGACCTTCGGCCGAAAATCCGAAGAATGGCGGCACTTCTTTCCCGTTCCATTTCTTTCATGTCCGAGACCGCATCAAGTTCCGTAGACGGCACGCGTATCGAATTTATGGCTGCCAGCGTCATTCATACCGCGAATGACGTGAAGAAGGATGCTGCAAAAGCGGATTTTATCGGTGTTGTGCCGTTGTTGGCATACCAATTGTGTGATGCAGGACGGCATCTTTTTTTCTCGCTGTTGCAAGCTGCCGTGCATGATCCGGTGCGGGAACTCAGCGATGAAGGCAGGTGTGCGATTCAACGCGCGCTGACCCTGGCGTTTGCAACCGATGCTGCGGCGTGAGATTTGTGTTGTACAAAAAAGTAACAATACATTCATCCTGGAGTGTTTCTCCACGGATTTATTGCAGAGAAACATGTTCTTGATTTGAACAGCATGGCAGAAGTGAGCCAAATATTTGACCTGATGTGAGAAATTGCGAAAATCGTGCATCTTTTTCCTCCACTTCTATGGGTTTCCAATCTCCTACACCCGGTCCCGAGGCAGCTGCACGTTTGAAGGGTGATATTCTTGAGGCGGTTGTGTATATGCCCGAAGCGGAGACGGGCAAGCAAGATGAAGCTGCCGTGTCGGGATTGCAAGAAGCAGTTTTGTATCTGGTGGAACAGGCATTGCAGTCTTTGGCGCCAAAGGACGGACAATATACAGATGAGGAAGCGCGGGAATTTGCGGGCAGAGACAGAAAAAACAGGACAAGTTTTTTAGTGGCTCTTTTGCCGTCAGAGCACGGCAACAAAGTGCAGGCCCTTGTGGAGAAAGACATTCATTTTTCCATGGAATCTTTCCGGAGCACCATTATCGGAATATGTCTCAATATCATGCGTAGCGCGGTACGAAACGCGGGTAGTTCGGCGGCGTGATAGCTGTATACTCGTCCTCCCATGGACTCCGTTGCCGCCATCAAAGCGCGTTTGCCGATTGAAGAATTGGTCGGACGGTATTGCGCGCTGCAGAAAAAAGGCCGGAACTTCGTGTGTCTGTGTCCGTTCCACAACGATTCGCGGCCAAGCTTTCTCGTCTCGCCCGATAAAGGGATCGCGTACTGTTTTGCGTGCCAGACGGGCGGGGACATTTTCAGTTTCTATCAAGCCATTGAAGGAGTCGACTTTCCGCAGGCGCTCAAAGAGCTGGCTGAACGCGCGGGAGTCACGTTGGAACAGAAAACCGGGCCGGCCGGTCCCAAAAAAGATGAGAAGGAGCGGGCGCGCGAGTGTTTGAGTGCGGCGCTCGATTTTTACAGGTCACAGTTACAGGCCTCTGAAGGCACACGAGCCTATCTGGCAAAACGCGCCGTGCCTCCCGAGCAGGTTGCGGAGTTTGAAGTGGGTTTCGCCCCGGATTCATTTTCTGCAACCTATGAACATCTGCTCAAAGCAGGGTTCAGTCGCAAAGAAATTCTGGCGGCGGGGATCGGCGTCCAAAAAGAACTGCATGAGGAGCGCATCTACGATCGCTTCCGCAACCGTTTGATGTTTCCCATCCATGATGCGCAAGGCGCGATTGTGGGATTCGGGGGACGGACAATGGGTAATGATGATGCCAAGTACGTAAATTCGTCGGATGGGATTCTGTTTCATAAGAGCAACGTGTTGTACGGAATGCATCACGCGCGCGAGGCGATCCGCTCCACGAAAAATGTTTTGCTTGTCGAAGGGTACTTCGATGTGTTGGCTTGTCACCAAGCGGGCGCAAAGAACGCAGTGGCGACCTGCGGGACGGCGCTCACACCCGAGCACGTCAAATTGCTCCGTCGCTACGCGGAGAGCGTGACGCTCTGTATGGATCAGGATCGCGCGGGCCAGGATGCGATGGAGCGCGCGTTTCCGTTGCTCGCCACGGGCGGGCTCGATGTACGGGCCATCGTCTTACCCGGAAAAGACCCGAGCGATGCGCTGGTGGCCGATGCGGAGAACTTGAAGCAGCTGCTCGCAGCTCCCGCGAAGCCATACCTGGAGACGGTGCTGGATGGTTTGCGGCAATTGGACTTGGAGAACCCGCAGGTGAAACGCGATGCGCTCCAGAAAGTATTGCGGTTGGTGGGCGTGCTGCCGTCCGCGGTAGAGCGTATGGACTACATCGCCAAGGCGGGGGCGATGTTCGGGATGGTGGAGAGCGAAGTGGCGCAGGAATTGCTCCTGATCACGGAGAATGCCGCGGTGCCCGGAGCCGCCGCGCGAACGTCGCGCGTCCAAAAAGCTCCCACGCCCAAACAGGAATTCTCCGCAGTTGAAATCACGCTCGGCATGTTCCTGTCGTATCCCACGTTGCTTCACCTCCTCGATGAATTGATTCCGCCGCAGGACGGGTTTACCGCGGCTTTGTATGCGGCGTTGAAAGCCGTCCCTGATCTCCGGTCATTCGCGGTGGATCTGCTGGATCTTCCCGGCGAACATCGCGTCCGCGTGTCGGTCTTACACTTGTTCTGTGAAGAAAACGGATTTACGGGTTGGTCGGAAACCATGGCCATCCGGGAGATCCGTAAAAACTGCCAGAGCGCCAACAGAGAGATGCTCCGAAGCAAGCAGGAAGAGATCACCAGGAGGCTGGTCTTGGCTCGCAGAGAGCATCAGGCGGGGGAGGAGGCGATATTGAACGCGGAGTACCTGGAAGTATTAAAGTTGATGCACAAGGCGGGATAGCAAGAAATACGCATCTTTCCCTTCCCCCGACGCCATTCTTTGGTACTCTGATAGTGATAGGGGTGCTCTACCCCCGCCTTTACCCTGTTTTCATGGCTTCCCACCCACGTAAATTCATCGCGCAGCCGACGGAAGATGACCTGAAAAAGTTCCCGGAAAAGGTCAAACACTTGGTCAAAAAGGGTCGTGAACAGCGGTATGTGACCCATCAGGAGATCATTTCGGCGGTCCCGAATGCCGAGGAAAACGTCGATTTGCTGGATGAGATTTACACCTTGTTCGTGGATTTGGGCATTCAAGTCATCGATGTGAAGGATGCGTTGATCTGGGATAAGAAGGCGGGCAAGACGTCCGCGCCGCTGACCGTGCCGGAGCCGACGGAAGATTTGACGGAAGTGGCGGGCGGCGATGATGACACCGACGACGATGCCGACGATGACACGGAGAAAGTGGAAAAGATGGGAGACGATGCCGACGGCGACGCCGTGAAGATGATCGCGATGGCGGGTATTGCCGTGGACAGCGACAAAGATTTGTCCGACGACGAACGCAAGAAGCGCCGCAAAGAACGTGAAGTCGATTTGCTGGAAATTTCCAACGACTCCGTGCGCATGTCTTTGTCCGAAATCGGACGCGGGCCGCTGATGGATGCGCGCAGAGAAGTCGAACTGGCGCGGCGGATTTTCGAGGAAGGGCTCGATTCCTTGCGCGCCAGCGATTCGT
>CAYOFI010000007.1:0-72491 GCA_964403335.1 uncultured Candidatus Peribacteria bacterium
ACACAGAACAACGACAAACAGCCTACATTCCCCTCTTCCCCGCAGGGAGAGGGGGGTAGGGGGTGAGGCAGCTTGAGCAAATAATCTATACATTCGGACATCCCACCACGCTTGATACGTCTCAGGCAATGGCCTTTCCGGCACTTTTTCCCTAAAATAACTTGATCTTGGTAGACAGCTGGCACTCGAATTACTAGAGTGCCAATTGATCACTCGGATCACGCTTCATTCTCCACACTCGTATGCACCCGTTCGACCGTTTCACCCCCAACGCCAAGCTTGCCCTGCAGATCGCGGAGCAGGAGGCGAAGACCATGAAGAGCGCCTACATCGGCACCGAGCACTTGCTGCTTGGACTCTTGAGCATCCCCAAATCTTTGGGATTCTCCATCTTCACGGGCGCGGGCGTCACGCAGGAGAACGTGCGCATCTTGCTCAAGGCGATGACGAGCAGCAGCATTGAAGGCCAGCACGTGAAGCACGGGCTTTCCACCTTCTTGCACACGGTGATCGAACAGAGCGTGGTGACCGCGCACAAATTCCGCCACGCCAACGTGGGCACGGAACATTTGCTGCACTCCCTCGTCTCCACCGGAAAGAACGCCGCCACTCTCCTGCTGGAAAACATGCAGGTCGATCCGGAGGATCTGAAGGCGCGCGTGGAAGAGATGTTCGGACAGATCAGTCAATTCAAGCAGCAGAACCGCAACTTGGAACAGTCCCTCGAAGCATTCTTCAACGGACTCCAAGGCGTGATTGTGGGCATGCAGCCGGGCGCCGTGGGCGGACCGGCCGGTGCGGGCCACAGCCATGCCGGCGGTGACGCCGGTGCCGACGGCAAGCGCCGCAAGAGCGACAGCAAGAGCAAGACGCCGGTGCTGGATTACTTCACGGACGATCTTGTCGCGAAGGCCAAGGAGAAAAAATTGGACCCGATCATCGGACGCGACGAAGAGATCGAGCGCGTGGTGCGCATCTTGAACCGCAAGACCAAGAACAATCCCGTTCTCATCGGTGAGCCGGGCGTGGGAAAGACGGCGATTGTCGAAGGACTCGCCCAGCGCATCGCGCAGGGCACGGTTCCTCCGGCACTCCTGAACAAGCGTCTCTTGGTCCTCAACATGGGCTCCCTCGTCGCCGGGACCAAATACCGCGGCGAATTCGAGCAGCGCTTCGATGACATCATCAAGGAGGCGCAGAAGAGCGAGAACCAAATCATTCTGTTTATCGATGAAATCCACACCGTGGTCGGCGCCGGAGCCGCAGAGGGTTCGCTGGACGCCGCCAATATTCTCAAGCCCGCGCTCAGCCGCGGCGCCTTGCGCGTCATCGGTGCGACGACCTTGGATGAATTCCGCACGGTCGAGAAAGACCGCGCCCTGGAACGCCGCTTCCAAAGCGTGATGGTGGACGAACCGAACGTGGAAGACGCCATTCAGATTTTGATGGGCGTCAAAGAAAGCTTCGAACAGTTCCATCACCTGGCCATCACGGACGAAGCCATCGACGCCGCCGTGCGCTTGAGCAAGCGCTACATCACCGAGCGGTACCTGCCGGACAAAGCCATCGACGTGCTGGATGAAGCGGCAGCCGGCAAGAGTTTGCAACACAGCATCGCCGCGCCGGAGATCAAAAAGCTGGAAGAGAAACTGGAGCAGTCGCTCCAGAAGCAGCAGCTGGCCGTGCGCGAACAGAAGTATCATCAGGCCCTGCGCATGAAGCAGGAGCAGCAAGAGCTGAAAGAGAAGCTCGACCAGCTCCGCAAAGAGCAAGACGGCGACCGCCGCACGCCGATCCAGATCACGGAAGACGACATTGCCCAGGTGATCGGCCGCATGACGGGTATCCCGGTCACGAAATTGATGAAGTCCGAAGCCAAGCGCCTTACGAACATGGAGTTGGTGCTGCGCAAATCCATCATCGGCCAGGACGACGCCATCAAAAAGGTCGCCCGCGCCATCCGCCGCTCACGCGTCGGCATCTCCGATGTCCGCCGCCCCATCGGCTCGTTCCTGTTCTTGGGACCGACGGGAGTGGGAAAGACCGAATTGGTCCGCACGATCGCCCGGGAAGTCTTCAGCCGCGAGGATTCGTTGATCAAGATCGACATGTCCGAGTTCATGGAGCGCCACAACGTCAGCCGCTTGGTCGGCGCGACCGCGGGGTACGTCGGTTACGAAGAAGGCGGCCAGCTGACGGAACAAGTGCGCCGCAAGCCCTACTCCGTCGTGTTGTTCGATGAGATCGAGAAAGCGCACCCCGAATTCTTCAATATCCTCCTGCAGATTTTGGAAGACGGCCGTCTGACGGACGCCTCCGGCAAACAGGTCGACTTCACGAACACGATCATCGTGATGACATCCAACATCGGCGCCGACAAGCTGACGAAGCAGGCGGGCAGAATCGGTTTCAAACTGGAAGAGGAAGCCAAAGCCGAGGAAGCCGCGTACGAAGAGAAGTGCAAGGAAGTGATTGCGGAGCTGAAGGAACACTTGCGTCCGGAATTCCTCAACCGCATCGATCACACCATCGTCTTCAATGCGCTGAACCAACAGCACATCCGCAAGATCGTGAAGATGCACGTGGACCACCTGGCCGAACGCTTGCGCGAGCAGGGCTACGAACTGGACATCGATCCCAAGGTCATCAATGTGCTGGCTGAAGAGGGCTTTGATCCGGAATACGGCGCCCGACCCGTCCGCCGCGTCATCCAAGAACGCATCGAAGCGGAAATCGCCGAGCATATCCTCAAAGGCATCTTCCACGAGGGCGACACCATCAAAGTGATCAAAACCGGCAAGGACCAATTGGAATTCCTGCCCGGTGACGCCCGCTCCCCTGTCGCACAAGTCGAAGAACAGGAGGAAGTGGCTGTGCAGGGTCAGGAGGCATAACGGGAGGAAACCGAAGAAAGAGACGAAACCGAAGAAACCGAGGAGTAAGCCCTCGGTTTCTTCGGTTTCTTCGGTTACCTCAGCCTCTACACATATTTGATACCTTCCGCCTATAGCCGTTTTCTGCTATAATACTTCGATACCTCTGAATCTCCCACTATGGCTCTCCAGTCCGTCAAAATCCCGCAAAACGTCTACATCGAGGACCACGTCGTGGGTCCGCTGACGCTCCGTCAGACCATCATCATCACGATCGGCGGCGGGTTCAGTTACATGATCTTCGCGATGCTCCAAAAAGCGTACGGAAACCCCGGACTGCCCCTCACGATCATCGCGTGGACGCCGTGTTTCATTTCCGTGATGTTTGCGCTCGTGAAAATCAATGATCTGTCGCTGCTGCGCATTGTGTTTCTGACGCTCGAACGCCTGAGCAAGGCTCCCACACGCACGTTCACGCCGCGCACGGGAATCTCCGTCAACATCCGCTTCTCGAACCCCAAGCCCGAAGTGAAGGCAGCCGTGGCGGCCGTACATCCGGAAGATCGCATTCAAGAATTGAGTTCGATTGTGGACCGGCCGATCGAGCGGTTGACTGCGGCCGTCGCGCCCGCCGCGGCATTGCCGACGGCGGAGAGTCCGTTTATCGACGACATGCATCCGCTTTCGGCTCCGCCAAAAGCGGAGAAACCAAATACCAAATCCCAGATTCCAGGTTCAGACGATGAGACGCCACAAGGCGATCTTTCCATTTTCCGCGATATTTTCTCTCCCAAGCAATGAGCCCGGATACCCCCAAATCCACCGTCCGGCAGCGGAAGAAGACCACGCTCACCTCCACGCAGCGGTTCTTACCCATCGCGGAGATCCGCAACGACACCGTCCTCCTCAAAAACGGCGGCATCCGCGCGGTCCTGCAGGTGGAAGCATTGAACTTCAACCTCAAGAGCGAAACGGAACAGCAGGGCATCATCTCCGGATACGAAGGACTGGTGAACACGCTCGGCTTTCCGCTTCAGATTGTGGTGCGGTCCGCGAAGATGAACATCGACCCGTACCTGACGCATCTGCGCGACTTGGCGGGCAAGCAGGACAACGCGTTGCTGAAAGAACAGACCAATTCCTACGCCGAATTCATCGAGAAGCTCATCGACGTCGCCGACATCATGCAGAAGCGCTTCTTGGTGGTGGTGCCGCTGGATATGAGCGCACGCAAAAAGACGCTCTTGGAACAATTCTTCAGCTGGATTTCCCCCGACGATTCCCACGCCAAAGCGGCGGAGCGCTATCGCACGCTGGCCTCCGGCAGCAAGCTCCTCAAAGACCGCGTGAACCTGGTGCAAAGCGGCCTGGAGAATATCGGCCTGCAAAGCCACCGCCTGAATACGCAGGAATTGATCGAGCTGTACTACCAGATCTACAACCCCAAAACGAGTCAGGAACAGAAGCTGCCGAAGGATGAGGCGCAGTTGAATGCGGCCAAAATGACGCTGTAAAATTGAAAATGAAGAATTGAGAATGGAAAATGATGGAAGCTCCTCAGCTATCTGAATTTCTGCAGAATTTTCAATTTTCCATTCTCAATTTTCAATTATTTAGCCCTTTTGACATCTCCTAGCCGTAATGTACAATCTCCTCGACCTCCTACTGCTCGTGCGAGAGTAGCGAGTTCCCCCTTACTTTTTCCCCTCGCACCCCAGTTTTTGTATGGCAAAGCCCCGCAAAAGTCAGATGACCGCGTCCTCCTCCGTGATGGATGCCCTCATGCAGGATTCCCCCGAAGTGCTCCGCGTCAAACCCGGAGAGCTGGTGGAAGGCACTGTCGTCTTTAAAGGAAAGAACAAACTCCTCTTGGATATCAACGGCGTGGCCACGGGTATCGTCTCCGGCCGCGAACTTCGCGATTCGTTCAACACATTCAAAGATCTCCAATCCGGCGAGGCCGTCTCGGCGCTTGTGCTGGAAGAAGAGAACGACGAAGGCATGATCGTCTTGTCCCTCCGCATGGCCTCCCAACAAAAGGCCTGGGACCGCTTCCACCGCATGGTGGAGGGCGATGCCACAATGAAATTCACGGCTCAGGAAGCCAACAAGGGCGGGCTGCTCGCCAACATCGACGGCATCCGCACCTTCTTGCCGGTCTCCCAGTTGGCTCCGGTCAACTACCCGCGCGTCAACAACGCCGACACCGTCGAAATCATCTCCCGTTTGCAGCGTTTCATCGGCCACACGTTCACGGTGAAAATCATCACCATGGACGAAGATGCCGGAAAGATCGTCGTCTCCGAGCGCGAAGCCATGGCCGAAGAGCGCGCCAAGGCCTTGGAACACCTCAAAGTCGGCGATGAGAAAGAAGGCATGGTCAGCGGCCTCGTCAAATTCGGACTCTTCGTCGCATTCGACGGCCTGGAAGGACTGGTCCACATCTCCGAGATCGCGTGGGGCCATGTCAAAAACCCGTCCGAGTACGCGGAGGTTGGCGACAAAGTGAAGGTGAAAGTCATCGGTGTGGATGGCGAGAAGCTGTCCCTCTCCATCAAACAGATGACGAAAGACCCGTGGGAGGAGATTGCCGAGCGCTACCCCGTAGGCAAGAAGGTCCAGGGAACGGTCGTGCGCTTCGCCGACTACGGCGCCTTCCTCAAGTTGGAGAAAGACATCAACGGTCTGGTCCACTTGAGCGAATTGGCCCACCACAAAGTGACGGACGCCTCCGAGGTCCTTACGATCGGCCAGAAGATCGACGCGCAGGTCATCAACATCGACGTCGACGAACGCCGCATCGGCCTCTCCATCAAAGCCCTCAAGCCCATCGACAAAGAGACGATGGAACGCCTGAAGCGCGAGCGCGAGGAAGAGGAAGCGGCGGCGAAGAAGGTGGCAGAAGGTACAGACGGGACAGAGGCGACAGAGGAGGATCCCACAGCACCTACAACGGGCTTTGTGGCCAGCAAGACGGGCAAGAAGTACTACGCCGCCGACACGGCCGCCGCCAAGAAGATCAAAGCGGAGAACCGCGTGCACTTTGCCACGGAAGATGAGGCGAAGGCGGGTGGGTATGAAGCGTAAGAAAGGAGATCGAAGAGATCAAGGGCGTCAAAGAGATCAAAGAAGTACGAAGCACAGAGTGCTTCTGCTTCTTTGATCTCCTCTTCCTAGCGCCAAAAACTCCCACCCGCTACCGTACTCCCATGACCCCCACCGCCATCATCTTCGACTTCGACGGCGTCCTCGTGGACAGCGAACGCTACTGGGACGACATCGATCGGACGTTCTTCCGGGAATTGATTCCGACGTGGACCGTCAATGACGGAGATAAACTAAGCGGACTTGGAGCGAAAGCTGCGCATGCGTTGCTGACACGCGAGTATGGCCTCACGATCGGATTCGAGGAGTACTACGCACGATTGGATGCAGCGGTGCAGAAGACGATCTACGGTGAACGGACGCAACTGGTGCCGGGTGTCGTGGAATTCCTGAACTTGCTGCAAGAACGCAACATTCCCATCGCCATCGCGTCATCATCGCACCGCCATTGGCTGGAACCGACGCTCAAACGGCTCGGTATCCTCGATCGCTTCCCGGTCATCTGCACCTGCGACGACGTGGATGATCGCACCAAGCCGGATCCGGAAGTTTATCTGCTCGCAGCCAAAAAACTCGGCGTCGACCTTGTGGGATCGATGGCGATTGAAGATTCCTGGAACGGCATCCGCGCGGCAAAAGCCGCGGGGATGACATGCGTCGCGCTGCTGACGGATATGAATGTGCACCAAGATTTATCAGAGGCGGACAGCGTGGTGCGGTCGTTCGCGGAGATTGTTTTATAGGGCCTGCTCACTCAAAAAATGCAGATGCAAATACGGCACTTCCTGGCCGCCTTCTTTCCCCACATGAAACGTTAATTTGTAGCCCCGGATCCCCTTCTCTGCCGCGAATTTCTGGGCTTTGAGAATCAGCATACCCGGTACATGCGCCGTCTCCGGAGTCACGGCGGCGATCGATTCGATGAAGTGCTTGGGGATGAAGAGCAGGTGCGTGGCGGCCTTGGGATGGATGTCTTTGAAGGCCAAACATTCGTCGTCTTCGTAGACGACCGATGCCGGGATTTCTTTGGCGAGAATCTTGTGGAAGACCGTTTGAGACATGCGGGGAGTGTATGTCAAAAGTCTTCAAATCGCCAATCCTAGCCTCTATATTGACTTATAGGCCAAAATGAGCGATAATGGAGAGGAAACATGGCTTTGAACCAATCACCAGATACAGGCCTGGTCGCGACCCGTTCGGTGGAGACGAACAAGCTCATCGTGCGTCAGCCGGCCAAGCTGGCGGAATTGAGTAAGCTGCTGGAAACGTTCGACAACCTGAATGCCCGCGTGGGTGAGCGGACGGGCGGCCCTGCCCAGGATTGGAGTTCCGGCGGTGGCGGCGGGCAGGCCGGTGCGGGCCAGGGCGATGATGGCGTGTCCCCGCGCGATAAGGCGATCGCGGCGATTCCCTCCCCGATGATCGTGAAGGAGCGTTTGGAAAAGCACATTGAAAAAGAAATCCAGAAACTGGAGCGTGAGGCGCAGGCGGCTGCTACTTCACACAAGCCCGGCGCGGCGTTCAAGCTGAACGAGATTTACGCCAAAATCCGGAAGATGAATTCCCTGCTTGCACACATCTTGGAAGCCGCCGAGGATTTGCTGAAGAGACTGTTTATCCGGGTGTTTATTGATAAGCAGCCGATTCTTTGAGCAGAAATTACACCGAAGAAACAAGAAACAGTGAAGAAGCAAATGACAATCATTAAATGTTCAAACTTTGGTAATTCGAAAATTGATCAATTGGAGACTTTTTTGCTTCTTGTTTCTTCGGTGCAATTTGCGCGCATCAAACCTTCACTCGTCCATCTCCTCATCCTCCCCCACATCCACATGGTGGTGATTCTTTTTGCGCTGGTGCTCGCGTCGCTTGTGCTCAAAGAACTCCACCACCCATTGAATGCCTTGGTCGGCGATGCTGAGCGGCTTCATGAGCACTGTTTCCACTTGTGAGGTCATATCTTCAAACCTGCGGACGATCTTGCGGAGATCCACCATTATGAACAGCACGTGGTACAACACGATCATCACCATCACGGCAACGATGGCGTAGAGGACGCCGATGATCACGCCCAGATCGATGGTGACTCCGGATAACGGCATAAGGCTTCTACCCTAGATGACGGACATGCGAACGTATACTGTGCGAGGGACAATTTCATGGTGATACGGCTTCGCCATGAAAATTCAGGAAAGCGAGTAGACGTATTTATTCATCAGAGATTTGCTACGCCGCTATCATTGCGGCGTAGCCAACCTTTTCTTTCTCTTTCATTGCATCAATCAACAGTTATGGTGTTATTGCGAAGCCGAATGAAGCAATTTTTTGTTCATATTTGGCGACTTCCACGCACGCTCGCAATCGGCATGTTGCGGCTGTATCAAATGACGCTCTCCCCGGACCATGGCCCGCTGAAAGGCCTGCATCCGTACGGATACTGCCGTCATGAGCCCACGTGCTCGATGTACGGAATTCAGATGCTCGATCAGCGCGGCCTGATCATCGGGTCGATTCTCCTGATTCGACGTGTGCTCAGTTGCCATCCCTGGAAAAAGCCGAGCCCGGAAAAGATGATGGGATTGCTGAACAAGAAATGATCGAGAAAACACATTGACCATAGGAACCCGGATCCCTATCATTCAACCAAATGGTTGAATCAGTTTTGTCGCTCGACGGCATCTTCGGTTCCCTCTCGCATCCGATCAGACGCGACATCCTCCGGCGCGGCGCGATGGAACGTGCGGAGATGTCGGTGAATGAGATCGCCAAGCCCTACAAGATCTCGCTGGCGGCCATCTCCAAACATCTGAAGATCCTCGAAAAAGCGAAGTTGATCATCAAGCGCCGGCGCGGCAAAGAACAACTGATCACCATCTCCCCCGTCGCCTTCAAACAAGCAGCCGATTATCTCCAGAGCTATGAGAAGCTGTGGAATTCGCGGCTGGATAACTTGGAGGAGTATTTATCCACTCTCTAATTTCTTCCCTTTTTTGTATGACGAAGCCCGAAACACCCGGCACAAAAACACTCACGCTCACACGCGTCCTGAATGCTCCGCGCGCAAAAGTCTGGGCGGTCTGGACCGAGCCGCAGCACATCAAAAAGTGGTGGGGGCCCAAGGACTTCACGGCGCCGCACATCAAAAACGATCTGCGCGTGGGCGGAAAGTCCCATTACTGCATGCGCGGCCCCGCGGGCACGGAATTCGATAAAGAGATGTGGAGCGGCGGCGAATACAGGGAAGTCATTCCGATGGAAAAGATCGTGACGACGGATTATTTCGCCGACGAGAATGGCAACGTGGTATCGCCCAAGGATTATGGCATGCCCGGCGAATGGCCGGAGGAAATGGTTGTCACCGTGACCTTTGAAGATGCGCCGGGTGGCAAAACCAAACTGACGATCGTCCACACGGGTCATTCCGCCGAATTGGCCGATATGGCCAAAGCCGGCTGGAACCAGTCGCTCGATAAGTTCGAAGCCGCACTCGCGTAATTTCTGCGCATCACATATGCCCACCATGCCCTTGGCCGTGGTGGGCAGTTTTGGATGGCTTCAGAAACACGGCGACGATAAGTGTCGCCAGTACCGCAAAGATCGTCGCCAACCAGAATGCCGCGTGATAGCCGCCCACGAGTGCAGCGGCTTGATCTGCACCGGAAGCGAGGAGACTCTGCGTACGGGATCCCGCGAGGCTTGCAAGAATCGCAAGTCCAAGAGCGCCGCCCATCATGAAGGCCGTGTTGACGACCCCCGATGCGAGCCCGGAATCCTCCGGTTTCACATCGCTCATCGCCGCCAAGAGCATGGGATTAAACGCGATGCCGCAACCGAAGCCGAGCAAAATCATGTTGGGCAACACGTCGCGCACAAAGATGCCATCGACCGGTGCGCGGGTGAAAAGCGATAATCCCAGCGTGATGAACGTCAGTCCAAGCGTCAGTGATGCGCGGATCCCAAAGCGCAGCACGACTTTCGCAGAAAGCCCCAACGAGAACACGGCCATGATCAAGTTGGCCGGCAGGAATGAAAGACCGACCTGCATGGGCGTGTAGCCCAAGACGAGCTGCAGATAGAGCGCGGACAGGAAGAACCACGCGAACATCCCCGCGGCCCAGAGCACTCCGGCGATATTGGCGGTGGTGACGTTGCGGAGCTTGAACAGACTGAGTGGCACCAGCGGCCCCTTCACGCGCGATTCGATCCACACGAACAACACCATCAGCGCGATAGCTCCACCCAGCATTCCCAGTGTCTGCACCGAGGTCCATCCCAGGATGTTCCCGTTCACGATCGCGTAGACCGCGAGCATCAGCGACAAAGTGATGGTGGCGGCTCCGGCGATGTCCACATGTCCGGGCTTATCTTCGCGTTTGCTGTGCGGCAACAACGACAGGCTCATCAAGAAGACGACAATGCCGATCGGTACGTTGATCAGGAAAATCCAATGCCAGTCGAACGCACCTGTCAGCAATCCGCCCAAGAGCACGCCGATCGATCCCCCGCCCGCGGATACGAACCCGAAGTATCCCATCGCCTTCGCGCGCTCCTTGGGCTCAGTGAACAGATTCATCACAAGTGAGAGAGCTACAGCCGACACCACCGCGCCGCCCAACCCCTGCAACGCGCGCATGATAATCAACACCTCCTGCGTCCCCGCCATCCCGCACCCGATGGACGCCGCCGTGAACGCCACCAGCCCGATCAGGAACATCCGGCGGTGCCCGAAGATATCTCCGAGCCGGCCCCCGAGCAGCATGAATCCGCCGAACGTGAGCAGGTACGCATTCACCACCCATGCCAGCGATGTCTCCGTGAATCCCAAATCCGCGCGGATGGACGGCAGCGCGACGTTTACGATCGTGGAATCCAACACAATCATCAGCGATCCCAAACACAGGACCAGAAGAGCAAGCCAGCGATTGCGGACGGACGGTGAAGAATGCGTCATGGGCAGGACAGGAAGAAAAGACGAGGAAGAGTATCACTCATCACCTTCTTTTTCCCGCATATTCAGATGCATGATACCGCCTTCCGCATGATATCCTCTATCCCTATGCACCCTATCATCCCCCACCTGTGGTACGACAAAGAAGCAAAGCAAGCAGCGGAGTTCTACACCACCGTGTTCGCCAATTCGAAAATCACGAACGTCTCCACCATCCACGACACCCCCTCCGGCGATTGTGACATCGTGTCCTTTACCGTGCGCGGCGTACCGTTCATGTCTATCAGTGCCGGACCGTACTTCAAGTTGAACCAGTCGATCTCCTTCATGGTGAATTTTGATCCCTCGCGCGAGAAAGACGCCAAAGCACAATTGGATGCCGCGTGGGAAAAATTGGCGGACGGCGGCAAGGTGATGATGGACATCGGCGAGTATCCGTTCAGCAAACGCTATGGCTGGGTGGAAGACAAATACGGCGTCTCGTGGCAGTTGATTCTGACGAATCCCGACGGTGAACCGCGCCCCACCGTGGTGCCGACGCTGCTGTTTGTAGGCGAGAGTTACGGGAAGTCCGAGGATGCGATCAAGTTTTACCTGTCCGTATTCAAAGACTCCAAGCTCGGCACCATGATGAAGTATGGCGCAGGACAAGAACCGAACAAAGAAGGCACCGTGATGTTCGCGGATTACCAATTATTGAGCACATGGTTCGCGGCGATGGATGGCGGCGGCAAGCATGACTTCTCGTTCAACGAGGCCGTGTCGTTCATCGTGAAGTGCGATACACAAGAAGAAATCGATTACTACTGGGAGAAACTCTCCGCCGTCCCGGAAGCCGAGCAGTGCGGATGGCTGAAGGATAAGTTCGGCGTCTCGTGGCAGATCACGCCCACGGTGATGGATGAGATGATGATGAGCGGCGACGAGGCGAAGATCAAGCGCGTCACCGAAGCCTTCCTCAAGATGAAGAAGTTCGATACTGCGGTGTTGGAGAAGGCAGCGCGGGGGTGATACGAAAAATAACCGCCCGCCCCCGATGGCCCGCTCATTAGGGATACGCGCTATATAGGTGTAGGGTTGAAAGTTGCATGAAGGTCATACACAAAGAGCATCGGCATATCGATGCGCAGAAGAAGGCGATTATTGCGTCTGTGCTCAAGCGCAGACGAGCTGCTGTCCATGACATTCCCGTCATCGGCATCGGGGCGTCTGCCGGAGGGTTGGATGCTTTTACGCGTTTGCTCAAGAATCTTTCCGTGGAGACGGGCATGGCTTTTGTCTTGGTTCAGCATCTGGATCCGGTCCATAAGAGCAGCCTGACGGAGATACTTTCCAAGGCGACGACCATGCCGGTGCAGACCGTGAAGGACGGGACGCGCGTGCAAGCGAACCGCGTGTATGTCATCCCGCCCAATACGAATATGTCCATCCGGCAGGGGCGGCTGAAGCTGATGCCGCGTTCGGCCACCAATGGTTTGCACATGCCTATCGATTACTTTCTGCGTTCGCTGGCGAGTGACCGGAAGCATCTGGCGGTGGGTATTATCCTCTCCGGAACGGGCTCGGACGGGACGTTGGCCATGGAAGCGATTAAGAGCGCGGGCGGCGTGACCTTCGCGCAAGATGCGCACTCCGCCAAATTCGCGGACATGCCCCGCAACGCCGCGGCAACCGAACACGTGGATTTTGTGTACTCGCCGGAAAAGATCGCCCGCAAACTCTCCGAGCTTCCGACGCATCTTCGTGCATCCGCTGCCACACTTCCCGCAGCGACATCACTGGAAAAGAGTCAGGATCTGCAGGAGATTTTCCACATGGTACGGGCCGCTACCGGGCTGGATTTCAGCAAGTATAAGCATGCCACGTTGCAACGCCGCGTCGCACGCCGTCTTGCGCTGAATGACGGGAAGACGCTGAACGAGTACATCCGGTTCCTGCAGAAGAAACCCGACGAAGTGAAAGCTCTGTCACAGGAATTCCTCATTCCCGTCACCAATTTCTTTCGTGATCCGCAGTCCTTTGATGCCGTTTGTAAGACCGTTTTTGAGCGCCTTCTCCGGGACCGGTCACCCGCAGCCCCGCTCCGCATATGGGTTCCCGGGTGCTCCACGGGGCAGGAAGCGTACTCTCTGGCAATCTGCCTGCAGGAATGCCTGGACAAGAAACGTCTGAAAATCCCCGTGCAAATCTTTGCCTCGGACGTGAGCGAAGCGGCTTTGGAAAAGGCACGCGCGGGGATGTACATGGAGAACATCGCGCTCGATGTCACGCCGCAGCGTTTGAAAAAGTTCTTCACAAAAATCGGCTCATCCTACAGCGTGAATAAGGCCATCCGTGATCTGTGCGTCTTTGCCAAACAGAACGTGACGCAAGACCCGCCTTTTTCGCAGATGGACTTTATTTCCTGCCGCAACGTCCTGATCTATTTCACGCCCGAACTGCAGAAGAAAGTGATCTCCACCTTCCACTACTCCCTCAAGCAACACGGATTTTTGATGCTGGGGAAATCGGAGACGGTGGGAGCATGCGCGGATCTGTTTGGTTTGGCGAACAAGAAAGCAAGGATATATGGCCGCAAAACTGCGCCGAGCCGGGCGCAGAGAATATTTACCAATCCCGTCCCCGAATCATCCGCCTACGCTATGCAAACCCGTAAAGATGACACAAGAAAGGTGCCTACATTCCAGCAGGAGGCTGATCAAATCACACTCTCTCGTTTTGCACCTGCGGGGGTGACTGTCAAGGAAGACATGGAGATAGTGGAGTTCCGGGGAGATACCAGCCCGTATCTGAAACCCGCTCCCGGAAAGGCCAGCTTGCACTTGCTGAAGATGGCGCGTGAAGGATTGCTGGTGGAGCTGCATGCGGCGATGAAACGCGTTCTGCAAAAAAATGTTCCGGTGCGCAGGGAAGGCATACGTTTGAGCGATACGGATCAGATGTCTTTTGAGATTCTCCCGCTTGCCGCCGTTTCAGAGCAACGCTGCTTTTTGATTCTGTTCCAGCGCATACCCGGTATCCCCACTGCACAGACGACCAAAAAACAAACGGGATCGTCCGCGGAAACCCGGCTCATCGGTCAACTGGAACAAGAACTCTCCGCCGCACGCGAATACCTGCGATCGGTCACCAAGGATCATGAGATCGCCACCGAAGAGCTGCAAGCGGCGAACGAGGAAGTGCTCTCCAGTAATGAAGACTTCCCAAGCACCAACGAGGCACTGGAGCCCTCCAAAGAAGCACTGCAATCGACCAACGAAGAGCTGAGCACCGTGAATGAGGAATTGCAGAACCGCAACACCGAGATGAGCGAACTGAACCGGTCACTGACGTTCTCCAAAGAGTACATCGAGGCGATCTTCAAAACCGTGCGCGAGCCTTTGCTTGTGCTGAACAATGAGCTCCGAGTGCAGATGGCGAACCAAACGTTCTATCGCACATTCAACGCGGAGGCGGGACAGACCATTGAGCGACAGATTTTTGATTTGGGAAACGGCCAGTGGAATATCCCGGAGCTCCGCCAGCTCTTGGAACACGTCATTCCCGAGAACACGCATTTCGAAGATTTCCGGGTGGTCCATGTGTTCCCGGACATCGGGCGCAAGGCGATGCTTTTAAATGCGCGCACCATTCAGCCGCAAAACAGCAACGAGGAGCGGCTGATCCTTCTGGCCATCGAAGACGTCACGGCGAAGGAGGAACGCGAGGAGCGCACGCACCTGCAGATTCTGCAGGATATGCTCGCAAACATCCCCATGGCGGGCTTGGCCGTCTCCGCGAAACAGGGCACGCTCCACGTGAACGAACAACTCTGCCTCCTCTTCAACCTGGATCCTGCGGAGTACAGAGGGCGGCCTCTGACTGTGCCCGACATCGTGGATGCATTGGGGGCGCAGGTGATCGATCCGAAAAATTACCACAGCAAGCTGGAGGAGATTTGGCGCATGACCACTCCCCTATTAGGCCAAGAAGTGCACCTGGCCGATGGCCGTATTCTGCTCTGTGACTACGCCCCGGTGTTTCATGCCGATATTCATGCGGGACATATTTTGCTCTACCGGGACATCACACGTGAACGGCGCATCGACACGACCAAATCCGAATTCATGTCCCTGGCCAGTCATCAATTACGTACACCACTGACGTCTATACGCTGGGCAATGGGACGGCTGGGCAAAAGCCTGAGTACAAAAGCCACGACGATGGAAACACGGCTCCTCGACGAAGGAAAAAATGCCGCAATGCGCATGACCGATACCATCGATACCATGCTGCAGATCGCACGCATTGAATCGGAAGAGATACCCTTGGACATCACCCGCATCGCCCTGCGTCCGTTCCTCCAAAACGTCATCGCGGAGAGTGAAGACGCCACAGGCAAAACGCACTTGCTTCCCCTCACGTGCCCGACCGGCCTGTCCATCCATACGGACTCCAAGCTCTTCAAAGAAATCCTCAGGAATCTGCTCAGCAACGCCTTAAAATACACCCCCGCCCACGGAAAGATCAGCATGCGTGTACGCAAACAGGGGGATTCCATCATCATCGATATACAGGATGCGGGATACGGCATTCCCCTCCATCAGCAGAAGAAGATTTTTCAGAAGTTTTTCCGCGGGGACAATATCGTCGGCAAGGACACGGAAGGCACGGGCCTCGGTTTGTACCTGGTGTTCCTGATCACCACGCTTTTGGGAGGAAAGATTTCCTTCGTCTCCAAAGAGGGAAAGGATAGCGGCAGCACGTTCACACTTGCTCTGCCTCTGCAGTCGCTTACTGCGCCTCCGCGTACGCCTTGAAGTTGTCCAGAATCGCCTGCCAGCCCTGGCGCTGCAGTTCCGGTGTATTCTCCTGTTCGGGATCAAAGGCTTCGACGATGCGCGTCTGTCCGTCTTTCTCCGCAAAATCCACCGTCACTTTGCGCCCGTCATCCATGGCATACGCAAGGTGCGTCTGAGGAACGACTTTGGAATACGTGCCGCCAAAATCAAACCCGAAACTCCCGTCTTTGGCCTCCATGCGAGCCGTGAACATCCCGCCGTCCCGCAGATCGTTCGTAGCCTTCGTCGTGTGCCAATCGTCCGAGGCGGCGTTCCACTTGGTGATGTGCTCGGGTGCCGTCCAGCATTCCCACACTTTTGCGAGAGGGGCTTTGACGGTGGTTTCGACGGTGATGGGGGTTGTGGAGGACATATGGTTGGAGGAAAGAAAAGTATGAAAATACAGTTACTGGTGAGCGGCCTTAAACGCACTCAGCGAGTTGGGGTCCGAATTGACCCGCCAATCTTGTTCTTTATTGGCATTGAACCAGATCCATCCGCGGATCTCCGGATGACGGGCCATCTGGGTCACCAATGCATCCGTGATCCACGCGGCCTTCTGTGATCCCGCGGCGCTGGCCATGGAAAAGATCATTTTGGGTTTCTGATAATTGGCAACCGTGGCGAGGGCAGTACTGAAGATTTGATCGAAGGTCAGCCAGGGATTCCCGAAATTGAAGCCATCGATACCGACGTAATCGACGTACGCGTCTCCCGGATAATAATTGGGAATGGCGTTGATGGCTGTTTCCGGAACCGAATGACTGTTCACGACCCACGCGAATGTCACGTTCGGGACACCTGCAAACAGTCCGTGCACACGCCGCCATGCGGACACCAATTTCGCCGGAGTGTTCGACCCGACCGTGCCGCCCCAGGTGACCCAATCCCCGTTCATTTCATGAAACGGCGCAAAAATCACCGGTCCACCATAGACGGCCGCCCCTGCAGCAAACTGCCGGACGGATCCGTCCAACGATCCCGCGATGATGGCATCCAGGGAGACGCCCGTCGGCTCCCAGAAGATCACCAAGGTCTTTCCCTTGTCGCGCACGCTCGGGCCGTATGCCGACGGAAACGCATCCGCCCCTCCCACAAAGATGGCCTGCATGTTCATACTCTTGCCCACCATCGCCTCGAATGTCGCCGCGTCCGTCAATTGATTGCCGACAAATGCGCCCCAGATCCGCCCCTGCGCGCTACTGGATGACGAGCCGGCCACCGAAGAAATTCGCGACGATACCGCCGAACTCGCCACGGACGACATGACGGAGGAGGCCACGGAGCTGGCCACGGATGACCGAACGGATGACGCAGTGGAACTGGCAACAGACGAAGCGACCGAGGATCGTACGCTGGAAGCCACGGAGCTGGACGAGCGATTAAAACGCGCGCGGGGAGAAGCCGCTTCCAGGCCAGACAAAGACGGGAACAGCGACAGTGTAAGCAAGCAAAGGGTTACGCCGGCAAAAAAATAAGGCGTGTGTGAGGAGTGCATATGCACGCACTCTAGCATCATCTTGGCAGAGGACTACCTTCACGTTATCCTAACTTCCTATGTCTCACCACAACCTTCTCCAAGAACTTGCCGCGCAACTTGCGCCCGTTTTGCACGCCTCGAACCAGGCCATGTACATCTATTTGGATGATGAGCATAAGATCTGCAACGAGAAATTCGCCAAACTATTGGGATACGGTTCCGCGGACGAGTGGGCAAAGCTGGACGGCAATTTCCCGACGCTGTTTGTGGATGACGGCAGCCAGCACGCGTTGATCGGCGCATTCCAAAAAGCCATGCAAGACCTGGCCGCCTCCACCACCAAAGTGACATGGAAGAAAAAGTCCGGCGGCACGGTGGATACGACGGTCATCCTCGTTCCGATCTCGTTCAAGGATCATCTGTTTGCGGTGCACTTTGTGGCGTAGACCCCAGGATGGAGCTTCTCGTGAGAACCTACTTCAAGCTGTGTGAGTATTTCCACAGGGAGGGGTTGGGAGGTCCTCCTCCCAATAAAATAACTTGCGGGTGCGCCGCAGCGCCCCGCTCCAGAATTCGCCTTCGTTCAAGAGCAACGACCATTGCAATCGCCCTCCCTTTTTTCCATCAAACGAATTCTGGAGCGGGTAGCGGGAATCGAACCCGCGTCCTCAGCTTGGAAGGCTGATGTACTACCATTGTACGATACCCGCAGTACCATGGCATTCTACTGCGGAAATGACGCCAGGTGAAGGGTCATTGGAGGCCTTCAAACAACGGCAAAGCCCTGGCACGGATCAGGCCGTGGATTTCCTGCAAGGGAGCCTCATAGTGCTCAAGCGAAAGTAGCTGAAGTTCCTCTGGGGGAGCATCCACCCCCACCATAGCCTCGTACTGCTCTTCAATCAGATCCTGGAAATCACACACAACCGTATCGGCGAGCACGGACGCATAATGCACACTCAGCGCATTCACGGCTCCGTGGCTGATCTGTATCGGCAATGTCACATGCTTTATGCGCCGCCTTGCCTTGATGATAACCCTCCTTGCAACCTCCAACGTCACTGCAAGCTGAGGGACCGGTTCGCCCTCTTCCAGATCCACAATAGCGATGCTTGTATTTTTCAGATTCATAAATTTTCGGATCCGTTTTCCGTCCAAAAGATCTTTTGCATGCCGAAGCACAATGCCAATGGCGGCAGAAGAACTTATTCTTTCCGGTCGTTCAGGAAGCCAGGACATATGTTGTTTATACCATAAAAATTCTTATCTGTCACAACACCCCCAAATCCAACTCCTCATTGATCTCCACCTGATTGATGAAGTCTTGATCATGGCTCACCACGATCAATCCCCCTTCGTAGCGGCTTAAGGCTTCGGCGATGACGGGGATGTGGCGGAAGTTGATGTGGTTGGTGGGCTCGTCGAGAATCAGGAGCGTCGGTTTTTGCAGGACGAAGCGCGCGAAACAGAGCAGTCCTTTTTGGCCTTCGGAGAGGGCGCCGACGGGAACGGAGAGTTTGTCGCCCGGGAGTAAGAATTTTGCGGCGGTCGCAAAGATCTCCTGGCGGTTTTCCATCTCTTGTTCGTCGGCCAAAATTTCGTAGCCGGTTTTGTCCATGGGCAGACCGGAGAAATCCTGGCGGTAGTAGCCCACTTTTAAGTCATGACCGAGGATGGCGCCTTTATCTTTGCCCGAAGCTAAAGTCTCCAGCAACGTCGTCTTGCCGATGCCGTTCGGCCCGACGATGCGCAGCCGCGTCCCCTTCCGGACGGTGATTTCCACCTTCTTCCGTACGGGCTTGTGATCGTGAATGACCGTCAGTGACGTCAATTCCACGAGCGGCTTGATGTACTCGGAAATGTCGATGGAAAACGGCGTGATGGTTTTGTCTTCACGGCGAACATCGACTTTATTCTCCTCGGCTTCCTCGACGGCATCGCGCATTTTACTGGCCAACTTGCGCATCTTTCCCCCCTTGTGCGAGAAGAAGTTGATCTTGTCTTTCTGATCCTGAATTTTCCTCTCCATCTGCGCGTTCTGGCGCTGCTCTTTTTCGATCTGCGCGGCAATGCGCTCGACCACATCGTAGTAGTCGCCCTCGTGGTACTCGGTTTTGTGCTGGTGCGCATCCAGGTAGATGACCCCGTGTGTGAAGCAATTCAAAAAGTTCGCGTCATGGGAGATGACCATGCAGGTCTTTTCGTATTCGATCAAAAACTGCGTCAGGTGATCGATCCCCTGCGTGTCCAAATTGTTGGTCGGCTCATCCAGCAGCAAAATGTCCGGCTCCTGAATGATCGCGAATGCCAAGAGCAAACGTGCCTTCTGTCCGCCGGAAAACGCCTTCAGTTTTTTATCGCGCGGGGCGTGCAGGTGGACGACATCCAGAACCTTCGCGATATGCCGTTCCAAGTCGTACTTTTTTTCGCGGAACGCGCCCGCGAAAAATTCCTCCACCGTTTTCTCCAAATCCTCCTGCGGAATCACCTGCTTGGCGATGCCGATAGTAGTGCCCTTCTTTATATGAATCTGTCCTTCCTGGGGCTTGAGCTCGCCGATAATCATCTTGAAGATCGTGCTTTTGCCCGCACCGTTCTGACCCATGATGGTGAGCTTGGCATTCTCCCGCACGTTAAAACTTGCCTCTTTTAAAATGGGCTTTCGGTGATCGTAATGAAACGTCACGTCTTGGAACCGGAGGAGAACGTCGCCGTGGGACTGGGACATGGGAAGGAAGAGCGGAAAGACGCAGGATTGTAGATTATCTGATGGATATAGGCATCCCGGGGTATTTGTCAAAATAACAATTATATTGTATAATATCTATTATGATACACACAAACCGGGGCCATACTCTGATATGGGGGAAAGTGCTGCGCAGTGCAGAATTACGTGCAGCACTGGCGATTTGTATGACGCTCACAGCGGTATCGGCCGGGTGGTCCTCGCTTGCCGGGTCGGCGTTTGAAGATGTCGATGATACGCATCCTTCCGCGGAAGCCATTTCGGGTCTGAAGGACCGAGGGATCATTGCAGGCAATCCTGATGGGAACTTTCGGCCGGGCGATCTAGTGCGCCGTTCCGAGCTAGCCCGCATTATGGTGCAAGCTGCGGGACTAACGGAAGACAGTGAGCATTGCTTGCGGCAGTTCCATGACATGCTCGGGCCTAGCGCGCAGTTTTTTACGGACGTCTATCCGGGCGATTGGTACGAGCGCGATTTTTGCATCGCTCTGTCGGCAGGGATCATCACCGGATATGACGATAATTCCGCGCGACCGGAAGACTTCATCAGTTTTGTGGAAACCGCAGCCATCCTGAACCGAACATTCCGTCTGACGGAGGACACGGATGATGAGACATGGTTTAAGCCGTCCGTGGATGCGCTGGCATCCCGCAATGCGATTCCCGTACAGATACAAGGCTTCGATATGGAGATCGATCGTGCCACGCTGGCAGAGATGGTCTATCGCATCGTGGCGGATATCAGTGACAGACCATCGCGAACATTCGACGAGATCCAAAACGGCATCTTTCTCCACGCAGGCCCTGACGTGACAGACGATAGTCGTGACGAGCTTCTGCGGCTGGTGAACGAGATGCGCGCAGAAAGAGGGCTGCACCCGTTCAATGCGAATGCCCTCCTGCAAGAAGGAGCGCAATTGCACGCCGAAGATATGCAGACGCATGCCTTCCTCTCGCATACGTCATCGGACGGACGCGGAACCGAGGATCGCATCCGCGAGACCGGCTACTTGTCGGTCAATTTGCAGACCTGCGGATGCAAGGGCTGGAGCTACCACTGGGGCGAAGTGGTCGCAGACCAAACCAGTGAACCGCACGATGTACTCTCCGCATTCATGGGCTCACCCGTTCACCGTGCCATTCTTGTCTCCCGCGAATTCGACGAAGCAGGCGTGGGTCGCAGCGGAGACTACTGGGTGATCAAAACGGGACGGATTTTGCTGCGGTGATGTCACTGTAGAATCAAATGAGATGCAGGGCAGGTTCTGCTTATCACTCATAAATGTGTTTTGTGACAGAATTTGAGGGCATTGTAGAGAATGAAGAAAGTGTTATACTCGTTTTTGCGCGGGTTTCGTCCAACGTTAGGACGTCGGCGTTCCACGCCGGAGATACCTGGTTCAATTCCGGTAACCCGCTCCATCCGACCTCGCTCCTGCGGGAGCTACGCCGAGATTTCGCTATGTTGCGATCATTTCGCCGGATGCCACGGCGTAGTCCGCAGACGAAGCCGGGCAACTCCACATAAAAATTGGCACCGGCAGACGTCTATGTGACACTGCACTGGCACATGCCCGAGCCCTCCTTCCTATCCCAAGCCTTCTCCTCACTCTACGCAAGTCTGTGGGACACGCGGGTGCACGCCATGATCGCGCGCAAGCACCGGAAGATGGAATCGGTGATCCGCAAACTCCCTTTCCAAGAGTCTGTCATTTTGGCATCGCTCCTGCCGTCGGACCCTTCTGTCTTGCATGCCAATCGCGAGGCGTTTGTGGAGGCGGTCGGAGCGCCGGCGGTGGCGCTGAAAGAGCATGCACTCAAGGTACTCGCGGACGAAGGATCACTCCGAGCCCTGACGCGCATCGAAGACCCTTTCGATGTCCACAAAGATCTCGCCGCGCTTGTACTCATCGAAACGCTCTTCACGCTCTCATACGGAACGACTGCGGAGAAAGCACAGTTGATTGCGCGTCGCGAAGAGTTGCTGCTCATCGCCATTCACTTCGGATATTGGAAGCTCCGATATCGCCTGGAGGACGCGCTCTTCCGCGCCGCGGACCCACAACGATATGCCATCATCGCAGGATTGCTGCGCGCGCAGCACCAACATCACGCCCAACTCTTCACGGACATCGAAGCCATCGTGCGGCATAAGTTGGACGCGGCGGGTTTGCATGGATGCACCATCCTCTCGCGCAAGAAAAACGTGTATGGCATCTTCAAGAAGATTCAGACGAAGGAACGCAACATCAACCAGATCACGGATTTTTACGGCGTGCGGATCGTGACGCCCACGGAAGCCGACTGCTACCGCGCGCTGGATATTTTGCACAGCCTGTGGCCGCCGTTCCCCAACCGTCTGAAAGACTACATCGCGCAGCCCAAAGAGAACGGGTACCGCAGCATCCATACGACGGTGCTGTGTTTGGATAAACATCCCGTCGAATTCCAGATCCGCACATCCGATATGCACTCCATCGCCAAATACGGACCTGCCAGTCACAAGATGTATAAAGCCATCAATGCCTCGATGCCATTGCGCTCTCCGGCATTCCAACGGGAGTTGTGAGCTTATCCGCCAACTGCCACAGCATCGCAAAGACCGTCCGCATGCTTCCTGCGATGAGCGGGCTTTTCATGATGACGGCGATGCCTTCGCGCACGGAGAAGTATGCAACCTTGTCGTCGTAGAGGTAGTACTCGATGTGAAAGTCATCCAAAAAATGTTTGGGCACCAGGCGGCTTTCGCGCAGTTCTTCACTGTCACGCAACTGCCGCTGACGCGACAACGGCGTATCCGGGAAAATGGCTTTGATGAGGATGCCCGCGGTTTTGCGGCGCTGGTAGTAGCGCGAGACGTAGTCGGCGAGCAGGGATTCCGTATCGTCGATGGACGTCAGCGCCAAAATCTCCGTCTTGCTGGTGAGCGTGTCTTCGTACGCGGCGATAATGCCGTCTTTGCCCTTGTAGAACGCGATCTCCGGCTTGGCGATCGTGGGATTGGCGACGTCTTTGAATGCCGGGAGCGCCTGCTGCAATTCTTCCAAATGTTTGCGCTTCACATAGTGTTCGTTTTCCAGAATCCCGATGACGATACTCGGCGACTCCGCCGTGAAGAATTCCCGGTCCGTGGAAAAGCGGCTCACGAACCCGCGCGCGTGCAGCTGCTTCAAGACGAGGAGCGTCTCGCCCGCGGGCAGTTCACTCTCTTTGGCGATGACCTCCGGCGTTTGTGTGCCCAGCTTCAAGCAGCTCATGTAGACAGAGGCCTCGTTGGGATGAAATCCCACGTGCTGAAGCAAAAGCGGCAAAGTGACGAAGGCATCCATGAGTATGATCGTACGGCGAAATACTTCTGTGGCAAAGCAAAGAATCGTATACTCCTTGGCCCGTGCCTGCACAGTCCCCCACCATCACCAGGCGCCTGAAAGATGTGGAACCGGCACTTCCGCCGAAAACGCGCGTGCAGCATCTGCTGCGGGAGATCGAACGAGGAACTGCGGAGATCGACAAGAGGCTGTATCTCGTGCTGATGGAACGGGCGGCTCCCACGGAAGAATCCATTCTGGTGAACGACAGTGCGGAGGCGGAAATCCTGGCGCGTATTCGTGAGCAAAAAACGCTTTTGCAGCACATCATGCTCGCTTTTGCGGAGGAAGAATGGGACCACCCAGACGGACAGATCCGTGAGGCAGGCGAACGCGCAGTGGAAGCGTGGTCGGCGCATCGCGTGAAAATCGTGTTGTTGAACACACGGTATGAATTGGGAAAGCAGGCATTTTCAGCGCTCTATGAACGTACCGTAGCCGAAGCGTTGCAGCCGGATGAGGAGAAAATTCACCAGTGGATCACCGATTTGGCGGAGCACAAAGATGCCGAAGAACGCAAGACGGCGATACGCATGCTCTATCGCGACGCGTGGGCGCATTCGCCGGAGAAATTCTTCGCGCTCATCCAAACCCTTGGGGAGATTGACATGTTTTTGGTGTGCTTGGGAGCGAATCAGGAACGGCTTGCGGATACATCCCAACATCCGCATTTGGCATACCTGCTCTACAGACCCGTCATGTTGGAAATCGAATTCGAAAAAGAGTGTGAAGCGTTCGTCCGCGAGGTCGAGGACAAGGCGGACCCGGGCGCTGCGCGTTTGCAGGAATTGCTGGAACGGTACCGCGAACGGCTGCACACCGCAAAAAAACCGTCGCGGTACAGGAAATACGGCATCAAGGAGCCGCCGGCCATCCGCCACGAACGCGCGGGGCTCTCCGAGCTCTTCCCCCGCGCGCGGCAGTACGGCGATACGCTGAGTGATACCGAATGCCACATCGAGGGGAAATTTGCCCTCACGCAAACCGCGATTCAGGAGCTGGTCACGGAATATTTTGGGAAGGGCAAAACGGCGGTGACCACGGCAGGAACCACCGCGGGCTTCAACGCGGCGGCACGCGCGGCAATCTCGCAAATGGGCACAAGCTGCGACATCTTCATGGGCCCCGGCGAATACGAACCGATGGTGGAGGGCATCGATCGCGTACGGACGCTCCCCCTCCCTCAACCGGATTATTCCGATAAGGACTTGATCGATGCGATCCGTAAAAAAGTCGAGACCGAGGCGCGAATCCGCACCGGCAAGAAAAAGAAGAAAGCCTCGCAGCCGCACCGGATGATTTTCACCGTCTCCACCCTGCAACGCATGGGCGGGAAACGCACCGACACCGATGCCGTCTACGCAGCGATCCAGGAACTGAACGCGCAGTATGCGGAATCCGGCCTGGTGATCGATCTGTGGGTGGATGCCAGCCACTCCGTGAACCCGGTGACCAAGGCCGATTTGGTGTTTTACAGCAAAGGGCACACCATTCCCGGACGCGGGTTTGCCGTGGTGGATTCCACCAAGAAGACGAACGCTTTCCTGTTGAGCCGCAAAGGATTGGGGGAACACACGCAGGAAATGCACGGATTGGGGTGCATCGTGGCGGCGCTCGCGTGCATGAGCGCAAAGGGAGCGTTCAATCTGCACGACTACCTGCGCTTCCCCGCGGAAGCCAAAAAGCATCTCTCGCCGGAGGCGCTGAACAAGCACATCCTCGATGCCGAAACATATCTGTTTGAACATTGCCCGCTGCTGCGCGAGCACTATCAGCTGTGCATCTCGCACGATGTGCGGCAATCCGCCCAGGCGGAGCGCGACAAAAAAGCCCCTTGGCGCTTCAGCTCGCTGCTGCGCCTGCAACCGCGCATCGGGAAGAAGGGAGTGCAAAACAAATGGATCGATCTGCCGGCGCTCGAGGAGCGCATGCGACAAAAAGGCGTGTCCATGCCGATTTTCTCCACGGTGCGCAAAGGCGTCGACAAGGTTTTATGGACGCTTCTGAGCCACGAAGCGGATATCGTGGATGAAGCCGCATGCATAGCGGACTATCTGGATGAGATGGATTCCGCAAACGTCCTGTGGTCACCCTTCGAACGCGACCAGCGGGAACTGACCGAAGACCGGTTGGAAAAAAGCGAGAAGAAGTTCAAGAAAAAAAAGAGGCAGGAAGAATTCCGGCCGAGAGTCCTGATGCGGATGCACTTGGCGTTTCTCCAGCACGTGCTGACGCAAGACAGTCTCCGCATGTTCGTGGACATCAAAGACCTCATCAATCCGCGCTATCTCATGGATGTATTCCGGATCATGGAAGAAACGCTGCAAGAAATGCAAACAGACGGAACGCTCTATCTCCCGCCCGCGCATCCGGTCTACGCCGCGTTCGAAGAGTGCACCACACGGGGAACGGCCGTGCAGTTCCGGAAAATGCCCGGGCACTTGCGGCGGAAACTCGAGCACCGCAAAACTCCCGACCGCGCCATCACGCATCTCGGACGCCGGAAATCTCTGGAAGAACTCATGACGATCTGACGCGTCCTACAACGCACGCTTCCACCCCAACGCTTCCCGGATCTCATTCCATACCGTCCACGGAGACAGTTTGCCGATGGCGAATTGCCGTTCGCCAATGACGGTAAGGTCGAGCAAGGCAATGGCAAGGATGCTGCGATGGTCGAGTATCACGTCGGCGGGGATATCGACGACGACTTTTTTGAGCGTGCGGGTTTTCCCATCGACCGACGCGTAGGTGTGCGAGGTATACGGAACGGGCAACGGCTCCATCGTCACGGCATCAAGCAGCAGGATGCCCGGCACCACCGTGCGGGACAGCGGACCGTCGCAGGCGAACCGCGCGATGAACTGGCGGCGGTGCGGGTGGAACGTAATCTTCTCCAGACGGATGCCCTGCGGTGTCCGGACAGGAAGCGAGACGGACCGGAACGTGCCTTCTCCATGGAACGGTTTTTCAGAGCTCAGCAATCCCCACTTCCGCCACGGTCGGCGGCGCCAGAACGTCCAGAACAGCACCAGCTGTCGATGGAGCACGACATACAGATCGTGCAGTCCTGCAAAGCTCAGCCGCTGGCCCGGGAACCACGACCGCATCCAGCGGATCGTCACCCAAAACTCGCGCCACAGCCTCCAGAAGACTTGGAACAGTGAGCCGGGGCGCGGCCAGAGTAACCGCGTCAACTGCCGCCACATTTCGGCACGCACTCCTCCCGTCCCCACTTCCGCGATACACGCGATCCCCTCCCATCCGTCGTTCGTCCGCGCGAAACTCAACGCAATACGATCGAGCGGCACCGGGAACGCCGTGATTTCAAAATGACAGCGTCCGGATTCCAGGTGCAGAACGCCATCGCGGTACGTCCCGCCGAACGCGAACAGCAGGCGTCGTGGGATCGGGACACCTACGGGGTTGCCGTCGCTATCCATGCCAAAGCGCTGCACGCCCCACGCCACAACACGCCCGGTCGCGGCATCATGGCGTACAATCCGGATATCGATGAACAAGCTCGCCAACCCGATCTGGTCCATGGTCGGAACGATGGCGGGCGTGACGATGGAGAGCTCTTGGATGCGGATGACAGGCTGTGCCTCGACGGGAGGTAAAGGTTCGACGGATGAGGGAACGACGGGAGTGATCGTGTGCAGCGGTGACGGAAGCTGTGCACAGAGCCCCCGCGCGGACGGAAAGCGGGTGCGGACATCGAGAGGAAGCGCCAACATCTCGCCGCGCGCCAGCGGCACGTACAGCGCAGACTGCCCGAGCGCGAGCGAGCCGTTGATGCCGGGAAAGCGCGTCGGGGGTTGGTCCTGCATCGTGTCGCAGGCCCAGCGGAGTTGGCCGGACGGCATGAGTGCCGAGACGATGCCGTTGCCGTCCCCGACATAGAGAAGATACGGCTCGATTCCTTCGGGATCCGGACCTGCCACGCTCGATCCGCGGATGACGCTCTGCGTGGGAAACGCCCATCGCACTTTTCCCGTCGCACGTTCAAACATCCGCACCACTCCGTCGGAGCCGGCAATGCTCACGCCCCTGTCTTGCGTCAGCGTAGCTGAGGCATACACAGGCGATTCCGTCTGCACCCTCCAACGCATGCGTCCCGTTGCACCGTCGATGCTCAGAACCGATCCGTCCAGCGCCCCGATGTACAGAAACCCGTCTTCGTCCACCGCCGGAGAACTGGCGATGAAGTCCCCGACGAACCTCCGCCACAAGTGTTTCCCATCGCTCGTCCGGAATGCGTACACGTGCAAATCAAACGACGTCACAAAAACTTGGTCCTCCCAAAACGCCGGCGCTCCCCAAATATGCATGCCCGTGACGACCGACCAGCGGAGCTCACCGGCAGGTGTCAGCGAATAGAATCGAAAGTCATCATTGCCCGCATACACGTTTCCATCCGGACCCATCGCCACGTTTCCCTCCCACCAGTAAATAGTACTGGGCGTGAACGTCTTGCGATGATGCACAAGATCGAACCGCCATTTCTCCGTTCCATCGGACGCGACGGCATACAAACAACTGTCCCCGCTGGGGATGTACACCGTTCCGTCGGGCCCGATGCATGCGGCGGAATCGATGACCCCTCCTGTTTTGAATCTCCACAACTCGCGTCCTGCTTTCGTATCAAATGCCACTAGCTCTCCGTGTTCCCCTCCCGCATACACCACGTCACCTGGTCCGATGACGGGCGTGGAAAACATCGCGCCTCCGATGCGCCATTGCCGGATGTGTGCGTTGGCATGCGGAACGAACGGCATGTCAGATGCGCCGGTATTCCGCACATTTCCCCGCATGGAGGGCCACGGAGCGGACGGCAATGATGACAACACAGTATGCATCGCCGGAGATTGTGATCGGGAAGCGACGAACCGAGCAAGCATTCTTGCGTGATTCACGCAAAGATAACCCCCTCCCTGCAAGCAGAGAGGGGGTGAGGAACAATTTCTTACGCGCCGTTCCGGGGCGCGGGGGTGTGGCTTACGGCGCGAGCGCCTCCGCGGCGGCCTGAGCCGCTTCAGCCGCTTCCTGCGCGGCCTCGGCAGCGTCTTTCGCCACAGCGGCGGCCTTGTACGAGATGTGGCTGTACACGATATTCGTGACCGTCAATAAGATGACGATGACGAACACGTAACCGCCTTCGTACGAGACGACACCGCACGCGAGACCGAGACCGAACGACACCGCGATCGCCACCAGCAGCTGAGTCCAGCTGTTCGGTGCGGGAGCGGCACTGGAGCCACCCTTTTTCGACTTTGCCATGAGACTCTCCCCTGTACACACACCACCGTGTTGTACAAGATACCGTGAAACAGTTTCTGCGGGGTGGTCCGCAGGAGGCGATGGCGTAAGCCATTCTCCCCTCCAAAAAACGTAATAGTTCCTTGGAGCGAAAAACGTGTCTCTGATGACAATGACCTACACCACCTCTTGAAATGGTTACGGTATAATAACCTATTTATATATATTGTCAATATACGTAAAATGCCTCAAATATGCCTATAAAACCTCTATAAGGCTATACGAGCAGATTTCCGTCTTTGATGATCGGTCGGTCATCGACCGTCACCAATGTCCCTGGAAACCGCAGGTCTTTGACCAAATCCCAGTGAATAGACCCTGTGTTTTTGCCCCCACCGCGCTCCTCGTTATACGAACGGCCCAGCGCCATATGCACTGTGCCCGCGATTTTTTCATCGAAGAGTGTCGCTTTCATGTACTGCGTCACGGCACGGTTCATCCCGATGCCCAGCTCGCCAAATCGACGGTTTCCCGGATGCGCGTTCAACACCGTCCGCAAAAAATCCTCACCTTCTTCCGCGGAAAAATCGGTGATGCCGCCCTTCTCGAACTTCAGATGAATACCGGACACAATGTTGCCATCGCGCACTTGGGGCAACTCGTAAAAAATCTCGCCTTCCGTCACATCTTCTTGCGGCCCCACAAAGCATTCACCATCCGGGACGTTTCGATTTCCCAAGTTCGTTCCGGCCGCCAGTCGTCCGTCGATGCCGAGCGTCAGATCCGTTCGCGGCCCGATCACGCGCACGCGCTTCCCGGCATCGAGCACATCCTGCAACCGCTGCAGACGTTTGGCTTCTTCCGGATAATCGATCAAGCACGCGTCGTAGTAAAAATCGATGCATTGCTCCAGCGTCATCCCCGCGTTCTTCGCCATCGCCGCGGTCGGGAATTGCGTCAGCACCCACTGTTGATTGAGAAGTCCTTCGAGCAACACAAAGTTCGCGGCCTGCCATTTGCCCAGACGGGTGTTGTCGATGCCGGAGAGGAACAGGTCATCATGGACAGACACGACGAAGAGAAATTTATTCCCCCACGTGATCTTCGCTTTGGAAATCTCCGAGACGCGGATGAGCTGCTCATCATTCGCATGCTCCAAAAACAACCGCACGAATTTCCCGGCATCGCATCGTCCGCGGCTGAGCTGTAAGCCCATGATGTCCAATTCGACGAATGCGCCGCGCTCCAGGCAAAGCCGATAGCACTCCTGGAGTATTTCCAACGCCGTCAGATCGGACGCCGCCAGAACGACCTTGTCGCCGGAAGCGACCTTGAGCGAATGGTCGATGAGGACGGAGGCGAGTCGGGTGGCGCGGGGGTCCATGCTGCTACGAGTGTAGCAGCTCCTCCATCCCCCAACCCCTTCCTCCACGGGAGGAAGAGGAGCAATGCTATTTCCCCCTCTCCCGTGGAGAGGGGGCAAGGGGGAGAGGCCTTCTCGGGTGCTGCATCCATACGCTACAGTTCCCTCATGGAAGAGAAAGTCATCGTTCAGGAAGACCTGAACCACAAAGCCGGCTACGAACTGACGGTGCGCACGCACCGGGCGTACCAGCTGGTCTACTTCGGATTGGGAGTCATTGAAACGATCTTGGGCATCCGCTTTTTCTTCAAGTTGTTCGGAGCCAACCCGCAAAGCATCTTCGTGGCCGTCATCTACGGCGTCTCCAACGTGCTGCTCTTCCCCTTCTCCGGCGTGTTCCAACGCGCGGCCGCGACGGGCGAAGGCGTGCAGAAAGTTTTTGAGCCATCTACCATCGTCGCGGGCGTCATCTATCTGCTGATCGCATGGGGAGTCTCGCGGTTGCTCCTTATCATCCGCAGCAAGCCGCTCGACCCACATGAGTAAAAGCCAAAGACCAGAAACCAGAGACCAAGAGATTCCATTCCCGGTTTTTGGGATCTGGCTTCTGGTTTCTTCTCGATAGGGGTTGCCATCATTCCGCCGGAAGAGTTCAATGCCGCCAAACGGCGGACGCCTGCAGCCCGCCTCCCTTCGCATACGTTATGACCACCGAGGCATTGCTCGCACAGGTCGACGGGTTTCTGGCCCGTAAGGAAGACAGGTCTCTCAAAAGCCTGCTCTTGCGTTCGAACGCGCAGGATATCGCGCAAGTGATCGATCAGCTCCAGCACGGCAAGCGCAAGGTTTTTGCGTTGCTGCCGCCGGAGGTGCAAGCGGCCGTGGCAGTGCTGTTGCCGGAAGGCGACGCGGAGTATGTGTTCCGCCGCTTGCCCGAGCATGTGACGGCGCGGTTTTTGCATTTCAACGACGAAGACGATGCGACGGACATCCTCCAACAACTTCCCGAAGCGCAGCGCCAGAAAGTGCTCCGGCATATCCCCGAGAACAAGCGCAAGAAAATCGAGAAACTGTTGATGTTCGGGGAAGAGACGGCCGGCGGCTTGATGGATTTGAATTTTTTGTCCGTGCATTCCACGGACACCATCCAGGGCGTCCGCGCGACGGTGCAGGAATACAGCCACTCGCAAAAACAGATTCCGGTCGTGATCGTGACGGAGGAAAGCCGCGAATCGCACGGCAAAATTTTGGGCATCCTCTCGCCGCGCGATCTTCTTTTGTCTGCGGGCAGCCACAAAGCCGGACCCGCCGCCAAAAGCACGCTGGTGTTTTCACACACCACCGACCGCGAACAAGTGCTCAGCCGCATGGTGAGGTCAGGCAGTGACATCGCGTGCGTGCTGGGAGACCTGGGGCAGGTGCTGGGCGTGATCCATATCCGCGACCTGCTGCGTGTCGCCGAAGCCGAAGCCACGGAAGACGCCTACCGCATGGGAGCCGTCACGCCGATAGAAACCGATTATCTGAGCACGCCCTTCCTGCAGGTTTGGCGCAACCGCGTCATGTGGCTCTCCGTCCTCTTTGTCGCCGAGCTCTTCACCTTCACCGCGCTGGCCGCCTACGAAGAATCCCTCGCCGCCGTCACGGTCTTGGCACTCTTCTTGCCGCTGTGCATATCCACGGGAGGCAACAGCGGCTCGCAAGCCGCAACCCTCATCACCCGCGCGATGGCGCTGGGGGAAGTGGGCCCGCGCGACTGGTGGCGCGTACTGCGACATGAGCTGCTGATGGGGATACTGCTGGGCGCGGCCCTGGGCGTCATCGGGTTTTCGCGTGCGTTCCTCACACCCGGCAGCATCTTGGGCACCGTGGACCGCTGGGCGCTTGCGCTCACCATCGGCCAATCCGTGGCGGTGATCTGCCTATGGGGCACGCTCGTGGGTTCGCTCTTGCCGCTGCTCTTCAAAAAACTGGGTGTCGATCCCGCCTATGCCAGCAGCCCCTTCGTCGCGACGTTCGTGGATGTGACCGGGATCATCCTGTATTTCTCCATCGCGAAAGAATTAATCATGTAAGAACCCCGGGGAGCCAAGCGTCATCGCCTCCGTGCCACCCAAAGGTTCTTCAGTATCGGTTTGGATGGAAGACAAAGGCGTCTCTTCTTTTTCTCCGCTCCCTGCGGATGCCACGTGCGACGTGTGCATCGTGGGTGCGGGCATCGCCGGACTCTCTGTCGCATACTTTCTCAGCAAAGAAAAGAAGAGCGTGATCGTGCTCGATGATGGATCGATCGGCGGCGGAGAATCGGAACGGACGACTGCGCATTTGAGTAATGCACTGGATGAAGGATACGTCGAATTGGAAAGGATGCATGGAAAAGCTGTGACGAAATTGGCGGCTGAAAGCCACACCGCTGCGATCGATACCATCGAGAAGATCGTGAAGGCGGAGAAGATCGATTGTGATTTTGAGCGTGTCGATGGCTATCTCTTTTTGGGACCCGGCGAAGAGAAGTCCGACTTGGATGAGGAAATTCATGCTGCGCAGCGCGCAGGACTGAAAGACGTTGAATGGGTACAACGCGTTCCTTTGGACGCATTCGATACCGGTCCCGCTCTGCGTTTTCCAAACCAAGGCCAATTCCATCTGACCAAGTATTTGGCGGGCTTGGCAAAAGCAATCACAAACATGGGCGGGAAGATCCATTGCAATACGCATGTGTCCGAAGTGCACGGCGGCGACAAACCAAACGTCGTGACGGAGAGCGGGCACACGGTCGCGGCCGCGGACATCGTGCTGGCGACGAACTCGCCTATTCATGACAACGCCCTCCTCTACGCCAAACAATCGCCCTATCGGACGTATGTCTTGGGCATGACGATTCCACGCGGGTCAGTGCCCGCGATGCTGCTGTGGGACACGGCGGACCCGTACCACTACGTCCGCACCTGCAGAGATCCGCATGGCAAAGGCGATGTCTTGATCGTGGGTGGCGAAGACCACAAGACGGGACAACAGGATGATGCCGGACTGCGTTTTGCGCGGCTGGAGGCATGGGCGCACAAAAGATTTCCGATGATTGAAGAACTCCGTTGGAAATGGTCCGGGCAAGTGATGGAGCCTGTCGATGGCCTGGCGTACATCGGCCGCGATACGACCAAAGACGGCAAACATCTATTCATCGTCACGGGTGATTCCGGGCATGGCATCACGCATGGAACTATCGCGGGGATACTCCTGACCGATCTCATTTTCGGACGGAAAAATCCGTGGGCCGATATCTACAGTCCGTTCCGTTCGCCGTTGCATGCAACGGGGGAATTTTTGAAGGAAGGGGCGAACATCGCCGCGCAATATGCCGATTGGATGACGCCGGGCGCCAAAGGGACGGACGATATGCAGCCGGATTCCGGACGGATTGTGCGGAAGGGCCTGACCAAGATTGCCGTTTACCGGGATGGAAAGGGAGCATTACACCACTTCTCCGCCGTTTGTCCGCACAAAGGATGCATCGTTCAGTGGAATTCTTTCGAAAAAACATGGGATTGCCCATGCCACGGATCGCGGTACGAAGCCACGGGACGCGTGCTCAATGGTCCCACCATCGAGGACTTGCGCCGTATGGAATAATCTCTTCCTTCCATTTCCCCTTCTTCGTATGACACACCTGGAAAATATCGGATCCGACACCTGGCCCTTCCCGCGCTCGGAAAACGGCTCCCCCGCCGCCAACCCCGGCTCCTCGCAGCCACCCTCCCCGACCCCGGAATCCCCTTCCGACATGCCCGTAGAGCAAGAAACTGCGACTGCGGTGGTGGAAGAGACGGTCACAGAGGAAGTCGTCGGCATCGAAACGGACGAGAGCGCTGATGAAGCCGTCGAAGCTCCGTCTGTGCCCGCCCAGATGGCCAAGAAGACGGTGAAGAAGGCTATGAAGAAGATTGCGGCTGCGCCGAAGGCGAAGAAACCGAAGGCGAAGGTCAAGGCTAAGGCTAAGAAGGTGAAGACAGTGAAAGCCAAGGCGAAAAAGAAGCCTGCTGCTAAGAAGCGCGCTGCGCGTCCTGTTGCCCGCAAGAGCAAGAAGACGAAGGCGAAGGCCAAGGCTAAGAAATCCAAGCCGAAGGCAAAGAAAGCGATGAAGAAGCGCCGCCAATAATCGCCTCTCCACCGGTCGACAAAACGCCGCTGATTTGCCATCCTGTTACGCATGGGTCGCACCGTCACGCTCGTCGATACCGCCGGCCGCAAGATCGGGACTGCCGATATCCTGGACGCCCACACGGGCGAGGGAAAACTGCACAAAGCCTTCTCGGTCTTTATCTTCCGAAAAAGCGACGGCAAGCTCCTGTTGCAACAGCGCAGCCCCAAAAAGATGCTTTTCGCGACAATCTGGGCCAACACCTGCTGCTCGCATCCGTTTGAAAACGAGACGCCGACGCAAGCCGGCGAACGACGCCTGCACGAAGAATTGGGCTTCACGACGCCCCTGCGCGCCGCGGGTGACTTCGTGTACCGCGCTCCTGATCCGAACGGCAAAGGCATCGAGCATGAGCACGACACGATCCTCATCGGCACGATCGATAAGACTGTCGTCATCCGGCCGAATCCGGATGAAGTCGCTGAGTATAAATGGGTCGATCCAATGGAACTGACAGAGGAGATGGCACAGCATCCCGATCAGTACGCGCCCTGGTTGAAGCTGGGGCTGGCGAAAATATTGGAAGCAAATTGAAAATTAAGAATTGAAAATTGAGAATTATGGGAGCAACCTCGCTATCTGAGCACCTGCGGCATTTTCAATTCTCCATTTTTCATTTTCAATTATGCATGTAGCCATCATCCCCGACGGCAACCGCAGATGGGCACGCAAACGCATGCTCCAACCCTGGAAAGGGCATGAAGAAGCGGTAGAGAATTTCCGCACGCTGACAGATTGGTGCCGGGAAGACCCGCGCGTGAAGGTCCTCACTGTCTGGTGCTTTTCCACAGAAAACTGGAAACGCGATCCGCAAGAAATCCAGAAATTGATGGATATGCTGGAGCGCTATTTGGAGAAGGAACGGAAAACGTTTGCCGAGAACAATACGCGCTTCTGCCACTCCGGCCGCCGCGACCGGTTGCCTGCATCACTCGTCCAATTGATGGCGGATGTCGAAAAAGAAACAGAGAATCACGACGGGTTCACTTTGCACCTAGCCGTGGATTACGGCGGGAAAGACGAAGTGGTTCGCGCGATGCGAAAGCTCGATTCCACAAAAGACGTGACGGAAGAAAGCCTGCGCACGCAATTCGATCACCCCGAAATTCCCGATATCGATTTGATCGTCCGCACCTCCGGCGAACAGCGGACAAGTAACTTCTTTCTGTGGCAGGCGGCGTATGCGGAATGGGAATTCGTGGACAAGTTTTTCCCGGATTTCACGGAGAAAGACTTGGCCGTTGCGGTGAATGATTTTGCCAAGCGGACGCGGAGGTTTGGGGGATGAAAGCATGCGATATCAACGAAAGCATGTCACACTGAGCCTGTCGAAGTGCGACATGCGGACCCGTGTCATGGTTCGACAAGCTCACCATGACACATGCTGTCTTCGCCCCCGGCAAAATCATTCTCTCCGGCGAATACGCCGTCCTCTTCGGCCATCCCGGCCTGGCTGTACCTTCGACGATGGGCATACATGCGATATTCGCGGAAGATCAATCCCGCGGAGGCGTCATGCTCCAATGGCCCGAACTCCCCGATTCTTGGAAAACCTTTGCCGCGACGATCATTGCCGAATGCGCTGCCATCAAAGGCGATGCATTGTGCGGAACGCTGAGCATCGAGAATCAGTTACCTCTCGGCAAAGGCATGGGCTCCTCCACGGCACTCGTGAGCGCCATCACGCGGGCTCTTTTGGGTGACGACTGCGAAGTACAGGCCAAGGCCATCGAAGACCGCATGAACCCAGGCCACAGCGGATTGGATTTTGCCGTGATCTGGCACAACCAGCCCGTGCGCTTTATCCGCGGCCAACACCCAGAGTTCGTGACGCTCCCATCCGATCTGTTGCAAGGCCCGGAACTGATCGACACGGGCACGCCCGAACAAACCACGTCGCAGCTCGTCGAATGGGTGAAGTCTCGCGAAGCAGAACTCCGTGAGCCTTTGCAGGTCATCGCCGATTGCACGGATCGATTGCTGTCAGGCGAATCCCCGCTCACGGTGTTTCCGGATCATCACCGCGCCCAAGTTGTCCTAGGCGTGGTCCCGTCAGCCGTGCAAGACCTCATCGCCGAAATCGAGCGCGGAGGAGGAGCCGCGAAAGTGATCGGGGCGGGCGGAAGAACGGGGGGCGGGGGGATGGCGTTGGCGTTTCCTGGAGTGAAGGCTTAGGGCATACTGTCGCCTCTTTCTTTGCTTTATGTCTATCACAGCCCTTTCGACCCCTAACATCGCTCTCATCAAATACTGGGGGAACCGCAACGAAGAGCTTCGTCTGCCGGTGGCCGATTCGCTCTCCATGACGCTTGATTCTCCCCTGGTCGAAATCACGATGGATCACGCTGATGCGTTGTCAGTCGAGTCGTATGAGATCGATGGAGCGAAAAAGATACTGACCGAAAAGCAGCTCATTCGATTTGCAACGCATCTTGCGCTGACAAAGAAATATTTGGAAAAACTTGGATTGGACTCCGCAATTCCCGCCTCCGTTTCCATCGTCGTGCGGTCGAAGATTCCGCCCAGTATCGGACTCGCCTCTTCTGCTGCGGTCTTCAGTTGTTTGGGAAAAGCGTATGCGGGATTGATCCAATCGACACATGAATTAACACTGGAAGAAACCAGCGTGATCGGACGTCTGGGTTCCGGCTCCGCGGCCCGTAGTATCTTCGGCGGATTCGCGACGCTTGATGCTGGAGAAGGCATGGACATCGATGCCGCGCAATCGCGTCAGATCGCTCCAGAGTCTCACTGGAATCTGCACGACATTGTCATCGTCCCCAATCACGACGAAAAGAAAATCGGTTCGACCGAAGGTCATGCGCTTGCGGGCACCAGTCCGTACTTTGCCGCACGCGTGGAGGCTATCCGCATGCGACGCCAACAAGAATGCATCGATGCCGTGCTCACGCGGGACTTTGAAAAACTCCAAGCCGTTGTCGAAGAAGACGCATTAGATATGCACCACGTGATGGAGACCAGCAGGCCTCCACTCAAATATCTGAGCGACGAAACGCATCGCATCCTTCGGGAAGTCACAACGCTCCGCGAGTCTCAGCATCTCCCCGTTTTGTACACCATGGATGCGGGACCGACCGTCCACCTGATCTGCCCCGACGATGCCGTCGCAACTGTCCGCGATTTCGCCCACACGCAGAAAGGCTGCACGGTGTATGAGACGAAGATTGGAGGTGGGGCGGTGTTGCTGTAAAGCGCTACACTGTCGGCATGGATCTCCGAAACCTCCCCGAAGGCCTCTCCCCCGCCGCACGTTGCGACGAACGCCATCGGCTTCTGGAAGCCGAAATTGGAGTGGACCTTACGAACGTGCGCGTCGATGGAGATCGAGTAGGCATGGCTGATGAAAAAAATTGCGAACAGATGTTCGGGCATGTTCCCATCCCCATCGGCTACGCCGGTCCGCTGAAGATTTTCTTCAGTTCCGAAGAAGAGACACTCGTGCACCTCCCGCTCGCGACGACCGAAGGCGCGCTGGTGGCGAGTGTGAATCGCGGCTGTAAAGCACTGAGTCTGTCGACTGTACGAACGTCCTCGACATATCATGGCATTAGCCGATCTCTCGCATGGAAACCCCGTGGCGATACACGATCGTTCACCGAAGAGCTCCGCACACGCAAAGCAGAGTGGACAAAAGTAGCAGAGGAGACGAGCGACCACCTGAAGCTTTTGGGATTCGACATCGATGAATCCGAAGGCCACGTGTTCCTCACCATCAACGCCAACACCGATGAAGCCATGGGCATGAACATGATCACCATCGCCGCACAAGCGATCGCGGACTGGGTGAACAAAGAGTTGAATACCCCATGCATCACCATCGCCGCGAACGTCGATAGTGATAAGAAGCCCAGCCTCCGCACCTCCGAAAAAGGCCGCGGGTACGAAGTGATCGCGGAAGCACGTCTCTCCGAGCGGACCATTTGCGATGTCCTGAAGTCTGATCCACAAGCGATGCTCGCGGTCGCAAAAGCCAAACTCGAATTAGGCTCCGACTTGGCGGCCACGATGGGACACAATCTTCATGCGGCGAACATGATCGCAGCGCTCTACCTTGCGACCGGACAAGACGCCGCACACGTCGTCGAAGGCTCTCTCAGTGACACATACGTCGAAGCGACTGATGACGGATTGAAAATCGTCGTCCGCTGTCCGGCAATTCTGGTCGGAGTCCGAGGCGGTGGAACAAGTCTCCCCGCGCAATCGACCTGCCTGCAGATGCTCCTCAAACAGAAGACTCAGTTGCACCCGTGTGCACAGTTAGCGGAGACGATCGGGGCGGCGGTGTTGGCGGGGGAAGTGTCGTTGTTGGCAGCGCAGGCTAGCGGGCAGTTGGCGATAGCCCATAAAACGATGGCACGAATTTCAGAGCATTCCTAAAAAATCACAAAGCAACCGGCCCAGGAATAAATCCCCAGGCCGGTGCTCATTGACGCGTGCGTGGCGCTGCGTTTTTTAGACGCAGAAGGTCGGGCCGGTGATCGCCTGGAGGCTGTAATTCGCCTCCAAACGATCGACCTCGCGGCCGCTCTCATCGGTGGCGATCACGACGATGCGGCCACCAGTACGACGGTAGAACCACGCCTGCAGGCGCAGGGTGCGCTCCCAGGCGACGCAGCCTCTGCTGGGCGGCTCGTTGTCCACCTGGACGGTGATCTGCAGGCGGCTCGCACCGCCGTTGCAGATACGAACCTGGTTCTCGCCCTCACGGACGCCTCCAAGGCCATCGACGGCCTCGAATGCGTCCTGGATCGACAGACCGAAGACGCCGCGCGGGCTGTGGATCTGGGATTCCGAGATGTTGAGTTCGACCACGACGTTACTCCTTTATTGGAACCGGGCCGGAGCGAAATGCCCCTTGAACCCAGCAAACCGAATACAAAACCATATCCGCTTTGCCGGGTTCATACACGCATGATGTCAATGAGCGTCCAGAAATCTGGACGACGCAGATATTAGAATAATTATATTTTCTGTCAAAATATATCAGGAGATTCTGTATATTAATGATATAGGCCAAATTGGCACGTTTTGAAGACAGAGCTCTCTTATTGACTTATTTGATTAAAGTTCTATAGTCCATAATGGCTCTTCGACAGCAACGGCTGATTTGAAGTAAAGCCATGTCTAAAAACGCAGATGAAGGAGACTGAGTATGGTGCATCCGGCTTTAGCTGGGCACGAGCCGCTCGTCGCGCTCGAGCTCTTCAGCGAGATCCTGCAGATCCCGCGTCCCTCCCACCAGGAGAGCGCGATGATCGACTGGGTCACCCGCTGGGCGCAGAAGAACGGTTTCGCGGTCACCACGGACAAGTTCAACAACGTGGTGGTCCGCGTCCCGGCGACGCACGGTTACGAGCACGTCCCGTCGGTGACCATCCAGGGGCACCTGGATATGGTCTACAACCCGACGGACGAGAAGGTCGTCCAGACCCCGATCAACATCGAGCTGGTCGGCGAGTACATCCAGACGGTCGGCCAGAGCCGGACCTTGGGCGCGGACAACGCCGCCGCCCTGATCCTGGCGATGGACGCCGCCGTTACGGCTCCGATCCACGGCGAGATGTTCCTCCTGTTCACGGCCGCCGAGGAGGACGACCTCTCTGGCGCGGAGAACTTCAGCCCCGACAACCACAACATGTCGGGCTGCAACCTCCTGATCAACCTCGACACCCCACAGCGGCTCGCCGTCACGACGATGTCGGCCGGCTTCCAGTACGTCCACGCCACCCAGGTTCTCCAGCGCGAGTCCCAGGCGGCTGGTCCGTGCTTCAAGCTGACCCTCACCGGCATGGCCGGCGGTCACAGCGGCGACAACGTCGGCGAGGGCCGGGGCAACAGCAACCAGCTCATGGCTGAGCTGCTCTCGCTGCTCCCACAGGGCTCCAAGCTCGTGCTGATCAAGGGCGGCGAGGCCAAGAACGGCCTGCCGTCGACCGCAGAGTGCGTGGTGCAGATCCCGGCCCCCGAGCAGACCTGGGCTGGCAAGCTGCAGAACCTGATCGCCGAAGCGCGCGTGACCTACAAGCGCCCGGAGATCCAGCTCATCGTCACAACCTGGACGAGCGACACCGCTGCCCTCACCAGCGAGGCACACACCAACCTGGTCAAGCTGCTCCTGACGCTCCCCAACGGCGTCATCAAGTGGAGCAGTTCCCCGGGCGTGCCGGAGTTGTCCACGACCGTGGCGGTGCTGGAACAGGACGGCGACGCCCTGAAGATCCACCAGATCGTCCGCGGCGCGGAGGAGGCGGCCATGCAGGAACTCGCTCGTACGGTCGCGGGCGTCTACAACGCTCACGGCTTCACGACGGGCTTCGGCCATCACGCCTTCGGCTGGAAGCAGGACGCGTCCAACCCCCTGGTCGCGGCGACCTTCCAGGCCTTCGAGGCTCAGGGCCAGCCGGCCAAGGAGCAGAAGGTCCACTGCGGGCTGGAGATGGCGGCGCTCGGCCGCTACTTCCCGACCATGGTGAGCTTCGGTGCGGAGGTCCTGGACGAACACGCCACCAGCGAGCGCATGAGCCTGCCGACGCTCGTTCTCGCGCGTGGCGTCCTGCACACGATCCTCAAGGACATCGCGGAGGGTCGCGTCCAGGCGTGATGGATCACGTAATCAGCTGTAACTGAAGAGCCAGAGGGTTCCCGTCATCTACGGGAACCCTCGGTTCACCATGCCCACATTTCCCCCCTTGCCCACCCCCCAAAAACCCCGCCTTTTCACCAAAAACCCACCCCTTCTCTGCTACACTCTCCCCCGAATGTCGCACGCCGCGATCATCGGTTTTGGACGCTATCTGCCGCGCTTCCGCCTGAAAACCTCTGCAATTGCGGAGCAGTGGAAGCAAGACGCGGACGGTATCGTGAGTGCGCTGGGCATCACGGAAAAAACCGTGCCCGGGAAGGATGAAGACAGTTTTACCTTGGCGTTTGAGGCCGCGCGTCAGGCGATCGAGATTGCAGAGATCCAATCCTCGGAGATTTCCGCGATTTTCGTGGGCTCCGAAAGCCACCCCTACGCGGTGAAGCCGACGAGCTCGATGCTGGCTTCTGCGCTTGAGCTCCACCCATTTTCACACTGCGCAGATTTGGAATTCGCGTGTAAGGCGGGAACGGCAGGTATGCAGATCGTGGATAGTATGGTGCGCAGCGGACAGATTCAATACGGCCTCGCGATTGGAACGGATACCGCGCAAGGCCGCCCAGGTGATGCGCTTGAGTACACGGCAGCTGCGGGAGCCGCCGCATTTGTGATCGGCCCGGCAACGACGAAGAATGCACTTTGCAGACTCGATGCGACACTTTCATTTACGACTGATACTCCCGATTTTTGGCGAGCCGCTGATGAAAAGTATCCGCGTCATGCGGGAAGATTCTCCGGCGAGCCGGGATATTTCCGCCATGTAGAAGAAGCGACGCGGGGAATACTGGAGACGGCAAAAACGACTCTCGAAGAGATCGACCATATTGTGCTGCATATGCCGAATGCAAAATTCCCCAGCCAGATGGCCAAAAAGCTCGGCTTCACAAAAGAGCAGATGAAACACGGCTTCATCGTTCCGAAGGTCGGCAACACGTACAGTGCGTGTTCCCCGCTGGGACTGGCAGAAGTGTTGCAGCATGCGGAGAAAGGCGAGCGCATCTTGCTCGTCTCCTATGGGTCTGGCTCCGGTTCTGATGCTTTTCTCTTCACTATGCTGCGCGATGGTGTGACGCTGCCGCCAGATGAACGCGAGGTGGAATACCTGACGTACGGGCAGTACGTGGATCATTCACACGCTTTAAAGGCATGAACTCCCCCATCTACCTCACCGGCCAAGGACAAACCCGCTTTGGCGAGCACTGGGACAAAAGCATCAAAGACTTGATGGAAGAAGCGATGGATAGCGCGATTGCGGCTTCCCCTTGCTCTGTTTTGGATATCGATCTGATCGTGGTCGCGAACATGTTGGCCGAAGTCACAAACGGTCAGGCGCATTTGGGATCGCTCGCATCATCGCTCCTCCCCCACCACCCGCCCGCCCTCAGAGTGGAATCCGCGTGTGGTTCAGGAGCATTTGCATTGCATACAGCTTGCGCGATGCTGGAAAGCGGACGCGCCCGTAACGTCCTCGTCGTTGGAGTCGAGAAAATGACCGATGCATCGACGGAAGACACTGCCTCGGCGTTGATGGGGGCTGCGGATAGCGAGGAAGACCGAGCTTGTGGATTGAGCTTCCCGGGGATTTTTGGCCTCATCACGCAGCGCTACATGCATGAGTTTGGCTTGAGCCGTGAGGATTTAAGCTTGGTGAGTGCCGTCCATCATGCGCAGGCCGTCGATAATCCTTTCGCGCAATTCCGCCAAGCAATCGCGCCCGAAGTCATTAGCAAGAGCGCGCTCATCGCCGATCCGTTGCGTCTCCTCGATTGCTCGCCGATTTCCGATGGCGCAGCCGCAGTGATTCTCTCGACCGAGCGCGCGAGCCCGTTCCGTCTTGCGGCATCGCAGATCGCCACGGACACACTGTCACTTACCAAGCGCGCCACGCTTACGTCATTTTCCGCGACGAAGGATGCGGCTGAAAGAGCGCTTGCAGAAGCCGAAATATTGATACGCGATGTTGAGCTTTTGGAAACGCACGACTGTTTTTCGATCGCCGCGCTTATCAATCTGGAAGATTTGGGGTTTGCGGATCCGGGGAAAGGGATTGAGATCTATAAAAAATTATCGCATGACGCGGCCAAGAATGGCCGCTCCCCCAGTGGTAGTGTCTCCAAAGTATTAGGAGTGAATCGCAGCGGCGGACTCAAAGCCTGCGGTCATCCTGTTGCAGCCACAGGACTCAAACAGCTCATCGATCTGACCAAGCAACTCTCCGCAACCGGCGCGCAGTACGGGATGGCCCATAACTTTGGCGGGGCCTGCGCGACGTGTGGCATTCATATTCTTGAACATTCTCCTGTATGAAGAATTCTAAATTTTCATCAGCGAAGCATGTCACCCTGAGCCTGTCGAAGGGCGACATGCGGTCCTATGGAAATATTTCCTCGGCGTCATGGTTCGACAAGCTCACCACGACAGCTGGTGCCTGTTTTTCTCTATAAATATGCTCCCAACGTCCCCCATCTCGGCACGTGCCGCCGCAAAGCGCTCGCAGAAATTGCAGAGCGGCGTGATCGTCTCCTGGACGTTGCTGCATCATGCGCCTGCAGGATTCCCACACGGCCCGCGCGCGATCGGATTGGTGCGACTGGAAGATGGATCGCAGGTATTGGCACCGCTGTTGATGAAGTCACCTGTCATCGGCATGCACGTTGCGCCGCGCATGCGGCTCTCCGCTGTCACCAGCGAAAAACTGCGCATCTACGACATCGCATTTGAAGAGGCTGTGGTGGTGAAGCAACCGCATGAAGACGCGGAATTTCCGGGATACATCTTGGCGCTCACAGGACCGTCCGGCGTCGGAAAGTCGACGGTCAGCAAGATGTTGATTCATATGTTTGAGGAGTACGTGATGCCTGTTCCTATTTTGACGACACGCGAGCGCCGCAAGGGTGATGACGGCGAATATCGGTATGTCTCTAAAAAAGTCTTCACGGACTTGCAAAAAAACGGCGAATTCGTGGCGTGGACGCATATTCCGTCGGAGAGTGAAGATCGCTGGTATGGCTATCGCGGAAGCGATATTCGAGCGATCTGGGAAAAAGGGAAATTGCCGATTGTGATCACCGAAATGCACCTGCTTCAGGGTCTGGCCAATCATTTTGGACGCCGGTCGATCCTCTCCTGTGGCCTTCTTCCACCCGGCAACAGCACCCGCAAAAAACTGTCGACGTTACTGCACCGTCTCCGCGACCGCGGACGCGAGACCGATCAACACATCAAAGCCAGACTCAAGAACGCGAAGGAGGATTTGGACTTCTTTACAAAACGCAAAGACCTGTTCGATCACTTGCTCGTGAACGACGATATCCATGCGGTGATTGCGGCTTTGCGAAAAAATGTGCCGGGTTTGGCTGGCGCCTGAGCCAAGAAGTCTGAATTTTGACTTCGGGGTCATCTATTGTCCCATCACCACCCCAACCATAGGATTCTTGGCTTAGATCTGCTATAATCAAGAGATTTTCCGCCCTTCGACAAGCGCAGGACGGAAAATACATACCAACACACAAGTACCAAACATGCCACTCCACACCCTCATGTTCGGATGGGAGTTCCCGCCCAAGCACTCTGGCGGGTTGGGTATTGCGTGTGAGGGACTCGTGCGCGGCTTACAAAAACACGGCGTGCAAGTGACGCTGGTATTGCCGAATCCCGTGGATGCCGGAGGCACGGTTGATATCCGCCATCCGACCGAAGAGATGACCCGCACGATCCGCGTGCAAAGCCTCCTGGATCCGTACGATAACTTCGCTTCGTACGCAGACCGGCTGGATTCCTGGCGCAACGGGAAGACGATTGTGGACGATTTGTACGGCCCGGACTTGGGCGCGGCGGTGGAGCGGTACACGGCGTGCGCGGTGGAGATGACGAAGGATTTGCACCCCGACGTGATCCACTGCCACGACTGGATGACGTATGAAGCCGGGTTGTATGCGGGCAAGCATCACGGCAAGGCCGTGGTGGCCCACGTGCATGCCACGGAATTGGACCGCACGGATTTCCATCCGCACCAGTGGATAGCGGACCGCGAGCGCAGCGCGCTTTTGCGGTGCGACAAAGTGATCGCCGTCAGCCGCTATACCAAAGACATGCTCACACGCCACTACGGCATCCCCGCCGACCGCATCGCCGTCGTCCACAACGGGCATGACCAGCACACCACGCATATCGCCCCCACATTGCTCTCCCAACACGGACACAAGCATTTGCCGCTCGTGCTGTTTTTGGGACGCCTGACGGTCCAGAAAAACCCGTGGCAATTCCTGGAGATCGCGTCTCGCATCCACAAGCACCGCCCCGACGTGCAGTTCTGCATGGCGGGCGACGGTCCGATGCTGGCCAGTCTGATCGACCGCTCATGCGACTTGGGACTGGGCGACCGCGTGATCTTCACAGGCCGCTTGAACCGGCGCGAAGTCCAAGCACTGCACCAGGAAGCCGACTGCTTCGTAATGCCGTCGCTCAGCGAGCCGTTCGGGCTCGTCGCGCTGGAGGCAATTGCGCACGGCACTCCCGTGATCGTCAGCAAACAATCCGGAGTCGCCGAAGTGCTCGATCACGCCTTCAAAGTGAATTACTGGGACGCCGACTTAATGGCCGACTGCATCCTCACCATCCTCCGCGATGACGCACTCGCCCATCAAATGAAAAGCGAAGCCCCGCGCGTGCTGCAACGCCTGACGTGGAAAAACCAAGCGGGAGCAGTTCAGTCTATTTATCAAAATCTTATTCAAACTTAGTGAATAGTTGGTAGTGAGTAGTGAGTAGAAAAGCTCCACTACAACCTACCAACTACCTACTACTCACTACTCACTAATTCTCATGACGCACACACACTCCCCACTGATCTGCTTCTACTTCCAGGTCCATCAACCGTACCGCTTGAAGGATCTGCGCATCACCGATATCGGCCAAGGGGATGCCGCGTACTTCGATGATGAAAAGAACGAAGCGATCTTCCGCAAAGTGGCGGAGAAGTGCTATCTGCCTGCGAATAAGCTGATGCTGGAACTGATCACACAGCATCCGAACTTCTCGATCGCCTATTCACTTTCAGGAGTATTTCTCGACCAATGCGAACAGTACGGACCCGATGTCTTGGAATCGTTCAGAGCATTGGCACGGACTGGACGAGTCGAATTTTTGGCGGAGACGTACTACCACTCGCTCTCGGCCATCAAGTCACTGCCCGAATTCTGCGCACAAGTGAGCAAACATGTGCGAAAGATCCAGGACCTCTTCGGTCAAACACCGCAAGTCTTCCGCAACACCGAGCTCATCTACCGCAACGAACTTGCGCACACAGCACGTCTGATGGGATTCAAAGGCGTACTCGCCGAAGGTGCGGACCGATTGCTCCGTGACCGCAGCCCGAACCATCCGTTCCTGCCTCCGACATTCCGCTTGTCCCATGGCATGGAAAACGTGATCGCGGCCAATCGTCCGCTCGCCAAGCGCTCGAACTCGATGCATCTGCTCCTCAAGAACTACCGCCTCAGCGATGACGTCGCGTTCCGTTTTTCGGATAAATCGTGGCTGGGCTTCCCGCTGAAAGCAGAGACATTCACGGATTGGCTCCTCGCCTCCGGCGGCTTCAACGTCAATCTCTTTATGGACTACGAAACCTTCGGTGAACACCAATGGGCCGATACGGGCATCTTCGATTTCCTCCGCGCCCTCCCCCGCATCTGGGAAGAGCGCGGCGTAGAGGCGGTCACGCCGTCGGAAGTGCTCAAGCGTTGGGAAACCAACGATTGGAACTACCACGAGCATATCGACGCACATGAATACGTCTCCTGGGCCGATGCCGAACGCGACCTGTCCGCATGGCTGGGCAACGGCATTCAGCATGCTGCATTGAATGCCATCTATGCCCTCGAGCCCCTCGTCCGCGCATCGAACAACCCGGATCTCCTCGAAACCTGGCGCAAGCTGCAGACATCCGATCACTTCTATTACATGAGTACAAAGTTCTGGAGTGACGGAGATGTGCACAAATACTTCAGCCCGTACGATTCGCCGTATGAGGCGTATCGACGGTACTCACATGCGCTTTGCGATCTCAAAACCCGACTCGTTGACGAAAAACCAAATTCCAGAGACCAGAGACCAGGTACTACTGTTCATACTGATCACCCATGATTGCTTCCTGGCTTTTAGTTTCTGGCTTCTGATTCCTCTCGTATATGCCCCGCTCCCTCGTCTTCGGTAACGGCCACGTCCTCGCATCGTTCGATGAACAGTTGCAGATGCGCGATTTGTACTTTCCGTACGTGGGCATGGAAGATCAGACGACCTACGGGCATGTGCACCGGGTGGGCGTCATGGTGGAAGGCAAAGGATTTTCCTGGTTCAACGACGGCCAGTGGAAGATCTCTCCGCGCTATGAACCCGATACGCTCGTGGGAAACTCGACGCTGGAGAACGCGAATTTGGGCATCGCCATCCGCGCGTGGGATTACGTGCATCCCGTGCACAACATCATCCTGCGCCACTTTTTCGTGCGCAGTACGGACGGCCAGGAAAAGATCGTGAGAATCTTCTTCAATCATGATTTCCACATCTACAGCGACAAACAGAAAGACACCGCTTTCTACGAGCCGTATACCAACTGCATGATCCACTACCGCGAGCAGCGGTATTTCTTAGTCGGCGGGCAGACCAGCGCTCCCAGCGGTCCCATAGCCGCAAATGGCGGCGCCACCGGCACGCGGTACGCCTCCGTCCTGCGCAGCATGGAAGGCCTCAAACCCAGCGGCCTTTCCTCCTATACCACCGGCAAAGCGGATTACCGCGGACTGGAAGGAACTTGGCGTGATGCCGAAGATGGCGAACTGTCCCGTCACCCCATCGAACAAGGCTCCGTCGATTCCACCGTCGCCATTCACTGCAAAGTGGAGAAAGACAAAGAGACGGATGTTGTCTTGTGGGTGTGTTTGGGCAAATCGTTGGAGGAAGTCTTGCGGCAGCAACAGACCGTCATCGAAGAAACACCCGAACGGCTCCATCGCAACTGTAAAAACTATTGGAAGAGCTGGGCGAACAAAGTGCAACGCAGCTTCGGCTCGCTGTCACCGGAAGCGACCTCCCTCTACAAGCGGAGCCTGCTCACGATCCGGACACACGTGGACTCGCACGGCGGTATCGTGGCCGCGGCCGACAGCGACATCATGGCGTTCAATCGCGATACGTACACCTACGTCTGGCCGCGCGACGGCTCCCTCGTGTCCCTCGCACTCGACCGCGCCGGCTACGGCGAGGTGACCCGCAATTTCTTCCGCTTCTGCGCCAAAGCCCAATTGCCCGACGGCTACTTGCTCCATAAATACAATCCCGACGGCTCGCCGGGATCCTCGTGGCACCCGTGGCTGAAAGACGGCGAGGCGCAGTTGCCGATTCAGGAAGATGAAACCGCTTTGGTGGTCTACGCGATGTGGAAGCATTTCCAAACGCAGCAAGACTTTGAATTCTTGCAGGAACTCTTCGAAACCTTCATCAAGAAAGCCGCGCAGTTCATGGTCGATTTCCGTGAGGAAGGCACCGGGTTGCCGCTCCCCAGTTACGACCCGTGGGAAGAGCACCGCGGCATCTTCACGTACACGACCGCGACGACGATTGCCGGACTCCACGCCGCCGCGCAGATCGCGCATATTCTGGGACATCACAAGCACTCGGAGAAATATCAAACCGCAGCCGACGAGATGCGCCAGGCGCTTCTGTTCCACTTGTTTGATGAAGACACGCATCGCTTCATGAAGAAGATCAAACGCAAAGACGGCCAGACCGTCGAGCGCGACACCACCCCCGACGCGAGCATCACGGCCATCTGGCACCTGGAAGTTCTGCCAGCGGATGATCCGCGGGTGGTATCGACCATGAAGCAACTGGAGGAACATCTGCAGGTGCATACGCCAATTGGAGGCCTCGCGCGCTATCCCAACGATTACTACCAATCCGTCACCCCGCCCACCAAAGAGATTCCCGGCAACCCCTGGATCATCACGACGCTCTGGGATGCGCAGTGGAAAATCGCGCTGGCCAAAACGACGGCGGAATTGGAGGAAGGCAAAAAACTGATCGACTGGGCATGTTCGCATGCCACTCCTTCAGGATTGCTGCCCGAGCAATTGCACCCGCTCACGGGCGCGCCGCTCTCCGTCGCTCCGCTCACCTGGAGCCATGCGGTGTATGTGGAGACCGTGCTGAAGTACTTGGACAAAGAGCGGGAAATCCTCGGAAAAGAGATGTATAAAATGGTGAGTGACTGGAGAGATTAATGAAGAATTGAAAATGAAGAATGGAAAATTTTGGAAGCAGCTCTGAAACAGAATAGCTGCCATAATTTTCAATTCTCCATTCTCCATTTTCAATTTCCATCGCTATACTCACACCATGCTCCGTCTCTTCCTCATTTTTCTTGCAACCACCGCCTTTGCCGCGTCCGGTGATACGGTTTCGAGTTCATCCAGTTCGTCCTCGTCGGCATTCGTCGAAACCGATGCCATCAAAGAAGACCGCGCCGAACGCGCGGAGAATTTACGCTTGGACATCGCCAAGGAACGCAAAGCCGAAGAGCAATTCCGCACGCATGTCAGCACATTCCTCAAAAAACGCGCAGAGCTGCGCGACGAGTGCCGGGAGAATCTGCGCCGCAGCAACAAAAACACGAAATTCTCCACGCTGACGAACTGCTACAAAGATGACCTCACACTGGAGCAAGAACTGTTGGAAAAGCGCCGCGAACGCTTGGTGGCCATGCCCGGTGTCAGCGATGACGTGCTCAATACCGCCCTGTCCCGCTTGGATCTCTTGATCGACGCCGTCGATACCGTGATCTTTGCGCTGAATAGCGACGTCTATTCGACGACAGAGGACATCAGCGAAGCGAAGAAGAATCTCTTGGAGAAGTACCGTATGCCGTTCTGGGACGCAATGATCCTCGCCCGCGGCGACCGCGCCGTCTCTGTCATTTCCTCCCTCGTCACACGCCTGGACGCATTCACGCCGCTTTCCGATGCGCAGATGTCCGCACGATCCTGCCTGACGAACCAAGAAGCCAATCTCCGCACACTCTTTAAAGCCAAGACCAAGCCCGAGCTCCGTAAGCCCGGGGTTTTGAGCGCACTCGATGCCCTCCAGCTGTGCATGACAAGCCTGCAAACACTGACGACACCGGCCACGGGATCGGGTAGCGTATCGTCATGAGTGACGCCCTAGACGATATCCCCCACCGCCTTCCCCATAAAATAGAGCGGACCAAGAACAAGCACTCCCGCGCAGTCGAGAGGAATGGGACGGTGATTATTCGCCTTGCGCGGAATTTGAGCGGGAACGAAGAGCAGGTGCATATTCAGTATTTGCTCAAGCGGATGGCCGCGATCGTGGCCAAAGAACGCGCGCGGACGGTCGTCGATCCGTTCCGACCGCTTTTGGATGGCGAGACGTCATTGACCGTGACGCTGGCCTCAGGAGCGTCGTATGTATTCGAGCTGACCGCCGGCAAGCGGACGCGATCCTATCGCACAACGGTGGGCTGGCGCATCGCCGTCGGTCCGCGCATCCGCCGCGCGGTACTGCATCGATTCCTCTGGAAGCTCCTCGCCCAAATCGAACTCCCCAGGCTGACCGAAATGGTCCACTGCATCAACGACGAAACCTTCGGCGTGGCCATCGGCCGCGTGCGGATAGGCTATGCCGCCACCCAATGGGGCAGCTGCTCGCGCCATGGCGACATCATGCTGAATGCGTCATTGCTCTTTGTGCCCGAGCCGCTGCTGCGCTACGTGATCGTCCACGAACTCGCCCACCGCATCGTGCAAAACCATAGCGCCGGGTTTTGGCGCCAGGTGGAGCGGTTTCTCCCTGCGTACGATGATGCGCGCCGGCAGTTGCGGAGATTTAAGTTGAGTGCGCTGTAACTTCGTCCTAGGCTGGATCCATGACCACCTTCACCCCCCGCGACGACGGCGATGACAACAAAGGCGATGACAACAAGGCCTCGGCCAACCCGCACGACATCGACAATTTAGGCGACGACATCGGCACGCGCATCGGCCAGGGCAAAGACGATGATGTGGAACATTCACTCTGAAAGGAGATCAAGGGCGTCAAGGAGATCGAAGAGATCAAAGACTTGTTCAAAACTTCCAATCTTTGATCTCCTTGATCTCTTCGATCTCTTTCATACAAGTGCAATTTTTGCTCTCCTCGTCAATTCCCCAAACATATACACCGGAAACCCCACGATACTCGTCCAATCTCCCTCGATTTTGGCGATCATCAGTTGCCCGAGCCCATCGATCTGAAATGAGCCTGAACGACCTTTCCACAAGCCTCTCTCGATCCACCAATCGACATCCGTTTTCGATAAAGATCGGAATGTGACGGATGAAGACGAGACATCCAACCACTCTTTCCCCTCCGGCGAAATCAACGAAATGCCCGAATGGACCCACGAAGTCTTTCCACTCTGGAGCTCGATCATTCTGCGCGCATCTTGTTCATCGACAGGCTTCTCCAAAACCGTACCATCCGCCGCAACCACCAGCGTATCGCACCCGATCACCCATTTGCCCTCCCCCTCTTTCGACGCGACGTCCTTCGCTTTCATTGAAGCCAATGCACGAGCTCGCTCAACCGGATCAGACTCCACATGCGCCTCCTCATCAACAGTGCTCGGAATCACGTCGAACTGCACGCCCAGGCCTTCAAGAAGAGTTTTGCGCTGGGGGCTGGCGGAGGCGAGGAGGAATCGATCAGGCATAGTGCAATGATAGAGCCACTTTCCCCCTTCCCCTAACCCCTTCCCCCGCGGGGGGCAGGGGAATGTTTTGTATGAACAGATATTTCAAAAAATTTCCGATCTAGACCCCCTTCCCCCCTCGGGGGAAGGGGCCGGGGATGGGAGAGGAGGCTCACTGCAACCCCACCGCCGTCCGCACCTTCGCCATCGTCATCACTGCGATATTCCCGGCTTTGCGCGCGCCTTCGGCCATCACCTCCATCACTTCATCCGGCTTTTTGGCGAGCTCTTCGCGACGCTTGCGCATGGGAGCGAACACATCCAGATACGTCTCCAATAATTTTTTCTTGGCCTCTCCATACGGCAATCCGTTCTTGTACTCCGTCGCCAATGCCTTCTGTTCCGCAGTCGTCAAAAAGAGCTTATGGATCTGATAGATCACGCATGAGTCCGGATCCTTGGGATCACTCATACCCTTGGAATCCGTCACGATGCCCATGATGGCTTTCTTGATGGCTTTTTCCTCTCCGAATAACGGGATGGTATTGCCATAGCTTTTACTCATCTTCTGCCCATCCACACCCGGAACCACGGCCGTATCCTCGCGGATCAGCGGCTCGGGAACGGTGAAGGTCTCGCCGTATTGATTATTGAACTTGATGGCAATGTCGCGCGTCATCTCCAAATGCTGCTTCTGATCTTTGCCGACGGGCACGAGATCCGCTTGGTAGAGCAAAATATCCGCGGCCATCAGCACGGGATAGGTGAAAAGTCCCACGGATGCCGGGATCCCCTTCTCCACTTTCTCTTTGTAGCTGACTGCACGTTCCAAAAGTCCCATGGGTGACACAGTCGAGAGGATCCACATCAATTCCGTGTGCTCGGAAATATCGGACTGGAAATACAGCACGGCTTTCTCCGGATCAAACCCGCAAGCCAGGTAATCCAAAATCACGTCTTTGCGGAACTGCCGCAATTGCGAGGGGTCCTGCACCGTCGTGAGCGCATGCAGATCGGCGATGAAGAAAAAACTCTCCTCGGCCTTCCCCACGTATTCCAAATTCGGCTTGATGGACCCGAAATAGTTCCCCAAATGCAGCTGGCCCGATGGCTGGATGCCGGACAGTACGCGCATGGGAGGAGTGTAGCACCAGCTGTCATCCTGAGCTTGTCGAAGGGTGACGCCATGGGGCAACTTCCACCCGCGTGTCGCGGTTCGACAAGCTCACCGTGACACGCTCCGCCTACTTGGCTTTGCGTAGTTTTTCGAGCACCGCCTCAAACGTCGCAGGTAACGGATCTTCAATGGATATCTCCTCATCCGTCACCGGATGCGGGAAGCTGACGGCCAGCGCGTGCAGGAAGAACTTATGGAACCGGAACTTCTGGCCGAACTGATTGTTGAACTTCCCCTCGCCGTACTCTTTATCCAACGCCAACGGATGCCCGATCATGGAAAAATGCCGGCGGATTTGGTGATGCTTGCCGGCTTCGATCTCCGCTTCCACGTAGCTCGCAAACGGAAACCGTTCAAGCACGCGGTACTTGGTAATGGCTGGAACTTCATCGCCTTTGATGCGGCTGGGGAGCTTGAAACGGATCTCACTCACATTCCTCTTCATCACTCCCGCCACGATCGTGTGATAGGTCTTCACCCACCCGCGGAATTTGCTCTTAGTGACCGTCGCAAGCACGTCGCTGTTTTTCGCAAAAATGACGATGCCGGAGGTCTCAAAGTCCAGGCGGTTGATGGGATGAATGCCGGGATAATCCTTCCGCAAGAAATCAAACAACGACAGCTTCTGCGCCTTCCCGCTCCCCGCCACCGTCAATTCAAACGGCAACTTGTGCACGGCTAGCAGCCATTGATCCTCAAAGAGGATTCGACCGGGGTGGAGGGACATACGGAGGATGGTACAGCAACTGCTCTTTTACTTCTTGATACCAAAATCGGTCTGGCGCGCTCTGTACTCATCCAGCTCATCCTCATCCTCCTCAAAATCATCTTCACTCGCGCCTGCCTGAAATACAGGGGCGGCGCGATCTTCCAAACTCGTCGGCCCCTCTCGATCAGCGGTAGAAACCGTCGGATACATAATAACGCATTCGTACTGTAATCGAAGAATAACCCCAATTTGGCCGATATTTGCGAAGAGGGCATCTCGCTCCGTGCCTTCTGGCATTCCATTGTGTTCAAGCACCAGCGCACAGTATTGATCTTCCAGTGTTTGCTGATCGGCGGTTCGTTGCTTCATGGTGGGGCAGGGAAAAAGAGTGCGCAGGATAATGGCTGAATAACGCTTACGCAAGCCATTTTCCCCTGTTATCTCTCACTCAAACCACTGCCACATGATTCAGTAATCGCTCACGGACTACACGGACCGCATCTGCCAAAGGCACATCTGTCGATGCACAGAGTGCTTCAACGCGCTCCAGAGCTTCTACAACCGCCGTTCGCACCTGCGGGTGCATCTGTGCCAACACCTGCATGGCCTCAAGTTTTTGTGTACAAAATGGGGCAGCGCCCACGGGCTCTTCAGCCGTCAACTTGAGCTTCATCTCTGCTTCAAAGGCATTCACAAGAGTCTCAGGCGTATTATTCATATTTGCACTGTAAGCCTTGCAAGAAACTTGTCAAACAATCACACCGTCATCTCCCCCGGCTCCACCGTCACCCCCTCGCAATGCACTTTCCAGGTGTATTTATTCTGCAGACGCACCGGGTTCCAGCTTTCTTTGGATTTCCGCAGGCCTTCGATGCCCAAATCCTGCTCGCGGTTCAGATACACGTACTTCTCCGGGACGGACTTGGCGAATTCGTGCGTCAAAAACGGATAGAGGCCCGTGTAGCCCGGGAGGGCTTTTTCAAAGTGCTCGATGAACGTGTCGTCATTCAGCGGTTCGCCGATGGCGAAGCCGACCATCTTCTCATCCACGAAGACCCCGATGCCGTGGAGCGGGAGCTTGTCGAAGTGCTGTACGGCTTTCGTCAGGGACGTACTCTCGTCTTTGGCAGTCGGATTCCCCTGCTGCGTCTCCAGCCACATTTCCTGGATGCGGATGCAGTCATCGGCCATGGACACGTCGATCGGTTTCACGACAGGATTCTGCGCCTGCATGCGCTTCACGAAATTCCGTTTGCCGTCGTATTTTTTGCCTTCCAAAGCGCGCAGGTCGGAAAGCGAGTAGATGTAATCGCTGTTATTGCGGTCAAGCTCCCACGGACCGTCCGGCACTTTTTGCATGACGGACTCCGGCACGCGCACCCAGTGGTAATCGCAAATGCCTTCGAATTTCTGTTGCAGAATTTTTTCGGGGTGCGGGCCGGCGGGCGGCAACACCTGCAAACAACAATCGCCGGACCGGAACGCCACGATCAAATGCCCCTCGTATTCGCACCACAGAAAGTGCCGCAGCTCGGCACGGACGAAGATATCCGCAAATGTGCATTCACAGACTTCTTGGCGATACGTGGAAAAGTATTTGTCGAAGAGCGGACGGTCCTTGATCATCACCGGATGCATCTGCAAAAGGATTTCGTGGGTCTTCGTATGGTCGTGCATGAGGATGTGGCGAAAAAAGCCGCGGCAGTATAGCGCCTTTGCCGTTACTGCGCCTGCCCGGGATCCGTTTCTTCCTCGGATCCGTCCGTCAGCCCGTCGCGCGCCTGCTCAATCACCTGCTGGAGCGGGGTCGTCTGCGTCGCAGGGACGTTCTCCACCGATTCCGCGGCCACTTGGGATTCGATGTCTTGCACCACCGAGGCATACACTCCATGCCCGACGTATGCGATCCCCGCCACCACAAGCACACCGATAGCGAGGGCGATACCCATATCTATCTGTCGGCGATGTAAGGCGGTACGACTCACGGTTACTATAGACGACGGGTGAGGGGAAAGTGTTACAGCCATTCTCCGCGAATCAGTTTTTCTTTCTTCGTTCTTGTCCACCCCTTGATCTGTATTTCACGAATACGAGCAGAAGACTGATCGGAAAATGGTAGTGAAACATATAGCAATCTCAGCGCTCCTTGATCATGTGCAAACTTTGCCCCCTCATCACGATTATGTTCATTGATTCGTCTTCGCGGATCTGTCGTAATGCCTGTGTAGTACCTTCCAGTCGGGGCCTGGGCTATATAAACAAACCATGACATAGCGAATAATCATACCCGATGGATGTATATTGTTTTGTTGGGCTCTTCGACTCCGCTGCGGCTACGCTCCCTTCGAATTCCTCAGGGTAAACAGGGTCATTCGCCTCGCTCGAAAGAAGTCTCGTGGTTTACCATGAGCGAGCTCCTCGCGTAGCGAGTGCGAGTCGAATGGTGGGCAATACTGGATTCGAACCAGTGACCTTACGAATGTGAATCGTACGCTCTAAACCCGAAGGGTCCCCTTCGGGGCCAGCTGAGCGTATCACGCTGAAGTTCCGCAGTAATATTTTTCTTTTCTAGAAAACCAGGTGGATGCTTCAAATGCCACTCGCGCTTTCGAGCATCAGAAAAAGAATAATGATCCTCGATATACGCCAGCCTCAAGGGTCTGCGCTTCTCCGTTGATCTCACGTGGCCAGATTGATGTCTGGCGACGCGTTCCATAATCGGCAGATCGGTGCAGCCGATATACCACTTTTTATCTTTTTCGCTGAAAAGTATATATAGGGATGGCATATGGTGGACGATCTCGGATTCGAACCGAGGACCTTTCGAATGTGAATCGAACGCTCTAACCAGCTGAGCTAATCGTCCAAATAACAAACCCGACCCGGGCGCACAATTTTGGCCGATCCTGGACCAAATTGCAATGCATTGCCCGGTCGATACTCGTACACTGCCCGCGTGAAAGTCCTCATTATCAACGCCGATGATTTAGGCATCAATAGCGCCCGCAGCCATGGAATTTTCCAGGCTTTTGAACAAGGCGCCGTCCGGTCGGCGACCCTTATCACCAACGGCAGCCATGCCGCCACAGCCGCCAAATGGGCGCGGGAAAAGGGACTCGCGACCGGATTGCACCTGAATCTGACCGACGGTTTCCCCATGAGCACCCCGGAAGACGTACGGACACTGCTGCGGCCCAACGGGGAGTTCTACGACCGCGACGAAATCGAGCGGCAATTGCGGGAAAACATGGTCGACCCCGTGCACATCGAGCGCGAAATCCGCTCCCAAGTGGAATGGTTTTACGATCATCACGGCCAACCCACGCACGTGGACGGTCATCATCACATCCACATCCATCCGGCCATCATTCCCCTCCTGATCCCAATCCTCGACCGCTACGGCATCGCATTCGTACGCATCCCGTCCGAGCCTTTGCCCCCGCATGGCTTTGAGATTTCCCCCGAGCATCTGCGCCACACGCAGGCCATCGTCGACCGCGCCGAATCCGCACGCATTCTCTTCTCCGCCAACGGCATCCGGTCGACGGACATCTTCCGGGGCCTTGCACTTGCGGGTCACGCATCCAAGCGCAACCTCCGTCATGTGTTCTCCCGCCTTCCCCTCGAAGGTTCTCTCGAAATCATGGTGCATCCGGGAAGCCCCGCCGCGGAAGGCACGGAGTTCGATTTGGATCCGCAACGGCAAACGGAACTGAACATGCTCACAGACCCCGAGGCCATGGAGATGGCGGCGAAGTATGGGTTTACGCTGGGGTCGTATGCTGACCTTTTTTAGGAAATCGAGGACTTCGAAGAAATCGAGGAAATCAAAGAGCAGAAATTATCCTCGATTTCTTCGATTTCGTTGATTTCCTCGATTTCCTCAATCTCACATAAACTCCGGATCCGCCGTCAGCCTGCTCTCCTCCGGCAAGTACTGGCCCTGATACTTGCTGTGGGGCTTCTTGTTGTAGGGCATGTCGGCCGGACTGCTCATTTGCTCGAAGGCGATCTGGCAGATGCGCATGCCCGGGTACAACGCGATCGGCATGCGGTTCAAGTTGCTGATTTCGAGGGTGATTGTTCCCGAAAATCCCGGATCCACGAAACCTGCGGTGGAATGGACGATGATTCCCAAGCGACCGAGGCTGGAGCGGCCTTCCACGCGCACGACCAAGTCATCCGGCACGGTGATGACTTCCTGCGTCACCCCCAGCACGAACTCCCCCGGCTGCACCATGTACGGATCGCCGTCGGCGATTTTGATCATGCGCATGTTGCCGGTGAGCGTCTCCGGGCGGCGCGGGTCGATGACCGCGAATTTGCTGTGTTCGTACAATTTGAAAGTGTCCCCCAAGTGCAGGTCCATGCTGGAGGCATGAATATGCTGCATCAAATCGGGCGCGCGCGCTTTGCCCAAACCTTCCGGGTAATCGATTTTCACGCGGCCCATGGCCAAGGCGTTTTTAATGTCGCGATCGGATAAAATCATACGCAGAGCCTACCACACTCTGTGTAAAACCAAGGGCAAAACTGTTGAAGGAAGCGGTCTTTGTGCGTCATACTGGTGCACCTATGGCAGCAGGAGAATCCTCTACACTTTTGGGCCAGAACACCCGCACGTCCGGCAGCGAGCGACAAAAAACCTCATCCAAGAGTGAAAATTTCTCCAACCCCGACAAAGGGGAACAAAAAAGAGATACTCAGCATAAACGGGAGTGCGAGGAAGTCCGCAAAAGATTACTGAAGACGCTTTCCACGGCACACTCAGCATCATTGATCGACAACGAAGAGTATGGATTCCGCGTCACAGAAGCGATCAAAGGATACGAAAAGGCAACGAATTATGACGTACTGGAAAAAAATGGCGACCGTTCAGGGGAAGCAAAAGTGGAAGCCATTCGCGAATTGGAAACGTACGCGAACATGTTTGCAAAAGATGTGCATACATTCGCGAATCAGCTACGCAACGCGATCTCCTCAGGCAAAAGAGAAGGGGCCCTGACCAAAGACAATATCGACCATATACGGCAAAAACTTTCGGGAAGGCGCGGCGACTGGCAAGCCGTCAAAGCATTCTTCGGTGCAAGCAGCAGTGAAACGCTTACAGCATGGCAAAAAAATTGGTCCGCCATCGCACAAAAAAGTCTTATCGTGAAACAACTGGAGGCCAAGCTGCAATTCGGCGCACCTCCTGCTCTCAAAAAACTCCGCGCCGAAGAGAAAAAGGCGAGCGTGCTGGAACGTCTGAAGCTTTTACATGATGCGGAAGTTGAATTGAGGCGGGAACTCGGGCTGGAGACGGAAGGGAAACAGATATTGCAGAAAGTCGCTGCAAAGAACTCGGCGATCATGAATGATCGAAAGATCCAACGTTTCCTCAAGGAGAAATTTTACAAATACAAAGGAGAGGCGCGCGTGCAATACGTTCGTACAACCCTGCCGTCACATACACAAAAATGGCTGCAAGAAAGCGATCATTTCCGTACGGCATCGGAAAAAGCCCGTAAGCGCGGCGCGTCTGTCGTGTCTGAAGAAGAATATTTTTCCATGAGCTACCCGCAGCGCCGGACCGCGTTCACGCAATTGCAATCGGACAACCGCAAAGCGGAAACGCAGAACAATCATCCCCTTCTCTCGCAGGCGCAAAAAATGATCGATGAGGACGCGTGGGACAAGGCGGAGGCGCTGATTCGGCGCGCGGAGTTCGGGACGCTGAATGAAAAAGATCAGCGCCGGATTTTTGATCTGCGCCAACAGATCAACATGGAGCGTGACACATCTACGACGCTCAAAAAAGGCGGGGGCAAAGAAGCGAAGAAATCCCCCATGGAGGATGTGATGGAAAAACGCAAAGATCTGCGCAATGCGCTCGCAGGCCAGCCGGAGAGCATCCGCCTGTACTACAAGTGGGCATTGGAAGAAGGCGGCCCGCTCAAATGGATGCGCATGCGGCGGTTACGGGTGTGGCACTACAACGTGGCATGGGCGAACCGTCATGGTTTTATGAACAATGAGGAAGAATTCCTGAAACTTAAAAAGGATTCCGAAAAGGACACGGCGAAGATCAATGAGCAAGGACACAGCGAACGAGGCGTCGAAAAATTAAAAGTCGGCCAGGCCGCGGACGGCGTGGAGGGCAGCAACCGCAAATTCGAAGGCGGGCGAAGCCGGGGCGCCACGTGGCATGTGTTCGGCAAAAGCTCCATGGAAGAGATGCGCAAATGCGTCGACTACGAATTGGATAACGAGCGTAAAACTTACTGGGGTCTGTCGGCGCCCGAAGGCGTGACGCTCAAGCAAACGCTGGAAAGCTTCGAGCTGCTCAATCCCAAAATCAAAGCCCTGCAAAACGCGGAGCAAGCGGCGGGCACACTCGTGTCACAAGAAGCGATGTACCTGGGAGAAGGCGCCGCTGCACATACTGCCACCGCAAAGGCTTGATCCGTTAGCCAAAAATCCAGTATCCTCACCTCATGCGATCTTCATCACTTTTTCTGTTGTCCATGGCGCTTCTGGCCCTCACCGCCTGCGGTCCCGCCGCGACGGTGAGTCTGAATGATCACATGCGTAATCCCCTCTACGCCCAGCGCTACTGGGACGAGCTGGTGGACCGCATGGCCAACATGCAGATCCAAAATGATCCGGCTCTGAAAGATGCCGATTTCGCCGCAGAGGTGGATGAGATCAAGCGCGATGCGCTGAAGGCGTCGCAAGACAATCGCCTGCGCATCCGCGATGGCCTACAAGGATCCTTCATCACCACGAAAGAGGAAACCGACGGCATCGCTCTTCTCTTGGGTAACACCCTATACCTGGACACAACCTTCGCCAGTTATCCGGGACCCAAGTTACACATCTATCTGACGGAAGCGGTCGACCCGCGCGACGTCCAATTCCCCGATCCCACCAGCCTCGATCTGGGAGAGCTGCAGAATCCCTACGGTGACCAGGAATATGTCCTGCCTGAGACCAGCAAGAACAAGGCATACCGCACGGTCGTGCTCTACGATGCGCGGCTCAAGCGGTTGTATGCGTTCGCACAATTGGCACAATAAGGCTAAGTACCAAGGCTAAGACAAAGAATGGAATCTTCACTGTTATCGAAAAAGTGCTACCACACGTGGTAGCACTTTTTATCTCGAACTTAGCCTTAATCCTTAGTCTTAGCCTAAAGTTTCTTCCCCGCCCCACTCAACGCCGCATCGATCGCCGCACTAAGGGCATCAAGCGTCGCAGGCGTCTGCTGACCGTTCACAAAGTACGTCGGCGTGCCTTTCACACCCAACCCCGCGCCCTCGTCGTACTCCGCCAAGATCAAATCGCGCTTGATGTGTGACGTCGTGCAGCGGTTGAACAGATCCATATCCAATCCCAATTCCTGCGCCCAGGCGACAGCGCTGCCTTTGACGAGCTCCGGCTGCTTGTCGTAGTTCAAGTCCACAAACTCCCAGAACTTCCCCTGGTCTGCGGCGCATTCCGACGCTTCGGCCAGCGTCATCGCGAACCGGTGCAGGCTTTGCAGCGGGAAGTGATGGAATTCAAACCGCACCTGTGCGCCGTACTTTTCCGTGAGCACGTTGTTGATGGTCGTATGTGCTGCGCGGCAAGCGGGGCATTGCAGATCCGCAAACTCGGCAACGATGACGACGCCGTTGGCGTTCCCGCGGGGTGAGCGGGTGGAATCCGCGGAGATACCGGTGGTGTCCACGCAGGCGGCAAGTAAAAGTGTAAGCGAGGCTATGAGGAAGATTTTCTTCATACGGAAAATTGTTATATTGCTATATTGTTAAAATCGCTTCAAGAATACTCCTCGTAAATGCTATAGCAATATAACACTATAACAATTTCGCCCGCTTTCCCTTTTATCCGTATACTCCCTACATGTCGCTCTATAGACAATACCGGCCCCAAAGCTTCGCCGATGTGACAGGCCAGGATGCGGCCATTCAAACGCTCCAAAACGCCGTCAGTCACGATAAACTCGCCCATGCCTATTTATTCGCCGGTTCGCGCGGAACGGGCAAAACCTCCACGGCGCGCATTTTGGCCAAGTCGATGCTGACGCGTGGCATGGAGGAAGGACCGATCAAACGCCAGATTATCGAGGCAGTGGAAGATGGGTCGCTGGTCGATCTTGTCGAGATTGATGCGGCGTCCAACCGCGGTATCGACGATATCCGTGACTTGGTCGAGAAAATCCAATTCACCCCCGTCGTCGCCAGCGCCAAGGTCTACATCATCGACGAGGTGCACATGCTCACGCCCCCCGCCTTCAACGCGCTCCTGAAAACGTTGGAAGAACCGCCGCCGTACGCCTATTTCATTCTGGCGACGACGGAGCTCCAAAAAATCCCGGCGACGATTCAATCACGCTGCCAGCGCTTTACGTTCCGGCAGATCGGCGAAGACGCGATTGTCGCGCGGCTGCAGTTCATTGCGAAGAAAGAGAACATCACGATTGAGGATGACGCTCTGCACACTATTGCCCAACATGCGCAGGGCGGAATGCGCGATGCCATCTCCTTGCTCGATCAATTGCAATCGGTCGGCAATGTCACGACCGAAGACGTGCACCGACGCATCGGCGAGACGGGCCGCGAACATACGGATGCTCTCCTGGGCGCCCTCTCGGAAAACGACGCCCCGACAATCGTCGCCACCGTGGCGCGCCTGGAACAGGCGGGTATCCCGCTGGATGTTTTCGTTCGTCAGCTCCTGACCGTCGTGCGCAACCAATTGCATGAAAATGTCGCCCACGGCACGGACATGACGGTAAACGCCGCATTGCTGCAGTCCCTCCTCGGCATTCTCCGCGACATGCGCATCGCGCCGATTCCGGGACTGGTGCTGGAGGCGGGACTGCTGCAACTCTGCAGAGCGGGAATGACCGCTGCCGCCCCGCAACCCGTCGCTTCCAAAAAATCCACTGCGCTGAAAGAACCCGTCGCGGCTCCGGTCGCCGTCGCACCTGCACCAAAAATCGAAAAGCCTGTCGAAACACCCGCTCCAGCTCCCGCTGCCGTTGCGACTCCCGCACCGCAACTCATCGAGTCTGAACCATCTCCTCTGACCGTCGAAGCCCTCCGCAAAATCTGGCCCGACATCGTCAAAGCAGCCTCCCCCGCATCCGTAAAAATGTCCCTCAAAAACGCAAGGGTGCATGCAGTCCGCGGATCGATTGTGGTTCTGACGTTCCCCTCCGCCTTCCACCGCGACAAAGTGGTGCAACTGGATGCGGCACGGTCCATCGAGGAACAATTGGAGAAAGCGACAGGACACAAATTGCGCTTGGAAGGTGTGCTGGATGAAGAGCGCCGGACGGAACCCGTCGTGAAGGAGGACATGATCGATCTCGCCGAAGCCGCCGCTGACGTTTTCTGATTCTATGCATCCCTCCGAAGCCAAACAGCAACTCCGCGACGCGATCACGCAACGTCTTTCGCGCATGGACGAGCAAGCGCGCCAAGCCGAGAGTCGTTCCGTCTGTCGTCGAGTTCTCGAAAAACTCCCTCCAGGTCCCATCATCATCGCCGTCTACGCCGCACTCAAATCCGAAGTCGATCTGACATTGTTGATCGATGAATTACTCAAGCGTGAAGCGACAATCTTTTTTCCGAAGTACGAAGGCGGGAAGATGGTTTTTCGATCCGCAACGTCGATGAAAGAACTCAAGGCCGGACAATTTGGGATTCTGGAACCACCGTCGAGCAATCCCCTTCTTGATGCGTCGAGTCTTGACTATGCGATCATCCCCGCCCGCGCGTATACGAAAAAGGGAAAGCGCATGGGCCGCGGCAATGGCGGCTATGACATCTGGATCCGTGCACAGCGGAAAATGAATCCGAAGACGCAGTTTTGGGGGGTGTGTTTTGAAGCTCAACTTGTGGATGATCTGCCGATGGAAGAACATGACGAAACCGTCGATGCGGTCGTGACAGCGCGTTAAAGTATGATATAGTTTATCTTGCTTTACCCAGAACCATAGGAGGTGACAATGGGAAAGCGAGTGGTCCTTTTCTTCAGCATGGGAGGAGTCATTTTTCTCCTCCTGGCTCTCGCAAGTCTAACTGACGGCGAGACGGCACTGTCGCCGTGGCAACGGGGGGCAGCTGCCTTAGCCATGGGATGGTGGATCGCAAGATGCCACCCCATGGCTGGGACCAGATTAGTGATCCATGCAGCGCTCACTGCGCTGCTCTGGGTCAGTGTTCTCCTTGTCACCGGCCCCCTGCCGTCCATCCCAAACGGGATCGTCGGGATGGCCGCGCTCATCATCGCCCTCGCGCTTGCGAGGCAACTGAAGGGATATAACTAGCTCATGTAGTTCATGACACATGAGCAACCCGCCGCGGACACCGTGGCGGGCCTTTTGGCATTTTTTGCCAGCCATGCCGTCCTTCGGCTACTCTCAAATCCCCTCCACCCGAAGGGTCCCCTTCGGGGCCGCCCCCTCCCCGCCCACCCCATGCTCACCTATTCTGACCTGCAGAAAGCTGATCCCGCCGTGTATGCGACCCTTGCCGGAGAAATGAAGCGGCAGGTGGAAGGCGTGGAATTGATCGCCTCGGAAAACTATGTGTCCCCGGCAGTGCTGGAAGCGATGGGCACGGTCTACAACAATAAGTACAGCGAAGGCTATCCAGGGAAGCGTTATTACGGCGGACAGGAATTTACGGATCAAGTGGAGACGCTCGCGATAGAACGCGCAAAGACGATCTTCAAAGCCGGTCACGCCAACGTGCAGCCGCACGCAGGCGCACCCGCCAACGTCGCGATGTATTTTGCGCTGCTGGAGCCGGGTGACACGGTGATGGGCATGGACTTGAGTCATGGCGGACACCTCACGCACGGACATCCGGTGACGTACCTGACGAAAATCTTCAAATTCGTGCGCTACAAAATGAAGGATGTGGAGACCGGCGAAATCGATTACGACGAGATGTTGGAAGTCGCCAAGCGCGAGAAGCCGAAGATCATCTTGGCCGGGTTCTCCGCATATCCCCGCGAATTGAACTACGCGAAGATGCAGGCGATTGCGAAAGAAGTCGGTGCGTATTCCGTCGCGGATATGGCGCACATCGCAGGTTTGATCGCCGGAGGTGCCGCTCGCAATCCGTTTGATGACGGATTTGACGTCATCACGACCACGACGCACAAGACTTTGCGCGGCCCCCGCGGCGGTATGATCCTCACGCGCGAGGCGGAGCTGGGAAAGAAGATGGACAAGATGGTCTTCCCAGGTTTCCAGGGCGGCCCGATCATGCAGATGGTCGCCGCCAAGGCCGTGGCGTTCGGCGAAGCGATGAAACCGGAATTTAAGGACTATGCACACCAGATCGTCAAAAACAGTAAGCACCTCGCCAAGTTCTTCATGGACAAGGGTGCCAAGCTTGTGACGAATGGAACGGATAACCACCTGATGCTGATTGATTGCGTCACATCGTGGGGCATTCCGGGCGGTGAAGTAGAGACGGTGCTGGATAGAGTCGGCATCACGCTCAATAAGAACATGATCGCCAACGATCCGCGCAAACCCATGGACCCCTCGGGCGTGCGCCTGGGGACACCTGCGGTGACCACGCGCGGTATGAAAGAAGCGGACATGGAGACGCTCGGCGCCTTCATGCTCCGCGCGATCGAAAAGCGCGCGGATGAAGCAGCATTGAAGTCGTTGCATGAAGAGGTGAAGGTCTTCTGCAAGCGCTTCCCGGTTCCGGGCATTGAGGCGTAGACTCTTACTGTCGTGGTGAGCTTGTCGAACCATGACTGCCGCATGTCCTCCTTCGACAAGCTCAGGATGACATGCTTCCACTTCCTATGCTCTCTCCATTCCTCAAAAGTCTTGTCTATGCCGCCGAAGGCTTGGTGCATGCACTGCAAATGGAACGCAATCTGCGTTTGTTTGTCATCGGTGTGCTGTCCAGCTTGCTGCTGGCGCTGTTCTTCCATTTGAACACCATCGATTGGATCATCGTCCTGCTGACGGGCGGCGTATTCGTGTCCGTGGAGCTGCTCAACACATCGTTGGAACGCCTCAGCAGCACATTCTATAAGCATATTGAAGAAGCCAAAGACACCCACAAGCACCGCAGCGCCGTGAAAGCCACCAAAGACGTCGCGGCAGGCGCCTCGCTGGTCGTCGCCGTCGCCTGGGCGGCGATCATGCTGATCGTGTTTTGGCCGTATGTGTTCCAGTTTGCAGCACGGATTGTGTCATAAATTTTTCACATTCGATCATCACATCACAGAAAAGAGATGTTCAAGATTCGCCGGAAAAGAATTTTTGTGGATAAATACTACTACTCGTAATCATTCGACAATCAAATATTTGCGATGTTTGAATGCTCGAAAAATATATTCACACCGTAATACATCAATTTGTGACACCGCAGAATATTGCACGTTTGGATTGTGCGGCTAAGCTGATGTGATCCCTCCGGGGAGGGGTCGACATTCACACACACAGACGATCGGGCCCGATCATCCACACACACTCACACTCGTCCATTCACATCACCGACTCACAGAGAGAAGAGTGACCACCCAAGTTAGATCGCAAACGTTCCTCCCGGTCACACCTTCAATACTCTTGAACACTCTGGGCATAGCGACCGTCTTGCATCCCATGCGTGATCACTCTCCTCTCTGCTCTGCGTTGCCACTCCTCTCATTGAGACGAAAGGAGTGCACCCCCTTCCACTCCCCAGTGTCCTCTCTCGATCTTTGATCTTGATGACGGACCGGTCCGGGGACTTCGGGTCGGACCCGAGGAGAAACAAGAAGCCGCAGCATGGCAGAAAGTCTAAGGTACTCAGCCTTACAAACATTCTCTCCCCTTCCATCGGTCATCATCCTTCGGGATAGATCGCAGGGATCGGAGCTGACATCAACATCTAGACCGGCGAGAGCTGGTCTTTTTGTAATGCCCTCAACCCCTAACCCCTTCTCCCTTTCGAGGGAGAAGGGGAATTTGGGATGTTTTATTTTTTTACATACACAACACACACCCCCCCCCTTCCCCCCCTCAGAAGGGGGAAGGGGCTGGGGGATGAGGGCAGGAATTACTTTTTCTTCTTCGCCTTCTCCACCTCCGCAACCATCGACTTGCTCGGCGGCGGGACTCCCCCGCTCGCTTCCAGCTTTTTCTGAAGCGCCTCCATATTCGCCACGTCTTCCGGGCCCATCGGGTCGCCCTTCATCTGCTTTTTGCGGAGCATATTGAAGTCATTGGTCCACATCTCCCGGTCCCGCCACCGGCGGTATTCCTCCAACGTCATGCCCTTGGCTTTGGCTTTCTTTTGCTCTTCATCCGCTTTCTCTTTGGACTTGGCGCTGGTGACGGCGGTCTTGCGCGACGTGCGCCCTGTCTGCACCCACTTGCCGATCTTATCCTGCACAACGTCCCGCTCCTCGGCGTAGCGCTCGCGCGACAAGCGCCGGATCTTCTCCACCCTGCCTTCATCTTGTTCAAACACCGGCGGCGCCAGCGTGCTGACGGAGAACGGCTTACTGGGAATACCTTTGATCATCAGGCGGTAGTACGCGTGGTACTTGGGCAAACTCAAAATATCTTTCGGCAGGACCATTTCTTCAAACTGCAAGCTGAGCGGCTCTGCGTCATCGGAGCCCACTTGGAACACCACCATGCTCCCCACGTTCCCGAACACCGCATCGCGCAACGCCGTGCTCTTGTCTCCTATCAACAATTGATTCACATACTGATGCGCCATCGTCAGGTTCAAACGATATTTGCGCGCCTCGGACAGAATCGTTGCAAAAGATTCCGTCGCAAAGTTCTGGAACTCATCCACATACAGATAGAAATCCCGGCGTTCCTTCTCCGGAATATCCGCCCGGCTCATAGCATCCAATTGGAACTTCGTGACGAACATGGAGCCCAAGAATGCCGAGTTATCTTCCCCCAGTTTTCCCTTACTCAGATTCATCAAAATGATTTTTCCGGAATCCATCGCATGACGGATGTCCAGCTTGCTGGTCACTTGGCCGACGATGTTGCGGATGAGCGGCGTCGATAATAATTGCCCGATCTTGTTCTGAATCGCGGCCATCGCTTCGGTTTGATACTTCTCCGACCACGACGTGAATTCATCTTCCCAGAAACTCTTCACCACGTGGTCATGCACGTGCTCCAGGATTTTGTCGCGGAACGCGGGGTCGGCGAACATGCGCATGATCCCGAGCATGGATTGATTTCCCGCTTCCGTCAGCGCCAACAGCGTGTTGCGCAGAATATATTCCATACGTCCGGAGAACGCCTCCGGCCAGAGTTTTTTAAAGACGCTCATCAGTCCGGAGACGACGAGGGACCTCTGCTCTTCGGTTTTGACCGACAGCATGTTGAACGCCATGGGATAGTTCTTATCGGCGGGGTCAAACAAGATCACATCATTGCTGCGCTCCTTCGGCACGAATCTTAAACACGCCTCGATCAAATCCCCGTGCGGATCGATGACGGCGACACCTTTCCCCGCTTGGATATCGGAAAAGATCATGTTTTCCAGAAGCGTCGATTTACCCATACCCGTCTTTCCGATGATGTAGATGTGACGCCTGCGATCATCGACGCGGATACCGAATTTGCGCCGCTCGCCGCGGAAAACGGCCTCCCCCAGCACCGTCAGCTCTTCGCCATTCTCGTCCTGCGTTCCTCCTCCGACCGCGATGGGCAAATCGACCGGCGGCTCCAGCTTTTTGCTCGTGACCCAATCGAAGTTGGGGGTTTTCACGAGAATGCTTGGGACGTGCCACAGGGTCGCCACTTCTTCATCCGACAGCACAAATGGACGCGCTTTGAATCCTTGCGGGATGTGTTTCTCCGTCGTCATCTCCAACGCGTGGAAGCCGTTGCTCTGCGGCAGCGTAAACTGGCGGAAGCTTCCCGCGATTTCATCCAGTTTGTGCGACGCTTCGTCCTTGTACTTGGCAGAGGTAATAACGCTGATGCGTACGTTCACTTTGAATAGCAATCGATTGAGCTTATCTACAGCACCCGTTATTCTGTCTTCTCGTTCATGACTACGCATACTCACTTTATTTTCCTCATCTGCTGCAGTCTCAGTTTCTTTTACCTCACCACTAAGGAGAGATACCTGCGTTTTAGATCGACGAAACCATGTACGAAATCCACCAAAAAGCATATCGATGGGAAATGCACCGACTCGTTCCCATCCTCGTGCCATATGTACTCTGGTAAACAACTTACCGAATTTTCCCGAATGCTTAAAAATTCCCTGATCTAATAACGGCAAGAATTTAAATGCTTTCTTGCGATTCCAACTTCTCATTGGCTGGATGATGATCTGAACATGTCCCCGCATTCCCGGCTTTTGATACCGCACGAGCGTCGCCAGCACGCCTCCGATTGTATCGATGACCCTCCGCGACGCCATGTCGACATACTGTGGGTGGCGCTTAATGGGAAAGAGTTCCGATTCCGTCAGCTCCAAATCCCGCGATACGACGATTTCTCCGGACTTCGCGTCCAGCTCCGCAGGCTGCACAATTTCGATCTCCGCATCCGGATATTGACCATACAGTTGGCTTTCCAGGAGCGGCGCGGATTTCTTTGCCGATCGCGCAAACAATGCAATTTTCCCCTCCATCATGCCAATCTCCAACGACAGCGGGCCGCCTTTGCTGGACAGCGAATGCAGCGACGCCAACACCACTTCCGTCATCATCGGCCCGCGCGCCGCGCTCACCTCGTCCAAATCAGGGAGCGAGGGGCGGATACGAAGCAAGATTTGTCCGGAGTCGGAGGACATAGGGATAGTGTACAGGGAAATAGGCAATCAATTGAAAATGAAAAATTGAGAATTGAAAATGGAAAATTATGGAAGTACATCCGATTTCCGAGCCCCCGCTGAATTTTCAATTCTCAATTTTCAATTACTCCGCAGCAGATCCCCCACCATTTCCATCGCCACCGTGTTATACGCATAATCCATCCGCATGGGCCCCAGAATCCCGATCATCCCCTTGCGGTCACGCTGCCGGTATTCTGTCACCATCAAGCTGCAGCTCTGGATCTGCGGGAACACGTGCTCGTCGCCGATGTAATAGCGGATTTTGTCATCGACCTCCACGTGATCTAATAACTCCGTCAGACGTTCTTCCAACACTTCGACAACGCTGGAAGCCAGAAGCGGATTGCTCTGGAACTCCGGCTGACGCAGAACGTTTGCGAGGCCCAGGTAATACACACCGGGCTTGTGCGGAACAGTGGCGAAGGCGACATTCGGGATCATCTGCGAAAGCAGACCGACGGCTTCATACGCCCGCTCTTGATCCTTGCGCTGGAAGTATTGCTCTTTCAATGACGAAAACTTCTGCCGCACGATTTTCTCCTGGCCCACAGGGTCCATGAATTCCTTCACATACATCCGGTAGCCCCGAGCCGTCGGGATCCGTCCCGCAGAAATATGCGGCTGCTCCAAAAATCCCTGGTCTTCCAAGGCGCTCATCTCGGCGCGGATCGTGGCAGATGACAGGGTAAAGTCCCCACTTTCAAGCAGACGCTTACTCCCGACGGGAAGTGCGGTCTGGATGAATTGATCGATAATGGCGGCCAGGAGTTTGCTTTGGCGCTCGTCCATGCAGTGAAGTGTAGCAGTCTACGGCACTGAGTGCTATTTGGAGGGCATAGAGGGGATAGACGGCATAGAAGCGATAGAGGCGTTCCACATGCTGATGGAACAGGAGTTTTTGTTTTGTACTAGAGAAATAATCGATTATTGAAAAAAGATCGATACATGAAGCTATTTCGATGTCCGGAAGCTGCAGAGAAGATAGTGGCATGTACCACCGACCCTACGAAAAATTGATCGCCTGGAAAGAAGCTCATGCTCTATGTCTATGGACCTATGACATTACTTCACACTTCCCATCCTCCGAGCGATTCCGACTCATTGATCAAATGTGCCGATCAAGTTCCAGCGTACCGACCAATCTTGCAGAAGGCTGTGGAAAAGCATCGCCACAAGAACGACGGAGATACTACGAAATCTCTTCCTGTTCCTTAGAAGAATTGCATTACCTATGCGTTCTTGGCCGTGATTTGCGATATATCGATGCTGCTACCTTCAGTACAGCAGAGGATCGAATACGAAGAACTAGCTATCTAATTAACTGCCTCCGGCAATCAACCAAATAAAAAACCTCTATCGCGTCTATCCCCTCTATTACGTCTATGCCTTCTTCTGTGCCGCCTGCAACTTGCGGAAGCGGTCGATACGTCCGCCACGAGCTTCCTGCTGGGCCTTACCCGTGTAGACGGGATGGCACATCCGGCACGTTTCCACGGACTGCTCCTCCACGGTGGAAGGGATCAGGTAGACGGCCTTGCAGTTCATGCAGGTCGTTTTGGCCTTTGCGTGCATCGTGGGGTGGATACCGGTCTTCATAGCTGGGGGATTGTACAGAATTCAGAAAATGGTGCAAGGGATACCTTACTTGCCCTCCGCCATCTCTTTTTCAATGCGTTTGGCGCGGCGTTTGGCGGCTTTTTCGACTTTCTCCAGCATTTCGGCCTCCCCTTCCAACGCCTCCACCTCGCCCTCGCGCTCTTCCATCGCGGCCTGCAAGACAGCCTCTTCGCTCTCTTTATCGTGGCGGACGACGCTCATGGTGGCGACTTTGTCCCCGCCATTCAGGCGCATCACGATCACGCCCTGCGTGGCGCGGCCGCGGGATGGGATCTCCGTCAGCTGCATACGGACCATCTGGCCCTGCTTGGAGACACACAAGAGGTCGCCTTCCTGACCCTGCGTCAGCACGTGACCTCCCACAATATTGCCGGTCTTGGCCGTGAGTTCGGCAGCCTTCACACCGGAGCCACCGCGTCCTTGCAGACGGTACTGACTGACCGGTGTCATCTTGCCGAGACCGTTTTCCATGACCACAAGGAGCTGCGAGTTCTGGTCGATGATCGCGGCTGCCTCCACCACTTCATCACCGTCATTGAGGTCGATACCGCGCACACCCGCTGCGGCGCGGCCCATGCTGCGGACATCGGTTTCTTTAAAGCGGATGGACTTTCCTTTGCGGGAAAGCAGGAAGATCTCATCGTCACCGTTCGTGGCCACCACCCATTTCAGCTCATCGCCTGCATTGAGTTTTTGCGCGATAAGTCCGGAGCGGCGGATGTTTTCGAATTCCGTCGTATCCGTGCGTTTCACCGTGCCTTTGTTCGTGGCCATGAAGAGGTGCTTTTTATCGCTCAAATCGGATTTGAGCATCGCCGTGATGCGCTCCTCGGGTTGCAGCTGAAGCAAGTTCACGATGGCCTGGCCCTTCGCTACTCTTCCGGCTTGCGGCAATTCGAACGTGGGGAAACGGAACACGCGGCCGGTATTCGTGAAGTAGAGCACGTCGTCGTGGTTCATGACGTGGAGCAAGCTCATCACCTCGTCGTCGTCTTTGGTGGTCATGCTCTTGATGCCCTTGCCGCCGCGGTGTTGCATGCGGAACTGCACGGGGCTCAAACGCTTCACATACCCGCCGCGCGTGAGCGTCACGATCATCGGCGCGTTCGGGATGGTGTCGCGCGCGGAGAATTCGCCCACCGCGTGCGGCACGATGGTCGTGCGGCGCGGGTCGGCGTAGGACTTTTTGACCTCGGCCAGCTCCGTCACGATGATGCCGTCGATCCGCTTGGGGCTCTTGAGGATGGCTTCGCACTCGGCGATGAACGCCAGTTTCTCCTTCAATGCCTCTTCGATCTTCTTCCGTTCCAGACCCGCCAATGTCTGCAAGCGCATCTGGAGAATGGCGTCGGCTTGAATGTCGGAGAGCTTGAATTTCTTGATCAAATTCACCTTCGCCAATTCCTTGGTCTCGCTCTTGCGGATCGTGTCGATGACGGCGTCGATGTCATCCAACGCGATCTTCAATCCTTCCAAAATATGCGCGCGTTCCTTGGCGCGGTCGCGTTCAAACGTCACGCGGCGGCGGATGACGACGCGGCGATGCTCAATGAAGATCTGCAGCAATTCCTGCAGGTTCATCAAGCGCGGCTG
>CAYOFI010000007.1:72501-72919 GCA_964403335.1 uncultured Candidatus Peribacteria bacterium
TATATTAATAAACTTTCTGATATCAATACAAAAGAGCTTGAAAAAATAATCAAAGAACATGTTTTAAATAAAGTTGACCATCTACACCTAAATTACGATGTGCCTGAATTTACTGATAATAACCCTACTATCGAGGTTATGGTTGTAATCTTCTGGAGATGGTTATCTGCAGCAATTCCTGCAGGTTCACCAAGCGCGGCTGGATGCCGTCCGCAAGCGCGATCATGTTGTAGCCGAAGCTGCTTTGGAGTTCCGTGTGCTTGAAGAGCAGGTTCAACACTTTCTGCGGATAGGAATCCTTTTTGAGTTCGATGATGATGCGGATCCCCTCGCGGTCGGACTCGTCGCGGATATCGGAGATGCCCTGGATGATTTTGTCCGTCACGAGGTGCGCCATTTTCTCGATCATCGTGGACTT
>CAYOFI010000008.1:0-1735 GCA_964403335.1 uncultured Candidatus Peribacteria bacterium
CGGCACCATCCGGCTTCGTGCCCTCTGGGGCACTACGCCGCGATGGTTGGTCATTCATGAGTATGCATCGCGCCGCTAATCTGGAGGGAGCGGGGGGCCGTTGTACCCGAATTGCGGCAGAGGCACATTGTTTTTTCTGATGCGATCCGCAGTGGCCTTGCACCTCTCCACCAGGGCAGCATTCACTGCCGCCGCATTGTCATGTTCTGGTTTACCCGCCGACTCCGGTTCCGGCGGGTCATTCGTTGCTCGCGGAACATCTGTCATATGGCGGAGTGTATCAGGGAACGCATACGCAAAACCCCCTACTTCTGTGTATCTTTTTTCAGGAGAGGGGCCTGGGTTTTGGCGGACGCATCTTGGTAATACTTTACGGCAATGCCTGTGCCGATGGTCGCGACAGTCAGCAGGATGGCGATGATCTCCCATATTCTGCTTCTTTCACGTTGAATCGTTTGCGGAGGAGCCGGCTCCGGTTCTTCCATACGCAGCCGCACTCCAAAACGATCCTCAAACTTTGCCAAAGAAACCCATTCTCCACTATTGCTTTGGAAAACTCTGCGCACCGTCCGTCCCAGGTACATGACCAGGCATTCGGATCGGTCTTCAGACAGGAAAAGAATCGCCCACTGCGCTCCCATCTTATCCGTGAATTCTACGGCAGGTTGTAAGCGGTAGGTTCCGCTTTTTGTAAGAACCCCTTTAGGAATGTGCACGACCGGCGGTCCGTGTTCCGGTGTCTCATATTCATCTGGTCTGTCAGTCATTGGCCTATGCTGGGGATTTTTTGACTGAAGTCAAACATTCATCGCGGCGAACAGCAATAACCTCTCTGCTACACTTCCTCTCCGTGAAGCGAAGGACGCCAGTACGATCGCGCACGGAAACACGTTGGCCCGCCGATTCGGCCGGACAGCGCATGAGTACGCGCGTGCCCGTGGTGGGGACGAACATCACGATCGGCGAGATTCATGAATTGCTCACGCGCAAGCATAAATCGATCGAGACTCTTCATTACGTCTACGTCGTCGATGACAGTAAAAAATTGACGGGTGTCCTGTCCATTCGCGAGGTCTTCGCGTTCAAACACACCGCCAGAGCCGGCGATGTGTGCACGCGCAAAAAACTCGTGACGGTGCATGCGACGACGCCACAAGAACGCGTGGCGTATCTCGCGCTCAAACACGGCATCAAGGCCGTGCCCGTCGTGGATGACGATCATCAATTTTTAGGCGCGATCCCCAGCGATGAACTTTTACACATTCTCTACCGCGAGACGCACAAAGATTTATTGCAGCGCGCGGGTATCCATCCCTCGCACCCGCCATTCGGAAACGTCCTGACCATGTCGATCCGGTCGTCCATCTTGCACCGCTTGCCGTGGCTTTTGATCGGGCTGACGGGCGGGGTGCTCGCGGCACGGGTCGTCACGTCTTTCGAGCACACGCTCCAGCAAAATCTGATTCTGGCTGCGTACATTCCGCTGATCGTCTACATGAGCGATGCCGTCGGGACGCAGATGGAAGCGTTCATCATCCGCGACCTGGCCATGGACCGGAAACTGCCGTTCCTCCGGTATGCATTCCGGCAATTTTTGGTGGTCGCCAGCATTGCCGTCCTGTCGTCGATCTTCCTGATGGGGCTCAGTTATCTGCTCTACCGCGACGCGGCGATCAGCGGCGTTCTCAGCCTTGCCATGGGAGCCGCCGTCATTTCTTCCATCGTCACGGGTCTT
>CAYOFI010000008.1:1800-24454 GCA_964403335.1 uncultured Candidatus Peribacteria bacterium
GGACCCCGCAAACGCCAGCGGCCCGTTGGCGACGATCATCCAGGATATTCTGAGTTTGCTGCTGTATTTCTCCATCGCGACAGTTCTTTTGCGGTAGTCGCTTGCCCGCTTGAGTCCGTTCTCTGTATCGTGGCGGGGCTTTCTTCCACCTTTGCCCATGATCACGTTTGATTCCATCGACGCCCTCATCGCCCAAAAAAGCCTCCTCAAGCATCCGTTCTATCAGTTGTGGAGCAAGGGTGCACTCACATTGGAAGATTTGAAAGTCTACGCCAAAGAGTATTTTCACCTGGTCGACAGAATTCCGGGTGTTGTTGCTCGTGTGCGCGATCGCGCGACCGATGCCGGGATGCGTGCGCAGATTGAAGAGAACGTGCAGGAGGAGCAGGAGCATGTGGAATTGTGGAAGCGCTTTGCGAAGAGTCTTGGTATCAGCGAATCTGAACTGACTGCTCACATCCCGTCCGCAAAAGTACAGAGTGCAGTCACGTCACTCGAAGCTTTGGCCGAGAAGAGTTATGTCGATGGACTCGTCGCCATGTATTCCTTGGAAGCGGAACTTCCGAAGATTGCGGAGACGAAAATGCATGGGCTGAAGGAGTTTTACGGCCTGGATTCCGAGGATGCGCAGATCTATTTTGAGGAGCACTTGAAGGAAGAAAAGCACATCGCCGTATGGCGCCAGGCGCAGTTGAATGACAGCGCGGAGGCATCGGCAAATGCGTCGTTGGATGCGCAGAATTTGGTGCTGGATGCGGTGTGTGAGGCGAGAGGGATTGCTTGCTAAAGGAGATCGAGGAGATCAAGGGCGTCAAAGAGATCAAAGAAGTATGAAGCACGGGTGCTTCTGCTTCTTTGATCTCCTCGATCTCTTTGATCTCTTTGATCTCTTTCCCGTATCCTCCTTCCATGAACACATCCAACACCCCCTACACGCGTTTTCAGAAGAACCTTGAGGAGACGATGGACATGCTCAAGTTTTCCGATGCCGAACGTCGGATGCTCTTGGAGCCGCAGCATATTCACAAAAAAGATATTACGGTGAAGAAGGATGACGGGTCGACGGTGTCGTTCCCCGCGTTCCGTGTACAGCACAACAATGCGCGCGGGCCGTATAAGGGCGGCATCCGGTTCCATCCCGCGGCGGATGAAGATGAGGTGAAGGCGTTGGCGGCGTTGATGTCGATCAAGACCGCGGTCGTCGGCATTCCGTTCGGGGGAGCCAAAGGCGGCGTGCAGTTCAAGCCCAAAGAATTTTCCAAGAAAGAGATTCAGGCCGTTGCTCGTGCCTATGTGCGCGCGTTCTCCGATCACTTGGGAGCGGACATCGATTGCCCTGCCCCGGACGTGAACACGAACCCGGACATCATGGCGTGGATGCGCGACGAATATGAAAAAATCACGAACTCGTATGCGCCGGCGATGATTACGGGCAAACCGCTCAGTTTCGGCGGATCCCGCGGCCGCGATATCGCGACGGCGCGCGGCGGATTTTTTATTCTCCAAGAGATGGTGGAGGGGGAGGGCTTGGATCCCAAAGATCTGCGCGTGGTCATCCAAGGTTTCGGCAATGCCGGCGGCACGATGGCGCACATGCTCCAGTCCGCGGGCTACGCCGTTGTCGCGGTCTCGGACTCGCAAGGCGGTATCTATTCCGAAGAAGGCCTGGATACGATCCGTATCGAGAAGTACAAACAGAAGACGGGCTCCGTGACGGGCGAGTATTGCCAAGGGTCGGTGTGTGATGTTCAGAAGATGAAGATGGATAACGTCCGCCAAGTCAGCAACGAAGAATTGCTGGAGCTGCCTTGCGATATTTTGATCCCCGCGGCGCTCGATAATGTCATCAATGAGAAAAACGCGGATAAGATTCAGGCACGGTATATCCTCGAATTAGCCAATGGTCCGACGACTCCGGAAGCCGATGCCATTCTGCAAGGCAAGAAAGTCCGCGTGCTGCCCGACGTGCTTGCGAATGCGGGAGGTGTGACGGTCAGTTACTTTGAGTGGTGCCAAGGCCGCAGCGGCGAGCAGTGGACGGATGAAAAAGTCGACGCCGAACTCAAGCGCGTCATCTTAGACGGCTACAAAGCTGTGCGCCGCGAAGTGCATCGCCGCAAAGTGAGTTACCGTCAGGCAGCCTTCATTGTAGGAGTTCAGCGCATTGTGGAAGCAATGAGAGTCCGAGGGTGGGCGTGAAGAAACCAGAAACCAAAAGCCAGAAACCAGGTCAAAATCTGGCTTTTGGTTTCTGGCTTTTGGCTTCTTCGACTAAGATGAATTCACACATTTTACGCCCTCTATGTTCGACACCATCATCATCGGCCTTGGTTGCGCCGGATACACCGCGGCCATCTACAGTGCGCGCTATAAATTGAAGACGCTTCTGGTGGGTGCCGAGGAAGGGGGGATGGGCAACACGGCAGCGGAAGTCGGCAACTGGCCGGGGGAGATTGAAATCCGCGGACCGGATTTGATGGAGAAGATGAAAAACCACGCGCAGAGTTTTGAGGAAGTGACATTCAAAATCGCGCGCGTCGAGAGCATCGAAAAAATAGACGGCGGATTCCGTCTGCACATGGAAGGAGGTGAAACTGTCGAAGGGAAAACTGTTATCTTGGCCACGGGCTCCAACAAGCGGCATTTGGGAGTGAAGGGTGAGGAAGAATTCTCGGGCAAAGGTGTGACGTACTGTGCGACGTGCGATGCGTTTTTCTACAAAAAGAAGACCGTCGCCGTCATCGGAGGAGGGGACAGTGCTGTGGAAGGAGCAGCCATCGCCGCGCAGGTGGCTGCAAAGGTCTACCTCATTCACCGCCGCAAAGATTTCCGTGCGGAGCCGTATTGGATCGACAAAGTGAAAGCCAAAGACAATATCGTCTTCGTGCTGGAAAACGAGATCACGGAGGTTCTTGGAAAAGAGCGCGTGACGGGTGTGCGCTTGAAGACTCCGTTCGAGGGACAGTCGGAACTGACGCTCGACGGTGTGTTCATCGAAGTCGGGTCGGACCCGGCCACGTGGTTGGCGACGAAGCTGGGGGCGGAGGTCGACGCAAAGGGTTATTTGAAAGTGGATGCTGCGCAGCAGACAACGGTCCCGGGGCTGTTTGGGGCGGGGGATGTGACCAATGCCAGCAATCACTTCGCGCAGTTCGTGACGGCGGCGGGGGAGGCGGGGGTGGCGGCCAACAGCGTCTTCAATTATTTGTCCGGTTCCCACGGTGCCTAACGCGTGGATCCTGCTGCCCGGCGTGCTCACGCTGGCCGGGCACTTTTACTACGTGCGGTCCATCCTTCGCGGCAACACGCATCCCAGCCGGGTGACGTGGTGGATTTGGACCGCAGTGGGGGTATTGCTCTGCGCCACGTATTACGATCTGGGGGGCAGGGCGGCATTGGGGATGGCGGTCGGGGGCTTGGGCGGCCAAATTCTGGTGGCCTCGCTGTCACTCAAATACGGCCGCGGCGGCATGACGGGCGTGGACTGGGTGTCGATCGCAGGAGCCGCTGTTGCCCTGTTGCTGTGGGCGTTCTTTCCGCCGGCGTTTCCGCATATGCTGCTCCTGCTCATCGATTTTTTCGGGTGGATTCCCACGTTCCGCAAAGTCTTGGTCCATCCCCGGTCCGAAACCGTGTCCGCATGGGCATTATGGTCGCTGGGAGCGGCTATATCCTTGTTATTGGCTACGGACGGCAACTTTTGGGACATTCCGTTTCCGCTGTATTTGCTCGTATCCAACGTCGCCATCGTGCTGGTAATACTGCGGTTCAAGTTCCGCCCGCCGCGTATCAGTTCACCCCTTGCATAAGGGGCCATACATCAGTACAGTACATGGGCTATGCCTCGTGGAAAGCGTACTGTCTTTTTCGGCTCTTGCACCGTTTGCGCCCGCCGCGTGACCACCACGCGCCTGCACAAGCAAAAGGACGGTGTCTCCTGGAAGGATTTCAAAATCTCCAAATATTGCAGCGACTGCCGCCAGCGTCAGCCTATTAAATTGAAGGAGGAACGCCACTCCGCGTAAGAAACCAAAGACCAAATGACAGAGGCCAGGTCCTGGCTTTTGATTTCTGGCTTCTGGTTTTTTTGCATCTATACTTTCTTCGTGATGAACGATATTTACCGCCAGGCGGCGTCTCTGCTTGTGCTCAGGCCGCGTCCGGGCGTGGATTCGACGTACGATCTGTTGCTGCTGCACAAACCCCGCAAGCGCGATGCGTGGCAATTGCCCCAGGGAGGCGTGGAGGCGGGGGAGACTGTGGAGCAGGCTGCCTTGCGTGAATTGCAGGAAGAAGCGGGTATCAATACGGCGACGGTTTTGGGAGTGAGTGAAAAGGTGTATCAGTACGATTTCCCGTCGTCTTTCCGCCGTTTTCGGCCGGACAACGTCAAAGGCCAGCAGATCGGGTTTGTGTTGGCCAAAGTTCCCGCAAATACCGTCGTCCGCGTGGATGACAATGAAATCGACGGCCACGTGTGGATCGGCATCGATGAACTGGGCAACTATATCCGCCGAACGGAATACACCGACTTGATTCGGGGGTTGTATGAAGAGGCGCTGCAGCTCAGTCGATAGATTACTTGGGAGACGGAATGGCTTTCAGGCGCACTCCTGCTGTTCCTTTTTTGGCTACCCACAGTTCCGCGTCGTACGGCAGGGCTAGTTTTACCGCCTCTTCCGTCATGACGAATAATTCTCCCAGAGTCTTATTTTTATGTGCGGGGTCGCGCATTAGTTTGCAAAGCGCGGATGTGAATCCGCTGGTGTTTTGATTGGTTCTTGTGTTTGGATCTTGGCCAAGGAGGAGCGAACCGTTGGGGAAATCTTCGTACGTCTGGAGCATCATGATTACCTGCCGACCGCTGGTGCTGCTGTCTACGTACCCGCGCATGGCCGTGGCCAACCCGCCGCCGAAACATGCGGTCGTGTTGACGACAAACGTGCAGTCCTGATGTTTGTCCAACAGTTTTTCCATTTCCTGCGGCCGCAGCGTAATCTTGTTTCCTGTGGCGATGCCACCCGGCGATCCGTGTGCTGCGATATCCAAGAAAATGGTGCGGATGAGTTTGCCGTTCGCATCTTTCTGCGATTTCAGCGCGGTAATGTGCTTGTCCAAAAAGTCATAGGTAATCGCATTTGTTCCGTACACACGCGCATGTTCCGGCGGCACGTTGTAGCCGCTTTCTTTTGCCGATATTGATTCTCTCATCAAGTGCAGATCATTGCTGTGTGATCTGATAGTTGCATCGCCTTGATCGTACACACCCAGGTATCCGATGGGCGCGTTTTTGTCGACTTTCACCTCTTTTGCTCTCGCAGAGTTCTCTTTGTCTTGTCTGCTGCGCTCCACTGCGATGCCCATGCGCTGAAGCAGTGTTGTCACTCCGCTTTGATCCCAGCCGGTTTCTGTAAAAAGATTTGTCAGCCTATTTGCCGCTTCCGCAGCGGGGTCCCTGAGCATACCTTCGTGCCGTACCAGGCACCCGCAGAGCACGGACGGATCGTCCTTCAAACGGAACGTCATCACATTGGCGTTGATGAACGTGGTCGGTTGTGCCATGTACCATATTTGTGTCTTCCCGCCCTCGGTCACCGTCATGGTGAAGTGCTTGGATTTCTTATCCTGTCCGGTGATTGTCAGTGTCACGGGGCCGGTTGTAAGCTTGATCGTTTGCGGTTTACCGACGAGCTTTTGCAGCTTTTTCTCCAAAAGGACGTCATTGAAATCTTCGCGCCACGCTTTGCCGTTGGCGGGATCAAGAATATCCCGACCCATCATCAACCGTTTCTCTCGCCAATCCGTTCCTGCCGGTGCCTGCTCGCCCGGGGCCAAGGGTTGTCCGGGAGCGTTGGGAGCATCAGGGCTGGGTTGCGTTGGGGGGACGAGAGCGAGGGTTCTGAGCTGCTCATCAATCGATTTCAGTACGCCTTCATTGCCGCTGATTGCGTCATTGATGTCTTTTATGCGCTCAGCAGTCTGACCTGGGGCTTTGCGTTCAGCATCCAAAGCCGCATTGCGCTGTACTAATAGGCGTTTGAATTCCTCTAATTCATTTCTGTTCAAATCCGACAGATTCTCTTTCCCCTTTTTTTTCATCGTGTCTCGCCAATTCGCCACGTCAGTATACGTTTTGTCGCTTGCTGCCTTCAATTTTTGCAGATTGTCTGCCGGATTGGGTTGTGGGCGTTCTGACGCCGCGAGGGCTGCACGAATATTCTCGATGGTGTTTTTTGCATTTGCGATCCGAATGTCGATGTCATCTTGCTGCTGACGATCAGTAACGACTCTGCGTTCATTTTGAAGTGCATTGCAACGGTTTGTCAGAAGGTTCAGAGTATCTTTCAGCTGGGTAGTGTTCAATTTTTTGATGTCCAAAAGTTGACCCACATCAATGCCATTTGCATTTGCCCACTCTACATACTTCTGCGCGGCTGCATCGCTTGCCTGATGCAATTTTTGGAGTTCCTGTTCCATGTTGTTTTCGGGCAGCTGCAGATCTTTATTGATTCTTCCCACGTACAATTCCCGTATTTTGCCGGTGACAGTCAAAAAATCTCTCGGTTTGTTGCCGGATGGAATAGTCATCTTCTCCAGTACGAATGGAGCACTATTTTCTTTTTCGACGATGGCGACGCTGTATTTTTTGTCCGTCGTTTGTTCGATTATCAGTGCGGGATAGCCGGAACCGGGCTTGGTGAGGGTGAGTCTGCCCTGCTTGTTCGTAGACATGGCGGGCACATCTTTAGTGATGAATTCATTGCGTATCATTTTTTCCAGCGTACGGATGCTCTCCGGAACTTCCGCACTTTCCGGCGGCTTGGGTGGTGCGGCGGGAGGCTGGGGACGAGGGACTTCCGGCTTCTGCGGTTGCGGTTGCGGCTGTGGTGTCACTTGCGGCCGGGGCGGAACGGGCTGTTGCGGCCGGGGGCGCTCGTAGACCGGCGGGCGCGGAGGTGCATATGGCGGCGACTGATACGGAACTTGCGGTTGTGCGTATGGTTGCGGTGCCATGGAGGGTGCGGGTGCCGATTGCTGCAATGGCACGACGCGGAACATCACGATCGGGCCACTTTGCACGGGTTCCACGCGCAATGCCGGCCAGCCGTTTTGGGCCAAGAGCAGGAGCGAGTGATTGGTCATGCGTATGCGTTGCACGGCTTCTTGTGGATGCATTCTTCCCGAGCGTTGCCCGTGGTTCATCAGTTGCATCCAATTGCGCAGGCCGAATTGCAAAATGCGCATCTGCGTGTGTTGCACATAGTCCTGCGCCACATTTCGGGTCTGTTGGATGTGCTGATGTAGCATCACCATGCTATTCAGCGCGCCCTGTTCGGCGATGGCCTTGTGTACCCCTTCCAGGGGAAGGTCTGGGCCGTTCATGTTCGGGACGTTTGGGCTCATGAGTCGGATGAAGACATGTCAGACAGCAGTTTGGAGACGATTTGGTCATCTGCTTGGCGTTCGTCGTGTTCGGTGCTGGCGCGTGCGGATTGCTGATAGGTGTGCACTTTGGTATCGATGTCCGTGCAAAAGGCCTGAAATTGCTTTTCGTACTCGGCGAATGCTTTTTGGTACCGCTCTGCGCGGGCTTTTGACTGCTCTTTGGTTTCCGTGGCGTAGAGTTTTTCCAATTGGGGAAGCTGACTGGTCATCAGCTCGGGTTCGATCTTTGCCATCAACTGGTCATACAGCGCATCGCCGTTTTTGGGCAGCTGCATCTGCAGCATTGCGGCGAACGGGTCACTGCCAGCGGGAGGAGTCCCAGCCATGCGGAATATGTGAAGAAATCTGGTTATTATAGCAGAATTCTCTATTTTTAACAATCTGTGGAAGGGGGGTTTGGCACGCAGGAATCGGCCCAGTAGGATCCCTCGGTGCGTCTCCAATCCCTTCATCTTGAGCAATTCCGCAACCACGGCAATCTGCAGCTGAACTTCGGTGCGGAGCCCATGCAGCTGTTCTACGGTCCCAACGGGAGTGGGAAAACCAATATCCTGGAATCTGTCGGCATTGCGGCGCTCACCAAGTCGTTTTTGAGTGTCGAAGAAGACGATCTGCGCACGTGGGGAACGGAGTTCTACCGGATCACGGCCAAAGTGGTCTCGGATTCCGGCGAGGAAAAAGAACTGGAAGTCGTCAGCCAGGTTCTCCCGCGCAGGCAGAAAGGATGTTTCCTGAACGGCGTCCGTATTCCGCAGACCCAACTGATCGGCCATCTGCCCGTCGTCATTTTCCTCCCGCAAGACCTGTCACTTTTCACCGGCCCGCCCGCCGAGCGCCGCCGCGCTCTCGACCAAATCCTCAGCCAAGTCAGCCCCGAATACTTTGCGGCGTTGATGGATTATCAGCGGATTCTCAAGCAACGGAATGCGCTCTTGAAAGCGATCAGAGAGGGGAATGCGGATGCATCACAGCTTGATACGTGGGACAGTGCTCTGTCGCTTCCCGGCAGCGCCATCACCTTGCTGCGACTGGAACTCGCCGAGACATTCAATCTATCGCTTCCGTCTGAAATTCGTGCGTTAGGGGAAACTTGGGAAAATGCCGCAATCGTGTACAAACGGTCCGGTACGGCTCGGACACAGGAGGCTCTTGCGGAGGAGATGACCGAGCTCTTCCGGCAAAACCGTGAGCGCGACATCATCCTGCAATCGACATTGAGCGGGCCGCACCGCGATGATTGGGAAATCGTCGTCGATGGACGATCGCTGCAGTCGTTCGCGTCCCGCGGACAGCAACGTGTCGTCCTTCTGGCGCTGCTGTTCCTCGAAACATCGTTCCTCGAGCTTCGCCGCAACGAAAAGCCCGTGATCTTGTTGGATGATATTTTCTCGGAGCTCGATTTGGCGCACCGCGAGCGCGTGACGCAGGCATTCCGGGATCATCAGGTGCTGTTGACGGCGACAGATCTGCCGCCGGGGACGGAGGGGGCGTGTGTGAGGCCGATGGCAGAAATTACACCGAAGAAACAAGAAACAGTGAAGAGTCAAGCAGCAAGAACCGAATAATCAAATACTTCCATCGTTGATCATTCGGATCCTGATCTATTGGAGGCTTTTTTGTTTCTTGGCATCTTTGGTGTAATTTATCCCGTAATGGACGATCGTTCCTATCTCCACGACGGCGAACAGCTCTTGTGCAGCATGCACTCTTCGACGGCGATGTTGTTGCAGTCGTGGATGCGGGCGGTGCTGGAGGGTGTCATCGTCGGCGTTGTTCTGTGTGCCATTGGCTTCGTGATCGCGACATTCGGATTCGATGTGTCATTGTCGATTTGGCTGTACGTCACATTCGTCATTGTGAGCGTTCTCATTATCGGCTATTTCCGCTGGAAGACGTGGAAGCATGCGACATTGCGCATTACTTCGGAGCGCATTCTTTTGCATAATCCCAACGCGCTTTTCCATAGCGACCTCAAAACCATCAAGTGGCCGCAGTACCAAGAGAGTCACGCGGGTCACCGCACGTTTTTAGATTTCTTCTTTTGGTCGCGGCCGCTGCACATTCGCTACGGAACGGCGGATGCGTATAACGAAGCGCATTTTCCGTCGCTGCGGTACGCGGAAGATCTGAAACACTACTTGGATAAAGTCGACAGCGCCGTGCGCAAAAACGAAATCGCCGCCGTGCATCCGTTCGTGGCTAAGCCGCGTGGGAAGCGTGATGTGCAACAGGAGAGCGTGTCACCCTGAGCGCGACGAAGGGGACGCGCGCATGTCATGTTTCGTCGGGCTCACCATGACATGCTCACCACGACACACTATCGCGCCGTAGACAGCCAATCCCAATGCATCCGCCGCATCGTCGGGCGTCGGGATCTTTGCGAGGTTCAGCGTCCGCATCAGCATCTCCTGCACTTGCTGTTTATCCGCCCCACCATCGCCGGTGATGCAGGATTTGAGCTGTAATGGAGTCGGTTCGACGATGGGGAGTTGGGATTCGGCGAGCGCCAAGAGAATCACGCCGCGCGCTTGCGCCACGTCAATCGCTGTTTTCCGGTTTGTGGAGAAAAACAGCTTTTCCAGCACGGCGATATCGGGTTTGATTTCGCGGATATACGCCAAGAGATCGGTTCGGATTTCCTGTAATCGATCTGCGATGGGCAGTCCCGCTTTTGTCTGAATCGTCAGCCATTCTCCCGCGCGGATATCGTGGGCCGACGTGGAATCCACATATCCCAGTCCGACGGTGGCCAAGCCGGGATCGACACCCAAAATGCGCATGCACAAAGCCTCTCACAGACCCTGCATTCGGGGAAGGAGGGGGCATGGCAAAAGTGCCTCATTTCTGGCCCGAAGGGCCCCCTTCGGGGCTATACGTGACTTTTCAGATGTCTGTTTTTCTGCTATCATATAAGGAAAAATGCATACCCACACAGACGCCACTTTCCTCCACCGGCACTGGGTGATCGCCCCGGCATTTGCGCTCATTGCGGCTCTGTCGCTGAGTCCGATTCTGGGAAGCTCGCATCTGAGCGCCAGTGTGGCCGCACCGATTATCGCCCGGGCAGATACGCCTTTTGCATTCGCAAACGGATTGAAAGGTCTTGCGTATCAGGGCGCCATCGTTGACCAAACGGCGGATGGTCTGACGCTCGGGGAGGGGAGTGTGCTCATGAGTTCCGACGGAGTCTTCCAGATGCATATCGGCAACGTCTCGGTCCTCGGATTTGCCAGCGCCGCGCATGTGACCAATGATCCGCAATCCATCACCGTGGTCGCACTCGACGGTCCGCTGGTGATCACGCAGGGAACGGACCGGATGTTTTTGCCGACGGGGAGCCAAATTCTGTGGAAGAAAAATGAGGTGCCGCATACTGCTTTGGCAATTGAAACACCCGTTGAATTGCGGACGGAGTATCTGCAGGTTTTGGATGGCGTCCCCGCAGCCGCACAAGTGGCGAGAGGTTTTCCCGTCGATCTCCGCATGAATCCTGCTGATGCGGACGCGTGGGAGATCATCGCCCAGCTTCGTGATGCCGCGACGAAAGGCGATGCGCTCACCATCACATCGCTTATCCATGATCATCGCGCGACACTGGCATCGCGCCCAGGTCTGATCCGCTCACTTTTGCATGCGGATGTCCGCGAGTCGATTGTCTTAGAACTCTTGACGCTTTTGCCCGTAGACGACGGACTGATGGTCCTGGCGCCGCTCCACCCGCTTCTTCGCGAAGCTGCGTGGACCCAAGACCGCGCATTCGATACATCGGTACTCCTCGCCGTGCCGCAAGCCGATCTACGCGCCCAAGCCGCTCCCGCATTCGTCGTGGATCGGTGGACACAGGCACTGCGCCGTCAGATGGAGGAATCCGATGATCCCGTGGCCCTGCTCCAGGAGCTGATTGAGACCATGGAGCCTGTCCGTATCGCGTTCGAAGCCCGCACTTTCCCCGAGCGCCGCGCGCGTTACGGCGACGCATTGCAATCCCTAGCCGAACCGTTTGCCGATGATTTGAACGATGACGCAGCCGCAAAACTTCATGCATGGAAAAACGACATCGTGATCACCGAACCGATCATCGATGAAACCTCTGTCTCGTCTGTCCCCTCTATCCCGTCTATACCCTCTCCGTCCCTTGACCCCTCCACCCTCGAATCCACCGCCTCCGCCCTCCTCCGCAACGCTGGCGCCCTCTTCGGCCTCCCAACGGCCATCCACGCTGCCGATAGCGGACTCGTGGCGGTCCAGTCACTCATCTTCTCCGCGCCCGATGGCGAGCATTTGTATGACTTTGTGCTCAACCCTGCCGATGCGACGGTCTCCAGCATTCGCAAAGACGGGGAAGTGTTCCCGCTTTCCATGACGCTGGATGCGTTTGCGCAGTGGGCAAAAGGGGAGTGACGGGTATACTCGCCGCGACTCCTTCCTCTCTTTTTTCATGTACACACAGTTCCAGAATATCTCGCTCTTCATCCTGCGCGTGATCATCGCGGTCATCTTCCTGGTCTCTGCTTACGCGAAGTTTCCGTTGTGGTCGGTCACGGCCACGGTCTCGCAAATGCCGACGTGGCTCTATTACATCATGCTGTTCCTCTCCATTGCGGAGATCGTGGGTGCCGTCGCGGTGCTGGTGGGATATCTCACCCGCCTCGCCGCAAAATGCTTGGGCATCGTGATGCTCGGTGCGATCTACGTGATGCAGTTCGTTATGCAGATGGGCTTTGTCACCGCCACGGGGGCCGGTTGGAACTATCCGCTGATGGTCCTGGGAGGCTGCGTTATCCTTGCAGCATTCGGCCCAGGGGCGTGGGCTGTGAAGCCGAGCGGCGTGAAGGCGTAAAGGCAGGGAAAGGCCCTGCTTGACCCCATTCCGGTTCATCCGTACCCTTTCCCGCACGGAGAAGCCATTTCCGGGTTCTCTGCATATCATCGGGCGATTAGCTCAGGGGCCTAGGCCCATAGGGCCGTTAGAAAACAATTCGCGACCCCTCGCGCTCGTCGCTCATTCGATCCTTATCTTCCACACATCATCGGGCGATTAGCTCAGGGGTTAGAGCGCGACACTGATAATGTCGAGGTCGATGGTTCAAATCCATCATCGCCCACCATTCGACTCGCAGCCGCTACGCGGCGAGCTTGCTCATGGTAAACCACGAGAATATAAAAAGCGGAGCCCTCGGCCCCGCTTTCTTTTTCATGAATGCGATCTGCTCAGGAACCCGACGACACCGACGAGCTGCTGCTGGAGACCGAGGAACTGCTCATGGAGCTGGAGGAGCTGCTCACCACCGAGCTGGAGCTCATAGCGCTGCTTGAAGACATCGAGGACGACGACTTGCGCTTGGCGGAGTACTTCAGCTCGCGAGTCATTGCGCCGTGGCGCAGGTCGCGGCGGCTGTCTTTGCGCTCGATTTTGCGTTCCATCTTTTCCACTTTCTTTTCCATCTTGCGGTACATTTTGTTCTTCTGGAGCAGAACGCGCTCGCTGAGCTTGTCGCGCTGACACTTGGTGCGCTCAATGCCGGAGACCGCGCTGCAGTCACGGCCTGTGGTCTCTGTGCGGTTGGCGTCTGCCGCAAGCGAGACGGTGGTGAGCGTGAAGGCAAGGCTGCCTGCCGCCACCAATGACACGAATTTCTTCATGAAGAAATGGGGGAATGGGGAAACCAGGAAATCCTACTGATTTGCGGGCGTGCAGAACAGTGCCAAGACAGTAGGATTACGCTCTTATATATGATGTACAACGTTGCGTAATTGCACCGAAGAAACAAGAAGCAAAAAAGCCTCCAATAGATCAAGATCCGAATGATCAATGATGTACATGTTTGATTGTTCGGTTCTTGTTGCTTGGTTCTTCACTGTTTCTTGTTTTTTCGGTGTAATTTCCAATACCAGTTCATCGTTGATAAATCTCCGTCACGCTCTGCCCGCTCTGCACCGAGCGGATCACATCCGCCAAGAGGGGAGCGATGCGCAGGATTTTCAGGCCGGGGAAGGCGTCGGCTTTCAGCGGCATGCTGTCGGTCACCACGACTTCCGCGAATCCCGCTTTGGTCAGGCGTTCTATGGCTGGGCCGGAGAAGACGGCATGCGTGGCGGCGGCGTAGACGTCGGGCTTCGCGCCTTGATCGAGGAGCGCCTGCTTTGCGGAAAGAAGCGTGCCTGCGGTATCGATGATGTCATCGAACAGGATGCAAGTCTTGCCTTTGATGTCGCCGACCACTTCGTGAATTTCCGTTTCGTGATGCGACGGGCGGCTCTTGTGGAGGATGGCGAGTTCGGCGCCCAATGCATCCGCAAACTTCTTGGCGCGCTTGGCACCGCCCACGTCCGGCGCGACGACGATGGGGTTTGGGAGGTTCTTGGCTTTAAAATACGAGGTGAAGATCGACCGAGCCACGAGGGCATCGGCGGGGATGGAAAAGAATCCTTGGATTTGTTCAGAGTGCAGATCCAGCACAATGACGTGATCGGCGCCGGATACCTCCAGCAAGTCCGCGACCAGTTTGGCGGAGATGGGTTCGCGCGGTTCGCTCACGCGATCTTGGCGCGAGTAGGGGAAATGCGGGACGATGAGATGCACGCTTTTGGCAAAACTGAGCTTGGCGGCTTGGCACATCAGGCACAGCTCAATAATGTCTTCGTTCGGATGGAGTGTGCCCGTCTGCACGATAAAGACGTCCTTCCCACGAACGGATTTCTGGAATTTCACGTAGTTCTCGCCGCAGTGGAATTTCTTCCGCATGACATCCCCTAATGGAACGCCAAGCTCCTTGGCGAGGTCTTCCGCAAGGGCCGGGTGGGAGGATCCGGAGAAGAGAAACATGAGTGTTTTGAGGTTCAGGTACAGTATACCACATGCACGTCCGTTTCTCCATGTGCCGGGGGCTGCCCGTCGTCGATGACGAAACAGGCGATGTTGTCGCTTTGATTGATCATATCGTGCTCCATCCGGATACGGGCAAAGTGGAGGGATTCTTGGTGAAGTCGCCCGGGATGTTTGCCGGCAGCGAATTGTTCCTGTCATCAATGGATATTCTGCGCTGGGGCAACCGCGTGACGGTGCGCGATGGCGAGGTGCTGGCGCCCTTGGAAGATTTGATCCGCCTGCAAAAAGTATTGGAAGAAGCCCGTCCCATTTTGCATCAGCCGATGCGGACCGAATCGGGCAAAGAGTTGGGCCGCTGCCGCGACGTGCAGTTCGATACGCTCCACTTTGTGACCGAGTGGTTATTCCCCAAAAAATGGGGGAGATGGGGAACGCCGGTGCCGATCAGTCAGGTCTTGGAAGTCCGCAAGAATGCGATTTTGGTACGTGATGCCGCCGCGCCCGCGGTCGAAGCAAAGACGCTGGAGATACCGTTGATGGAGACGATGCCGGAGGCGGCATGAAGCCCCCACCCCCAACCCCTCCCCCGCGACGGGGGAGGGGAGCTTCGTTAAAACAAAATACGTACGGCGAGAAGATATTTGTAAGGAAGAATTTTACTATTTTCTTTTTTTCGTCGCCCCTCCCCCGCGTCGGGGGAGGGGCCGGGGGTGGGGGCAGTAGGCTCGCAACAAAAAACCCGCTCACCTCTGAGCGGGTTTTAAAATTCTTGTGAAGGCCGCTCAAATTTCGTTCGGCACCGTCTCCGTGAAGAAGCTGACGATCACGCGGGCGAAGAGCACCACGATCAGACCGACGATCACGTAGAGGATGGTCTTCTTGGCTTTGTCTTTCTGCTCGTCGGAACCCTGCGAGACGATCAGGCGGATACCGGCGATGATGATGAACACCACGGCGATGAGTGCCAGGAAGTCCAGCACGAAGCGCATGATGCGGAGAATGATATCGCGCGCATCGCCGCCGTTGACGGCAGTGGGCGTACCCGGAACCGCGGGGATATCGCCGCCGAAAGAACCGTTACCGAGGGCTTTGCTGATCGGCATCGCGGCACCCATGAGGGTGAACCAGGCACCGTACGTAAAACGCTGAAGCGTGGACATGAAGAACATGGGGGAATTGGGATAGTTGTAGCGGAGGTCACTGTTCTCAAGCAAGAACGCGGATCGAAGGGGGCTTGACGCTCTTGCATACGATGTAGCGCGCTACTCTTTATGCATGAACCCGGCGGCGATGAGGGCAACGGCCGGGAACGCGAACCACAGGTCTTGTTGGAGGATCAGGAGCTGCATCAGTTGGCTCTGTTGAATGGCAGGGATGAGCGGCGCGGTTTTGGCGAGCGTCAGATCCAAAAGAGGGACACCGGAGACGTACACAAAGAGTGTCGAGAGCAGTAATCCCGCGGTCGCAAAACCCAGAACCGCCGTGATGGCGATATCCACGATCGGATTGATCTCTTTGGAGTACACGATATCGAAGCCCGCGCGCACGGCCAGAAAGATAATGATGGCCACGAACACGCCCAACTTGATCCAAGAAAGGACGGAGTCATCCAGAGGCCCCACTCCGTAAGACCCCAAAAACGATCCCGAGTATGCCAAGCCCCGCTCCAGCGCATTGCCCAATGCCTGCACCGCCACGATGGCGATGTAGGTGCTGATGATGATCTTCACGGATTCCTTCTTCCCGATAATGAACGTATACGTGATGACGATCGCGAAGAAGACGATGATGAACAGATCCCACGTGAGGGTGAGGCGCATGGAGGAGATCGTACGCTCCGGGGGCGAGTGCGGCCAAATACTCGTTCTTGCGGAAAGTGGTCAGTGGTTAGTGGATAGTGGTTAGTCCCAAACTGTCTACTGCCCACTAGCCACTAGCCACTACCCACTTGCCCGACTATCTCTATACTCCCTCCCGCATGAGACACGGTTTTCTTCTCATCGATAAGCCCGCCGGCATCACCAGCCACGACGCCGTGGCGAAGGTCCGTCGTGTTCTTAGTGAGCGCAGCGTGGGGCATTTGGGCACGCTCGATCCCGCAGCCACAGGCTTGCTTGTGCTCGCGGTCGGTAAGAAAGCGCTCAAGGTCGTCCATATGTTTGATGACCTCAAAAAAGAATACATCGCCGACGTGAAGTTCGGTGCAGTCAGCACGACGTATGATCGGGAAGGCGTCATCACGCCGGTCGATCCACCCATGGGCTGGCACATCCCGGAGCAAGCCGTCGTCCAGCGCACCATCGCGGACCGCTTCATCGGAAAAATTTCTCAAGTTCCTCCCGCACATTCTGCGATCAGCATCGGCGGACAGCGTGCATATACGTTGGCGCGTGCAGGGAAAGAAGTAGAGATGCCCGCGCGCGAAGTGCACATCCAAAAGTGCGAAGTCATCAAATACGCGTATCCCGATTTGCAACTGAAAGTCGCCTGCGGCTCCGGCACCTACATCCGCTCCCTCGCGCACGATCTCGGTCATCTCCTGTACTGCCACGGCTACCTCGCCGATCTGCGACGGACAAAAGTGGGGGACTGGACGGTGGACAAAGCCATCAAACCCGAAGACGCCAAGTGGACCGATGTCGTGCCGATGAAAGAAGTCCTGAAAGATTTCCCGCGTCGTGAATTGTCAGATGAAGAATGGCAGGAGATCAGCGTCGGTCGGAATATCGAAGCGGAAGTCGAAGCTGATACGATCGCGTGGTACGAAGAATTGCCCGTGGCGATTTTGATGCCGGCGAGCGATGGGACGGCGCATGCAAGGAAGGTGTTTTGAGGCCTGGAGCGACTCTTTCCTTTCCTGAAGCCATTTGCTACGCTTTCGCGGCTCTGGGTCGGTAGCTCAGTCCGGTAGAGCAGTTGCCTCTTAAGCAATTGGCCGTGGGTTCAAATCCCACCCGACCCACCATCCTTCGCGCGACGTAGTCGCCCACCGTAGCCCTTTCTTTGTGCAGGGCATTTTTTTTATAAGGGTCGCGCTACGGATGGCAGGCCAAAAGGGCGAAGGCGGGCTATACTTCCACAAAGGCTAAGCTACGGCTGGCAAGCCACTACACTTATGCATCACCGTGCCATTCCATGAGCCTTTCGATCGGTCTGTCATAAAAAGTGTGTACCAGCTTGGATAGATCGGTAACAAAGGAGCCTATGCTTGGAGTGCGTGCCCGGTGCAGGAAGCCAGATGACAGGATCACGATCCCATCGCGTCGGGTTTGTTGCTCCCTGTAGTGGACGACGAGCTTTCCCAGGACAGTGGGAGGAGGAAGTGCACGGCGATCTCGGCGCCGCACAAACCAATCCATTCCATCATTTGGTTCCATTCCAGGAGCGGGGCGTGTGGAGAGTGCGGTCATCTGGAATTCCCAACTGTCGTCCGGTGTTTTTTGAAAACTGGTGGTCACAGACAAATCATTTCCATTTCTCGTTTCGCCAGAGAGTTCTATAGGCCCGCGCTGTTCATACGAAACGTCATCGTTGACCACGCATGCCAGATGGTATCGCAGGAGGACTTCATAGAGTGTTGTGTACACCCTGAAAGTAGCCATCGCTTGCTTAGGCAACTTTTCCGCTTTGGCGCTTGTCAGAGTGTCGACGGTGATGGGCATGTTGAGCATGCGGGAATTTAAGCATACGCACCAAGGCATGGACAAAACATAAATATCATTCTAATTTGCATATGCGTTCTCTGGTATCTCAGGCCAAATCGGAGATTTCTCCATGCGTCAGCTGTCAGTTCTGATTCTGTTCGCGATTATCTGTGGTTCGGTCACGATGACCAAGGCCCAGGACACGAAGCCCGCCAAGAAGATCGTCATGCGTTTCGTGTCTCCGCTCAAGGATGAGTGGAAGGTCAACTCTTACAAGTTCGCTCAGGTCTGTGAGTATCCCACCGAGGACGGTGGAGTGAAGACCTGGGGCCGCCACTTAGGGGAAGATGTGAACCTCAAGGCGGGGACCAAGGTCTATGCTATCGCCCCGGGCAAGGTTGCCTATGCGATGGTTCACCCAGGCAAGAGCAAGGATGCTCGCAACTGGGGAGGAGTGGTCGTTCTCGGTCACTGGATCTCCGAGAAGGAGGCCTTGTACTCGTTATACGGCCACCTCAATCTGAAGAAAGGACTCGAGAAAGGACAGTACGTCGAGGAAGGAGACGAACTCGGCACCGTCGCGCCTATGCTGTCGGGCGAAAACGGCTGGTGGGAGGATGCCCATGTGCACATTCAGATCTGTCTCGATCTGGATGATAAGTACAGAGGCGGAGTCCTCCCGGGGTATGCCAAGGATATGGCTCCGCACCGGCTTCAGGATCATATGGCGTTCTCAGAACTGCTCCGCCGCTACAAGGCGGGCATGACCATCGCCGAGTTGGCCAAGTAAAGAAAACGCAGTTCAGCAGGGATGCTGAACCATAGTCGCTGTCTTCGGACGGCGGCTATGTCGTACCTGGCTGAGTTGTGGAGTCACGCGTGGGAGACCGTCTCCAGGCAGTGCCTCTGAATTGTCTTGAAATCGAACGGGAACTTGTGTGTTTCCAGTGCGCGGACAAGGGCTGCGAAGGCGTGCCACTTTGTCTCGGATCCGTACGTAAACGCGTTGCCTGTTTCCTGGACCGCGTTGTAGTCGTCCAGCAATGTGTGCGGTAACGAGACCGGGACGACACCGCTGCCCAAGCAGACTTTCAATTCGCGTTCGGGGAGTTGATCGCTGAAGAACATTGCCATGTCCGCGGCGGCGTACATCTTGGCGACGGCGTCTTCCGTGTCCGGGACAATGTGGAAGCGGTGACCGTATTCTTTGGTCAGCTTCGTGAAGAGCGCGCCGTAGTTTGCGGAGCCTTTTCCCAGAATCAACATCTCCACCGGCAAGCTCAAGATTCCGGGGAGCGCTTCCTCGAACAACCTTCCGCCGAGCGCGTCCGTCATCCCCGCAGGCAAACACACCATCGCGCGCTTGGGTTCTTTGGGCCACCCGATCTCTTTTTGGAGAGCGGTTTTGCTCTGGATCTTTTGATCCAGGAAGACGGCGGGGGAGCGCCCTGTGGAAGAAGAAGTTGGTTCGGGCATGGGCTCAAGAAATCCTCTTATTATAGCCGAAATCACAGGCTTTTGCACGGCGCGATATATTGACTCTTTCTGTGAAGATGTGGTTTTGATAGGTGGCGTATAGCCTCACAAAAGAGGATATTATGCGGGTATGAAACACCTCGTCCTCGTTGACGGTCATCACTTGATGTACCGCGCGTTCTACGCCATTCCCAAAACCCTGAAAGTGTCCGCCACGGGCGAGCTCACCAACGCGGTCTACGGCGTGGCATCGATGCTCTTATCGCTCTTCAAGGCCGAGCAACCTGATGCATTGCTCTTTGCGTTTGATGAAGGTGAAGAGACATTTCGTCACCAAGAGAACGCCACCTATAAAGAGGGGAGAGCGGAGACCCCGGATGAGTTTTACACGCAGATCCCGCGCATCATCAATTTGATTGATTCGTTCGGCATCGCGCATGAATCCGATCCGGGATTTGAGGCGGATGATTTGCTGTGCAGTTACGCGCAGGCGGGGGAAAAAGCGGGGATGCGGGTGACGATCGTCACGGGGGACCGGGATGCGTTTCAGCTCGCGACCGAGAACATCCGCGTCGCCATTCCCCACAAGGGCTATCAGCAGCCGGAGTACTTGGGTCCGAAAGAAATTCTGGTGAAGTTCGGGGTGCGGCCGGACCAAGTTGCGTCCTATAAAGGACTCTGCGGGGACTCCTCGGATAACTTGCCGGGGGTCGCGGGCATCGGACCAAAAACAGCTTCTCAACTCCTCGCCCAGTACGACACGCTTGAGGGTGTCTACGCACACCTGTCCGACATCAAGCCCAACGTCCGTGCCAAGCTGGAACGCGACCGCGATCAGGCCTTCTTTTGCGAGCGGATGGCACGGCTGGTGACGGTGCCGAAGATGCGGAATTTGGACGATCTCACATTGCAAAATATCCCGGCGGACAAAGCGTCAGAATTTTTGCGCAGTCTGGAATTCCAGTCCTTGGCCGCACGCTTGCAGACAATTGTCCGGAGCCCGTGGGGGCAAACGCGGTTTGTTGGCGCAGCGGCGCCTGCTCCTGCGGCGGAGAAAACGGATCAATTGTCGCTGTTTTAGGGCACAAATATGTGCACAATCTGTATTCACCCTTTTTTAGGGGGGTAAATACCATGTAAAGTTGCTTTGCACTGCTAGAACCAGAGCGACAGACAGAGAGTAGTTTTTGTGCTCAAAAGCGTCTTATCTGCATACAAAACATGCTCAAAACGCACTTGCACCGCATAAACAAGCCAGCATAGACTTGTTGCCACTTCATCTCTGCGTCGTGGCCGCTTCTGTTGCCCGACTTCCCCTGTCTCTCATGCCTAAGGAACGCGTCGTTGCCAGCCTTGATATAGGTAGTGCAAAAATCCGTACCGTCATCGCCGTCGTCGACGGCGCCACGGAACAGCACCAGACCCCCAGCGTCATCGGCGTCGGGTTGTCGCCGTCTTTGGGAATGCGCAAGGGGCATGTGATCGATGTTGAGGAACTTATCCACAATATTATCTCCTCCCTGGAGGATGCCGAGCGCATGGCGGGGGTCCCCGTGAACCATGTGTTTGTGGGCATGAGCGGCGCGCACATCGAGGCGTTTGATTCACGCGGGGTGATCGCCATCTCGGGCACGGAAATCACCGTTGAAGATATTGGTCGCGTTTTGGATGCAGCCCAGGCCGTGAGCATCCCCCAGAACCGCCGCATCTTGCACATCGAACCGAAGGCCTACTCCGTCGACGAACAGCGCGGCATCAAAAACCCGCTCGGTATGACCGGCATCCGGTTGGAAGTGGAGGCCCACATCATCACGGGTCACATCCAGCACGTGAAGAACTTGGAGAAGTGTATCGACCAGGCCGGCGTGGATATCGATGCACTCGTCCCCGCCACTATCGCCGCCGCGGAGTCCACCCTCAGCAAGCGCCAGAAAGAATTGGGTGTGGTGGTGATTGATATCGGCGCTGGCTGCACCTCCATCGCCGTGTACGAAGAGGGGACGGTGCTCCACTCCGTCAGTCTGCCCATCGCCGGTGAGAGCGTGACGAGCGACGTCGCGATCGGACTCCGCACGAGCATCGACACCGCCGAGAAAATCAAGATCGAGTTCGGATCCGTGTTGCCGTCGGAAATGAGTGACAGGGAGATGATCGACCTGTCACAGGTCAGCAAAGTCGATACCCAAACCGTCTCCAAGAAATACATGGCCGAGATCATGCAGGCGCGTTACCACGAGATCTTCTCCCTTATTAAGAGCGAATTGGAGAGGATCGGCCGCAGCGGCATGTTGCCCGCGGGTGCGGTGCTGACGGGTGGCGCGGTCAAAGCTCCGGGCGTCCTTGATCTCGCACGCGATGTGCTTGGCCTCCCGGTCCAGATGGGTTTCCCGGTGGAGATCGGCGGCGTGATTGAGAAGGTCGATGATCCCGCCTACGCCACGGCCTTGGGCACGCTCGTTTGGGGTATCCGCGAGGATGACAGCGGCATGCGCGCCGGCGGCGGCAATCCGTTCCAGATGAAAAAAACCATGAAACAGGTTGGAGGTTGGATTAAGTCCCTCTTTCCCTGAAAAGTTATTGGTTATTAGTTTTTAGTTTTTGGTTTCAGTCGTTCATGACTTTCATTCCTTCCATCAACGAAAAACCAGAAACCAGAAACTAAAAACTCGATTAGTACTCTCTCCCGCTTCGTTCCCTACTTCCCCTCCCACCCATGTCCGACACTTTCCGCTCCATCTTCTCCGGCTCCAAGGGCTCGGCCGGCCGGCCGCCTCAGGATGATGGAACCGATTCCAGCCCCGCCCGCGAGGTCCGCCCGGACATGATGCCCGGCGCCGTGATCCGCGTGCTTGGCGCCGGCGGCGGCGGCAACAACGCCATCGGCCGCATGATCCAAGAAAAGCTCCACGGCGTGGAATTCATCGCCGTGAATACCGACGCGCAAGCGCTCTTCCACAACGCAGCCGGCCGCAAGATCACCATCGGCCGCGGGACCACTCGCGGTTTGGGTGCCGGTGCGAACCCGGACATCGGCAAGAAGGCTGCGGAGGAAGCGTTGGAGGAGATCAAGGCCGCACTCGAAGGCACGGACATGCTCTTCATCACCGGAGGGTTGGGTGGTGGCACGGGCTCTGGAAGCCTGCCGGTCATCGCCGAGGCCGCCCGCAGCGTGGGCACCCCCCCGGCCGCCGTCGTCACGAACGCGTTCAGCGTTGCCGGATTCCAGGGACAGCAGCGCGGGGCAGAGGAGCGCGCGTCC
>CAYOFI010000008.1:24464-46114 GCA_964403335.1 uncultured Candidatus Peribacteria bacterium
GGCCGGTGAGCTTTGACGGACTCAAGAGAAGGAAGCACGCGGACGCGGCGCTCGATTCCTTGAAGGGAAAAGTCGACACGCTGATCACGATCCCGAACGACAAAATCCTCAGCCTGATCGACAAAACCACGCCGCTCACCGAGGCCTTCCAGGTCATCGATGAAGTGCTCAAGCACGCCATCGAAGGTATCTCCAGCCTCATCACGGTTCATGGACTCATCAACGTCGACTTTGCCGACGTCAAAACCATCATGCAGGACGCCGGTACGGCCCTTATGGGTATCGGGTACGGCACCGGCGACAGCCGCGCCGCGGAGGCCGCACGCGCCGCCATCGACAGCCCGCTCTTGGAAACGTCCATCCACGGTGCGCAGGGCATCCTGCTCAATATCACGGGTGGCACGGACCTCTCCATGTTCGAGGTCGACGAGGCCGCCCGCATTGTCACGGAAGCCGCAGCCCCCGAGGCCAACATCATCTTCGGCGCCGTCATCGACGACGCGTTCACGGGCCAGGTAAAATGCACGGTCATCGCCACGGGCTTTGTGGAAGAAAAATTGAATCAGCAATCCGCCATGGCCCCGGGCAACGCGCAGCGCATCGTCCAGAGCAATTTTGCCCGCCCGGCTGCCCACACGAACCCGGTTTCCAGCCGCAGCTCGGAAGCCACGCGCTCCAGCCACAACGAACCCGCCCGCTCCACGTCGATGGATTTGAACGTGGATGAATTGGAGGTGCCGGCGTTTATGCGGAAGCCGCTCTCAAAGTAAGGAAAGCCAAAGCGATGTCACCCTGAGCTTGTCGAAGGGTGGCATCGCGCGTGTCTATGGTTCGACAAGCTCACCATGACACGCTTTTTACGCATGCGTCCCCGTACTCCCAAACCCGCCCCTACTCTCCGCCCCATGCCCCTCCACCTCCACCCACTCCGCCTTCTCCACTTTCACAAAGAGTCCCTGCGCAATGCGCTCGCCGCGCTCCACGACCACCGGTCCGTCGGTGATGTTTTTTACTTGAACCAGAATCTCATCTTTCGGTCCGTGGTAATCCTGATCAATCACGCCCACCGAGTGCGGGCAAATAAGGCCCTTTTTACGCGGCAAAGACGAGCGGGGCACTATGAGTAGCGCGTACCCCTCCGGCACCTTTACGACCACATTCCCGGGCACCAGGGCGATCTCCCCTGGGGGGACGTTGGTAGTCTCCCGCGTGACAATGTCAAAACCCACCGCGCCTGCGGAGGCGTAGGTCGGGAGGGGGAGCGTGGGGTCGAGGCGGGTGATGGAGATGTGCATGCAAAATACTCTAGTGATTTTTTTTACTTTATACATCTTTGTTTATGGGCGCGGCTGGCATCAGTTGATGCCAGCCGCGCGATTTGTCAATAATCCTTCCAGACCTTCTTCCAGCCGCCGAGCTTGCCTGTCGCGTTGCACTTCGAGCAGGTTCTCATCTGAAGCTGCGAACCCGGACCGCGTCCCTGGTCGGGGCCTTGCATGAAGCTGTAGATGCCTGATCCTTTGCATACGTTGCACGTCGTCACTGGCTCGTACTCGTCGACGTACTCGCCGCGCGTGATGTCGGTATTGCCGCATTTGGGGCAGCAGTCCGCATTACTGCAGACCTGCCCTCCGCAGCAACCGCATGTCACCATTCGCATGCTTTGCTCCGATCTGTGAAAGGACTCCGAATGTGGAGAAAAACTTCTCCAAATTCAAGAATAACTAACATCTTATGAATGTCAATTATTATTTACATATAAGATTTTATTAATCTAGATCATGATTACTGTCGTAAACCGTATTGTGATCTGCAGTTACTTGTTTCTGCAGCAACTGCCCCGGCGGATAGTTGTTCTTTTTGGGGTCCAATAGACGGCAACGCACCAACTCCAAGAAAAGATATTTATCAGCCGGATAAGCGGTACCTTTGTATTCAATAACTTGCGTAGCGTTTGCCAGTGTCATTCCAGAGTAAAAATCATTCAGTTTTTTGCGTGTGGCTTTCACGAAATTGATATAAGCAGGGCGCAATTTTGGATCACTCTCTGCTGCTGATTTCAGTAATTGATAGTTTTTAATCAGCGATTCCAAGAAGTTCTTGGCCTTTTCCTCGTTTTCGAATTTACCTTGAGAGGCGACGTTCAGGATTTGGTTGTAGGAGCTGGAGCTGTTCAGATGCAGTTCCGAAATGTCGTTTTTGGGGTTGTAGTAGTCATCATCGATTTTGCTGGGTTCCAAGGAGCTGGAGAAATTCTCCAAGAACTGGCGGTACGCGTTGAAGGCGGGGATGTTTTCATACAGGTGCACATGCCATCTGCCGAGCGGCCCGGTTACCAATTGCCCTGCTATCACTTGGCCGATCATTCGCAGTTTTTGGCTGCGAGGGAGCGGAGGCAGACCGTGGTCTTTTTGACGTTTTTCCAACACGCCCTCAACGCTCTTTATGGTTGCTGCCAATAATCCTGCCTGACCGAAATCCAGATTTTTTTGTTTCTGGAAGCGCTCAATATCGTGGCGGTCGAGCTTGAACATGCGGTGGACCATGCCGTTCGGGAGACCGTTGTTGCCGTATTTATCGAGCAATTTTTTGGGGAAGTGTCTGCGTGCGGTGGGGTCATTGCGGATGGCATCCATGATCACGACCGATGCCCAGACAGGGGATTCACCGAGTTTTCCTTTCTCCACGATGCGTTCCAAAATACCGAACGTCGCCCAGTAATTTCTGCGCTTCAATTCATCTTCCAGCACAGGAATCATCAACTGAATATCCGGATAGTTGTTCACACGGCTCTTGCCGCGGTCGGCTTCGCTGCTTTCGCCCTTGCTCTGCTGCTGTTCCAGGTCACGCAAGTACTCTTCGACGCGCTTATCTGTCCAGTTGGCAGGCAAGTTGACGCCCTTCTTGAGCGGGATGCCAAAGACCATTTTGTTTTCAATATCCAATTCATACAGCCAACCCTTGCTCGCCATGTATTCCAAGGTGCCGCGGAAATGGTTGGGGTCTTCTTTCGTGACGTCCAAAAATCCGGGGTGCCCGGGATGATCGGGATTCGTGACACAGTGGTCGAAGTCCGCGAGATCGTGCTCCAAGTGTTTCTTGAAGTTATCCTTCACTTCGTCGTTCTTGTGATCGAGCTCCATTTCCAAGGTGATCTTGGCGCGATCGCTCATGGGGAGACCGTTCACGGCATCACCAAGGTATTTGGAGAGCTTGCTTTCCTTCAGTTGATTCCATTGCTGCCATGCTTTGGAATAGGAGTCATAGACGTTATGCACGGCGCCGAAGAATTGATTCAAGCTGAAAAACTCAAACCACTTGCCCGTTACTGCACCTTGATTGCGACGCGCTTCGTCGGCGTTGCGGAGTTTCTCCACGTAGTCGTTAATCGCTTGCGCCTGGGTATTCCAGGTATCAACTTGTCCTTTGATTTCTTCCAGCGCCTTTTGGGCAAGGTCCTTGCGTTCGTTTACGGGGATATCAGCTAGCTCTGCCAGCGCCTCGAAATCCTTGCCTCCGGTAAAGATGCGCATATTGGCGACAAAGTCCGCCGGGGCGATGTGCCCGTGCGCCCAATTTTCCACTATTTGCGCGCAGCGTTTCCATTCACCGGTCATCTGCAGCGCATGGCCGAGTTCCGTGGATTGTGACTTCAGTTCGTGCAGCAGGTCCGTTTCCTTCTTGCCTGATGTATTCAAGCGCACCAGTTCTTTGGCTTCTTCCACCTGTAAGGCAGCTCTCTTCATCGATTGCTGCAGAGTACCGATGTCATGGATCAATTGGTGACCGTCAATGCCATTGGCTGCTCCATGCGCTTCATGGTCATCATGACCATGTGCATCGGACATGCGGTAGCCATCCAGGCCTTCACGGTCGCCTTCTCCTGCCATCACCCCTGCCTCGGCTGCCATTCTGATGCGTTCATCAATCTGCTGCCGGTTGAATGGCGGTTTGATTTCCATGTCGGGATCCAGCATGGAGAACAAGCACACTTCTTCCAGATGCGTGTAGGTTCCCGGGTCGCGGTTGGCGCGGTAGTCGGCGTAGCGGTTGATTGTTTCCTCCAAAAGCGCTTCTTTGTCGTCTCCGTACACGCGGTAGCGTTCGTTCACCATCTGTCCCGCAGGGGGAAGTGACAGACTCACGAGCAATGCGTTAAAGGTTCCACTTTGCTTGCCTGCAGCGCGGATGGTCAGCAGTTCGCGGCGGGCGGCATCCGCCACACGCGTGCGCTTGAGGAGATTGATGTACGGGAACAGATCGGTTTCGTGCCGCGTGAATCCATGTTGTTCGCGTTCATCGATGTGCAATGATTCCCACAGCTCATGGCGCTTGAAAAGCTTGAGGATGAGTGCCTTGGGCATCTCCCGGCAGCCGCGGTATTCGTCAGCGAGGTCCGGGTCGTTTTGCAGACGTTCCAAACCTGCTGCAACGCGTTGTGTTTCCTGGCGGTCCAAGAGCGGTTCGCCATCCACCTCCTCGCCTTTGAACATGCGCAAGAGGTCGTCGGCGATCTTTTCGTCACTGATGTCCACCTGTAACCGCTCGCGCGTGTTCAACGCATCAAAAATGACTGTTTCGTGGGGCAAGGGTTGCGATCTTTCGTAGATGCTGCGGTGGAAGTGATCTTCCATGTACCGCTCAATCAGCTTCGCATCGGCATCTACACCTTTGTAGAGGTCAGTCGTACGCAGTTGATTGAATGCAGCATTCACTTTCTCCGCTTCATCACCGGCATTCAGAATGCGGTTGTAGACGTGCGCGTCCAAGTAGAACTCCGCGCCCGCCAAAATGGCGTGACCCAATTCATGCTGCAGCACGTCCGGCCGTTCCAGACCGTGTAGATCATTGCCCATGTACACCCGGTTTTCGCGTTGGTTATAGAATCCGCGGATGCGGCCCAGGCCTTTTTTGCCCAGCTCTGACGGCAGCTGATCCGGAATCTGCGTGATGGCGATGTTTTCGATGTGCCGTTTGAATTCCTCCAGCCCCGCCATCTCCGAAAACGCATGGCGTCGGATGTTTTGGAGCTGTGATTCCAGGCGGTCTTGGAGGCGCACTTTTTCCTCCGGATCATCCCATCCATCCGTGTTCATCAGCACGTTTTGCAAACGGCGTGTCAGTTGGCCGTGGATCTCGCTGCGCTTGCGATTGAGGCTCTGTTCCAAGGAAAACGGCTTGCCTTGCGTGACTGAGTGCTCACGCAGGAGCGTACCGGCTTCATTGGGCAGGCGCAGATTCAGAATGTCTCCGATCAGCGCATCTACGCGCTCATGAACTTCTTTTTGGATGACGGCGATGTCGCGGTTCACCCGGGTAAGATTTCCTTCGCGGCCGGGTTGTTCGGATTGCTGTTCTTGCGGTGCTCCGCCCTTCACGCCTTTGCCGGCCTTGCTCCGTACGCTCTGACGGACGTCTTCGATCCGACCCGTTGCCGCGCGCTCCTGTTCACGTCGTTCCTGTTCTTCATTGACCGCCCGGATATCCGGATCGATGCCGCTTGTGCGCTCCCAGGAATTCTGTGGATCGTTATTTGTCGGGGGTACGGGCCGGCCTCCGTTCGATTTTGCAAAATAGCTTTCCCGCCGCTCCCGGGAGGGAGAGTGAGAGAAGGCATTGCGGGCGAGGAAGCGATTGCCCAGCATTTACAGTGTAAGTAAGCGGATACAAGCGTCCACGAAGGTTTCTTTCTGATCGGGACGGAACTCTAAAAATTGGCTTACTGTAGCCTTAAACAATGGTTCATCGATGTGGTTGATTTCAGCTTTCAGCTCCCGCTGTATGCCTTTTTTCAGGTGAATGTGCAGCCAGCAGGCCTGGGGGGTATTGATCAGCCAAAAGTCCGTGCAGTCCTCCCAGCGCACCGTGCGTTGACCCAGCGTGATGCCCTGGACGGTGAGTATGTAATGCTCACGGACCGATGAATTTTTGTGGGTGAGGGCATAGGCGCTGCCGATCACCAGCACCACGATACTGAGCGTCCATATGCCGCTTAGAAACCCATACAATGCGGCTGCGCCGATAATGACGGCTGCCATCAGGTACCACGCCCTGGAGCGATTGTGCTCGCGATGCAGCGGCGCATCCCAGGTGAGTAACGGCTCGTGTTGGAGGGTATCGGTAGGCATGTGAGTGTTTGTGCGTTAAATCCTTCTATTCTAGCGGAAAACCGCGTTTTCAGACAGAGTGCAAGAGTTGCATAAATAGAGGAAAGTGATGAAATAGTCACTCATTTTCTTGGCATCAGGCAGCCGAAAAATTGCGACCGTTCGTTGGGTAATCATCTTGCGGCCATGACCAGAGGAACGTATCGTACCCTGCGTCCTTTTTGGGCAATTAGCTCAGCTGGCTAGAGCGCCACATTGACATTGTGGAGGTCACTGGTTCAAGTCCAGTATTGCCCACCATTCGACTCGCAGCTGCTACGCGGCGAGCTCGCTCATGGTAAACCACGAGAATGATTTGCAGGCGAGGCGAATGACAGTGAGCGGAGCCGCAGCGAAGTCGAACTGCCTAGCTTCCACAAGGCCGCGCTACGGATGGCAAGCCATCCACTGCACAAAAATCATATTACCAATTTCCCCGTCATATTCGTGCGCGTGTGTGCATGGATACCTTCGCCGTAAAAAATATCAACAAATGCTTCGGGTGTGAGTCGTTGTCCTCGGGAGAAGGGCAGCAAGGGATCTATGTTTTCCAAAAGAACGATGAGTACTTCCCGTGTGCCCACAAATATGCGGGGTACATCTTTGCACATGTGCCCATCTAAAAATTGTTGCCATGTCGGATCGATGATCATGTCTTCGGGAGTGCGCAGATGATAGTGCACGACGGGGGGTTGGCGGCCGATGACGCGGTGTATCTGAAGAATTTTGCCTACTTCACCCAAGGCGGATCGCACACGGCGCGAAAGCTGCAAACAGGGTCCGGAGACGGCCGATGACAACGTTGCTGAGCCCTCCTCCGTAAGCAGTTCGTCGATCAGTAATTCCCAGGGCGCATTCATGCGTGGAGTCTACCCGTTCCACTCTCATCTGGAACGTCCGTATGCGCGTACCAATGCCAAAAAACGATCCTCCTCAAAACTTTCTGCTGACGATGCTCTGGTCGTGTTGTTCTATCGATCTACGCTGATGTCATGCGCGTCTTCGATTTCCTCTTCGGTCCGCCACCGGTTGTTCCGTCTCTCACACGTCCGCCGATCGTACTGACGAAGACGGATTTGCGGATATGGAAGCTGCCACATGTAGATGAAGTTGCTGTTGCCTGCGCGTATGACCGCGAGCCCGAAGTGGCCGAATCGGTCCGGTTACTGAAGTACGGCCGGTTGGCGAGCATGGCCGGACCGGTATCGGAATTGCTGGATGCGTGTTTGGAGGCCCTTGATGACTTGGGCGAGGAGATCGTGCTGTGCCCCGTGCCTCTGCATTGGCGGCGCAGGCTGAGCCGTGGCTTCAATCAGTCACAATTGCTTGCGGAGGCTCTGGGTCGGCGGCAGGCGATTGCGGTGCGGTCATTGCTCAAACGTGTGCGGTTCACCGGGACGCAGGTAGGACGGACGGGGGAGGAGCGGCGGCGGGCGTTGACCGATGCGTTTCGGTATCGGAGTAAGGGTCGGTGCCCGCAGTCGGTCATTTTGGTCGACGATATTTTTACCACGGGGGCCACGGTGGATGCGTGTGCGGCGGCGTTACGACAGGCCGGGGTAAAACACGTGACGGCGATCGCATTGGCGCTTGGTTGAGACATTTGCCCCGACATTCGTACATCGCACGATCTTCGCCACGGGTTGCAACAAAAAGCGGTGTGGAAAACTTTTGAGTTTTCCACCATGGCGGTAGCATCGCGACCTGTGGATCAACTCCTCTACTATCTTTTCGCTTTCTTGGCGTACATCCCGTCTCTGCTCGCGTTTTTCGTGTTGCTGAGCTTTCTCATCCTCATCCATGAGCTGGGGCATTTTTTCGCGGCACGCCGCTCGAAAGTGGTCGTGGAAGAGTTCGGGTTCGGGCTGCCGCCGCGGATGAAAACACTCTTCTGGCAGGGGGGCACGCGGTTTTCGCTGAACTGGATTCCGTTCGGGGGTTTCGTACGCTTGAAAGGAGAGAATGCTGCTTCGGAGAAAGAGCGGACGGCGCACGGAAGTTTTGGCGGCGCGCCCATTTATTCGCGCGTCATCATTTTGGTGGCGGGTGTGTTCATGAACCTGGTGTTTGCCATCGTCGTCTTCACGCTCGGGTTTTCGTGGGGGCAGTGGATTCCGCGGTATCTGTCATTGGAAGATATGAAGTCCGCTGCGACGCGCGGGGAAATCACGCTCACGCCGGGCGTGCTTGTCGCCGATGTGCGGCCCGAGGGGACGGCGTTGGGGGCGGGCGTGAAGGCGGGAAGCATCCTCCTGGCCGTCGATGGTCAAGCCGTCTACGGGCCGCAAGAAATTGTCGACCTGCAGAAAGAGAAGTCGAAAGTGACGTATTACTTGCGGAACGCCGACGGCAAAGAGCAGACGCTGACGGTCCCCGTGGCGGAAGGAAAAACCGGCGTTGAATTGCAGTTCTCGCCCGAAATCGTCTCACCCAAGCGTTCACTCGCGACGGGATTTGTGTTGGCGCTGCGTGAAACCAAGAACACCACGGTTCAAACGCTCTTGGGGATGGGTCAGCTTTTCCGATCGCTTGCGGAGAAAGCGCGGATCCCCGAAGGCGTGACGGGCATCGTGGGCATCGCGGTCATCACGCATGACACCGTCAAATTGGGGATCATGCCGTACTTGCGCTTGCTCGCCGATCTCAGCTTGAGCTTGGCCATCTTGAACATCCTGCCGTTCCCCGCGCTGGATGGCGGCCGGCTGGTCTTCGTAGTCTACGAATTCGTCCGCCGTCGCCCCGCCCCCCGCACGTTCGAGCTCACCACGAATGCCGTGGGCTTTGTGTTCCTCATCGGGCTGATCATCGCCATCACGTACAACGATATTCTCCATCTGTTCTGAACATGACCGTCTCCTCTGTTCTCGACCGGCAGAGTGAAGCGAAGCTCCGGGATCTGTGGGTGAGTATTCTGCGGAAGCTGGAAACCAAACTGCAGCGCGGTCAGTTCATCACGTGGTTTAAAAATACCATCATTCTGGGAAGCGAAGAGGGAACGCTGGTCATTGGCTTACCGCTGCCGATGTTTTTGTCGTATCACTTGGAGCATTACCGCACCATCACGTTGGAAGCGGCGCAGGAACTGGATCCGTCCGTGCGCAATATCGTCTACAAAGTGGACGGGGGACTGCAGGATAATCCGGACCGGTCGGTGAATTTATTGGAGCATTTTCCGGAACAGAAACGCCGCAAAATGCCGGGGCGCCAGGAGGTAAAATTGGCGGAAGGCATTGTCAGTAAAATTCTGAATCCGCGCTACACGTTGGAAAGCTTCATCGTCGGATCCAGTAATCGTCTTGCGCACGCCGCATGTCAGGCCGTCGCCAACCAGCCGGGCGGCAAGTACAACCCGCTGTTTCTGTACGGCGGAGTGGGTCTGGGGAAAACGCACCTTCTGCAAGGCACGGGCAATGCGATTTTGCGGAAGATGCCCAGGTCGACAATCGTGTACACGACGACGGAAGACTTCACGAACCAGATGGTCGAAGCGTTGCAGCACCAGAAGATGGAGCAGTTCAATCGCCGCTACCGGACGGTGGATGTCTTGATCATCGATGACATCCAATTCATCGCCAATAAAGACCGCACGCAGGAAGTGTTCTTCCACACATTCAATACGCTGTACGAAGCCCATAAACAGATCATCATCTCCGCCGATCGCCCGCCGCAAGAATTACAATTGGAAGACCGTTTGGTCTCTCGTTTTGCCCGTGGAATGATCGCCGATGTCTCGTCGCCCGATTATGAAACGCGCCTCGCGATCCTCTCGGAGAAAGCTGCCGAGTATGAAATCTTCATGGACCGCGCCGTTCTCCAGTTCATCGCCGAGCACGTCACCAAAAACGTCCGTGAATTGGAAGGAATTTTGATGCAGGCCGTCGCGCTGTATGAACTGGAACAGCGCATGCCGACCATCAAAAGCATCGCCGAAATTTTGCGAAAACTGAACCGCGATCCGCATATGCCCGAGGAACAGACTGGCTTTGAGACGCCCAAGAAACGCCGTGCCACGTTTCAGGATATCTTGGAATCCGTCAGCCGCTATTATTCCGTCTCCGTCCAAGACATGATCGGCGCCTCCCGCGTGCGTGAAATCCTTCTGCCCCGCCAAGTGGCGATGTACCTGGGCAAAAAACATCTGGGCACGACCTATGTGCACTTGGGTGAAATGTTCAGCGGCCGCGATCACACGACGGTGATGAACGCCGTCGAAAAGATCACTGATCTGCTCCAAAATGAACCGCAGTTGCTGCGTGAAGTCCGGGCGATCGAGCAGGAGGTGGGGTTGGTGTGAAGAACGCTTGCTGCGGCTATGGATCCCGCTACACTGGTTTTGTGAACTTCGCGCGTGTCACCACGACCGGGACGACCACGACCTCTCTCTGAGGGCGGCTCCTGTGCATGCGTGACCAATCGAGCCTCCCTCCCCGAGCAGAGGCTATTTTGTTTGCAACTTTCCCCACACTCCCATGGCCCAGGCAGACACTCTCCACAATCTCCGTCACTCCCTTGCCCACGTGCTCGCGCAGGCGGTGGTGAAACTGTGGCCCAAAACGAAGCTGACAATCGGGCCGCCCATCGATTACGGGTGCTACTACGATTTCCAGTTCGCAGAGCCGATTTCCGAGAATGATTTTTCGGCGATTGAGAAGGAAATGCGGCGCATCATCAACCAAGGCCAGACCTTCCGCTGCGACACGTTGCCAGTGAAAGACGCGGTGAAATTCTGGAAGGAGAAAGAGCAGCCGTTCAAAGTCGAGCTGGTCGAGGACCTCGTCAAAAACGAAGGCGTCGAAACCGTCACACATTACGCGAACATCGGGCCCAAGGGCGAGGATACGTTCGTGGATCTGTGTCGCGGAGGTCACGTCGAAAATTTGAAGGAGATTGCCGCCGATGGATTCAAGATCATGAGCCTGGCCGGTGCGTACTGGAGAGGGGATGAGAAGCGCGAGCAGCTCACGCGTCTCTATGTCGCAGCCTTTCCGAGCAAAGCCGAACTGCAGGCGTATCTGACGCAGTTGGAAGAAGCGAAGAAGCGCGATCACCGGAAACTCGGCAAAGAACTCGATCTGTTCACGTTCAGCGAACTCGTCGGTCCCGGTCTGCCGCTCTGGACTCCCAAGGGAACTCTCCTGCGCAACGCGCTTGATAACTTTGTCTGGGAATTGCGTCAGGCCCGCGGATACATGCGCGTGACCATTCCGCACATCACCAAGAAAGAATTGTATGAGACGTCCGGTCACTGGCAGAAATTTTCGGATGAACTCTTCCACATTCATACCCGCGAGGGCCACGAGTTCTGCATGAAGCCGATGAACTGCCCGCACCACACGCAGATTTTCGCGTGCCAGAGCCGCAGCTACCGCGATATGCCGCAGCGCTATGCGGAAACCACGACCTGCTATCGCGATGAGCAGACAGGCGAACTTCACGGTCTGTCACGCGTTCGTGCTTTCACTCAGGATGACGCGCACGTCTTCTGCCGTCCCAGCCAAGCCTCGGAAGAAATTCTGAAGATTTGGGAGATCGTCGACACGTTTTACGAGACGGTTGGTTTTGGAAAATTGAAAGTGCGTCTGTCGCTGCACGATCCCGAACACTTCGAAAAATATCTGGGTACGCCGGACATGTGGGCAAAGGCGGAAGGGGATTTGCGCGGACTGGCTGTCGCGCGTCAGGCGAATTTCTTCGAATCCCCGGGCGAGGCCGCGTTCTACGGTCCCAAAGTCGACTTCATCGCGACCGACGCCATCGGACGCGAGTGGCAGGTGGCGACGATCCAGCTGGATATCAACATGCCCGAACGTTTCGATTTGTACTGTATCAATGAAAAAGGCGAACAGGAACGCATCGTCATGATCCATGCCGCGATCATGGGGTCACTGGAGCGTTTCCTGTCGATCTTCATCGAACATCACGCAGGACTGTTCCCGCTCTGGTGCGCGCCCGTCCAGATGGCGATCTTGCCCGTGGCCGGAGTGCATGAGGAATATGCGGCATCCGTCGCATCTGAGCTGCAAAAGCAGGGCATGCGCGTAGTCATCCTCGATCCCGCGGAATCCTTGGGTAAGCGCATCCGCGAAGGCGAGAAGCAGAAGATTCCGCTCATCCTCATCCTTGGCGATAAAGAAGTCACCGCCAAGGGAGTTGCGGTCCGCAACGTGAAGACGAAGCAGCAGACGGAGCATTCGTTTGCGGATTTCTTGGAGAAAGTTGTAGGAGATGTGAAGGCGAGAAGGTTGGAGGAGTCTATTTGAAATTGAAAATGGAAAATTGAAGATTGAAAATTATGGAAGTATCTCTGATACCAGATGAACTTCCATAATTTTCCATTCTCAATTCTCAATTCTCAATTACTCTAGTGTCATGTTCCAAGCCCTTGAACTCGGGCCATTCATGCTCTGGTCGCGCCTGATCTTTATTTTGCTCGGAGTGTGGTTGGCGACGGAATTTTTGCTGCGCCTGGCGGAGAGTGCGAATTTGAGCCTCCAGCATTTCCGGGACCATGCCATCTGGTACGTGGTCGCGTTCTTGCTCGGCGGGCGGTTAGTGGCGGTCATCAGCCAATATCAGGTGTATCTGCATGACCCGCTGCGGATTGTCACGCTGACGGATGGGGGATTCAGTTTTCTCGGCGGCGCCGTGGGGATCGGGGTGGTGCTGTATATCGCCACGCGCGGGCACCGGTCCATTTTTTTGCAATGGCTGGATGCGGTGGTGCCGTCGACCACGCTCGGACTCGTGTTTTCCTGGATCGGCTCGTTTCTTGCGGGTGACGCGTACGGCAAACCGACCGATATGGTCTGGGGCATCATCTACGACGCCCCGAACGTCCGCTACACCATCCCCCTGCATCCGGTGCAGCTCTATTACGCCCTCTTCTGTTTTTTCCTGACATTCCTGCTTCTGGTCATCCGCAAGCGCAGCAAGCGCGTGGGAGCGGAGACACTTGTCGGTATTGTCTGTCTGTCCATCGCCACATTCTTCTTTGAAAACTTCCGCGGCGACTTCGCCATCCCGGTTTTTGCCACACAGGTCGATTTCATTCTCCTCTTGGCGCTGTTCGTGAGTTTGGGAGTCTTTGCGGCCATCGAACTCACGCTCAGTAAACGGTCTTTCTTGCTGTACCAAGGAGCCCTGGTGGCCATCACCGTCGGGTATCTTGTGGCCCGTCCGTGGCTGGAATTGGAGACCTACGAATTCCGCGTGAGCCAGCTATTGGCTGTTTTGGCACTTTTGGCGACAGTCGTGTACGTTGTCGTCGAACGGAGAAAGCATCCGTATTTCTAAATGTGCTAGGATCCGTCCCATTCTTTTCTTCCGCGTCCCATGTCCAACCTCTTCCTCTACATCTTCCATCCGAATCCCGGAAACGCCGCATACATCAGTCCCACCATGGGCACGTTGCTGCTGTTGTCAGTAGTCTTGATCGCCGCGTCCTTTGCCATCCGCGCCTGGAGAGGGCATCTGCGCAACGCCGTTACCAAAAAGCTGAGCAGGCTGTGGAGCGGAGCCGCGTTGTGGTTTGGGATCATCGGGGTGATCTTGGTGGTCTCGCGCGTGGAGGGTATCCAGTACATCGCCATGCGGTTCTGGTGGGGAGTATGGATCGTGGCGCTCGTCGCATTTGCGCTGTTGCAGATGCGCCTGTTCAAGTCCCGTCATTACGAAGTGTTGCCCACGGTAAAGGCCATGGATCCGCGGGAGAAATATCTCCCCGGCAAGAAGAGGCGATAGCCTCGCGTAAAGACGTGCGATTCGCACGTCTTTACAGCGTGACAGAGAACGATTGACACCCCGCCTACGTCAGACGAGAATCCCGCTCCTATGCCTTTGAAACATTTTACGGAGACGGTGATGTTGCTCGTTCTTGCGGTCGTGACTGTCGTCACGGGCGTGCTTGTGAGCGTCTTGCCGCCGTTGCCCGGGGGATGGTTGCCGTGGGGCGTGCTTTTTGTGGTGACGATGGCGTACCCGCTTGCGCTGTATGCATATCTGCGCCGCAACCGCGCCGAATACACATTCCGTCTCTTGCATTTCCTGCCCGCAGGAATTGCCACGCTTTGGTTGATCCTGGAGCTCCTTGTGCAGCGGTTCCCGCGCGCCGGCAGCGTCCTTCTTGGTTTCCTCTGGGGGCATGCAGCCGTTCCGGTGCTCATCGGGCTCATGCTCTTGGCGCTCTTTTGTTTGAATGTGATCCGCCGCCGCGTGCTGCGCCTTGCGGGATTGGCCGCGCTCACTGCTCTGTTTGCGGCGTTTGTCGTGCTCAGCCAAGACCGCGGTTGGGGCACACAGTTGGCCATGGTGATGGGGGGACCGTCCGCGCCTGCTGCGTCTTCCGCGCAATCGAGTGGCAAGAACTTGGCTCCGTCCTCGGTTCCGGCGGAAGAGGAATGGAGGCAAAAATTGCGTGACGTGGAGAATAAGTCATCCGCTTCCTCGCGCCCCTCGTCATCGGTCGCCGCGGTCGCGGCATCGTCCGCCATCGTTCGTTCATCGGCATCTTCACGACCGGCGATCGTCGCCAGCAAACCGCCCAATCGTCTGCCCACATCGGGCTTCGGGGCCGAAGCCGTCGCAACATTGTTTGTGGCTGGGTACTGCGGAGTCGTGCATCGGAGAGCGAAGAAGAGATTGTTTTCGGTGTGAGTTGTACGTGTAGCTTCCCCCATCCCCACCCTTCCCCCGCAGGGGGAAGGGTGGCAAGCGAAGCGCAGCCGGAGTGGGGGAGCGTGCTACGATATATCCATGCCCGCCCTCACCCTCTCGTCACTGGTTGCCCGCCAGATCTTGGATTCCCGTGGAAATCCCACATTGGAAGTCGATTGTTCCTTCAGCGACGGCTCCTTCGGCCGCGCCGCGGTTCCCTCAGGCGCCTCCACCGGTTCGCATGAAGCCCTGGAGCTGCGCGATGGCGATACGAACATGTATGGCGGCAAGTCCGTCTTGAAGGCGCTGAGAAACGTCACAGAGGTCATTCTCCCGGCACTGGAAGGCGAGGACGTATCCGATCAGCGGGCGATCGATCAGAAGATGATCGCGCTGGATGGCACGCCGAATAAAGCGAAGTTGGGCGCGAATGCGATCTTGGGCGTTTCCATGGCCATCTGTCAGGCCCGTGCCAGCAGCGAAGGCAATGCGCTTTGGGAGTCGTTGGCCAAGCAGTTTGGCGTGAGCATGGGCAAAAATGTGAAGCTGCCGGTTCCGCTCATGAACGTGATCAACGGCGGCGCACATGCCGACAGCGGATTGAGCTTTCAGGAATGCATGATCGTCCCGGTCGATTTCTCAAATTTCACCGATGCGTTGCGCGCAGGCGCGGAGATCTTTGTGGTGCTGAAAAAACTGTTGGCCGAAGCGGGAATGAGTACGGCGGTCGGGGATGAAGGCGGATTCGCGCCGCATCTGAAAGACAGCCGCGCCGCGTTTACGATGCTGACTCAAGCCATCGAGAAAGCAGGCTACACGGGACGCGTAAAGCTTGGCATCGACTGCGCGGCATCGGAATTCTACAAAGACGGCGTCTATACGCTCGACGGCAAAAAGATGTCGTCATCCGAACTTGTCGATTATTACGCAGCACTTTGCGGCGAATTCCCGATCGTCACCATCGAAGACAGTCACAGTGAAGATGACTGGGAAGGATTCCAAGCAATGAAGAAGAAACTCGGAAAGACCGTCCAGCTCGTCGGCGATGATTTGCTGGTGACGAATACCGAGCGCATCAAAACAGCCATCGAAAAAGACGCTGCGTCCGCGGTTCTCATCAAGCTAAATCAGATCGGAACTGTCTCCGAGACTGTCGATGCGATCCAGATGGGACAGAACGCAGGATGGAACGCCGTCGTCAGTCACCGCAGCGGCGAGACGGAAGATACGTTCATCGCGCACCTCGCAGTCGGTTTGCAGACGGGTCAGATTAAAACGGGATCACTTTCTCGGACGGATCGTGTGGCCAAATACAATGAGCTTTTGCGTATTGAGGAAGAACTGGGGAAGTCCGCTGCATATACGTCGCCATTCTGATATACTGATGCGATGCCTGGAAACCAGGAACACATCATCAGAGACGCCACTCCGGACGATATTCCGGGGATGGCTGAGCTGATCCTTACGCATGGCAAAGTGCCTGAAAACTGCATATCCGATGAATGGGTGCGTGAACACTTGGAAGGGATTCGCGATGGATCGGTGAGGGCTGTAATTGCGGATTTGCGAGGGCAAATTATCGGCGTCGTCACGCACCAGCGCACGGACCGTTTTGCAGACCTGCAGCCACCGCACGAGCCTGAGCATGGCTACATCAACGAGATCGTTGTTCATGCCGATCATCAAAACAAAGGCATCGGCACACAATTATTCCGCCACGCAGCGGAGCAAAATACGCAGCAAGGCAGGGCTGTCTATTCCCAGCATCACCAGAAAAATCACGCATCTGATCGTATGATGGATCGTAGTGGATTTAAAGTGGTGGAAACGTACGATGATGACGATCGTCCCGAAATCGATGGGTCCCGTAAAACCGTCATTCGCCGCAAACGTGCGGAAGATTGATGGTCGGGACGACAGGACTTGAACCTGCGACCTCTTGCACCCCATGCAAGCGCTCTAGCCAACTGAGCTACGTCCCGAAAAATCGTTGAGGCCGCGGGAGTATAGCAGCAGGATGCCTAATACGCGCACCAAGAAAAAAGCCCCTAGTCCGTGGGGTTTGCTCATTCCTAGGACAGATACTCTGCGGGCAGCTCGTAATTAGGGTCGACGAGCCACTTCACGTATCTGGGATCCTGCTGCCACTTCTTGAACTTGGCGGGGTCGCCGCCGTCGCGGAAGTAGCGGATCCGAATGAGATCGCCCGGAGCCATTGCTGGCCTCCTCGGAGTAAGGGGAACCCTTTTCCAGCCTTGCGTTGTGCGAAGTCACTTGAAAAGGTTACGGTATAATGACACATCTGTTATAAAAGTCAATATCTTCACAATACCCTCCAACAGCCCTTTGGTTGCTTTTCAGCCTATACGGAAAATATCTCCTTAGAGTCTCCCATTTCTGAAAAACTCGTGGTACGATGAGCCATCGCTGCCGGGAATGGAAAGGGGAGGGACGCAGTGCACCTATGGGAACCTCACAACCTACTGTCCACACCACCGCCCCTGACCAACACGAACCTTCGCCTGCCGAAGTGGCCGCTATTTTGGAAGGGTTGAAGAAAGCCATTTGGGACCGTCGTCCTATTTTGGGGGAAATCATGCGCAAGCACGGGGACAAAATTCTGCAGCTGTATGCCAAGGACTTTATGGACGTGAATCCGTCCGCCCGGCTGGACGCGCGCAAGCCGGAGCTGATCGCCGAGGCGAAGGCGTTGACCGAGGCGCGCTTGGGCAAAGAGGTGGCGGATGGCATGGCCAAGCAGTTGTCCAAATTTCCGCTGGTGTCCACCACCGACCATCACGGCCCCATCACCCACCCGTTCTTTCTGAACGCGAACTTGATTTCCGGCCTGCCGTATTCCCAGCAAAACGATCCCGATCTGCGTTACCTGGTCGTCTTTTCCTTCGCGAGCGTGTCCGTCAACAACGCCTCCGCCTACCCGCGCGGCATTTTGTTCCATGGCGGCGTGGGGGAAACCGGCAACCTGCTCCGTTTGCCGATTTTGCCGGACAAATTGAAGATGGGTGTGGTGTATGGCATGCGCGGGTTCACGCGTGATGACTTGGACAAGGCCGAAATCGAACTGCAGAAGAAAGAGAAATCCGGGGAGATCGTGGCGGGCAGAGGCGACATGGTCCGCGGCGTGCTCGAAGAATCATTCGGACGCAAAGATGTCCTGAATACCCCCGATCTTAACTCGCAGATCACCATCATCAACTATCATCTGTGGCCGAAACTCTTCCATGCGCCGGTCGCAGGCAATGACCATGCGCCGTCCAGCCTTCCGGTGCCGGATTTGCTCTATCTGGAGATTGAAACGCTTGTCACAAAATTGCTCATCGGACGGCATTTGTTCAATTCGTCCTCGCTGATCTACCGGGCGCTCTTCGATCCCGATTGCATCCCGCTCTTCCGGCAGCACTTCAATAATTTGCCCGGCGCGTTCTCGTTGGAAAAAGGGTGGGGCACCTATTGTTTCTGGGGAGTGGATGACAAACTGCATCGTGTGAAGCTGATGCTGGACGGAAAGCGTTTGCACAGCCAAGACGGGCATATCGATATCGAGTGGTCGCCGGATGCGATCGCGGAAGCGCTCGATCAGAAAAAGATTTTCCCAAGCATGTTGCTCAGCTACTTGCTGGTCTCGCTCTACTACGGGATGAAGTGTTTGGGCGGTTTTTGCCAGGTGAACGACCTGACGGTCACCAAAGAAGCATGGATGCGCATCCTGCGGACCATCGGGGAGGCCGATGAAGCCACTGCCGTGGAACCGGTGCAGACCAAAGAGTTGGGGGGCGACGGCATGGTGTTGCCCTACTACGCCACGTCCAACAATGATTGGACGCCGGCCACGGGCATCGACATGGTGCTGCACCCGGGTGAGACGCGGTTCGATAAATACGCGGCACGCAGTGCGCATGTCACGCTCAGCGAAATGATGAATCCGATGCTCCCGGAAATCTACAGCGTCCTCTATCCCATCACCGAGCGCGATCAAAAGTTGCTGTCCATTACGCCGGAGCAGATTTTGAAAGCGACGGGTCTGCAGGAGAAGCTGACGCAGGGGCTGAAGTAAGAGAAGGAGATCGAGGAGATCAAGGGCGTCAAAGAGATCAAAGAGTCTGAGACTCTGGTATTTTCCATTCTTTGATCTCCTCGATCTCTTTGATCTCTTTGATCTCCTGTGCTTAGATTCCCCCTTTCCCCTCCATTACATTGGTCATATAACAATATTTGATTATTATGTCAAATTATGTTATTATAATCAATCAGGTGACATTCTCCCATGGCCCTCTCCCAAGCAGCACTACAGGCAGCGACCCAAGCGATTGAGCAGCATCAGCGCTTGCTCATCGTCCCGCATGCGAATGTGGATCCGGATGGCATTTCCAGCGCTTTGGCCTGCGGAGAAATGTTCCGATCGCTTGGGAAAGACGTGACAGTTCTGTGCCCCGATCCGCTGCCGGAAGTGCTGCGGTTCTTGCCGGGGTTTGATCACTTGCAGCAGGAGATCGCCGAGAGCCAGAACTTTGTGATCACCCTGCATTTGGATGAAGGCGTGGAAGTGGATAAGTTGCGGTACGCGGTCGAGGACAAAAAAGTGAATATTATTGTGGTGCCCAAGAAGGGGAAGATCAACGCATCGCAGGTCGCGTTCCAACCGGGGGAACGGCCGTACGATTTGATCGTCGCGGTCGATACCGCCGACTTGGCGCTCTTCGGCCACATCTACGCCGAACACGTGGATCTGTTTTCGGAAGTGCCGATCTTGAATATCGATCACCACATCAGCAACACGCAATACGGGCAGATTCAGTTGATCGATCCCACGGCGTCCAGTGCGACGGAGGTGCTCTATTCCTGGTTTTTGCAGCACCCGGAATGGAAGACGCGCATCACGCCGGATATGGCGACGTTGCTACTGACCGGTCTCATCACCGACACGCGCAGTTTCCAGAACCCCAACACCACGCCGCGGTCGCTGGAAATCGCATCGGAGCTATTGGAACGCGGCGCGCGGCAGCAGGAGATCATCCAGCAGATCTATAAAACCAAGCCGCTCAGCACGCTCAAGATTTGGGGCCGTGCGCTCAATAGAATTCAGATGGATCCGCAGGCGCGCATCGTGTGGTCGTCCGTCAGCAAGGAAGATTTGCAGGAGATGGCGTCCAGCAGCAAAGAAACACATGGCATTTTGGACGAATTGATCTCCACCATTCCGGACGCCGACGTGTACGTGCTTTTCACGGAATTGGAAGACGGGGGGCTCAAAGCCAGCATGCGGTCCTCGGCAGCCATCGATGTCAGCCGTCTTGCGGGCGAGACGTTCGGCGGCGGCGGTCACCCGCGCGCATCCGGGTTCCGCGTGCGCCAATTCGAAAATTTCTCGCTGCAGGTTTTGGAATGCATCCGCACCCTTAAAGACGGTATCCGCCGTCAGCAGAAAGACGGCGGGGACGTCGTGGAAAGTACGCAGGCCCGTGCCGTGAATTTCCTCCAGGATACCGCCATGCCGTCCCGCCCCGACCGGATCCAGCAACCCGCCGGTCCCCAGACGGATGTGGTGCGGGACATCGCCGGAGGCAAAGATGCCAGCCAACCCGGGCAGGTGGACGTGGTGGGGGATTTAACGATGGATCAATAGCGCGCGCGTAGAGACGTGCGATTCGCACGTCTGTACTACGCGGGCGTCCGATGGTACGATAACCCCGTTCATCCACGTTTTTCCGAATTTTATGCGCCTCGTGCAGGTGGCAAAAGCATTGGGTATGACAGGGCAAGAGCTCCGCAAAGAGCTCATGCAGGTCAATTTCGGCGTGAAGCCGACGGACCGCGAGGTGCCCGATGGGTTGGCCAAAGGCATCGTGCGTTTCATCGCGCAGAAGAAGGGGATCGTCGTGGATATCGAAACGCTGGGCATGGAGTTGGATGCGCCCGAAGACGGTCAGCAGGAGCAGAGCGACGGAGGGGAGACTGCGGAGCAATCCACAGGGGAAGCGTCATCAGCATCATCGCCCGACCCCGCCGCCGCCAAAAGCATCAAACCGCCACCCGCTCCCGTCTCTGCGGAAGGGCTGCATGTGCTGCGCAAGCTTTCGCTGGATGATGTGTCCAAGGATGCCATCCGCAAACAGCAGGAGCAGTTGAATGTGCACAAAGCCGCCAGCGAGGAAGCTCGCCGCGAGGAAAAAGCCATGGCCGCACCGCGCAAGTCCGCGGCCCAGGCGCATCAAGAGCAGATCAAAAAGAAGGAAGGAAAGGTCCTGCTGCCCGATATGATTTCCGTCAAAGAGTTGGCGGAGAAGACGGGTATCCAGGTGCCCAAACTGATCCAGACGCTCATGAAAAACGGCATCATGGCCACCATCACGCAGTCGATCGACTACGACACGGCTGCCATCGTCATGACGGATTTGGGGGTGGAAACGCAGCGCGAACAGAAGACGGCCTCGGCCGAACACTTGCAAAGCCGCAACTTGCGCGAGCTGATGAAAGACGAAGCCGAAAAACTCCAACCCCGTCCGCCGGTCATTGTCGTGATGGGACACGTGGACCACGGAAAGACCGCCATTTTGGATGCCATTCGCCAGACGGATGTGGTGTCGACGGAAGCGGGCGGTATCACGCAGCACATCGGCGCGTATCAGGTGGAACATACGGTGGATGGCGTCAGCCGCAAGATCACGTTCTTGGATACTCCCGGTCATGAAGCCTTCACGGCCATGCGCGCGCGCGGCGCCCAGGTGACGGATATCGTCATCTTGGTGGTCTCCGCCGAGGAAGGCGTCAAAGCCACGACCATCGCAGCCCTCAACCCCGCCGAAGAAGCGGACGTGCCCAGCATCGGGGCCC
>CAYOFI010000008.1:46124-67056 GCA_964403335.1 uncultured Candidatus Peribacteria bacterium
TCACGCCACCATGCCACAAAACCCGCCAGCCCTCAAAGACCTCATCCGCGCCGACCCCGACCGCGTGAAAGGCGAATTGGCGCAATACGGTCTGCAGCCGGAAGAATGGGGTGGCACCACGCCCATGGTCCCGTGCTCAGCTGTCACCAAGCAGGGGATCCCGGACTTGCTCGATCACATCATCCTTTTGGCCGATCTGCGCGAGTTCAAAGCCAACCCCGACCGCAAAGCCGTCGCCACGATCATCGAAAGCCATTTGCATACGTCACTCGGGCCCTTGGCGACCGTCATCGTGAACACCGGCACATTGCGTGTGGGCGATATCATCGTCTGCGGGGAGGTGACGGGCAAAGTGAAGTCGCTCACCGATGCGCACGGCAAGCGTCTGCACGATGTGCCGCCGTCCGGCCCCGCGCGCGTCTCCGGGTTTGACCGCGTGCCGAAGATCGGCGATATCTTGCAGGCCGTGTCCTCGGACCGCGAAGGCAAGGCGTTGCTGGAACAGGTGCGGGAGTTTGCGGGCGGTGAACAGAAGCGCAATTTTGCCGATTTGGTCACCCGCCTGAGCGAAGGCAGAATCACGTACCTCAAAGTCGTCTTGAAGACCGATGCGCAAGGTTCCCTGGAAGCCCTGCAGGAGGCGCTCAGCAAGCTTTCTGCGGAAGAGGGCATGGTCTCCGTCAAAGTCATCCACGGCGCCGTGGGAGGGGTCTCCGAAAACGACGTGATGATGGCCGCGGCCAGCGACGGCGTGGTCTTGGCGTTCAACGTGCCGGTCTCGCCGGACGTGCTGCGCACCGCCGAGCGCGAAGGCATCCAGGTTCGCCAGTACCGCATCCTCTACGAATTGCTGGATGAAGTGACGGCCCTTCTGGGCGGACTGATTCAGCCTGTGGAACAGGAGACCATCCTGGGTCACTTGGAAGTGCGCGGCGTGTTCCTCACGAAAAAATCCGAGCAGATCATCGGCGGCAAGGTCATCGACGGCGTCTTCAAGCGCGTGCCGTTCCGGTTGATGCGCCCTTCGTCAGGCTCAGGACAGGCTCTTGAACAGATAGGCACAGGCCGTGTTCTTTCGCTCAAGCACGTCGATAAAGACATCAAAGAAGCCAAAGAAGGCAGCGAGTGCGGTATGCGCGTGGACACATCGGCCCCTGTCCAAGAAGGCGATGTGCTGGAGGCGTACATCCGCGAGTTTAAGAAGAAGGAGGCCTGATGTCACAAATTGCACCGAAGATGCCAAGATCCAAAAAAGTCTCCAATGTATCAATTCTAAATAAACAATACTGTGAACATTCGATGATTGCTTTTTGGTTTTTCACTGTTTCTTGTTTCTTCGGTGCAATTATCCATGTCCCGGCAATGCTGCGAAATCCTCGGGCCCCGCGCCCGCTTGCAGAAAACTGGTGATGAATGCCTGAGCATGCTCACTTCTTTTCACGCCAAACAGCGCATTTAATACGCGGAAATCGTTGTTTTGCAGCATGCTGGTCAGACGATCGCGCAAGGGGGATGCGCCCGGTGCAAAGTGATTCAGTATCTGCTCTTGCTCTTGGGGCAACAGGGCATCTGTGCGGCGGAGGAGCTTGCGGATCTCCGGGGGAACCTCCGGGGAGGCCATCTGCTTTGCCAGCTCTGCCATCGGTGCCCGCACGGCGGGCTCGCGCAGGTTGTACTTGTGTGCCAGGCGCACATAATCGCCATTCATCTGGCCCAAAAAACCGATTTCCTGCAGCCATCGGTCGGTGGAGGTGATGAGCTCCACATTCCCGCTGTTGCCGACTTTGATCAGCTTGTGGGCCAAGCAATTCGCCACCAGTGCGCCGCACCAGAGCAGTCCGGAATTCATGCGTTGGGCCCGTGCGTCGTCATCCGTTTCCATGAACGCCAAGCCCAGCAGTGCTGCAGCGGTAGGCGCCAGCAGAAACATACCGCCCATCTGGATCATCGTGCCCGTGCGGGCGTACCGCTCGCTTTTGTACGGCGTGTTGGGTCGAAGCGCAATGAGTTGATTATTCAAGTAGCTCCCTTGCGGGGGCGCCCCGACGGCGTTGGCGTATTCCAGAAAGACCGCTTGGGTTTGCTGCAAAAGCGCTGCAGACGGATACAAAGCCGGATGCGCGTTGTCGACCCGCAAACTCTGCAGGTACCCCAGGCCGTGCTCGACTGTTTTCAGAATCTGGAACGGGTTCAGACGACGGTTCTCTTCCGTGTCGGGATTACTGGCTTTGATGAGCTGGCGCAAAATGCCTGCCGTATCCCGGCCGATGGGATGATCGAACGACTCAAATTGCGAGAGCAGTGCTTGTGCATGGCCATGCAATTGCAACGAGGCAATGCGGCCACGCGCGAGTGTTTGCCACTCCCCGAAGGATCGCTGCATTTCGCCCCGGACGATCTTCTCCGTGCCCTCACTTCCCGCAAGCGACGTGGCGAACCGCAAGCGCTGGTCGCTGGTGCCTAAATGCATGCCGGCCAGGGCCGTCTCGCGCGTGTCGCCAAGGGCTTCCGCACGGGGCGGGAGTTCGGGGGCCGATGAGGGACCGAATGCTGACATAGAGGTTTATGCGCCGGGAATGATGCGCGTGGCGCCGCCGTTCTCGCGCAGGCGTTTGATGATTCTTTCGCGTTGCTCCGGCGTGAAGCCTAAGCCGAGCAACGTGCCTTCCATTGCTTCCAATTCGCTCATGCCCTTGAACTTGCCGCTGCGAGTGAGCGCCTCGGCAATCTTCTTGAGGCTTTCGTCCATCGCTGCAGGGTTGGCAGGATTGGCGGCTGCGGTCTTGAAAGCCGTCTCGACATGCACCCGGACTTCGCCGTGGATGGCCGGCATTTCCATGATGAGTTTTGCCGCCTTGTTGCCTTCCGTGGAGAGGCGCTGACCGCTTTGCTGTTTGCGCTGCTCCGCGCGCTGGCGCAACACCTCCGGCCATAATTGCAGCGAGCCGCCCGCGCGGATCTGGTTGAGACCTGTTTGCGGGTTGAGAGCGAAGCCCAGGTCCGCCACCGATGCCTTGGCCCCGTCCTTGGCGTTGGGGATGGGGATGATCGGGACATTGAGCAGCCCTTGCTGAGCCAACTTGAACGCATTTTGACCGAAGCCCTTGATGCCTTCCGTGAAGAAGTTGACCGTCTCGCCGCCGCTCTTGAGGGATTCGAAGGAATACTTCCAGACGATGTAAATGGAGATGATCATCCACATCATCTGCCACAGCGAACTTACGCTGGAAAACACTGCTATCGGCTGAATGCTGTTGAAGACCCCCGGCGGGGACGTCTGTGCCCCGGCATTCACCATGATGAAGCCGATGGTGAAGGGGACGGCGACTTTCGCGGGCAAGAATACGGCGTTTATGAATTGCTCCATGAAGAGCTTTTTGGGGTTCATTTCGCCAAAGACCGAGTCGCCAAACACATAGCCCAGTGCCGTCAGCGGCATGAAAGCCATTGTCACCCACAGCACGGGGATACGCATGAAGAATGCGGCTACCAGCGCCAGGAGCGGGAAGAAAATCGCGACGTGGAACAGCAGAATAATCACCAGTTTGATGACTTCTGCGATCAGTCCGAGCGATTGCTCCACGGGCCCGCCCGGCAGCGGCCCGATGCCTCCGGCGCGCGGATCGCTGATTTGGATCAACGACTGCAGGCGGGCATGGTTCACAATCAGTCCGTTCAGCACTCCGGAATGCATATGCGCGTTCACCGTGGCCTCCGGCGACCCGATGCTGACTTTGCGGATGCAGACCAGCGGACGAAGAATGCAGGTCCATCCAGTGGTGAGAGGTTGGCCATTGTTGGCGCGCAGTACGCCGTTGAGGTCAATAAGCTGTGTTTGATCGAAGAACGCATAGTCTACGACCACGTCGCAGGGCCGTGAGGGTTCTGTGGCGGTCGGGGGGAGGACGCATCCTGTGTTGTCCAGGAGTGAGGGGATTTGATAGACCGTGTACGTGAGGATTTGCGCGGCATCAAAGACCGCCCGGGGCAAGAACCAAGAGAAGTTCACCAAGACGACTGCCATCACGAATTTGGGCAGCGCCGTTTTGATCATGGTGGCATCGGATTTGACGATCATGACAATCGCTCCGGCAATCAATCCCAGTGCCAGTCCCAAATTGACGAGATCACGGCACAGCTGCCAGATTTCGCGCAACATATTTGTGAGGCCGGGCCCGCCTTCCAGATCAAAAATCCAGATGGGGTCCAGCACCTGGTCCAAGAACATGAAGAGGAACCAGATGATCGAGTTGATGATGGTGATCAAAAACGAGGTGATCTGTTTCGTAAAATCCACGAAAGTCCCCGTGAAGGTGAAGGGCAACATCGTTCCGGATCCGGCTGCCGCCTGAGCATGCGCAACGGACAATCCAAACCCATCCCACCCCGGAAGAATCATCATGACAATAAGACTTGTCAGAAGGCCCAGCCCGATCGCAAATTTTGTTTTCCAAGTCATCTCCGTAGTATAGCAAAATATACCCAAATGCTCAATCGCCAAGTGGGGGAGAGGGGCCAGACAAAACCGCTTGTGCATGGGAAAATCCCGCACAGGCACCCACGAATATATCTACACAACAAATAGACTTTTTAAGCGAGTATAAATTGTGTTCATAAATCGACGTGAAGAATCCTATTCAAGAAGTTTTACATCAGTGTGAAGCCAAAAAGATCGCACATTATTTGTGCACAGTGCCATGAGTAATTTTCTTGCACTGACACACTCCTAGTGAGTAAGGTTTGTGATCAGCGCCCACCCGAAGGGTCCCCTTTGGGGCCAGCGCTACGCAACCCCATGCCATCCTCCACGCTTAAAGCATTGTTCAGCTCGCAAACCCGTGTGAAATTGCTCTCCACATTCCTTCTTCACCCGGAAAAGGAGTACTTCATCCGTGAGCTCACGCGCTTGCTGGGGGAACAGATCAACTCCATCCGCCGCGAACTGGAAAATCTCCGCCGCATCGGTCTGGTGAAGGCGCGGCACCGCAATCGTAAGAAGTTCTATCACGTAGATACCGAATTCCCGCTCTTCGCGGATCTGCGGAATATCTTTTCCAAAGATGTACAGACGGAAAGCCCCCTCATCAGCAGCCTGAAGCGCTTGCCGAACGTCCAACTCGTCCTCCTGGCCGGTTCCTTTGCGGGCACGGAAAGCAAAGTCGACTTGCTCATCGTCGGTCCCGTCCAGCGCGAGCTGCTGGAGGCTCTTCTGTTGCAGGATCCCACCCACAAGAACGTGAAGTATTCCATCTTCTCCGAAGCAGACTTCTTGTACCGCTTGAGCCTGAAAGACCGCTTTATTCAAGAAATCCTGCACGATCCGCGCCATCTTATCGTCTACAACACCATCCAGAAGCAGATTGAGGAAGCGCAGGGGAAATAGAGACCGGGGTTCAGAAACCAAAAACCAGGACAACAGGGCTTTTGGCCTCTGGTCTTTGGTTTTTACGGTCAGGAAGGTCTTTACACGACCCGGAAATATCAGTACTCTCTCCCAGCTCTATGCCCTCGCAGGTTTTACATGTGCAGGCCCAGAAATACCTCAAAAAGCAGCCCGAGCTGAAGCCGGGGTATACCGTTCGTGTCCACGAGCGTATTAAGGAAGGGGAGAAGGAACGCACCCAGATTTTTGAAGGATTGATCATCTCCATCCACAAAGGCCATGTGCCGACGGATGCCTCGTTCACGGTCCGTCGCATTGCGTCGGGTGTGGGAGTGGAGCGCGTGTTCGCCATCCATTCGCCGATGCTGGAGAAGATCGAGGTCAAGAAGATCGCCAAGGTTCGCCGTGCCAAGCTGTCGTTCCTCCGCGGACGCAAGGGCAAGGCCGCCCGCATGAGCGAGCGCTTCACCAGCTCCGACGAATTCACCGTTGCCGTCGCTCCGCCCCCTGCTAAAGAGGAACCCGCAGCAGAGGAAGCAAAGACAGAAGAGGCTCCCCAGGCGTGACGTCTTCGCCCTTCGGGCTACGTCGCCCTTTTCGCGTATACTGCTCGTATGCGATGTCTTCTTGTAGGCAATTACGGCGATGGGAATTTTGGTGATGAGGCATTGAAGGACTACATGCTGACCAAGTTTCCCGCGGTCGAGTGGGTTGTGCTGTCAGCCCATCCGCGCGCGGATCATCATGAATTGCATCGGTTGCCTGGAGGAATTCGTTCGGTGTTGATGACGCCCTGGTGGCGGACGATCAGGGAATTGCGCCGTTGCGATGCGATGGTGTTTGGCGGCGGGACGTTATTCACGGATGCCGAGTCGGTTTTTGCCTGTGTTCTATGGTGGATACATGCCGCCGTGGCTCGAACATTCGGCATTCCTCGGATATTTTGTTATCAAGGAGTCGGGCCATTTAAGAAAGGAATCGGGGAGTGGTGTACGCGGAGTGCGATGCGGGGAGCACGCAGTATTACGGTCCGCGATGCCGCCTCATTGGCGCGAGTCACGACACTCCTCAAGAACACAAAAGTGGTTCAAAGTTTTGATCCCATATTTTCGCTCCTTGAAGCGAAGAAAATACCCAGCAATCCACAAAATGTGCTCATCATCATCCCGCGCGCAAATTCGGGAGAAGCGTTCGCAAACATGGTCCAAAAAGCGCTCGCGAATTCGACATACGAATACATCCGTGTCCTGGCATTACAGCCTGACGATCGGCAGGAAAAAGAGCGGGTCGAGCAGCTACGAAGACTCGCCGAGGCGCACGCGCCGACGTCAACGCAGGACATCCGGACGAGCGATCAGATGGTCCATGCTCTGTCGGGCGCTTCCATGGTCCTCACGCACCGGTATCACGGAGCTATTGCCGCATGGGCGCTCGGGATTCCGTTTGAAGCCTTGGAACAGAAGCCCGGAGATAAACTCTCGCAAATCGCCGCCATGGCTGCCGATCCCCGCAATCTTCCTGCCGTGCGCGATTGGATTCATGACGGAGACAATGCCTTTTTAGAAGCGCTGCGGGAGCTGGAGCGATAGTATCGGGAGGTATGGCGCGTACCGCACAAACATCATCGACATCGCAACCGGCGACGCCGGCGGGAATCGCACCGCTCGCACATCGCATGCGGCCCAAGCGGCTGGAGGATTTTGTGGGACAGGAAGAGATCGTGGGGCCGGGTTCCGCGCTGCGCACGGCCATCGAACAGGATCGCATCGGGTCCATCATCTTGGCCGGCCCGCCGGGAACGGGGAAGACGACACTCGCCCGTATCATCGCCGAAGCCACAAGCGCCGAATTCATCCAGATCAATGCCGTGGCCAGCGGCATCAAAGAACTGCGGTCCATCTGCGAAAAAGCCGATGCCGTGTTTTCCAATCTGCGCCAGCGGACGGTGCTCTTCATCGATGAGATTCACCGCTTCAACACCAGCCAGCAAGATGCGCTTCTTCCGTATGTGGAAAGCGGAGTCGTGACGCTGATAGGTGCCACAACCCAGAATCCGTACTTTGATGTCAACGCTGCGCTTGTCTCCCGATCACGCGTCTATCTGCTCAAGCCCTTAGGGACGACGGAGCTGGAAGCGATCCTGCGGCGTGCTGTTCAAGATCCTGAAGGACTTGCCGGAAAGACGGTTGTTGCAGACGAGGCGATCGCGCATATCGCCCGGATTGCCAATGGTGACGGGCGCATTGCCCTCAACGCGCTCGAACTCGTGGCGATGACAGCCGGGGGCAAAGTGGACATAGCGGCTGCCGAAAAATTTCTCGCAGAGCGCAGCAAGCGGTATGACCGTGCCGGTGAAGACCACTACAACACCGTCTCTGCCTTCATCAAAACATTGCGCGGGAGTGATCCTGACGCGGCGTTGCTGTGGATGTTCAGCATGCTCGAGCGTGGGGAAGACCCCAGATTTCTCTGGCGCCGCATGGCGATCCTTGCGTCCGAAGACATCGGCTTGGCTGATCCGCGCGCACTCCAAATCGTCGTCGCGGCGTGGCAGGCGTTCGAACTCGTGGGCTTACCGGAAGGTGAGTACTTTTTGGCCGAGGCCTGCGTCTATCTGGCTCAGGCGCCGAAGAGTAACGCAGTAACTCGCGCAATGGGCGGAGCCAAACGTGCCCTCGCCGGCGCATCGTCCACCGAAGTCCCGAACCATCTGCGGAATGCGCCGCTGAAAGGAATGAAGGAACAGGGCTACGGCTCTGGATACGAATATCCGCATAACGCGCCCAATGGCGTCGTCACTGCGAATTATTTCCCGAAAGGCATTCCTCCTCAGACACTCTATGAACCGACGGATAGGGGATTTGAGGCGGATGTGCGGGAGCGATTGCAGAAGGCTCGGGGGATTATTCGGGGGAGCTGAGGAACTTGCTAAAAATACTAAATTGTTCTATAATATCTAAAACACATTTTATGTCTATTACCTCTCTCCCACACTTGCGCGTGCGGTTTCTGTCCGGTGACTGGACAGAGATTCCGGCTATCAAGGCTGCCGTGATGCTGCTGCTGATTTTGGCCGCGGCCTTCTGCACGGTCGGCGCCATGATCGTGCTGCTGTTTTTGTGGGTGGGATTTGAAACTCTGCAGACGCGTGCGGAAAAAGGGGGATCGGCTGTTCGTACATTTCTCCGGTGCGGCCGTCCGTATCTGCGTGATGTCGCGCTCCTGGGGGCTTCGCTGCTGATCGCAATTTTCCTGCATCCTGCCGCCGGTTTTGTGCCGGAACAGGGGACGAGCGCCTCAATCATCGAAGCCGTGCGCGGTATTGCGATGACCATTTTGGAGACTCTCGTGCTGATGCACGTCTGGCAGTCCGCGCAAAAGCATCGCGAAGCGGGGTCCCGGAAGCGTTGGACGAAGGGTGAGCGTGTATTGGGGATGATTGGCGTGGGACTTCTCTTGCTGGCGTTGATCGTGGGCGCAGTCGTGCCGTTGCCGTTTGTGCAAGGTGCATGGGCTCAAGTATTGAAGAGCCAGCTGATGCCCTGGAAAGTGTAATAAGGCTAAGGATTAAGGCTAAGGCCAAGTGAAGGAAATTGGGGGCGTTCCATAGGGATGTGGAACGTATTTTTTGTCTTCTGCATGAGGAAAATTTGAGTTTCGCAAAAAAGAATTTTTATAACGTACAGACAAGGAAGTTGTGCGTGTGCAGAGTAGAACTATGAATGATTTTGTTGATTCGACAATTTGGAAGAAAGGCATTGTTCTTGTGAGAGAAGTTTATACTCTAACGAAAAAAGTTCCTCGAGAAGAGCTATACGGGTTAACAACTCAGATTCGCAAATCCTCGACCAGTATTCTCGCAAATTTTGCTGAGGGTTATGGGAGATATACGCATGATGACAAAGCCCATAAATATACGATTTCTCGAGGAGAATGTACGGAGACAGAAGCTTTTCTTCACATTGTTGTTGCTCTTGGCTTTGTTACAGAATAAGAGACTGCAAAAGCTCGGATGCTCGCTCGTGAAATCGGAAAAATGCTCACAGGTCTCATTCACTCCTATCGTCCAAAATCTTAGCCTTAGCCTTAATCCTTAGCCTTCAAACAGTTGTTTTTCGAGTGCAACGGTTTCATCCTGCCAACGCTTCCCCTCGGTGGATTGCTTCCCGTCGTTATAGCGCTTCGCGAAGTCCGCGAACCGTTCATCGAGCGTCACCACTTGATCCTCCCGCACGCGCTTATCGGCATAGAAGAGAAGTTTTTGTTCAATCGTCCGTCGCTCCTCCGGCGTTCCCGAAAAGCCATGCGGTTCAACGATATCCGCGAGTTCCGGGAATCCTTTTTCGCGCAGGAATAGTGCACAGAGGGCTTCGTGACGTTTGTCTGGGTAGCGTGTTTTCCATGTATCCCAGCATGCTGCCATCTCCGCAGTCACCGTGGCATGGGACGGCATGACGCCCGGTTTGAAATCGACGAAGCGGAACAGATCGTGCACTTTGCCGGCTGCTCGTAGTGCTTGCGGACGAATGATGTGTCCGCGCGCCGCCATCTGTTCCGTCAGACTGACGGCAAAATTTGCGACGGCTTCGCAGTGGGCAATGATGTGCGGGGGGAGCAGGACTTCTTCCCGCCAGGCGTCGATCTGTGCATCTGTCGGAAGAGGCATGTCTTCAAAAGCGATGTCGATCTGCCGGCCGTCTGTTCCGGATCTTTCCGACAACGCCACCGTGATCGTGCGATGGGATTTTTTCAGCCGCGCGACATCGATGCGTTCCGACCATTCGATGCAGCGGATTCCGGTGTGATCATCCGTCGCATCCAGCAGGCGTTCGGCGTCTTTGGGGGTCATGCGGTACAGATCGATATGCAACAGCGGTCCGTGCGCGGTCTCATACCGCTGCTCGAGCGCATACGTGGGGCTCACAATGTGATCTTCCACGCCGAGTCCGCGTGCCAAACCCTGCACAAACGTGGTTTTCCCGGCACCCAGTTCGCCGTTCAGGAACACGGTCACCGGCAGGCCGTAGAGTGTATGGGGTAGAGAGGCGCCCAGATCCTGCAAAACCGCAGCGGATGGGGCAAAAGCCATTGTTTGGTTGCTAGAGTGCATATTGACCTTTTGGTCAAAAAATGATATTATACTTGTACATTACAAACACACCCAACATGGTAGCAAAACAACAAAAAAAGGCCTTTGCACGGAACACCATGTACACGCGAAAACATGCACATCCTTTCGAGTACCTGTCCGAGAGGACGACGTTTTGGGTGGCGGTGCTGTCACTGTTTTGCTTTGTGACCGGCAACATGCTCGGCACGCACGGATGGACCGTGTTCTGGGCATCGGTGCTTGGAAACATGGACGAGAGTGTGATCGCGTTCGACGGCTTTACCGCGCCGTTGCCGGGCGTTCCGGATTACAAAAAGTGGTCCGAAGTCGGCGGCAATCCGTACGAGCACACGTTCCGTCAATTGCCTGCGGATTACCTGCGTCCGTTCCCGGAATACACGGGACCGGAATCGGATTCACGCATCTTCCTGGTCGACAACTTGGGTACGTATAAGACGGGCAGGGGAGAGGGGAGTCACGCCGGTATGGACTTGGCGGCGCTCATGGGCACACCCGTGCTGTCGATTGGAAACGGTATCGTCGCGCGCGTGGGCAATGAACCGGGCGGATTTGGAAACTTCGTGGTCATCAAACATCCGAATGTTCCTGATCCCGATGACGAGAGCAAAACGACCACGCTGTATTCCGCGTATGCGCACTTGGAAACGGTGCTGGTCTCCGAGTCGCAAGTGCTGCGCAAAGGCGAACAGCTGGGCACCGCCGGCAAGACCGGGTTCGCGGTGGGATCGCACTTGCACTTCAGCTTGGAGAAGGCCGACGCGCCGCAGCACCCGTATTGGAATTTTACGGGCGCCGAAGCCCGCGCGGCAGGTCTCACCACGACGCAAGCGGTCGACGCAGGATTGTTCCGCGAGCGCGGATTGCAGTACACGGTTCATCCGCTGCTCTACATCCAAGCGCATCGCATCGGACGCCCGACGGTCGCGCAAGCATCCAGCTCCAAGAGTTCCGTCGCCCGCGCGCTGACCGCCGCGGAACGCATCGCGGCACGCAAAGCCGAACGTCTGGCACGCGCTCCCGCCACGTCCGCGTCGCAAGCCGTTGCGACGGTTCCCGCTTCGCAGTCGGCATCTGCATCCAGCGCAGCGCCGAGCGTGGCCGTGGCCAGCCAGACCATCGTCGCCATCGCCACCCCGCCGTCCACCACGGTTGCGTCCATTCGCATCAGTCACGATGGCGCGTACACGGGTGAACGCGGAGACGAGGAAACCGTCACGCTTGTGCTGCTGGATGCGGCAGGCGAGGTCGTCACGGAACCGGACTTCTCCCGCACGGTGGAACTGCGCACGGCATTCGGCCGCGCCACATTCCAACCCGCTTCCATCGCGGCCAGCGATTTCCATGACGGACGCATCCAGGTCAAAATGGTCCCGGCCACCGACCAAAAATCCGCCATCGTCATCCAGGCCCAGCCGTTTGGGAGCATGAGCGACCCGATGAAGTTTAAACCGTAAAAAAGAGATCAAAGAGATCGAGGAGATCAAGGGCGTCAAAGACGCAGAAGCGCTTTGCGCTTCATAGTTCCTTGACCTCTTCGATCTCTTTGACGCCCTTGATCTCCTTAATGCTTCGGTTTCGAATACCACGACAATCCAATCATCACTACTAATAGAATCCCCGATGCGATAATTTTGCCTGCGGTATCCAAAAACAATGCCGTGATCCCAAACCCCGAGCCGGTCACGGCCGTCAGCAGGATGATTTGCCACGGTCGCCAGCCTTTTTTCAGCAGGCGATGATGGAGATGTTGATCCGTCGCGTTGCCTTTGAGAGGGGATTGGCCCCTTCGCAAGCGCCGGATGATCACAAAGAGCAGATCGATGAGCGGCACGCCCAGGACAAGGAAGGCCGTGGCGACTTTGCCGCCGGAGTAAATGGTGAGAATGCCGATCATCAATCCGAAAAACATCGCGCCCGTGTCGCCCATGAGCACGCGGGGCGGGGGGAGGTCGAACAGTAATCCGCCGAAAGAAATGCCTGCGAGGACGAAAGCGACGAGCGCAAGTTCGGGCTGACCGACGCGGTCACTCAAGGATAAGAGGCCGATCGTCAGAAATCCCAATGTCGAAATTACGCTCACTTGGCCGGGGATACCGTCGAACCAATTGAGGGCGTTGATGGTCAAAAGAATCCAGGCGATCGTGAAGCCGACGGAGAAGACCAGCAGCCAGCCGGAGTCCAATTGCAGCGTTTCTGCCGGCAGCCAAAAGGGAATGAGGTTTGTGACGGCGTCGATGCGGATGCCGCAGAGCACAAGCAACACGGCTATCGCGACTTGCAGGAAAAAACGTTGCCAGGCCGGCAGGAGAGTGCGGTCGTCGATGAAGCAAAATATTCCGAGGATGATCACCGCGCTCAGAATGCCGACGATTTCCAATGAGAACGGTTCAATCAGCGTGAATACGATGCAAAAGGTCGCAATGGAGAGGATGCCGGTGGGGTAGGGGAGTCGTGCGCGTGTGAGGCCGTAGCGGTGCGGAAAATCCAGCAAGCCCCAGCGCGGAAACAGCACAATCGCGGCAGCGTGCAACACGACGCTGATGAGCAGTGCCGCGAGAGGGAAGACTATGAGAGGGGAGTCGAATCCGAACATGGAGAGGATCATACCCTGAAGGAAATCCCAAATCTCAAATCCCATACTTCGACCCAGCTCAGTATGGCCCATTGCTCTGGAATAAAAGATATTTGCAAATGGTCCTGAGCCGAGCCGAAGGGCCAAATCCCATTGAGGATTTGGTCCTTGGAACTTGGTCCTTTAGAATGTCATCATGACAACCTACCGCACACTCAAGGATGCCGATCTCTCTGGAAAGCGCGTCATACTCCGCGCGGGATTTGACGTGACGATCGAAGATGGCAAGGTATTGGATACGGAACGCATTGAGGCGCTTGTGCCGACGATGAAGCACATCCTGAAGAATGGCGCGTCATTGGTGATTCTGTCCCATCAAGGACGTCCGAAGGGAAAGCCGCTTCCGGAGTTTTCTCAGAAGCCGGTCGTTGCGGTGCTGGAGAAGCTCTTGAAAGTCGACGTTGCATTTGCCGATTCCTGCATCGGGGATGCAACTGTCAAGCAAGCGAAAGCGTTGAAGAACGGAGAGGTGCTCTTCTGCGAAAATCTGCGCTACGAAGCCGGCGAAGAAAAAAATGATCCCGACTTCGCGAAAGAATTGGCCAAACTTGGCGATATCTACGTGAACGATGCGTTTACGAACTGCCATCGCGCGCATGCGAGCATGGTCGCGCTGGCGAAGCTCTTGCCGGCGTATGCGGGTTTGCAGCTGGAAAAGGAACTGGAGCATCTCTCCCGCGTCACCGAACACCCCGAGCATCCGCTCACGTTGATTGTCAGCGGCGCCAAGATGGAGACCAAGATTCCGGTCATCGAGAGATTCCTCGGCAAAGGCGATGACATCTTGCTCGGCGGCTGTATCGCCAACACCTTCATCGCGGCCCGCGGGTTTGATGTCGGCACGTCCAAGTATGAGGAGCAGCGCATGGAAGAAGCGCAGGAGTTCATGCTGGAAGCGGAAAAAGAGGGCAAAGCGCACATCCACGTGCCGCGCGATGTCGTCGTGGCGTCGGCTCCCGAAGATCATGCGGAAAAACTCGATCTGCCCGTGGAAGACATCGTGGGTGATATGAGCATCTTCGATATCGGCAAAGTCACGATCGAGCGCTACAAAAAAGTCATTGAGCAGGCGAAGATGATCGTGTGGAACGGACCGTTGGGTTTCTACGAAGTGAACCGGTTTTCCCACGCCACCAAGCGGATTGCGGAAGCCATTGCCGAAGCCACGAAGCGCGGTGCCACCACCATCATCGGCGGCGGCGACACGATCGATTTCCACAGTCGCTACGATTATCCGCTCGATGCCTACACGTTCGTGAGCACGGGCGGCGGCGCGATGTTGGAGTTTATCTCGGGGAAACCGTTGCCGGCGTTGGCGCCCCTGAAGAAATGAGATCAAGGAGATCGAAGAGATCCAGGAGATCAAGGAATATTTCAGTCCTTGATTTCTTTGACGCCCTTGATCTCCTCGATCTCTTTCTTAACCTTCGCTAACCTTCCTCTGACCCCGTTTTTCCATGTCTTCCGAACAAAAGCTCTCCATTCTGACACGCGGCGACGAGGAATCCTGGAGTGCGTTCGCGCGCAGGATCAAAGAGACCAAAGGCGAGGCCGTGACGGTGCTGACAAACGCGGATAACAATGCGCTGAAAGAGACGGAGGTGCGCAAAACATTTTTGACGGATATGAAGGAGGTGCGCGACCGCGTGCGGTTGGCGTCCAAAGAATCCGTGGTCATTGCGGCAGCGCGGGCGGCGGGAATTTCCGTCGTGCATACCACGCGGATGTTGCGCGGTCTCGTGGCGGGGCATCCGCAAGCGGGCACGGCGTTGCAGTCGTTTTCTCCCAGTTTGTGGCGGCAGCAGTGGCGGTCCCGCCTGCAGGCGATGGGTTTGCTGTCACTGCCCAAACTACGCATTTGGCTGCTCATCGGCTTGAGCGCCGTGTTGTTTTTCTTCGTCGTCTTTACCATTCTGCCGTCGGCCGAGGTGCGCGTGTGGCCGCGCAAAGACGTGGTGACGCAAACCATGAACATCACGCTTATTACGTCGGGGGCCACGGTCGCGCTTCCGACCCAAAGCCGCGTATGGCCGCTGGAACCCGTCTCGGTCACGGTGCGTAAATCGATCGTCTTCAAAGATATCAGTCCCGAATTCATCGGCAGCGACGCCGAGGCCACGATGCGCCTGGTGAATAAGACCAAAGAAGACTTCATTCTGAAGAAGGGGACGCGGCTCTTGAACCAGGCGGGCATGATCTTCCGGCTTGCGGGAGGCGCCACCATTCCCGGTTCCGGCAGCGTCAAAGTGAATGCCATAGCCGATCACGTTGACCTGTATGGCAAAATCATCGGGGATCGCGGGAACGTGCCGGCCAACGTGCGGTGGGAGTTGCCGGGATTGCCGGTGGAGCAGCGGGTACTGGTGTATGGCATCAACACGACGCCGGCCAAAGGCGGACGCACGGCGTACCGTTCGGTGTTGCAGCAGTCGGATGTGGATTTGGCCAAAAAACGTTTGGAGCAAGAATTGCTGTTGGCGGCCAAGCAGGCCATTGAGCTGAAGCGGAAGGAGTGGAACCGCGAGCACGTGGGTGCGGACTATCAATTCCTGATCCGCGATACCCTCACGCGCGCCACGTACAGCGGATTTACGCTGCCGATGGACTTGCTCGGGAAAGAAGTGAACGAGATTCCCGTGACCGGCAGCATCATCTACACGCTGCCGGCGTACGACGCGGCCGGCATCCTCGCCGAGTACGGAAAGGAAGTGGAAGGACATATCGGCGACGGGAAGGAGCTCATTGCCGATTCCGTGTCGCTCGATCCCGGACGTGTGGTGGTGATTGAGTACGCCGATAACCTCACGTGGATCAAAATCACCGTGGATGTGACGGGGACGGAACAATACGTCTTGGATCCGCTGACGCCGGGCGGCGCGCGCTTCGGCAAACAGATCCGCGAGGACATCACCGGGTTGCCGCGCGCGCAGGCATTGAAAGTCGTCCGCAACCTTCCGGAAGTCGACCGAGCGGAGATCCGCGTGTGGCCGCCGTGGAATACGTATCTTCCCGCCATCCCCTCCAATATTTTCGTGGTTCCCGTTCCTCCCACCAAGTGACGCTCTCCGCTGCTCCGCGCACCGGGTGGCGTGTGTGGCTGCGCCGATTGCTGCGCGCGGCGTTGTGGTTATCGGCAAGCGCCACCGCTTTTTTTGTCGTGGCGCTGGTGTTGGTCTATGCGCGCTTTCCCGGAGTCTCGCACTTCCCCGCGGCCTGCGCGATCGTCTTCGGAACGGCTGTCCGTCCCACGTATGACGCGCATGGTCAAATTATCTATACCGGCCCCGGCCCCGGCATTCTGCGCCGGGTGGGGACGGCGGCGGAGCTCTATCGCGACGGCAAGGTGAAAAAGCTCTTTCTGACCGGCGGCAAAGGAGAGGGGATGGTGGAGAGCGAAGCCAGCGTGATGAAGCGCATTGCGTTGGCGGGCGGTGTGTCGGCGGAGGATATCGTCATCGAAGAGGAGTCGCATTCCACGGATGAAAACCTGCTGAACACGCTGCCGCGTATGGGGGACTGCGACAGTATCGTGGGGGTGAGTGACCGGTACCACCTGGCACGTATTGAATTGTTGTCGTGGTTTGACGGGCGGAGGATTCAGACATTTCCTGCATTTCCACCCGCAGATCAGGCGTTTGAGAACCGCAGTGTAATCCGTGAGGCCCTCGGCGTTATGTTTATTGCTCTACAGAAAATATTAACATAAACTGCATTATGTTAAGTAGGAGAGAATGTGGAAAACCCCTTCCCCGATGACAACGCTTGCTCCCCCATCTTCATCGGCACTCGCGAAAGCCATTGAGCGCTACCTCACATACTTAAAGGCTGAAGAAAATAAATCGCCGCTAACCATTTCCGCGTACACCCAGTCACTGGATCTTTTGCAAAAGTTGTGTGAAGTCACCGATCCCCGCTTATTCGATAAATCGACCGTCCGCATCTACAAGTCCGCCCTGCACAGCTATCGCACCAGAGCAGGGAAAGAGCTGACCGTCCGGACGAAGAATCATCATCTGACGATCCTCAGAGCATTTTTACGTTATTTGACCCGTGAGGAGGAGATGACCGTCTATCCGTCGGACAGGGTCACGAGGTTCAAAGAAGACCCCCGGAAGGTCAAAGTGCTGTTTGCGGAGGAGCTCACGCGGCTGCTGACTGCGCCGGATGTCTCCACAAAGGAGGGGAGGCGCGATAGTGCGATCCTCCATCTGTTCTTCTCGACAGGACTTCGTCTTGCGGAACTCAGGGGACTCAACCGCAAAGATCTCAACTTCAACACCCGCGAAATCTCCATCCGCGGAAAGCGGGGGAAGATCCGGGTGGTGTTTGTCTCCGATGTCGCCGCGAAGGCCCTGGAGGAGTATCTCCTGGTCCGTCTCGATCACCTGTCCCCTCTCTTTATCCGCCATCACGCCGCCGCGGTGAACGCGATGCCGCCGGGCGAAGAGTTCCGTCTGTCGCGCATTTCCATTTATTCCATCGTCAAAAAATACGCGCGGCAGGCCGGGATTGTGTCTGACCCGTCGCCGCACACGCTCCGGCATTCCTTTGCCACGGATCTTTTGCGGAATGGTGCGGATCTCCGCTCGGTACAAGAGATGCTGGGGCATAAGGATCTGTCGACCACGCAGATCTATACCCACGTCACGAATCCCCACTTAAAAGAGGTGCATAAGAAGTTTCATGATTCCGGATCCGGCACGCACTAGTCCCCTCCCGATTAGTTGACATCTCAAAAAATTGAATCAATATGCCGCGGCTTGTTCGGCTTACCCCGCCGAACAGGAAGGACGACCGCACCGTCAACTCCCTGTGTGGTCGAACGCTTGGCAGCTGTGGAATATCTTCTATTCATTATTTCCACAGCTGCCTGTTTGACGTGCGCCGGCGATTGAGGACAATGGAGAGTGATTTGTTCACGTCTCGATTGTCTTGCAGTTGGATTGGATGAGACAGAACAGATCAGGGTGGCTGCGCGTTTCACTTCCCGCGCGTGGCCACCACTTTTGTGCTTGTAAGATCCAAGCAAGCATTCCGTTAGAAGATAGTGAGGTTTCATTCTTTCTTTCCCCACTTTTTCTATGGCAAATTCCGATTCCAATTCCATGGCGGGCATGCTGGTCGCCGTTATCGCGGTCATTGCCGTCGTGGTGATTGCGTTCCTGCTCATGTCCCAGCGCGCCGCGACCCCCGCGCCGGGCGGTGCAAATATTGACGTCAACCTCCCGGCGGGAGAGGGCGGTGCGCAGTAATGTCCTTTGCCGCAGTGTAAGCCGCCATCCGGGATTCCGGGTGGCGGTTTTTGTATAGCAAGCGCAATAAGCGTATCTTGCGTGCCTTTCTCTCTATGACCGAACAGGGCGCGCTCTCCGATGCATCTTGGCAGGAACCGCAGCTCCCCCGCACACAGGAGCAGTATTTGCGGACCTTGGCGTACAAAATGCCGTGGTTTTTGCGGCCGCCGGAATCCACGGGTGTGCAGATCGCCGATTTTGTGGAGTACGCCCGCCAAAAACTTGTGCAGATATTCCAGTCTGCAAGCGTTCCGGCGCTGCGCGGTCAGGATGTGTCGGAAAGGCGTCGTGTATTGCGGCATATCTGTTTCCGGCTCATCGAGGAGTCCAGTTACATGCTGACGCACGGGGAAAAAGAGCAAACCATCGTAGATTTGGTCCGGAAAGATTTGCAGCATATCTGCACGCATAGAGAACTCATGATTCCCCACCAACACCATCCGCTGTATGCAGATGGTCGAGCGCATACGCAGGAAAGAGGCGGACGGGAAGTCAAAATCATTGCTGCGAATACCGACGATCGGAAATTAGCCGAATGGGTGAAAGACAAAGTGCTGTCGCAATGGTTGGAATCGTTGCCTGGACTGTCGCAAAAATCGCCGGACATTCGTTTGATCGAATATGCTCGAATGATGCGCAACAAGCTCCGCGTTTTGATCGAAGGATACGAGTTGCAGCCCTATGGACGCTTCAATGATGAGCAGCGATCAGAATTGTTGGATGTGATTTTGGACGAATGGGTGCGCATGGCCAATCAAATGGATTTGGATACACGAGCCCTGGCCGTGGTAAAGGAAATGAAACCACTTGAAGGCATTCTGGACGCGTCTCCAGATGAGGTAGCGACTCGTTTAAACGTGGATGTATTGGTCCGCACGCGGGAGGACGAGGAAAAAATCAATCCGTTGCTGCAACAGATCGTGTTGCGAATGACGTCGGAAAAAGACGGTTTGTTTGCACTTGAGCAGATTTCTACTGCTTGGGCCTTGGCGCAAATGCGGTTGGGAATCGCGTCGTGCGATCGCCCTGCGACGGCTTTGGCAGCTTTGGCTGCGATTGTCCGGTATCCCGATACGTCGGTCGGCACGGTACTGAATAGATTGTGAGGAATTTTTTTGCGTAAGAATGACCATGCTCCCCCGTCAGCAAGCATGGTTCACTTCTTTCCCCCTTACGTATATGGCAGAAGTTCATGTTCACAACGATAGGATCGATGACGCCGACCGCGCGGCCGACAGCGGCATCGCGATGTTGGTCTTCACCATCGTCGCCATCCTGGCCGTCGCGGCATTCGCATTCTTCGCCTTCAACGGCGCGCTCTTCCAGCAGCAGGCGGCACCGGCCGACACGAATATCGACATCGATGTTCCAGCAGCCACGAATCCCGCCACCAACCAGGGTGGAGTCACCACTCCCGCGCAGTAAATCCCCTGTCGTTCGTTAGAGAGGAAAGCCGGCCCCGGAGGCCGGCTTTCTTATTTCAAAAATTCTGAATGAACTTGCTTAATAGTAAGTAGTAGCTGCCACCAAAGCCCAAAAATTGTAGGGATAATTAATAGCCACAACCAACCGTATTCAAATTTCAAAGTAATTCTGGTCTCTGAAATAAAATTAGCTAAAAACTGATCGGGTAAATGTGGATCATTAATATATGCAATTCTTTTTCCTTCAAGAGTTTCTAATAACTCAGGTTCAAAATTTGGTTCAACAAAGAAATTAAATTCCAAGTTGCTGATGTTATGAGGCAGAGGCTTGCATTCATCATTGCGAATAGGAATATTTACCATAGGTGGATTTGCTTCATTGCTTTGAATACGCAAAAAATCTCTGTTATGTTTTCGTATATATACATTGTGTTCAGTAAAGAATTTCATAGATTCACTAAAGCAAATTTTGAATGGAAGTATGCCGTTCCAAATTCCAAGTGCATTTACTAAATTTTCTGTAGCATCGGGGACATTAATTCCAGCGTGAAAAGGATATTTTTCACTCCCAGAGCTAGAAATAATCGGTTGTTGTGAGGGATAGTTTTTATAAAAAGTTAAATTAAGTTTTTCCGGTTTTGGTGAAATGTCGATGACATTCAAGAACAAACACAAAATAATGATTGGGATTACGTAGAGAACCGATAAATTTAAGAGGTATCTACAATTAGAGCACATACAAACGTAAAAACTTCCGCTTCCCCACCCTCAACACCCCCTCCCCCGCTTTAGCGTTGATGTCGGTGATGACCGCGTCGTCCAATTTCACGCCGCCTTGTTCGATCAATCGCTTCGCTTCGGATTTGGACGAGACCAGTTTGTGCTCGACCATGACGTCGAGTAACCCACTCCCCTTCTTCAGTTTTACCTCGGGCATATCATCGGGAATACCGTGATCTTTGTGGACGTTTTGGAATTGTTGCTCTGCATGCGCGGCTGCATCTGCATCGTAGTAGAGCGTGACGACTTCGCGGGCGAGTTGCATTTTTGCTTCTTTCGGATTCAGTC
>CAYOFI010000009.1:0-62225 GCA_964403335.1 uncultured Candidatus Peribacteria bacterium
ACTGTAGATGTCCTCTTCCTCTTCCACTTGGTTACTTCTCAAGCGCGGCGTTCGGCGCGGCGTGTTGACGTTGTGGCGTGAGCGCGAATACGGAACCACATTGGGTGTGCTGTGCGGCGTCGCGTTTTTGGCGCAACTCTTGGTCCTCCTCACGCTTGGCGCGCAGTCGGTGCAGGGGATGCTGCAGTCGCAGCTGGATCTTCGTTTGCAGGTGCATGAAGGGGCTGCAGACCAACAGGTGCAGGAATTTTTGGTGGCTCTCCAGGCGCAGCCGTTCACGGAAGCGGTGAGATTCGTCACGCGCGAGGAAGCCTACGAACAAGAGAAGAAGCGCAACCCGGAACTCACGTCGCTCCTCGAGGATTTCCAGATCGATAATCCATATCCCGATACCGTCGCGGTGACCCTCAAGTCCCTCACCGACTACGACGCGTTCGCCGACTTCACGCGGCAGGCGACGTGGAAAGACACCGTCGATCCTGCTTTCCTCACGCAGACCACGGACCAAGAACAGGAAGTGCGCCAGATGCTCACGCTCACCCGCGCGGGCCGCATGCTTTCCATCGGGTTCCTGGCGCTGACCGGTGCTGTGCTCTTGTTTGTGCTGATGGAACTGACACGTCGACGGGCGTTGCTGCGCAGTGAAGAGATTTTGGTGGAGCGATTGTTCGGCGCGCGGGAGGCATCGGTGCTGGTGCCGTTTGCGACCGAGGCGGGATTGCTGCTATTTCTCGCTGTTGCCATCAGTGCAGCCCTCCTCGCAGGTCTTATCGCCGTCGGCCCTTCGGTCCTGCCCTCACTGAGCGGAAGCGGCGCATTCGCGGCGTTGCGCACGGAAACGTCGTCGCTCGTCCGCTCCTTGGGTCCGCTCATCCTCATTGTCGAATTCCTGGCCATTCCGTTCCTGGCGTTCGCAGGGGCGTATTTGGGCATGAGGCGGAAGAGGGAGATGATGCTAGGGTAGGGGCATGCCGCAGTCGTACTCGCTCAATGCCATCGTGCTCAAAACCTACAACGTCGGTGAGGCCGACAGATATTGCGTGCTGTTTACGCGCGAGAAGGGACGCTTGGCCGTGCGCGCGGCGGGAGTGCGCAAGACGACGAGCCGCATGGGCGGGTCATTGCTGATGCCGCGGCATGTGCAGATCACCGTGAAAGAAAGCAGCGCGGGATGGATTGCGGCGAACGTGCAGGTGACCGATACGCATACGGAGACGATCGATCCGTCGGCATTCGCGGACGTCGCCGAAGGCATCGAAGTCCTGCTCCGTCTGACGCAAGACGATGAGCCGCTGCCGAGAGTGTTCGACGCGACGTTGGAATTTTTACGGTCCTGCCGGCGCCATCATCCGCAGGCGTGTCTGATCTACCAGCTCTGCGTGCTGCATCTACTGGGACTCCTTCCGGGTGACGAAGAGATGCAGCATTTTTTTGAGCTGTCGGAAGCCGAACGCGTGTTCATCGCCGCCGCCCGCGAAGGACACTTTTTCCAAGAGTCACCTGTCGAGAGTACGCATCAGCTGGAACGCCTGCGCGACAAATTTTTGCAGGAACATCTGTCGGGGCCGCTGAAGGCGCCGAGGGTGACGTCGATGATGCGAGGAGAATAGTGGGCGACAAATTACACCGAAGAAACAAGAAGCAAAAAAGTCTCCAATAAATCAAATCTGAATGATCAATGATGTAAGTGTTTGATTTTTCGGTCCTTGCTGTTTGTTTCTTCACTGTTTCTTGTTTCTTCGGTGCAATTAAGGCGTCACAATATCAATAACGGGAGCAGCTTCCAATCCTCCCAGTGTCTCAGTCGGCAGTGCCTCCACTCCCACTTCATAAAACAGCGGCCTGGCTTCGTAGATAGAGAGGACGGTTTCCGTTTTGCCCGTGCCCGTCGACGGTCCTCCGGATAATGACCGGTACCATTCGACGGTGATGCCGGCATGGCGGTCGCCCACTTTGCGGCGCTGTCCCGGCGCGAGTTCGGTTGTGAAGATGGTGCGGTCGGGCGGCGGGGCGCGCGTGCCGAGGACGACCGGTCCCCAGACTTCAGTCTTGCGGCTGTCTTTCGTGCCGTAGTAGATGAAGTACGCGTGGCTGTCCTCCGAGTACGTTTGGATGAGCAGCGCCGACGGGCCGTCGTTCGTGAATTTCATGTCGGGATTGGGCGGGTACACCGTCGCGTCCGTCCCTTGCGGTCCGTAATAGCTGACGGCATAGCTGTGGTTTTTGCGCTGCTCAATGGGGAAACCATACTCCCATGCTCCGCGGTATGCCGTTGAGCTCACCTGGCAGAGGCCGCCACCGTAGTCCGGCTCCGTGCGGTCGCCTTTGATCACGAGTTCGCGGCGATAGCCCGTGGAGCCGTCGACGGGGCCGAGCACGTCTCCGAAAGAAAACAGTTCGCCTTGCTTGATCACGTGCCCGTTGAATTTGCCGAGACCCACGGCGATGTTGTGTCGGCGATTGACGGGCGATCCGTCGAACGCCGATTCGCCGACCGTCACCACTTCTTTGATCCCCATGCTCTGCAGCTGCGGATCGTTCACCGTCACTTGTGGTTGCGTTTCGTGCACGACGAGCACGATGTCCGTCGCGTTTTCCTGCAGCGCCCGCAGAGTCGCCGCGACAGCCGCGGCAAGATCCGTTTCCCGCCCCGTCAGTCCCACGCCATCGAACACAATCGCCCCGGATGCTCCGCGGCTGATGGTCACGGCGCCGGCGGGACGGTCAAACTTCGCGGAAATTTCCTGTTCCAACGTCGTGCGGATCGCGGCGGTGTTCCAAGAGATCTCCGATGACCGGCTGACGCCGGCCGGAAGTGCCGGAACGCTGTCGCCATCCACGCGCCACTCGGAGAGCGGCACGATCGGCCGGCCGTTGAGCGTCCATACCTCGTGGACGCCGTGCCAGTCCGGATATCTGTCCGGATCCAGCGTGAAGAGGAAGTGGTCGTGGCGGTAGGTGATGGGCGCGTACGCGGCATGAACGGAATCCATCGGGAAGAAGCCGAGGAAACCGAAGAAACCGAGGATGAAGAGGGCGCGGCGCACGGGCGTGAGTGTATAGGAAGGAGACAGGAAATCATCTTTTGTGGCATCATTTTGAGTGGTATATTGACTTTTAATGAAATTTTTGTATCATATCTTTCACTCGTTTACGACACTATGAGCAATATTCCCTCAGATGGCAGCGAGACTCCGGGTGCCGAAGAAGGTCTCTCCAATGAAGAGCGTTTGATACGTCAGGTAGAAATATTCATGGAGCAGAAATTGCAACGGACATATAAATTGAATGAAGGACGTGTCATGGGTTTTGAAGTGACACATGCTGATCGCAAATTCGGCATATACCGAGTGACGGTCACAGTGAGTGCGCTGAGCCAGAGCGTGGTGGATCGTGTTCGCGCTATTGTGGGTACGCCGTGCATGATCCCCGTCGATGGTCGTGAGACGGAGGTGGAGATCCGATTTGTGGAAAACACGGAGAAGGAAAGTGGTGCTTTGCCGAAGATCAAGGAATACGTTCAGGAACTTCTTGGGAAGAATGTCGCAGATGTCCGGCTGCATGGAAAGATGGTGGAACTGGTCGTGATGCCCGGGCGACAGGAATACGCGTGTTTCACTCTGACTAATCAATATTCTTCTTCTGACTGGATACGGGCACGACGCGACGATCATCTCTTGCTCGGCATATATGTGCGACCTGGCACGCCTGAGTATGACTTGTTTACAGAGTGTCTTGTGGAACGAGACGGACGGATGATGCTGTGCTTTGATATTGTCGAAGAAGACTAAAATCCTATCGAGGGCCGCACCGACGGCCTCGCCGGCCGCGATTTCCCCATGTGCGCATCCAGTGCTTTATTCACCAGCGCATCGGCTCTGTAGTTATCCGACCGGGGAATGTGCTTGAAGATGATGTCGGCAAAGCGCAGGGAGAGCTTCTTCACTTCTTCGTACAGCGGTTGCAGTGTGGGCATCTTTACGCGGTATTCGCCGTTCATCTGTTTCACGATCAATTCGGAATCCAAGTGGCAGATTAAACGATTCGGTTGATATTTCTCCGACATCTTCAGTCCTTCGATCAATGCGCGGTACTCGGCGACGTTGTTGGTTTCGATCCCGATAGCTTCGCCTTTCTGTTCCAAGGTCACGCCGCGCGCGGGGTCTTCCAGAATGCAGCCGATGCCTGCTTCACCGGGGTTCCCGCGCGATCCGCCATCCGTAAACAGGTGCAGCGTGCCGCCGACCATGTCCGCCTGCACGCTGTCTTCTTCCTCTTCCGGTTCAAACTCCGTGAGTGCCTCTTCCAGCGCATCCACCACAAACCGCTCCCGGTCTTCGGCATCGGGGAACACGTCCCGTATGCGGCGTTCAAGCGAAGGAGGGAGGTGGAGCATGGAATGAAAAATTGAAAATTGAGGATTGAAAATTTTGGGAGCTCAACACAAATCAGCAGTGTCCTCGTTGCTGGAGAATATCGCAAGAAGCTATAAAAACAGAATTGCTTCCATCATTTTCAATTTTCAATTCTTCATTTTCAATTACCTTGTGCAATCACAACTCCCCCCACACCCGCAACTGCTGTTCGCCGGATCATTCGACGGAAGATCCAATTTGAAGCGGCCGTCGCGGAAATCGATGGTCGATCCGCCGATGCGCTTGAGGGTCATTGCCGAGGCAAACAGGCGCACCTCGGGGACTTCCTCATTGCGGAATGTCGTCTCGGTTTCTTCCGGTTCGGTACGGAACTCCATGCAAAATCCTCCCGAGCCGTCCACGATCACCGCCAACCCCTCGCCCGCTTTTCCTTCCGATGCCGCGACGTCCGCGATCGCGCGCGCGGCGGCGGTCGTCACGGTCAACGTCTGCGGTTTGGGGGGAAGACGATCGAGCATCTCATTTAAGTCCGTCACCAGCGCGTCGATCTCCGCATCATCGTAGCCGTGCGTCCGGCACCCCGCGTCCAAGTTTTCCGTCGCGGCACCCGTGCAGTGAAAACAGTGCAGTCCGTACTCCGCAAGCACGTCTTTGGCCTCCGGACAGAAGGCGACGATGTCGGCGATCGGCATATCCTTGCGGATGATGGGCGTGGCAGTCGGTTGCGAGGTCATGGATAGAGTGTAGGGGATGCGGGAAATCGAGGAAATCAAGGAAGTTGAAGAAATCGAGGAAAAATTCCCTCTCGTCGATTTCCTCGATTTCTTCGAAGTCTTCGATTTCCTGTCATTTCCGTCATTCTTGTCTTTCCTATCCCCGACCTGACTTCTACCATACCTCCCGTGTCCACATTCACCCGCCGCTTCGGTATTCCGCTCCTGGCCCTCCTCATCGGGTGGCAGTTGGGCGTGGGGTACGGGCAGGGGGCGTTCAGCCGCCGCCCGGTTCTCACCGACATTCAACCGCAAGTCGGCAGCGGAAAGATCCTGACGGATCCGCAGGATCAGGCGGATTTGAGTGTGTTCTGGAGAACGTGGAAACTGCTTAATGCGCACTACATCGATCCCAGCAAATTGGGATCCAACGTGTTGGTGGATGGTGCGGTCGCTGGATTGGTAGGCGCGGTGGGAGATCCGTACACCTTGTTTTTAAACACCAAGGAAGACACGGCATTCCGCGACAGCTTGGCCGGAAATCTGCAGGGGATCGGCGCGGAATTGTCGGAGAAAGACGGAGCGATCGTCATTGTGGCACCGCTCAAAGGATCACCTGCGGAAAAAGCGGGACTGTTGCCGCAAGACGTGTTGATTGAAGTCGACGGGCAATCCGTCGCGGGACAGACGCTCGATCAAGTCGTGAGCAAAGTGCGCGGGCCGAAGGGGACGTCGGTGAAAGTGACATTCCTGCGCGCCAAAGAGCCCAAGCCGCTCACGCTCACCATCACGCGCGCGGAAATCCACGTGCCCAGCGTGGAAGCCAAGATCGTGGAGAAAGACGGCAAGTCCATCGGCCACGTGGCGCTCCGGCAGTTCGGGGATTCCAGCGTGGAAGAGATGCGCGCGGAATTGCAGAAGTTTGCGGATCAAAAAGTCGACGGCGTGATTTTGGATCTGCGCTTCAACGGCGGCGGATACTTGGATGGCGCGGTGGATTTGGTGTCGTTCTTCGTGCGCGAGGGAGAGGTGGTGACGGTCCAGCACCGCAACACGGCACCGGAGAAACACACGGTCTCCGGCCGCCCGATGCTCCCGGACATGCCGCTGGTCGTGCTGCAGAATGAAGGCTCGGCGAGCGCTTCGGAAATCACGGCGGGGGCGCTCCAAGATCACGGTCGCGCCACCATCATCGGGATGAAGAGCTATGGGAAGGGAACGGTGCAGGAGATTTTTGATCTGCCGGAAGGGGGAAGCGTGCGGATCACTGTTGCAAAATGGTTGACCCCCAAAGGCAAGGATTTGGGAAAGGAGGGAGTGCATCCGGACATCGAAGTCCAACGGACGGCGGAGGATTATGCGGCCGCAAAAGATCCCCAAATGGACGCGGCTGTAGAGTGGTTAGTCCATGGGACGAAACCTGCGTCAAGTTTCTCATCATCCGCTCAGTAAGCCAAAAATCGTGTCACAGATGTGTGGGGGAGGGACATCTGTGACAGGAAGCAGTCCGCACAGAGAATTTTACATGCAAAAGGGTGATAGGGCCCTGTATACGCGTACCACCTGTCCATTGCCGGAACTGTATCAGATGTGGTACAATAGTTTGATATTTGCTGATCGAGCAGCCAAACACACATGCACAACTCTCACGCACACGTCACGGGCACGCATATTGCACACCTGTCCTCGCGCGTGCGCAGCGGGGAGATCGCGTTGAGTGAGAGAGCGCGTGAACGCTTGATGTGGCTGGAACATTTTTGCACGAATGGATACTCGGTCACGAGGACCTGCCGGCAGTTCCGTATCCCGCGCATGACGCTCTACCGCGTCTTGAACCGATTCCGTTCCGACAATCCTCAGTCGCTGGAAGATCAATCGCGCCGCCCGCATTCATCCCGTCCCGCCGCAACTCCTGTGCAACTGCCTGTCGTACAGCCGGAGTACCGCGCGCCGGTTTCTTCGGTCTGCGCGCATCCGCACTGTCTGGTCTGCACGCTGCGCAAATTTTTCACGCGATGGAAGAGGGCGCTGGTGGTATCGAGCGTGCTGGTGAATGTTGCGTTCCTCGCGTCGTTGCTGGGAACCGCGTTGCTGGAAGGCCGTTCCGTCCAAGCCGATGTCGTTCACTCCGGCACCATCATCGAGAACGGCACATCATCCGAAGAAATTCCCGCAACGCCTCCTCCGTCCCTTCCGCTCCCGTGAGTATCCGCCCCGTCCTCCACCGGCGGATTACGTGGATGCTCTTCCTGAGCACCGTCCTCTCGCTGTGTCCGGCATCGCTGGGCACGCCCGTGCAAAAGGCACAGGCCGCAGCGGGCATCAACCGGACCATTCACTATCAGGGCAAAGTCTCGCTCGCCGCGGGCAGCCCTGTCACCAATGGTTCCTACAACATGCGCTTCCGCATCTATGCAGCATCCAGCGGCGGTGCGCAGTTGTGGAGTGAAACATGGGACAGCACCACCACGCGCGTGACGATGACCGGCGGATTGTTCTCCGTCGCGCTCGGCACGCACGTGACGATGACCGGCTCGGTCGATTTCAACTCCGACTCGCTCTATCTCCAGATCGAATTTGACCCGGGCAACGATGGCAACTTTGAGGAAGTATTCAGTCCCCGCCGCCGTTTCTCGTCCGTGCCGTACGCGCACAACGCCGACCGTCTGACGGGATTGATGGCCTCGCAATTCCTGCGCGCCGATCAATCCGGCACGGCATCGGGCAAGATCACCATCAAGAACGCAGGCGTGGGCTTAAACGTCACCGGCATCGCGTCCGGCAAAATTCTCCAAGCACAAAATACTCTCGCATCTTCGGGAAATCTTGTGGTGCGCGGGACCTCCACATTCCAAAGTTCCATCGCCGTGCGCGGCGCGCTTTCCGGCGCCTCGCTCACGGTGATGCACGGCACCAGTTACATGATGGGCATGGTCGGCATCGGTACTGCTCTGCCCAAGACCAAATTGGAAGTGCTCGGGACGATCTCCGGCTCGCTCCTCACTGTCACGACTCTCAAGAGCTGTTCCGCTCTGGAAACCACGGCTTCCGGCGCGGTGATCTGCGGTGTCGATGATGAGGGTCTGAGCAGCACATTTGGTACCGGCAATGTCTTAAGCTTCGGGAACAAAAACTGGGTCAAGAAATCCGGTGACACGATGACCGGCGGTCTGCTTATCGTTTCGACTGCGCACTCATCCGAATCGATCGACGTGGGCTTGCTCTTGGAAATCGGCGGTACGGCTTCAGGCCGCATCCTCCATGCACACGATGAACTGCGCGGATCCGGAAGTTTGAATGTCAGCACGGCAAAGAATATGGACATGGCCACGATTTATTCTCGCAATGATGCCTTCTCGAATACGCTTTTGACCCTCAAGACAGACAACGAAGATGTAGCCGGGAACGGGCCGTTTGATTTCCTCAATTTGATCGATGATGCCAATGGCACTCCCGGCACCGTTCTGCGAATTCTCAGCTCGGGAGAAATCCTGGGGGGGACATCAGGAATGCCCGTGATGCTGACCAGCGAGAACAGCGTGAACGTCAATTTGGATTACGATAATAACGGCACAGGCAATTACTTTGCCGTCAGAAAAGACGGAAGCCATATCAATGGAGAGGTCGGATTCATCGTGAAGGATATGGGAAACAACATCAATGTGGGTATCAACACCGGCACCGCTCCGGGTGCCCAACTGGCTGTCTCCGGCGCAGTCATCATTGGAAATAATATCACGACGCAAGCCGCGAAGACGGCTTTGGAAGTCATCGGAACGATATCAGGTTCATTACTCACGGTGACGGGGCTCAAGAGCTGTTCCTCGCTGCAAACGAGTGCTTCGGGCGCATTCGCCTGTGGCTCGGCAGGCGCATTCGATCAATCTGCTGCCGATGCCCGCTATGTCAAACGCCAAGGTTCCACCATGACCGGCGGTCTTCTGATCATGTCCGGAGGCGCAGGGACGCAGACGATTGATGCAGATTCATTGCTTGAAATCGTCGGCACAGCTTCCGGCAAAACTCTCCACGCCCAAGATGCACTGACTTCATCCGGAAAGATTGTCTTAGAAAACGCCGCCAACGGTGGCGCAGTTTCCATGCGCTCCGGCACGGGTGATCCGAACGGTTCCGTCACCGGCACACTTGGATCACTCTTCTTCGCCACCGATACCGGCAAGATTTGGAAGAACAACAACGGCTCCACCCAGTGGGCGGAGATCGCCACCGGCTCCGGGACGGTGCACATGGCGAAGATGAGACGAGCGAGTTCACAAACTATCTCAGCGAACATCTTTCAGAAAATTTATTTTGACACCGAAGATTTCGATGTGGGAAATATCGCCAACGTGACGCCGGGTACCACAGGTTCTGGTCGTATCACGATCGCGAGGGCGGGTAAATATTTGGTGCAGGCCAGCTGGTTTGGGAATGGACTCACGGCAGGCGCCTATATAGATGCTTATATCTATAAAAATGGATCAAGCGTGCGTTTGGGGCGAGCAGCTACCACGACGAATGACTCTGCCTTGGCATCAGTGACGGACGTGTTGGATTTGGCAGTCGGAGATGTCATTGAAATCCGAACATTTCTTTCCGCAGGGTCTGAAGCTACCAGCACAACCGCCGGACTTGAACCGCAGATGTCCATTACCCAGGTCGACGGCATCGCCGGCGCCGGAGGAGGAGGCAGCCTGGACACCGCCGCCGCAGATTCCCGCTACGTCAAACGCCAAGGCTCCACCATGACCGGCGGGCTCCTGATCATGTCCGGAGGCGCAGGGACCCAGACGATCGACGCAGATCTGCTTCTCGAAATCGTCGGCACTGCATCCGGCAAAACTCTCCATGCACAAGATGCCCTCACATCCTCCGGAAAGATTGTTCTCGAAAACGCCGCGAATGGCGGTGCTATCTCCATGCGCAGCGGCACGGGCGATCCGAATGGCTCCGTCACTGGAACTTTAGGCTCTCTCTTCTTTGCAACCGATACCGGCAAGATCTGGAAGAACAATAACGGTTCCACGCAATGGGCCGAAGTCATCACGGGTTCGGGCACTGTGCATATGGCGAAGATGACGCGGGATAGCGCACAGAGCATTCTGAGCTCAATGAACCAGAAAATATATTTTGATACCGAAGAGCACGATGTAGGCGGTATTGCCAATGTGACTCCAGGCACCAGCGGTTCCGGTCGTATCACGATTACGAGGGCAGGAAAATATCTTGTGACAGGCTACGTGGGGTTTGTCACCTCTATCGATCTCGGCGAGCGCGTTATTGCATATCTCTTTAAAAACGGTGCCCCCAATGCATTGGGAGAGAGTCAGGGAACGACAACGGATACAGGTGTTGTGAATGGGCAATTTACGACAACAATTGATCTTGCCGTTGGTGATTACTTGGAAATGTATGTCTTTCAGGGCGAAGGAGCCACACAGAGTACATCTACAACGTCGTACATAAAACCCCGTCTCTCTGTCACTCAGCTCGATGGCATCGCTGGAGCGGGAGGAGGAGGCAGCCTGGACACCGCCGCCGCAGATTCCCGCTACGTCAAACGCCAAGGTTCCACCATGACCGGTGGTCTTCTGATCATGAGCGGAGGCGCCGGTACCCAGACCATCGATGCTGATCTGCTTTTGGAAGTCGTTGGCACCATGTCTGGCAGAACCCTCCATGCTCAAGATGCCCTCACCTCTTCTGGAAAGATTGTCTTAGAAAACTCTGCCAACGGCGGAGCAATCTCCATGCGCTCCGGCACCGGAGACCCCAATGGTTCTCTTACTGGAACACTCGGCTCCCTCTTCTTCGCCACCGATACGGGCAAGATCTGGAAGAACAACAACGGCTCCACGCAGTGGGGAGAGATCATGACGGGCTCCGGCACTTTGCATACGGCGCGATTGGCGCGGACCAGCAACCAGACGGTGCTCAGCGGCATGCTTCAGAAGATTTATCTGAACATTGAAACGTATGATACGGGCAATATCGGCAATATCGCAGTGGGCTCAACAGGTTCCGGACGCATCACTATCAGGAAAGCCGGAAAATACCTGGTGACGGGCCATGTACAGGTGGCCACGTTGGATACCGGAGAATATATGTATGCATATCTGCTCAAAAATGGAGCCGCTGCTGTGAGTAATATCAATATTTCCGGAGGCTCGACATTCACTATGACTCAGGAGGTCACCGAAACGTTTGATTTGGTAGCTGGTGATTATATCGAATTGGCCACCTATCACGTCAATGGAGCGAGCTCCTCGGTGGTAGGACAGCTATCCATCGCTCAAATTGACGGTGCGGCGAGCGGTTCCCCGTGGACGGATGACGGAAGCGTCTCGTATCTTACGGATACGACGGATAGCGTGGCGATCGGAGCGGTGACCGTGGACACGAATGTGAAGCTGGAGGTTATTGGCACAATGTCCGGTCGTGTTCTCCACGCGCAAGATGTGTTGCGCTCGTCAGGCTCGCTTGTGGTCCAAACCACGGGTCTCTTCAAGGGCAATCTCACAACGCGTGGCACGCTCTCCGGAAATGCGCTCACCGTCATGAACGGGACAAGTTATTTCTTGGGCAACGTCGGCATCGGTAAAACCAATCCTTCCACCAAGCTTGATGTACGCGGAACCATCTCCGGTTCCCTCCTGACCATTTCCGGCCTCAAGAGCTGTTCCTCCCTCCAAACCTCCGCGTCCGGTGCCTTCGCCTGCGGCTCCGGTGGCTCCTTCGATCAAGCGGTCGCCGATGCCCGCTACGTCAAACGCCAAGGCTCCACCATGACCGGCGGCCTCCTGATCATGAACGGCGGAGCAGGCACTCAAACTATCCATTCCGATCTGTTGCTGGAAATCGTCGGCACGGCATCGGGTAGAACCCTCCACGCCCAAGATGCCCTGACTTCATCCGGCAAAATCGTTCTGGAAAACGCTGCCAACGGTGGAGCCGTCTCCATGCGCTCTGGCACAGGTGATCCGAATGGCACAGTCACCGGAACACTTGGCTCCCTCTTCTTTGCCACCGACACCGGCAAGATCTGGAAGAACAACAACGGCTCCACGCAGTGGGGAGAGATTGTCACGGGCTCCGGGACGGTGCATATGGCGAAGATGTCTCGAAATACATCGGGAGGACAGAGTATTTTCACAAACGTTTGGTCAAAAATTTACTTTGACGTCGAAGATTTTGATGTCGGTGGAATTGCGAATGTGTCCAACAGTCATACCGGATCCGGACGCGTCACCATTAAGCGGGCAGGTAAATATTTACTATCGGCCAGTTTGGGTATGCCGGGGTTGGATTCCGGTGAGTCACTTGCCATTGGTATCTCAAAAAACGGTGCCACCCCCGGAAATTTTGAAAAAATTGTCGGGTTTTACTCCGCAGCGGCGGACCAGGAAGTGCGAGCGGAAATATCCGAAGTATTGGATCTTGCCGTTGGCGATTATGTGGAAATTTTCATATTCCAGAATGAAGGCTCAAGCTGGAATACGCTTTTGACATCCTACAATGTGCCGCGCTTCTCCGTCGTGCAGCTTGACGGCATCGCTGGCGCCATGGGTGATCTGATGATGTCCCTTGCTGACACCCGCTACGTGCGCGTCCAAGGCGACACCATGACGGGCGGATTGCTTATCATCAACGGCGGCGCGGGAAGCCAGACGGTGGATGCGGGATTGCTGTTGGAAGTCGTGGGCACGGCATCGGGCCGCATCCTGCATGCGCAGGATATGCTGCGATCCAGCGGATCGCTCATCGTCAGAGGCACAGCCCGTTTCCAAAGCGGCGCATACATCGGCGGCCATCTCATTCCTCTGACCACGAACGCGTACGATCTGGGCACGAACACCAACCGTTTCCGCGATCTCTACCTCTCCGGCTCGTCCCTGCACATCGGGAATTCCACCCAGGAAGGGAAGATCGGCTACCGCAGCAGCGGCTTTGAAGGACTGACCTTCTACGGTTCCGGCGGTGCCGTGAATCCCGCCATGTTTATTTCTTCAGGAGGTCTTGTGGGAATCGGGACATCCACGCCCGCAGCGCCATTGCATATCGTGACAGCTGGTAGCCGGAGAGCACAGTTTGTCGCGCAAAATCCATCGGGATCCGCAGATCAGCTGATCTCCTTCGCGGGAAATGATACGCAATGGAACATCGGCCAGGATGAATCGGACTCCGGAAAGCTTAAATTTTCCACGGATACGTCCGGTGATGTGGGTGCGTCCACCCTGATGACGATGACGAGCACCCAGGTTGGTATCGGGACATCTCCCGGCGCCGAATTGCATGTCATGACCACTGATGCGAGTGCCGCGGATTTTCTGTTGGATTCCGCAACCGACGCGGCGTCAAATATGTATTTCCGGGAAGGCACGACATTAAAGTGGGTGTTCAACTCCAATCACAGCAATGACCGCTTGGCACTTCTTGATGGCGATGTGTCCCATGGTGTCTACATCGACCAAAACACCACCAGTTGGGCGGCGGCTTCCGACAAGCGGCTGAAGGAACATGTCGAAGGATTGTCGGTCTTGGACAAGATTGATAACTTCCGCGCCGTGGGCTTCGATTGGAAATCGACGGGCACGCACGACATCGGTGTGATCGCTCAAGAACTCTACGAGTTGTTCCCGGAAGTCGTCATCAAGGGAAGCGACAGCGGCTCCGTTCTCTCCATGAGTGATCCAAACGCCTGGGGAGTGATGTACGACAAACTGGGAGTGTTGGCATTGCAAGGTGTGAAAGAGCTCAATCAAAAATTGGACGCCTTGGGTGCGGGCGGGTCGGGCATCACCGTCGCGCTCCCAACTGCGCAGACGTCCCAGACCGCGCTCCAGATTCTTACGAACGTCGGCGGAACAGGGAACACCGTGCTGCGCGCGGACGCGTCCGGCAATGTCTACTCCGACGGTACATTCACAGGGGGCGGGGCCGACTACGCGGAGTGGTTCCTCAGTTCGGCGAAGCGTATGCAGTACGGCGAAGCGGTCTGTGTCGATACGGCCCGCCCCAACACCGTCACGCGCTGCACGCGCTCGGGCGATGCGAATATCATCGGTGTCGTTTCCAGCGAAAAACAAGCCGCATTCATCGGCAACAAGTTTGCGGGCGCGGAAGGATTGCCCGTCCCGAACACCGTTCTCGTGGGTCTTGTCGGCCAGCTGTCTGCCAACATGATCGTCGAATCGGGCGCATCCATCCGCGCGGGTGATGCGCTTGCCGCAGCGTCCGTTCCGGGCTTCCTGCGCAAAGCCGAAGCGGGGGAGGCCTCCGTGGGTATCGCGCTGGAGGAGATCCTTTCCGGCAAAGGAATGCGCAAGATCTTGATCTCGCCGCGCAATCGTTCGCTCACCGCCGAGACCGTCTCCCAGAGAGTGGAACAATCCATCGCGGCCATGAATATCGGCGACGAAGTGCAGGAGAAAGTCCGCGATGCAGTCGCCAATCTGGGCACCGACGGCACGCTCTTGCGCCAGGTGGAAGACCAGATTGAGACACTCGGCATCGATGATCGTCTGGCTGCTCTGGAAAAGAAGATCGGTACAGGTGCAGTTATCGATACGAACGAGAAACCAGAAACCAATAACCAGAAACCAATCGACTCTCTTTCGCTCTCCGGCTCTCTCCGTGCGGTCGATATTCTGGCCTCCACCCTTTCCATCGATTCGACTCTCACCGTCGGATCCGACGCGCGCATTGCGGGGGATTTGTACGTCGAAGGCACGCTGAATCTGAGCAGTCTCTTCATCCCCGGCATTGTGACGATCGACGGGGCGCTCTGGAGCAACACGTTGGAGATCGCATCCGGTGCCACCATCAAAGGCCCTCTGAATATCTATCATTCCATCCAGATGCACTCCGGTTCCACCTTGGTATTTGCGACAGGTGCGACTCTGGATGCCGGTTCCCTCATTGTCCGTGAAGCCCTCCATGTCCTGGGTCCCGTGACGATCGAAGGGCTCGCATCCTTCCTTGGCGACGTGAATGTCTACGGAACGTTGGCGGTTTCCTCCCGCCAGGCGGGCTTTGTGTCCGTGCCGAAGACGGGATCCTCCGTCACCGTCACCTTTGAGCATCCATTCGCGACTCTGCCCGTCGTGAATGTCACCCCCAATGGCAGAGTGGGAGCGGAGTGGTGGGTGGATGACGTGACGGCCTCCGGCTTCACCATCCGGACAGGCTGGTACTTGAAAGACGCCGTGCAGTTCTCCTGGTTCGCGGTGGGCATTGTCGAAACGTCGGCAACCGGCGGCCTGCTGATGGATACCCTTCCGCCGCGCACAGAGGTCTCTGAACCCGAATCGCTCCCGTGGTCCGATACCGGCTCCGATGACGTGACCGTGCCGGAAGACATGCAATTATCTTCCGCATCGTCATCGTCGGACGCGGCATCATCCGAAGCCGCTGCCGTGAGCTCATCCGCCACTTCATCCGAATCGGCATCGTCTGAGTCCGCATCATCGGAATCGTCTTCATCGGAATCCGCGTCCTCCGAAGACCCGCCTGATGCCGATGCAGCAGGCATTCCCGACGAAGAATTATCTCCGGTCGAGCCTCTCGCTGAACCTGCAGCCGAAGAAAGCGCGCCCGTGCAACCGGACACGCCGCCTCCGTTTGAATCGACACCTTAATAGACGAACAGCTCTTCCGTCTTGAAGAATCTAGCGACTTCTTGTTCGGCGGCGTCCGCGCCATCGGACGCGTGGGCGACGTTGACCATCTGATCCACGCCGTATGTTGCGCGCAATGTTCCTGCGGCTGCCTTGCGGCTGTCGGTGACGCCCAGCATGTCGCGCACTTTGGCGACCACATCGTCTCCTTCCAGGACCAAAGCGATCACCGGAGCGGAACCCATAAAGTCCTCGACTTCCGGGTAAAACGGCTTATCGGCGATGTGCGCATAGTGATTGCGCAGAACCTCTTTGCTGAGCTTGATCATCTTGCAGCCACGGATCGTGAAACCCGCTTCTTCAAAACGTGAGAGGACTTTGCCCGTGATCTTTTTCGTAACGGCGTCGGGTTTGAGGAGGATGAGCGTGCGCTGCATAACTGGGAGGGGAGGAGATTTCGCTGCTACCATACCAGCATTTAGCAAATCTGAAAAGTCATCCTATCAAGCCGATAATCGGCGCAAACAGAAAGCCCAAAAGTCCCAGGAACACGACCGATGTGAGCCGGCGCGGTGAATGAGAATGGGGATAATTCATGCGCTTGTAAGACGCACGATGGGGCGTTTTCTTACCGCACCACGCAGCGGACGCGCGGAGGATCGTCGTCCGTAAGATCGCACTGCAAGTCTTCGTCGCCGGAACCGGAACCGTTCTGTTCGGCCAGGGCCGCCATGAATCCGTACAGCACCTGCGCCATTTCGCCGCGGTTCAAATTGTGCTGGGGATCGGCATCGCCGGCCCAGTCGAACACATTGATGGATGCGGCTGCATCATAGTACGGGTCGTACCAGTGGTCGGGTTCACGAATGTAGACGGGAAGCGTCAGGCCCAAGGTCACCACGGCCATCTTCACGGCCTCGGCATGGGTCACCAACTGCGTGCCGCGGAAGCTGCCGTCGGAATATCCACGGACAACATTCACTGCCTTCGCCGCGCAGGCCGTCTTCCAGAACCACTGCTCGCCGCCCGTGAAATCGGAAAAACAATGCGTGTCGCCGGTGATCGGGGCGTTTGGACGCGTGAGCGTGAGCAAGACTTTGAGGAACTCCGCGCGATTCACCAGCTTGTCAGATTTGTACGTGCCGTCGGCATATCCTTGGACGACTCCCTGGCGCTGCAGCCAGTCGATGGATTCGTAAAAGCGGTGACCAGGCGCCACATCGGTGAAGGCGAAAGCGGACGGGATGAATCCGACGAAGAGCGTCAGACACGCGATGAAGCGGGCAAGAGTGGAGGAGTGCATGCGGGCAGTCTAGCGCACTTCCTCGGCCTTGCAGAAATTCCCCGCGCACCGCGCCCGGAGCGGAATGCACGAGACGCACGTCGTCATGCTCAGGCCGGAACATTGCGTTTCATAGGCGTCCAATTCCTGCCGCAAACCCGGCAATGCATCTTTGCGGACCGCTTCCCCGCATGTCGTGTAGGAGCCGCATCCGTTCACGAACAGCGTGCAGTCCGCGTCGGCAGTACACGATGCGGACATCTTCACCGCGTCGTCGATTTGTACGCGGCGGCTTTGGCACGCGAGCACCGGCTGTTGGCGTTGAATGTACACAGTCGCCACAAAGAGGAAGGCGATGGCGAAGAAGAAGAAAAGCAGGCGGGAGCGAGTCATGCTGGAAGGAAGGGTACTCCTGAGAGGAGAAATCGAAGAAATCAAGGAAATCGAAGAAATCGAGGAGAACTTCCATTCCTCGATTTCCTTGATTTCTTCGAAGTCCTCGATTTCTTTTCAAGAAATCAGTTCCCCCAACTTCCCACGATCCTCCTCCTTCCCAATCACCACCAACCGCATCTCCGACGGCTTCAAGAGTTTGCGTGCCAGGACGTCGATCTGGCTTTTTGAGACCTTATCAATCTCCGCCAAATATTCTTCGATCGTGCGGGTTTGGGGATAGAGCAATTCTTGCTTGCCGTAAAAATGTGCGCGCTCTTCGCTGTCTTCCAGGCCAAGGGTGATCTTCCCCTTCAGATATTCCTTGGCACGTTGCACTTCTTCATCTGTCACGCCGTCCTTGGCGCAGACGTCGTATTCATGTCGGATGGCTTTAATGGCTTCATGCAGGCGCGACTGATCCACGCCCGCGCGTGTGGATAATGATCCTGCATCCAGATAATTATCCGTCTCCGTCGCGATGTAGTAACAGAGGCCGTGCGCTTCGCGGATATTGAGGAACATGCGGGAGCTCATGTTGCCGCCCAAAATCACCGCGAGCAGTTTGTGCGCGAAATGATCTTTGTCGAGCGAACTCACGCCCGGCACGCCTACGACCAAGTGTGCTTGTTCCGTATTCTTCGTCCGCAGAAAAATTTTCTCCGTGCCGTATTTAGTGAGCGGCTCGAACGTGCGCGAATGTTTGCCGTCCGATTTTCCGAAGAACTTCTCCGTCAATTCCAGCGCGCGTTTTTGCGTGATGTTTCCCGCGAAGGTCACGACCAGGTTCTGCGCGGAATACAGATCGTCTTTGTGCTTCTGGAAATCCGCCTGCGTCACGTTGCGGATCAACTGCTCCGTGCCGATGGTGTCCCAGCCCAGAGGGTGGTCGCCAAACAGCAGTTCCTCAAAGTCCCATCCCGCGCGGTACATGGGCGTGTCTTGGTACATGCGCTCTTCTTCCATGATCACGCCGCGCTCTTTTTCGATCTCCTCGGGCGGGAATGTGGCGTTGAGGAGCATGTCCGAGAGCACATCGCACGCCAGTTCCACCTCCGCAGAAGCCACCTTCACGTAGTACCCGGCATATTCCTTTCCTGTAAAGGCATTGAAGTCACCGCCGACCCCGTCGATTGCCGCGCTGACTTCCTTGGTATTGCGGTACTTTTTGCCGCCTTTGAAGAACATGTGCTCCAAAAAGTGGCTGATGCCGCGTTCGGCGTTCGTCTCATAACGCGATCCTGCGCCGGCAAACACCAAAACGGTCACGGAAGCTGTTCCCGTGCTGGGTGCGGTGATGACGCGGAGTCCGGAGGGGAGGGTATCGAGGGTGAACATGGGGTGAACCTAGCAGGTCCGTCCCGCCCCCGAAAGGGGAGCCTGTGCGTCTACAATCCGTGTCATTTCCTCTTGTCCCTGAGGTATTCTTCTCGTACCATCTCCCGGCAATGCTCCGCAAATTGAAATGGCGCCGGCGTCTTCGCAAGCACGGGTATCTCACCCGTAGCGCGACCAAAAAAGGCCGCCAAGTCCTGGCCAGGCGTCGCCGCCAGGGCCGCAAGCGCCTCACCGTCAGCCACCGGCAGAAGAAAACGGGAAAATAGATCCTGGTTGTGGATTTGTGCCTTTCTTTCCTATTTCCGCAGGAAGTGGTCAGTGGTTAGTGGGTAGTACCTACACCTTTGCTTTGCGACTAGCCACTATCCACTGACCACTAGCCACTATACAATTCCCGCCATGCTCAAATTCGTGCAGCAGCTGTCGGCGTTCTTCTTTTATGCCTTGGGCACGTCGTTTTTTGTGGCGTATCTGTTGCTGCGCAATGACGTGTGGGCCGATTGGTCAGCACTCTGGCTGCAGACAGCGGATCTTCCGTTCGCATTTTCCGCCATTCTCTACGGCGGACTGAGTTTGTATTTCAGTTTGGCCTTGCCCGGTTCAACGTCAAAAAAACTGCTCTGGTGGATCGGGATTCCGCTGTTGGCGTTGTTCACCCTGGTGGTGGTGTTGAATTTCTGGGGAGTGGGGCCTTTGGCTAATTGAAAATTGAGAATGAAAAATTGAAAATTTTGGAAGTAATTCTGATCACAAGATCACTTCCATAATTTTCAATTCTCAATTTTCCATTTTCAATTCGTATATTTCACCTCTACATCCTCCACCCCAGCATCCATATTCGTTTTCCTTGCCGCTAAAAACAAATAATCACTCAATCGGTTCAGGAAGATCAATACTTGATCGTTGATGAGCTCTTCACGCTGCAACGTCACCACCAAGCGTTCGGCTCTTCGGCAGACGGTGCGGGCGTGGTGCAGGTGGGCGCTTGCGGGGGTTCCGCCCGGGAGCAGAAAACTTTTTTGCGGAGAGAGAAGTGCTTCCAGCGCGACGATACTGATTTCCAGATCCAACACGTGTGCGGGATTGATGCGGTCCTGTTTGCTTTTCTGTTCCAGCGGCGTCGCCAAATCTCCACCCACGCGGAAGAGCGCGTGCTGAACGGCGTTGATCTTCTCGCGCATCGTTGCGGGTAATTCCGTATGCGCCAGGACGATTCCCAGAATCGCATTCAATTCATCCACGGTGCCGCATGCCTGTATGCGCACCGAATCCTTCGGAACACGCTGCGGTCCGTACAGCCCGGTCATTCCTGTATCACCGGTTTTCGTGACGATGGACATGGAAATTGAAAATGGAAAATGGAGAATTGAAAATTCGGCAGGAGCTCAGAAATCGAGGGTACTTCCATAATTTTCCATTTTCAATTCTCAATTTTCAATTCCTGCACAATCTTGTCATGAACCGTCTTCGCTTCCTCTTCCGTCAGCGTCCGCTCTGGCGCGCGGTAGGTGAACCGCACCGTCAATTTGTACTCCTCTTTGGGCAGATCTTTACCGGCGTAGAGGTCGACGACCGCGACGTGTTCCAAGAGCGGATCAGCCGCACGCAATCGCTGCAACAGCGGGCCCGCTTGCTCGCGGTGGCTGAGCGGCAGCGTGACGTCGTACGTGATGGCGGGGAATTGCGGGACGGCGGTGGGCAGGCGGATGACGGGGGTGAGGGCCAGGATCGCATCCAGGTCGATCGTCGCCGCCGCGGCACGATGACGCAGGGAGAAGCGGTCACGAACATCGGGATGGATTTCGAACAGAGAGCCGACGGGGATGGAGGGTGTGTCGGGCGCGAAGGCATCTTTGCGGATGGGGCGCAGGAGCAGTTCACCGCAGCGCCCGGGGTGCGCGTAGGGACCGGCGGGATTCGCGGGCGTGACGTCGAGCGTGTAGCCCAGCTTGCTGACGAGGACCGACAGGTCGCGTTTGAGGACCAAGAGCGGCTCGTCCAGCAGCGTCGCATCGCCGCGCAGATCGGCGACAAGCATGGAGAGTTCGGATCTCTCCTCTTTTCCTTTCATGAAGACATGCGCGATATGGAACGTTTTCAGTGTGTTGCCTGCGTTGAGCAAGTTGCGCTCGGCATGTGCGAGGAGGGAGGGGAGTGTGCTGACGTGCAGCATGCTCAGTTCTTCACCGATCGGATTCTCCACCTCGACCGCCGTTGCGGGATCGAATCCCGCGCGCTTCAGGAGCGCCGGGCCGATGAACGAGACGGGGAGGATTTCGGTGTACGCGCTTTCCTTCAGTGAGTCGCAGATCGTCCAGAGCCGCGTCTCATGATGCGGGAGCTGAGAGATTGCGGTGGGCATCGTCGCCTTGATCGCATCGTAGCCATAGACACGGCCGATCTCTTCCACCAAGTCGTGCGTGCCGCGGATGTCGCCCAGGCGATAGAGAGGGGGAGTCACGATGAGAGTTGCGGATGTGTTCTTTGTCGATGACGTCGCGGGTTTACTGGTTTTTGGTTTTTGGTTTTTGGTTTTTTTCTTCACCTCAAATTCCAGCGATTCCAGAATCCTGATTACTTCTTTTTCAGGGACACTGATGCCGAGCATCCGGTCGACGATTTCCAGCGGCAGATCAATCGCCTTCGCTTTACCGTCCTCGCCCCAGCTTTCGCGCTTGCTGGCGATGCGCGCGCCGGGGACGTGCGCCAAGAACAGTTCGATGGCGCGGTCCAATCCGATGTTGGCCATGATTTTGGGCACGCCTTTCTCGTAGACAGTTGCGGCATCTGTGCGGTGCCCCGTGGAGATGACCGCTTTGCGGATGGCGACGGGGTCGGGGATGGCGGCGTGCAGATACATCCGGCGCGTGGTGGGCTTGGTGGAACTGCGGAGGCCTCCCATGATTCCCAGAAGATCGAAGATCCCTTCGTCATCACTCAAGATGATCGCGCCGTCGGGGAGTTTGCGGTCCACGCCATCAAGCGTCGTCACCGTCTCGCCGGCCTTGGAGGCACGCATATGCACGTCGCCGCGGATGTCGTCCGCATCAAAGCAGTGCAGCGGAATGCCTAGCTCCGTCGCCACGTAGTTGGTGATGTCGATGGGCAGGTTGATGGATCTCCAGCCGGTGGCCTCCAACCGCTCCTTCATCCACAGCGGTGTTTCACCGATGCCATCGACCTCAATCAAGATCGCTTCATAACGGGGTACGAGGGACTTGTCGTCGACGATGCACTTGAACGGTATCGCCTTCGTCGATGTGGGGAACTTTGCTTTCTTCGGTTGTGCCTTTGCCTTGCCCAATCCCAGTGCCGCGAATTCGCGCGCAAATCCCACATGCGAGAACAAATCGGCACGGTGCGTGATGGCGTGATTGTCGATGTGAATCACGGTGTCTTTCATGCTCAAGTAGTCCTTCAACGGCGCTCCTACTCCCTCTGCGCCTTCGCCCAAGTCGATGATCGGGCGCTCGCCGTCTTCGGGTTTGGCGGGAAAGCGCGATCCCAGTTCCAACTCTTCCGCCGCGCAGATCATGCCTTCGCTCGGCTCGCCGCGGATGGCGGTTTTTTCCAGCGTCATCACTTCATTGCCGTGCCACTTCACCGTTGCGCCCACGTGCGCCATCGCCACGCGCATGCCCGCGCGGACGTTCGTTCCTCCGCACACGACGTTCTTGTTTCCGTCATCGGTCTCCACCACGCAGAGCATCAAGCGGTCGGCCTTCGGATGTTTTTTCACCTCCGCCACGCGCCCGACGACGACGCGATCCAAATATTTTCCCTGCACTTCTATGTCGTCCACTTCCGCGACACCCGCGGTGACGCGGCGCGAGATTTCGTCGGGGTCTGTGGTGGTAAGGCTGACGAAATCCGAAAGCCAGTTGAGGGAGAGTTTCATGCCGGGAGAGTATACCGCATTTCGACCAGATCCGAGTCCTTCGCTTCAGCAAGACCTCCTTCTTGCACGGGAATGCCGCGGACGGTAGCGTTTCCACGTTTCCCTTCCCTCGATCCCATGTTTTTTCATAAAAAAGCGCCCCATAAGCCGGGCTGCCTGGCCTTCCAAATAGGAGCATCCGTGCTTCTTGCGATCGCCGCGATCGCCGCACTCGTCGGTTTGATCGTCGCGCACTATGACCCGTCGGACGGCGCGCTCGTCTTCGGCACGCCGGCGTCGTCACTCTCCATCGTGGCGTTCTCCATCACGGTGGCGCTGCTCATGGCCCAGTGCAAAATGTGCATGACGCAATGCGATGTCTGCGACATGTCGCCTTCACCCATGCCGATGCTGTCGATCGGCAAGAAAAAGAAGAAATAATCTTCACGTCGATGATGAACGGCCGTGCCTTGCAAGAGGTGCGGTCGTTTTTTGCACATCTAAAAAACGTGTCACAGCCCCCTGCGACACGCCTTCGTGATGTGATCCGCCTCCTGCAACCCTCTAATCTGCGGCCGCGGCATTGATGCCGCTCTCCGCAAGTGTGGTCAATGTCTGGTTGGCTCCACCCTCTTCATCCAATGTCGCCTGCAACAGATCGGCAACGTCAGTCATTCCCAGTTGTTGTGCGTACGTCCGTGCGCATCCATACCCCGCCATCTCGTAATGTTCTACGCGCTGCGCCGCCCCGATGAGCGCCGAGTCGCGCACGTCGTCTTCCATATTCGCCTTCATCGCTTCATCTCCTTCCAGCAGCAATCCCTTGATGCCGTTGCATGTTTTTCGCTTCGCGGGTTTGTGGAGGATTTTGAAAGCACGCTCCAGTCGCACCACTTGTCCTTCCGTCTCTTTCAAGTGTCCTTCAAACGCCGCCCGCAGTTTGGGGTCCGTCGCCTTCTTCGCCATCTTCGGCAGCGCTTTCAGAATGCGGTGCTCGGCATCGTAGAGATCTTCCATTTCATGGAGGAGCAGGTCATCAAGTGTCGTGAGTTTCTTCGGCATACGTGGGATTAAGGGGGAGAAAGCAGTGAAAAGACGCCTCATGCTCCGGCCGTAGCAGCCGCATCTCTGAAGGCGTCTGTACCGGCATTGGTGACGAGGGTGGTGGGGGTTTCTTACAAAGAGTTTTTGTAGAGCATATTCCTGCACAAGAGGATTTTTTGTATTGTTTTGTTGGGCCCTTCGACTCACTGCGTTTGCTCAGGGTCATTCGCCTCGCTCAAAAAAAAGTCTCGTGGTTTGCCATGAGCGAGCTCCTCGCGTAGCGAGTGCGAGTCGAATGGCGGAGAGGGAGGGATTCGAACCCTCGATACTCTTGCGAGTATACGCGCTTTCCAAGCGCGCGCACTAGGCCACTATGCGACCTCTCCGTGCGGCTAGCCGCGTACCCGAGCGAAGCGAGTGGTACACGGTGGGGCGCACTATGACATAAAATGAGAGCACACAAAAGGCTCAAGAGTGACATTCCCTACAGGAGATTTTCCTCAGATCGACTTTCCCGCCTGCAATCTCTTCGCCAAGGTGCGCAGATAGCTGGTGGAGACCTTCATGCGGACGTACGTGCCCGTTTTGGGGTCGAAGACGCGCTTGTTTTGGATGTTCGCCTTAAACGTGCGGCGGGTGTGGCGCATGGAGTGGCTGCGGGTGTTGCCGAAGCCTGTTTTCTTGCCGGTTTTGACGCACATGCGAGCCATATAAATTGAAAATTGATGATTGAAAATTGAAAATGTCGTAGGCTCCCTAGGAGCTGTACGAGGCTCTTCAAAGCCTGCATAGCTTACAAGGCAATTCTCAATTGTCAATTTTCAATTCTCAATTTCATTCATGTTCTTCGATCCTATCGCCATTCTGGCCATTCTTATCGCCCTCACGGTCCATGAGTGGTCCCATGCGTACGTCGCGACCCGCCTCGGCGATCCTACTCCGCATAACGAAGGCCGGCTCACATTGAACCCCATCGCGCACTTGGATCCATTGGGTGCCCTCCTCTTTTTGACGGCGGGATTCGGATGGGCAAAACCGGTCCCTGTGAACCCTTCCTACTTCCGCGATCCACGCACGGGCATGCTCCTCACCGTTGCCGCGGGACCGTTCAGTAACTTGATCATCGCCTTCGTGTGTTTTGTGGGTTTGTCGTTCATAGCTCAAGGGCCTGAAGGTGCGGGCTCGGTGTGGGCGCTCTTGGACATGTCGGGCGGCGGATCAATCGGACAAGTGTTCTTGGTTCGTCTTCTCGCATCGTCGCTTTTCGTCAATTTGGGACTGATGGCGTTCAACCTCATTCCCATCGCGCCGCTGGATGGCTCGAAAGTCTTGGAGGCCTTCATTCCGCTGCGATACCAAGATCAATACGAAACCTTTATGCGTAACGGCCCGTACATTTTGTTCGGGCTCCTCATCGCCGAACACTTCCTGCACATTCCGCTGCTCTCACGATGGATCATCGCGATCATGGACTCCGTGCTTTGGGTGTTTCAGGGGGTCGTTCCATGGTGAGGTGGAACGGTCGTTTTTGGCTTTGGGATCAATTGAAAATTGAGAATGGAAAATTGAAAATTTTGGAAGTCATTGAAGTGGGAAAATTGATGGGGATGATGTGTGTATGGCTAAGGAAAATATTATCCAGGTGAAGAGTTATGACTTTGCGGTCGCGGTCGTGGTGTTTTGTGTGAGTCTGCAACGCAGAAAAGAATTTATTTTAAGTAAGCAACTCATGCGTTCAGGGACAAGTGTTGGTGCAAATATCGAAGAAGCCACTCAGGCTCAGAGCAGACGAGATTTTATCTCGAAGTTATCTATATCGTTGAAAGAAGCTCAGGAAACAAAATATTGGCTACGACTTCTTCGTGACACACGTATGTCTTCTCCGGAGGAGGTGATTGTTCTGCAGAACAGAATCCAAGAAATTATTCATATTCTTACCGCCATCCTCAAAACCACCAAAAACATCTGAATTTTCCATTCTCAATTTTCCATTTTCAATTTGTGACCGCTGTGATCGTCACTGTTGCTCGATACACATCACTCGGAACGATGGCGTTTCCGTGAATGATGGCGCGGAAACCAATGTTTTCCGTGTCGCCCGCTTGCGTTGTGGGACTCCCGCGCAGCGCGATGTTCACGCCGGCGCCCGTTCCGACGCGCAGCCAGGTGTCGGTTAATCCGTCCGTCCCCCATACGAGTCCCGCTCCGCCCGTAGTCGTGCTGGTGGATGACAGGCGTCCCGCCCACCGCGCGTCATTGTTCACCGTGCCGCCCGCGGTCATGGCGATCGGCTGTGTGCTCATCGTCGTCGAGCCGGTGCCGAGCGGCGCGATGCGATTGCCCGCGACGTAGCCGTTCAAGTGGCCCGTCCCCGTGCGCGCACCCGCGGATCCCGTCCCGGTCGCGACGATCCACGAGAGCGTGTAGCCCATCGATACATCCGTGACGACGGTGCACGAGGTTTTGTTGGTGGCGCAGTAGCCCGTCTGACCGCACGTGTTCACGCTGGTGTCGCCCGTGCGCGTGAGGGTGCCCAGGGCGGCGGACGTGTTGCAATTCAAACTAATGAACGTGCCCTCGGCTCCGTTGCGATAACCGGCATTCAATGTGTAGTTGGCGGAGTCCGATTCGCCGATGTTTCCTTCGCCGATGGTGTCGTCCAAAATATAGAGCGTGGATTTGGCCTTGTCCCCGCCGCCCGCGGGTTGCACGTCGGTGATCATCTCGTAGTTGGCGCTTTCGGGACGGATTTGCTGTGCGTGGACCTGCACCAATGTCCCGCCAAGCAGGAGAAGTAGCGCGATGGAACCAGCCCTACGCATGGGCCCGATCCTAGAGGAAAACCCGTGCTTCGTGGCGCGTTCAATATTGGCATTTGGGCTTACATATGCTATAATATCTGGATTCTGTCACATCACGACGCATGCCGTCCCCCAGGCCAAAATCACACAAAAAGCCGGCCAAGAAACCCGCTCCCATCCGGATGTGGCTTCTGATGACAGCGTTCCTGTTGCTCGTGAGCGTGTGGATCGGGACTGTCGTTCCTGCTCTCCGGTTGCAGAGTGCCGTCTCCGGTTCGTCCACCAACGTGCAGTTGGTGGTTCTTGCGCATGCGGATGATGTCGGTGCGCCTTATGTGGAAGATATGGTTCCGGCATCGGGTGCCACACTCGTGCCTGTCTCGACCGGCATCGAGTTCCATCTCAAAGACTATCGCAACGATGACGATGTCACCGCGGGATCGGGTGTCGATCTTTCCAGTGTCGTCGTGACCGTCACCTACGGAGCGACTACGCTCACGTACCAGGATGGTGATCCGGAATTCGCATCTTCGGGGGTCATCAATAATCTGACGATCACCATCACGCCTGCCGCATCTTTCCCTGGAGGCACGCGCATTACCGTCGCAGTCGATGCAGCAGACCTGCACAGTCCGGCGAATGTCATGCAGACCTTCCGGTATTCTTTTCTGACGGTTCCGCCCGTTTCCAGCAGCTCCAGTTCCAGCTCGTCTTCCAGCACGACTGCCGGCACGTCCGCATCCGCGGGGGGAGTCAGCGGGCCGTTTGGCGGCACGCGCGGACACATGAGCGATGCGATTTTTGCTCTGTGTGCGGAGCATCTGCCGCTCATCATCGAGCGCCGCAGGTTGCCCAACGGTTCGTTGACGGAACGAGTCTTGCCGTTATCCGAAGCCAGAACCATCGATCGCTGCTACATTGACGGGCCTGCGCGTCTGACGCACTTCCTGGATGTCGTTCCGGGCGCCTGGTACGAATTCGCGTTGAGCATGTTGCTCAAACAGGGAGTGATCGACGCCACAAAAAAGCTATTTCATCCTGCACATGGTGCGACACGTGCGGAGTTGGCGACGATGCTGACGCGTATGGCGGAGATCGAGACATCACGTCCGGTTTTCCAGAGTTTCACGGATGTTCCGGTTGATGCCTGGTACGCACCGTATGTGCAAGCCGCGGCGGAACGTCGATGGATGCTCGGATACGGTAACTGCTACGGCCGCACCGTGAATTGCATCATGGCGCCGGACCAGACGGTCACGCGTGCGGAAGCAGCCGCGATGATCGTGCGATATTTCGCATTTACGGAGCTGCATCTGGCGCCCGTTTTCCTCGATGTCTCGGTCGACGCCTGGTATGCCGGTCCTCTGCGCGTCGCCGCCGACAGATGCATCGTGATGGGAGAAGGTATCAGTAAGAACGCCGCCGCCAATCGTCCGGTCACGCGTGCGGAACTGGTTACGATGCTTTCGCGTGCGCAGCAAGATTTGCGGTATGACCGGGAGTGTCGCTGAGAAAAGGACTTCGAGGAAATCTAGGAAATCGAAGAAATCGAGGAGAAATTCCATTCCTCGATTTCTTTGATTTCTTCGAAGTCTTCGATTTCTTACAAGGTCACCGTTGTGTCATACTCCGCCGTCCCATCCGCTTGCAGCAGCAACCTTGGTCCCAGGCCGAAGAGCTTGGCATAGACGGCGCCCAGGCCCGTGACGCGTTGCAGGTTCCACTCGCGCGCTTGTTGGTTGTAGATATCCAGGAGCGGCTGAACGCCTCCGTCGCGCGAGAATGCCGTTTGGAGAAGGAGTAATTGCGGTTGTTTGGCCAGCATGCCGGCCGTCGTCATCGCCCCGAGCACCTCCAAAAATCCCTTCTGCACCGTGACGATGCTGCCGATGTATTCCTCGCGCGTGGATCCTTGCCCGGGGGCACTTGCCGCGAGCGTGGTCAGGGAGTCTTTCTCCGGCGCGGTCAGTCCGGGAGTGGTTTGCAGTTGCGTGACGTATTGTTGCACGTTGGTTTTGTAGAACGCGGCGATGTCCGCGGCGCGCGCGTCGATGCTCTTGGAGAGCGACCACAGCATGACGCCTTTGCCGCCCACCACGAGCACGGTCAAACAGAATGCGGCGGCGACAACACGGGAGAAAGAAACGGACCGGGCCATATGTGTTGCAGTGTAGCCCCCGCGGTTGCGCCGTTTCAATCCGCTCCGCTACGATCACCGCCATGAGTCATGTCCGTTTTTCCGGTGCATGCGCCGCGCTTGTCGCGGCGGTGTTGCTGTGCGCGACGGTTTCCGTGCACGGACAGCAAGCATCGATCCTCACGGGACGGACGGCTGCGGAAAATGCGGCGTTGGTGAAAGCCGGCGTGCAGGTGAATATCGAACCGGGCACGCCGTTTACGGGGGACTTCGCGATGGGCCCGGGACGCCAGACGTTTTCGATGAAGCCGGGAGACGAGCGGACGGTGGAAGTGCAAATCACCGCGCGAACGGAGGGATACCACGAGTATGTGTTCGAGACGGAAGATTTCGCCGCAGGCACGGCTGACGGTCAGGCGACGGCGCTCTTTGGCGCGTTGGCGGGACCGTACCCGGCGCGCGAATGGCTGACACCCGCGGTGCCGTCCATCCGCCTGACGCACGGCGAGCGCGCCTTCATTCCCGTCACGATCCGCGTCCCTTTGGACGCCGATCCGGGCGATCACTATGCGGCGCTTCTGCTCAAGCGCACGCTGGCTCCCGGCGAAACCACGGACCGCGGCTTCGACGTGGTGTCCCGCGTGGGTAATCTGTTTCTGGTGACGGTGGACGGTCCGGCGGTGCGCGATGTGTCACTGATTTCTCTGACGGTGCGGAAGGCCCTGAATTGGTTTTTGCCTGTGCGCTTGGATCTCACTGCACGCAATAATGGCACGGTGTATGCGGCACCGAGCGGGACCGTCAAAATCCGCAACATCTTGGGGTTCATCGTCGATGAAGTGCCGGTGGAGGACTGGGTGGTGTTGCGCAATTCCACCCGCGTGTTGAACATGGAATGGAAGCCGAGTTTCGCATTGGGCCGCTATACGGCGGAGACGGATTTGACCGCATTTGATGCGCCTCTGGCACCCGTGCAGACGGCGTTTTGGGTCTTTCCGGCCCTGCCCCTTCTCCTCGTTCTCTTCGCGATCTTTGTGGTGTCGTTCTTGGTGCAGTACTTCTTCTCGCGGTTTGAGATCCAAAGAAAACGGAAGTAAGCGAGCCTGATGGCAGGGTTTCGTCATTGCTAAAATGTCGTTTTCTTGCTATAATAGTGGCAGAGTTCGCAGTCTGTCACTTACACCCACATCCACCCTCCATGACCGCATTTCTCGCTCCACAGCGCCGTATCCGGGTATTCACGGTGGGTATCGCCGCCGCCGTGTCGCTGTATGCGATCGTATTGGTGTGCGCGGAGCCGCTGCGGTCGCTGGCGGCCTTCTCCTCTTCCGATGTGGTGGTGTCTTTGACGGTTGCGGAAGATATCTCCAACTCGTGCTCCAGTCCCGTATCGCTCGGCACCATCACGAGTACGGGTGACAGCTCCAATAACTCCGGCGGATGCGGCGCGACAGGTTACTGCGCCAACCGCAAAACCACCTGCACGATCATCAGTAATAATATCGACGGGTATACCCTCTCGTGGGTCGTTTCCACGGGCACCGGCGCCGCGGGTGCGCGCACGGGAACGGGTTATCTGAACGGATTCACCGCGGGGAACCGCATCGCACCGCTTGGCACGGGATCGACAACCATGAACAAGCAGCCGATCGCCATGACCGCGGGCGTCGGCACGCTCAATAACGGTGCGCGCTGGGCGGGACGCCTGTCCTCCACCAGCACGACCACGGGCGGCGCGGGATTGGCATGGGGGGCGGACGGCGTATCCGACACTTGGTTACGTGTGGCCACGGGATCCGCAGTGAATATCGCCGCAAGTACGACCGCCACATCCGTTTCCGGCGATACGGAAAACATCGGTTTCCGTGCGATCATCCATGGCACAGCCATCGTCCCGAGCGACGTGTATAAGGCGACCGTGACGTTTACGGCGACGACGAACTGACGAAAGGAAATCAAAGAAATCTAGGAGAACTTCCATTCGTCGATTTCTTCGATTTCCTCGAAGTCCTCGATTTCTTCATGTTTCTTTCCGAAACAGCAGAAAATATCCCTTCGGCTGCGGAAGATCCTTTGCGCATGTCCATGGATCGCGCGTGAATTGTTCCGCGAGTACTTGGGAAACCTGCGCGGCGATGGCTTCCTCATCCGTGTTGCCGTTGCGCGGGTGGGGCGTATACGGCTGGCTGAGCACGATGATCTGCGCGTTGTGAAAATGTTCCAGGTTGGGTTCCCGGAAAACGGGGTGATAGCGTCCGATGTGTTCGGGGGCGGTGTAGAGGTAATAGTTGAGCGGGGAGTGCTCCGCATAGGGCATGTAGCCGCGTTCGTGGAAGAAGTAGTACCTGTCGACGTTGCAGTAGACGAGGATACGGTCGAGTGCCTCCGCTGCGTCCCGGTCACGTTGCTCTGTTGTCTGCAGAAGCTGTGTTTCTTTTCCAAGCGTTGATGATGGCGGAACGAAGGGCGCCGAGCCGATGATGAGAAGGCTGCACAAGACCGTCAGGCCCGCGGTGAGACGTTGTCGTTCTTTCGCGTCGCGATCAGAAAGGCGGGCAAGCATCGTCAGGAAGAAAGCGCCGTAGACGGGGATCGCCAGTGCAAAGTATTGCCCGTGGAAATCACTTCCCAGTCCGATAGCCGTGAAGGTCAGATAGACGGCGAGGAGGGGGCGAACGAGCGGCCCTATGGCCTTCAGCCATCGTCGTGGTGGCAAAGATGCAATGATGACGCCGATGCCTATGGCGAAGACGACAAGCGATGGCATCAGATCGACATGCCATGGCAACGGTACGGGCGAGAATGATCGTCCTGTCAGAAGAACGCCGAGGATCGTGATGACGATGCCGAGTCGAAACCGGCTTTCGCGCTTTACGGCCGGTCGCGGAATCGCGAGGAGGACCAGGAAGAGGATGAGGAACGGAAACGCGCCGTTGAAATCCAGCACATTCGTCCAGATGCGTTCCCACGCGGCGATGCCCCGCGCCCACACGGGCCCCGTCCCGCCGCGCAGAATGTAATTGCCCAGCATGCCTTGCAGGTAGATGCCGACGTAACTGGAAAATGCGCCGAGTGATGTCAGCGCCGCCGCGTACGTCGCACAGGCGGAAAAGACCGGAAGCAGCCAGAGTCTGAACCATTCGCGTCGATTGTTCAGCAGCAGGAGTGCCGCAGCCGTGAGCGTGATCAAAAACGGTTCTTTGAGAAGCAGCGCGATGGAGAAGGTGAAGCAGGCGAGCATGGTCGCGCCCATCGTCGATGTTGAGGTGTGACGCTGATACCGCTCGATCGCTGCCACGTACAAAAGCCCGCAGAAGGCGCCGTAGAATTCCGTCTGCCAGTCTCCACCGATCGTCGCGTTGTAGAGAGTAATGGTCAGCCCGACCATGAGTGCCAAGAGCACATCCGTCGAGCCACGCTTTCTGGTCCAGTACACAAAGAGCAAAGGGATCGCCAGAAGTATCAGGACGTTAAGCACGTCGCCGATCACGCCGCTTTCAAACAGCGAAAAAGAGAGTGCGCTCAGCAGAAACATGCCGGGCGGTTTGGGGTCGAAGATATCTTTGTAGATGGTCAGACCGTTGCGGATGGCATTGCCCATCGTCCAGTACAGCGTGGCGTCGGGTCCGTGCAGCCCCGCCATATACAGCACGATTTTTTGCGCGATCTTCTCCAATGCGACAATCGCTCCCACGCCCGCGATGATCATCGTACCCATCGGTACCGAGCGACCTTTCATACGTCCCATACGATACACTGTGCGGGTCATGAAGCGTGACTCCTCTTCTTTCACGCGCCGGGATGTGCTGACGGCGTGCCTTGCGGCACTGCTGTGCACGCTTGCGTTGAACGCCGTCAGCTTGCGCCAATGGATGACGGGAACACTCACGGTCGCAAATGTGGAGGAGCATGCCATCGATGAGCGGTACTACTTGGCGACGGTCGCGAAAGTGGGAGCGGGGAACCCCGTAATGGGCCACGCCTCGTACCTGGAACATCGCACCGATGCTCCGTCCGCCAGCCTCGCCCCGGCCATCGAAGGCCTGGTGATGCGGTGGTCGGGCTTGTCGCTGCCCGTCACCGTATTGCTGTGCGATCTGCTCTTTCCGTTCCTGACGGTCTTTATCTTGGCGCTGGGACTGCGCGCATTTTTTGGCGGATCAATGCTGCTTGGCGCCGCCGCCGCGGTCTTCATCGGCAGCGATATCGGCACGTACTGGCTGCGCGCGGCCAATCCGCAGATTCCCTTCATCGGCGTTGCGGCGTGGATCGCGTTGGTCTTCACGCTGCCGCTGCTTTCGCGCAAATCCTTGATCCTCCGCGCGCTCGTCGCGGGACTCCTCTCATGGGTGCATCTTGTCTATGCCTCACTCTTCATCATCGCAGATGGCGTGCTGACGCTGACGGAGATGATCCGTCAGAAGAAATTCAAAGATGTCATCCTTAGTGTCGTTCTGTATGGATCCGTGCTCATTGTCTGTTTCTTGCCGCGCATGTTCTTCAGTCTGCCGCCGGAGGTGGCGACGGATACCTTCTATCGTCTCGGTATCATCTATACGCATGCGCCCGCCGCGCCGCAGATGCAGATGTTTCTCATCGGATTCTTAGCCGTCCTTTGGGTTCTCTGGCGGACGAATAAGACGCAATTTCCCGAAAGCCTGCGCCGGTCCGCAGTGTTGCTTGTCGCATCCTTGGTCGCACTCAACCAATCGGTCATCCATGGGATCGACGCGACGTTCGTCTCGTACTATCAGCCGACGATCCGCATTCTGACGCTACTCACGCTCATGGGCATTGTGTGGGCGGTGTTGCGGTCCGCGCGCACGCGCCATGCCGTGCTCATCGGGTGTTCCGGCATCGCGCTTGTCGCCATGTTCTTTTCCGTACGGACACTCAAAGCCCGGACGCAGGCGGAGTCGGATGCGTTGATGCGTAGTGATGTGCCGCAGGTGCTGGAGTGGCTGCGCGCGCAGCCGGGGCACATTGTGGTCGCGGCGCCGAATATTTTGAACGAGCGCATCCCCGCGGAAACGCCGCATTATGTGCTCTTCAATGAATACGGCTGGAATCAGCCGATGACCGACCGGGAACTGGCGGAACGGTATGCCTTGCAGGTGCGCTTGATTCCATCGTCCAAAGCGCGCGATGCGACGTACACGTTCATCTTCGGCGGACATGCGGGGTTGCAGGCCGCGAAGGAACGGACGCTCTGTAAGATCTTCAAGGGAATCGGGCTGACGCAAAACGCGTGCGTGATCGAAGCCCGGTCGCTCATCCGTCATCAGGAACTTTTGCCCATCGTCGACAATCTGCAGACGGATGTGGCGGCCGCTCTCAAAACCTTCCATGTCACGTACGTCATCACCACGGCAAGCGATAGCGGCGACATTCCCGCGCAATGCGCAGAGGTGAAGCGCATCGGAGGCTACGCCGTGCGGAAATGTTCATGAGCGGCGCAGGCGTTCGGTGACATGCAACCTCCACCACAGGCGGGGGATATCGAGCGCCGCGTTCCAGACGGTTTGCAAGCGCGCGCCGCGGGCCACGCCGCCCTTGCGCGTCTGTTGGACGATGTCGATTTTGGTCAGCTTGTAGCCGCGTTTGACGGCGCGGATCATGCGTTCGGCTTCCACGTAGACGCTCTTGCACGTCACGGGCACAGACGTATAGATCTCGCGCTTCACGATTTTGGTCGTGCCCGGATCGTACAGTTCCACGCCGAATAAGATCGTCGTCAGCCAGCGGTACGCGGAGGAAATCATGTGGCGGTACGGCGTGTAGTTTTTGTGGACTCTCCTGCACACGACGATGTCGCAGTCTTTCAGCAAAGGCATCGCGTCGCGCAGGGCTTCCGGGGGATATTCGCCGTCCCCGGGAATCAAAAACACATAGTCTTTCGTCGCCGCCTTATACAGATCCTCGAACGTCACGGCGATGCCGCGGTTCGTCTCGTGGCGCAGCGTGCGGATGTGGGCGGGGTCTTCGCTCCGAAGTTTTTCCATGATCTCCACGGTCCGGTCTTTGCTGCAGTCATCCAAAATCACGATCTCGTAGTCCTCCGTGCATTCCTGCAAGACCGTCTGGCACCGCGTGATGGTGGCGGCCAGACCGGCTTCTTCGTTGTATGCGGGCACGACAAGGGAGATGGAGGGCATCGGAGAGAGTGTAGGGCGGAGATGAGCAAGGATGCTAGTGACTCTGGTAGCGGGAAATCGAGGAAATCGAAGAAATCAACGAAATCGAAGAGATGAAAACCTCTTCGATTTCTTCGAAGTCCTTGATTTCCTCGATTTCTTTACAAGCTTTCCTGTAGCGTCCGCACAACAAACTCGATCTGCTCGTCACTCATCTCCGGATAGATCGGCAGCGACAGGATCTCGTGCGCCAGACGTTCGGTGACCGGGAAATCGCCGAGCTTGTGGCCGAGATCTTTGTAACACTCCTGCAGATGCAGCGGAAGCGGGTAGTGAATGCCCGCGCCAACTCCGGCGGCGTTCAGTTTTGTGCGGACCGCATCGCGGTTGGCGACGCGCACGACGAAGAGGTGATAGACCCCCTCCGCGCCGGGGACTTCGCTGAACATGCGGACGCGGGGCTCGTCTTTCAGGAGTTCCCGGTAGCGTTGCGCGATGCGCCGGCGGGCCGTGTTCCACGCGGGGAGATGCGGGAGTTTGGCGGCGAGAATCGCTCCCTGCAAGCCGTCCATGCGGTCGTTGCGTCCGATGATCTTGTGTTCGTACTTGGTGGCCGATCCGTGTTCGCGGAACAGACGGCAGTAGGCGGCGACGGCGTCGTCATCGGTGGTGATGGCGCCCGCTTCGCCATAGGCCCCTAAATTTTTGCCGGGGTAGAAACTGTAGGTCGCGGCATCTCCGAACGATCCGGCCATTTTCCCGCCCACATGCGCGCCGTGCGCCTGCGCGCAGTCTTCGATCACGCGGAGGCCGTGTTTCTTCGCAATCGCCATAATCGTGTCCATCGCGCAGGCCTGGCCGTAGAGGTGCACAGGAAGAATGGCTTTGGTCTGGGGGGTGATCGCTTGTTCGATCTTGGAGGCGTCGATCAGCGCCGTTGCCTCATCGCAATCCACAAACACCGGCCGCACGCCGAAGATCGATCCGCCTTCAGCCGTTGCGAAAAACGTGTTGGGCACGGTGAGAATTTCCTCTCCCGCATGCAGTCCGTACGCCCGTAACACGATCTCGATCGCCGATGTTCCCGAGCTGACGCCGATGCAGTGCTTCCGTCCCGTATATGCGGCGAAGGCTTTTTCAAACGCTTCCACTTCCGGACCGCCGGCAAATGCGGTGTTTGCCAAAACGCGCGCGATCGCCCCGTCGATATCGGGCTTGATGGCGGCGTACTGGGCCTTTAAATCGACGAGCGGGACGTTCATAGAGGGATCAGGAAGGAATCTGTTTGGCAGGATTGCCGACGACAGTCGCGCCGTCGGGTACGTCTTTGGTGACCACCGCCCCCGCGCCCACCAACGCCCCCGCGCCGACGGTGATGCCCGGGAGGATCGTGGCGCCAGTCCCGATGGACGCGCCTTTTTTGACGAGCGTTTTCTCCAGGGTCCAATCCGCTTCCGTCTGCAAGCTGCCATCGGGATTGACCGACATCGGGCGGCGGTCGTTCGTGAACATCACGCCGTGGCCGATGAAGCAGTTATCCTCGATCGTCACGCCTTCGCAGATGAACGTATGACTTTGGATTTTGCAGTTCTTCCCGATGGTCACGCCTTTCTGAATTTCCACGAATGTGCCCACGCGCGATCCGTCCCCGATGGCGCAGCCGTAGATGTTCGTGAAATCGCGGATGATGACGTCCTTTCCAAGCATGACGTTGTTTTGGAGAGAGAGCATGGCGAGAGGGGACAGACGGGACAGAGGGAATAGACGGGATAGAAGTCAAAGAGTGATGAATGAGCCGTTTTGCTTCATTGAAGATTCCGCTGCTTCCAGCAGTTGCACGACTTCCAATCCTGCGACGCCGTCGGAGAGGGAGGGTTTTCCTGTGCGGATGCAGTCCAGGAATTGGCCGGTCTCTTTCTTGAGCGCTTCCGTGCGGTCGAGTGCGGGGATCAATACGTCGCCGGCGCGGTAGATGGGATTGAACGCCGTCACTTCCTGGCCTTCGCCGGGCGTCAGCGACACGCCTTTGTCGTACACGCGCACTTTCTCGCTGGGGTCCACGTCATCGAACACGATCATCTTTTTGGAGCCCGCCAGCAACGTCTGACGGATTTTGACGGGGGAGATCCAACTGCAGCGGATGTGCGCGTGGAAGCCGCTCTTGTAGCGCAGGACCATGAACGCGAACTCTTCCTGCTGTGCGCCGATGTGCCGCTGTCCGAACGCCTGTACGGAGACCGGGCGCTCATCCACCAACCGCAGCACGATGGATAAATCATGCGGGGCCAAGTCCCAGAGGACGTTGGAGTCCTTCTGGAGGAGGCCCAAATTGAAGCGCGCGGAATCGAAGTAGTACAGTTCACCCACCTCTCCGGCATCGATCAGCTCGCGCATCTTCTGCACGGCGCCGGTGTACACGAACGTGTGCCCGACCATCAGGATCAAATTCTTGTCCTTCGCCAGCGCCACCAATTCTTTCGCCTGCGCGACGGTCTGCGTCATGGGCTTTTCCACCAGCACGTGCTTGCCTGCTTCCAAGGCCGCCTTCGCGAGTGCGTAGTGCGTAGAGACGGGCGTCGCGATGGAGACAGCATCCACCTGGGGATCGCGGATCAACTCCAAGCCGTCGCGGACCGTGCGGATGGAAGGATAGCTGGCGCGCACGGAGGCCTGTTTGCGTTCGTCAAAATCCGAGACCATCGTCACCTCCGCTCCCGCGTGCGTCACGAAGTTGCGGACCACGTTGGGCCCCCAGTAGCCGTAACCGATCACTCCTATGCGGATGCGCGGGGAAGACACGCGCTCACTATACCGGATTTTCGGTCAATGCACGGGGATCAATGGTGCCTCCAAAGGCGGCATGCTCAGCTTTTGCAGTGCTTCGGGCACGGGACGGTACGGGAATGGGTCGCTGCGGTCCCAGGCGAATGTTTGCACCAGGAAGAGAAGTCCGAGTACGGCGCTTATCGACAACAAGACACGTTGCTGTTTCCATCCGCGCTGAATCAAGAGCACGGCTCCGATGATTCCGAACGGCGCCAGAGGCAGGCCGTAGCGCGATTCGATCATCAGCAGAATGCCCATGGCGAAGAAGGCGAGCGGGAAGAGGAGCGGAGTGAGATCGAGGAGGCGGCGCGGTGAGCGGATGATGTCGAGTGCGACGGTGATGAAGAGGGTGAGGAAACCGAGGAAGCCGAGGAAACCGAAGAGGCGGTTGAGGATGATGACGGGGAGCGGCGTCACATAGGTCGCGTAGGTATTCCAATGGAAGTTATCGAACAATCCGATGGATTTTTTGACGAGGAAGATCGGAGTTTGGAGGGGGTGAGAGAGGAGACAGCTCAAGAGACTCGAGACAGGATGCAGATTATCGATCGTGCATTCCCTGCGGAATTTGTCGAAGAACGGATCGGTGAGCGTCACGAGTGCGCTGGATCCGTCGGGAGTGAGGATGGTGTAGGTGCGCGCTCCGGTCAGGCCTGTGCGGATCAAATTTGCGGTAAGGGGTTCGCCTTGGCTTGGCGGTTCGGAGAAGCAGAGATGCCCGGTCGAAGCGGTGCAGGCGATGAGGCGGGGGGAGAGGACGAAGAGGAATGAGAGGGCGCAGAGGGCATAGACGGCACAGAGGTGACCGAAGGAACCGAGGGACGTATCTTTGGTGCGGATGATGAATCGAAGGAGGAGCGGCAACATCAACGTGCCGATCAGGGTCAGGAATGCTGCGGGGAAATGCGAGGTTTTGGTGAGGACGGCGCCTGCCAGGAACACACCGCCGGAGATCGCCCAGACGATGGATCGTGTCGAAGAAATACGCAGGAAGCATCCGATACCGATCATCATCAAAGTAATCGCCAAAGAATCGGCGAGGGGGAGCGCGGCGTGGGAGGTCAGGCCCGGATGGGCGATGAGCAATGTCAGGGCGATGGGATGAAGATTCCATCCGATGGAAGACCAAGATCGATAGAAAAAGAAGGAAGCGAGTATGTGGAGGAGCAGTGCGGTCGATAGCGCGATCGGGAGCCAGGGCAGAGAGCCAAGGCCGATCGTTTTCAGGACGAATGCGTGCGCCGCCAGAAAGAGCGGGAAGCCGGGGGGCGTGTAGCCGGAGTAGGTGAAGATGCGGGTGAAAAGGCTAAGACCAAGGCTAAGGCTAAGAGGTTTTTTTGGAGAAGATTGAGAGGATTGCTCAGGTGATACGTGAGTCGTCGGTACTGCTTCTTGTATGTGAATGCCTGCGAGTTTTTCGGCGATTTTGACGTAGCCCGTGGAATCGCAGCACACGTCGCCGCGAAAGAGCGGGGGGAGGAAGCGATTGGCTGTGAACCACATCGTTGCGAGGACTATGCCCGCCAAAAGCCACGGTACTTCGCGACGCCGCGGGAGGGCGGCGCGGATCATAGGATGCTGGAATGCGGGCCGTCGGTCCGAACACCGTTTGCGATCTGGATTGCGGTTTCGATGATCAAATCTTCTTGGCCCGCGACCACTTTACGCCGTCCCAATTCATGGAAGATATCAAACGGATGGATGCCGTACTGCGCCGCCGCCCGTTCCACGGGCTTGGCGAATCCGGAGAAGACGCCCGAAAGGCCGCTCACGACGCTCGTCGAATTGATCACCGGAACCTTCTCCATCAGCTCTTTTTCGGCCATATCCGCGGCATCCAAGATGGCGCGCAGATCAATGCCCGTGTCGATGCCGAGTTTTTGGAAGACCGCCACGAGCACTTCCAATTGCGTATTGCCCGCGCCTGCGCCGAACCCCCGCGCCGTCGCATCGATGATCGTGGCCCCGGCGCGGACCGCGGCGATGGAATTGCCCACGGCCAATCCCAAATTGTTGTGGCCGTGAAAGCCGACGGGGATCGTGAGTTCAGACGTCAGCAGTGAGATGCGCGATGTGACGTCGTCGGGCACGGACGCACCGGCGGAATCCATCAAGATGACGGCTTCGGCTCCGTAGGATTGCATCTTCAAGCATTCCTGAAGCAAGACGTCATCAGTAGCCATGTGGCTCATCATCAGGACTCCGTATGCGGTCTTGCCGCGCTCACGCACATAAGCGAGATGCCGCTGCGTGATATCGGCTTCCGTGCAGTGGCTGGCGACACGTATCACGTCTACACCGATGTCGATCGCTTGAGCCAAATCTTTATTGATTGTCGCAAAGCCCGGGATCACGTGGATTCCTAACTTGGAGTTCCGAAGTGCACGCTTGGCTGTCTCAAGCATCTCGCGATCCGAGAACGGACATTGGCCTAATTGGAGGGACGATGCACCCAGTCCGTTGCCATGCCCCACTTCCACGATCGGCACGCCCGCGTGGTCCGCGGCTTCCGCGTACAGCGCGATTTGCTTCAGATTCAGCTGGTGGCGCGCAGCGTGGTTGCCGTCGCGCAGCGTGGGGTCACTGGTGCAGACGGACGGCATGCGCGGAGGGGAGAGAGGCGTGGGCGGCGGCGAAGCGCTCGGCCACGGAAATGGCGGCACAGTTCACGATGTCCAAGTTGCCCGCGTATGTGGGCAGATAATCGCCGCGGCCGCGCACCTTCACCATCACCGTGATGCGGCCGTCTTGGACGGACGGCGGGATGACCAATTCATATCCCGGGACGTAGCGCTGAATGCGTGCGACGGCATCCGCGATCGCGGGGCGCAGGGCTTCGATGTTCGGGTTCGCAACTTTCGCAAACAGCGTCGTCTGCATGTCGATGGGCGGTTCCGCCGGATTCAAATTCAAAATCGCCTTCGCCTCTTTGCAGCCGGAAAATTGGCGCAAAGCTTCCTCGGTCGTTTCGATGTATTGATCCAAGTTGCAGCGCGTGGCGGGGCCGGCACTTTTGGAGGAGATGCTGGAGACGACTTCGATGTATTCGATATCCTGATGCACCGAGCGCAGGGCTTCGGCCAGCGGGATCGTGGCCTGACCGCCGCAGCTGACCATATTGATGTTCGCGACCATCGGTCCGTCCCAGGTGCCGTCGCCTTCCAGCGCGGGCACGCACATCCGTCCCATTCTCGCCGGCGTCATGTCGATCACGAATTTCCCGAGACTCTCCAAAATCGGCCAGTGTGTCTGGTGATCCTTGGCCGAGGTCGCATCGAATACCAGGTCGCATACATCGGGCTTATCGATGATGGCCTGAATGCTTTTGTCGGAGACATCGACCCCCAATGCGCGCGCTTTGCGCATGCCGTTGGAGTCCAAGTTCCGGCCGATAAAGAGCGTGCACTGCAAGTTCGGCGAACGCAGCGTTTTCATCAGCAAATCTGTGCCGATGTTGCCGCTGCCGAGGATCGCGACCCGCAGTTTTTGGGGAGACATTGCGGAAAGTATACCAGACCTCACCCGTCCATGGCCCGCGGAATAGGCATTTTTCCTTCTTCCAGGAACGGAAACATCTCATCCAGATTCTTGGATTGCATGCGTCCGTCGGGAAGACGGATGGAGGTCACCGAGGGGATGATCTGCTGGTTTGCCTGGCACAGGACTTCGCAGATGACGGGACCGTTTTGGGAGAGTGTGCGTTCGATGGCGGAGTGTAAATCAGCATGCTTGCCGCAGAGCACATACGGCAGATCGTAAGCCTCGGCGATCTTTTGGAGCGGCGGCATCCAGACGCCGCTGTCTTTGCTGGAGCCCACAAAGTACCCCTGGAAGAAACTCTGCTGGGTGTTGCGAATGGAGGCGTAGCCGTCGTTGCTGATCACGAACAGTTTCAGGTTGGGAGAGACGTGACGCATCGCTGCGAGTTCTTGAATATTGGTCTGCAGAGAGCCGTCCCCGGTCACGCAGATCACCGGCTTCCCGTCCGTTCCTTCCGCGGCTCCGATGCCCGCGGGCAAGGCATATCCCATGCTTCCGAGCGCGCCGGAGACGATGTAGCGCTGATTATTTTTCAGCTTAAACGCCTGACCCATCACATAAAACGAACATCCAGCATCCGTGACGACCGTCTCGTCCCCCTGCAATTGGTCGGACAAGACATCGGCGAATTCGTAGAGGTTCACGGGCCCTTCGTCGATGATGTGCGGCTCCTTGCGGACCGCGTACCACTCCTTCCATTCCCTGCAGCGGGTTTTCCAGTCATCGAAGAGCGTGGCGTTCCAGTGTGATGCGCGCACCGCTGTCCGAAGCGAGTGCAAAAAGACAGTGACGTCACTGCGGATTTTTTCCTGCACGTTGGCTTGCTCACGTTGCAGCACGGCCGCGTCCAAATCGACTTGGATCTTGTAGGCGTTGGGAGCGAACATAGTTTGGTCATAGCCCGTGGTCTGCGCATGGAGGCTGCAGCCGATGCAGAGGATCATATCGGCATTCTGCACGGCGAAGTTTCCCGCGCGGTCGCCTTTCACTCCGGGATGTCCGACGAATAGAGGATGGTCGTACGGCAGAAGGTCTTTGCCGAGTTGCGTAAGAGCAACAGGGACACCAAGGCTTTCGACGACTTCACGAAATACTGATGCGGCCTTGCCCATCCGCACGCCATGGCCTGCGAGGATCAAGGGGCGCTTGGCCGCGCGCAGCCGGTCGATCACACCGCCGATCGCTTTCGTCAGATCAGGCTCATTTGTCGTCTCCGGCGTGTAGCCTTGGAGAGTTGCAGGGTCGATGGGTGCACCTTGGATGTTGAGCGGAATGTCGAGTAACACGGGTCCTGGTCGTCCACTCGTCGCCAATGCGATCGCTTTTTCCAGATGCATGCGGATGGTGGATGCATCGTTCACAAACGCCGCGTACTTCGTCACGGGCTTCACGATCGGGACGATGTCGACTTCGAATGTTCCGAATTGACGGAGACCTTCTATGCCTGACCCCTGGATCGTCTGTTTCACATTGCTCTGGCCTGTCAGAAATAATACCGGTGCCGAGTCCTGCCATGCGCCCACAAGTCCCGTCAGAATGTTCGTCGCGCCCGGACCACTCGTCGCATAGCACACGCCCAGTTCTCCGGTGCGTCGCGCGTACCCCTCCGCAGCCATTGCACAGGCTTGCTCATGGTGATTGCAGACGTACTTCAATCCCGCCCGCGGCACGGCGTCGATTAAGTGCATCATGCCGCCGCCGGAGACCATGAAGACGCACTTCACTCCATGCCTCGCCAACGTGCCCGCGATGTAATCGGCCACACGCATCATGGTCGGGCTGACGGAGAGAGTTTTTTCAGCATCTCTGCCGGTCCCGCCGCCGCAGTGCGGACGACATCGGTATCCACGCTCCACGCCAGCATCGTGGCGCCGAGCGTGAGTGCACGCTTCATGCTCTCTTCGCTCCGCGCCATCATGCCCGCCGTCTTTCCGGCCCTCTGGATCTGGAGGACGCAGCGCTCGACGACCGCTGCGACATCAGGATGTGTGACTTCTCCGGGATGGCCGAGCGAGACGGAGAGGTCATAGGCTCCGACGTAGACGGCATCGAGTCCGGGGACGGCCAGAATTTCCGCGAGCGTCGCTTCCGTACAAGCTTGCTTGTCTTCGACGATGATGCAGACGAAGGCCTTCTCACCTGGTGTGTTCTTGGGGTCATATCCGTTGCCGCGCGTAAACGGATTGAAGCCGCGCGTGCCGTCGGGAGGGAAGCGCGTCGCGGCTACGGCCTGGGTCGCTTCTGCGGCAGTGCCGACGCGCGGGACGACGATGCCTTCGGCACCTGTATCAAGGACTGTTTGGATGAGCGCTCCGTCGAGAGAGGGTACGCGCACGAGTGCTCTGCATTTTGTCGCCGCGCACGCCCGCACACCAGCTTCCACCTCCGTTATTCCGTAGGGCCCGTGCTCCATATCCAAAATCACAAAGTCCATCCCGCCTGTGGCGAAAAGCTCATGGACGGTCGGGCTCGGGATCAACGACCACGTGCCCAGCACGGGGCCTTTCATCAAAGCCGATCGGAGCGAGGGGCGCGTCATGGCGATGTCTTGGAAGGAAAATTGATCCGTTCTTTTTCCACGACCAACGGACGGCGCATCACCTGTGTGTGGATCGCCGCCACGTACTCGCCGATGAGTCCGATGAAGAAGAGTTGGAGCGACAGGAAAATGAATCCGCCGATCACAATCGGCGCGATGCCTGCGGAGAAAATGTTCCAGAACACGAGTTTGGCGACCAGGTATCCGAATGCCACAAGCATCCCAAAACAGGAGAGCGCGAACCCGAGCATCGTGGCCAACCGCAGCGGGACTTTGGAGTGGCTGGTGATGCCGAGCATCGCCATGTCGTACAGCGTGTAGAAGTTATTCTTGGTGATGCCGCGGGTGCGGGCGGGCTGATGGTAGGGGACGGTCACGGGTTCGGGACCGATCTCCATCACCAGGCCGCGGAAGTACGGATAGGGGTCATCGATCGTGCGCAGCACATCCATCACGGACTTGTCGTAGAGCCCGAATCCCGTGAAGTTTTTTTGGAGCTTGGTGCCCGAGAGCTTGGTGACAAGCTTGTAGTAGAGTTTGCGGATGAAAAACAAAAGGCGTGACTCGCCGCTTTGAGTTTTCACTCCCAGCACCATCTTCGCCCCGTTTTCCCACGCGCGGACAAAATCCAACATCAATGTAGGCGGGTCCTGCAGATCGGCCACCAGCAAAATAACAGCGTCACCGTGTGCCTGGATGAGACCATAGTACGGCGAGCGGATGTGCCCGAAGTTCCGGGCGTTCACGATCACTTTCACGTTCGGGTCCGCGGCCGCGATCTCGCGCAACATATCCACCGTCTTATCCGTCGACGCGTTATCGATAAACAGATGCTCGTAGCGGTACTGCGGCAGCCCGGCCATCACGCGTTTGGCCTGTTCGTAGACCTCGCGCACGTTCTCTTCCTCGTTATAGGTCGGCGTGACGATGGAGAGGAGTTTGGCGCTCATGGACCCAAGAAGAAGTGTGCCCAGCATACCACGTAATGGTCTTGTCCAGGGCGTCCTCCAAGCCCACCGTTTCCCGCAATCCCAGCTCCGTTCGTGCCCGCAATGTGGAGGGCGCATAGCGTTCCGAGGGGGTGCCGGGGACGGGTTCTTTGGCGATGAGGATGGGGGTCGGCGGGTTGAAGCACCTGGCCACCATTTCGGCGACTTCATGTATGGCGAGATTGCGTTCCGAGCCGACGTTGTACGCGCGGCCGTCTTCTCCGCGCAGCAATATCGTCAGCAGCCAGATGACCAAATCAGATGCATATAAGTACGACCGTTCAGGTGTGCCATCGCCGTTCACGCGGATCAATTCACCCTTCATTCCGTCGCGAATGAAGTTGCCGACGGCGTAGTGCGTGTCGAGCGGCAGGTGCGGTCCCACGAACGCAAAGCATCGGGCGATGGTGCCGCGCCACATCTGCTCGGCCGCGCGTTTCCCTTCGGCGTAGGCGGAGGGAGTGTGCAGGGGCATCTGCACGGCTTCTTCGTCTTCCGGCATGTGGGTGATGGTTGGCGGCTGCCGGCCGTACACGGCGCCGGAACTGGTGAGCAGACACTTCTCGGCATCACAGGCTTCGGCAAACTCCATCATGCGTGCCGTCCCTTCGACGATCGTCGAGAGCATCAAATCCGGATCTTCGCGATTGAGGGTGACGTTCGCGTCGGTCGCGGCGTGGATGATGTGTGAGAAATTCCCATCGGGAAAATTGAACGTCCGCACGTCGCCCTTGAGGAGTTCGACGGATGCGTGTGCCGCGAGGTGCGGCATTTTTTGTGCAAAGCGATCCGCATCACGCGTCAGTACGGTGATGCGCGTATCCAGTTTCAAATGATCAACGGCATGGACGAAACTCTCCAGGATCCAGCATCCGAAAAATCCCGTCCCGCCGGTCAGGAATATCCTCTTTCCGCGCAGATCCTCCCACAGGTCACGCGTGTGCGTGAGGATATGCGAGAGATCGGAAGAGGGAAGGCGCATATAGTGAAGTGAATTCCATTGTGCCGCATGTCGCGGTTCGAGGCTCCGCTTTGTCGTCCTGAGGAGCTCGGGAATCGCAACCGAGCCTCGAAGGATGATGGGCGGAGCACCTCACCGTGACATGCTCGTTTTGCAAAAGTCCTGAATCATTTCAATCATGAATGCGATCATTTCGGATGTCAGTCCCGGATACACACCAATCCAAAACACATTGTTCATCACATAGTCGCTGCCTTTCAGATCGCCGATCACGCGGTGCGGGATATTCAGGTATGCGGGTTGGCGCAGAAGATTCCCGCCAAACAGCATGCGAGTGGCGATCATCTTGCTCTCCAAATGCCGCACGAGTTCGTCGCGATTAAACGGCGCTCCTTCGCGCACGCCGAGAGGGAATCCAAACCAGCTCGGGTCGGAACCGGGTGTGGCCTGCGGAAGAAGCAGAACATCTTGGAGGTCCTGGAGGCCTCCATGGAGGGTCGCAAAGTTTTTCTTCCGGGCCTCGATGAATTGCGGAAGTTTTTTCAGCTGTGCGCATCCGACAGCGGCCTGCATGTCGGTGAGTTTGAGGTTATACCCAATATGCGAGTAGATGTATTTGTGATCGTAGCCGTGGGGGAGTGTTCCCAATTGATGATCGAAGCGCTTGCCGCAGGTATTACTCGCACCCGGTTTGCACCAGCAGTCGCGTCCCCAGTTCTTGAAAGAGCCTGCGAGTTTTTCCAGTTCATCACTGTCCGTCAGCACGCACCCGCCTTCGCCCATCGTGATGTGGTGGGCGGGATAGAAACTGACAGTCGCCAAGTCTCCAAAAGTCCCCACCATCTTTCCTTTGAACGTCGCTCCCACCGCGTCGCAACAATCTTCAATCAGCCACAGATTATGCTGCTTGGCGAAGGCGCTCACCGTTTCGATATCGAACGGATTGCCCAGCGCATGGGCGATCATGATGGCTTTGGTTTTGGGACTGAGCGCCGCTTCCAATTGGGTGACATCGACGTTGTAGGTCCCCGGTATGACATCGAGAAAGACGGGAACCAGCCCGCATTGGATCATCGGGTTTACGGTCGTGGGGAATCCGGCGGCGACGGTGATGACTTCATCGCCGGGTTTCAGTTGCCGCTCACCGAGCGTGTGCGAGGTCAGCGTGACGGCTGCGAGCAGGTTGGCCGACGAGCCGGAGTTCACGAGGAGTGCATGCTTGAGTCCGAAGAATTTGGAGAAGTCGCGCTTGAAGGCGGCGGCAAATCGTCCGGTCGTCAGCCAGAAGTCGAGGCCGGAGTCGACGAGCATCTGAATGTCCGTCTCGTCGAAAACACGGCCGGAGACGGGTACGGGGGTCTTTCCCGGAATGAACGGCTTCTCTGTAAAAACTATGGCGTGATACTCGGCCACGAGCCCGCGGATCTGTTCACGAAGCTCTTTGGGCGTTTTCTGATTTTCAGTCATGTGATAAGTGATGGCGGTACCACTCTATGGTCTTTGCCAATCCTTCATCAAGCGTGAAAAGCGGCTTCCAGTTCAAGACGCGTCGCGCTTTCTCCGCGCTTAAGTACTGATGGCGGATTTCGTTTGTCGCAATATTCTGAATCACCGGCTGCAAGTCGCTCTGCATCGCGACTAAAATCTTTTTGGTCAGATCCAGCACGGTCATCTGCAATTCATTCGAAAAGTTGAACGCCTCGCCTTTCAGCTGCGGCTGCATCGCCAGTTGTTCGGCGAGTGTCATGTACGAGACGGCGCCGTCTTCCACGTAAAAATAATCCCGGATGCTTTGGCCATCGGAGCGGATGACCGGAGCTTCACCGCGCAGGATCGACCGGATGGTTCCCGGGACGATGCGGTTCCAATTGAGGTCACCACCGCCGTAAAAGTTCCCGCAGCGCGTGATCGCCACGGGCAGGCCGTAGGTCTTCGCGTACGACTGGGCGATCAAATCCGCACAGGACTTGCTGACGTCATACGGATGGCGGCCGATGAGGGGTGCGTCTTCCGTGTACGGCAATTTCTCCTGATCGCCATACGCCTTGTCCGACGATGCGACGACGATCTGCTTCACCAGCGGGCTCCGGCGGCAGGCCTCCAGCGTTGCCCACGTGCCTTCGATGTTCGATTGGAATGTGGAGACAGGATTGCGGTTCGCAATGCCCACGATCGTCTGTGCGGCCAAGTGGATGACGGTATCGATCTCGTATTCCCCAAGCGCGCGCTCCATAGTTTCTTGGTCACAGATATCTCCGCGCACAATCGTCACCTGGTCGTGGAGTTTTGTCGCAATCAGTTCCGACTGCGGCACCCAGTCGCGCACGACGCACACCACGTTGGCGCCTTGTTCAATCAGTCTTTTCGTCAAAGCCGTGCCCACCAATCCGGCGCCGCCTGTCACCAGCACGGGGCGGTCGCGCCAGAAGGTCGTGCCGGTGCCCGTCATACGATTGCGGAGATCGAACCGTGCTGGGGGATGTGCAGTTTCGGGAAGAGGTCCAGTGGTGCGACTTCCTCCGCGCGCGGGCGCGTCCATACGGCCCATGGCGCTTGCTTGGTTTTCCACAGTTCATTGAGTTCGATGTATTCGCGGTACGTATCCATCGCGTAGAAAAATCCGTCGTGTTTGTAGCCCATCAATTGTCCGTCGCGCGAGAGCGCTCGGAGCGGTTCTTCTTCCCACACACAGGGGCCTTCAGTTGTCAGATGCTGGAAAATGCCCGGCTCACACACGAAGTATCCGGCACTTGCCCAGCCTTTGGCTTGAGGCTTTTCGGCAAACGAGATGACACTGTGCGCATCGTTCATCTCCACCATTCCAAAGCGCGAGCGGGGCTGCACGGTCGTGACGGTTGCCAGCTTTCCGTGCGCACGGTGGAATTTCAGCAGTTCCCACAGGTTGATATCAGCCACGCCATCGCCATAGGTGAGCAGGAAGGTTTCATTGCCGATGTATTTTTCAATCATCTTGATGCGGTTGCCCGTCATGCTTTCCGCACCCGTGTCTGCCAGCGTGACGCGAAAATTCTGCTCCTCGTGCGCGCCGTGAAACTCGACGACGTGCTTGGAGCCAAGACTGATGGAAAAATCATTATTCATCGCCTCGTAATTCAAAAAATACTCTTTGATCATCTGGCCCTTGTAGCCCAGACACAGCACAAAATCGCGGATGCCGTAGTGTGCAAAGAGCTTCATGATGTGCCACAAAATCGGGCGCCCGCCAATATCCACCAACGGCTTCGGGCGGTACTCACTTTCCTCACGCAAACGCGTGCCCTGCCCGCCGCATAAAATGACCGCTTTCATAAGACCTCTATAGTAGGTTTTTGGCAACAGGAGGTCAAGATTGGGCTTTCAGAAGGGTGCAGGGACAGTTTCCCCCTTCTCGATCTGTCGTAGTGATTTTTCTAGGTGCAAGCGGTTCTTTTTGGATGAGAGGAGATATGCCGTTTCATCGGCAAAGCCGTTGACTGAAGAGGTCCGACTGGCTATCTTTTTGTCGGATCCTCGCCGTCGGCCTCCGAGCCGGCACCTGGTGGGGTTTTCCATATTTTTAAGTTTAATTAAAATATCTAAACTACAAAACTATTTTGTTCATAAATGCCGTGCTTATTGCAGTAATGTTAGAATTCACTCCTATGAATGAAATTAATTGGACAGATGTGATTGTCGCAGTTGCTGGTTTTTGGGGCGCAATATTATCTAGCATAATCTTTTTAAGAGATTTTTTGAAAGATAAGTCAAAATTGCAAGTAAAGACCTCTCTGTGCTTGCTTGGTTATCCGGATGGTTCAAATCATATGAACATTGAAGTTAAGGCAATCAATATTGGGAAAATCCCTATTGTACTGTCTTCGGTGCATATTCGCATGCCTGATGGTAAAAATTATATACAGTTAAATTCTCCCAATAGTCCTCAATTGCCATACGATTTATTGCCTCAAAAAAGCTATTCATATTTTTTTAATGCAAAGGATTTAGCTGCAAAAATGAAAGAGCATGGATACTCTGAAAAGATCTACTTAATGCCTTATTACACCGATCAGATCGATAAGAAGCATCGAAGTAAGCGGTATAGATTCGATTTAGGTCTTAATTTCTAGTCTTGATAAAATTTTTTGAAGGCTTATTTGAAGAGTGGAGCCGCCCACCGGAATTGAACCGGTGACCCTCTCCTTACCATGGAGATGCTCTACCTCTGAGCTAGGGCGGCTAGATGTGCATTGAGAAGCTCGCGTAGCTTCGTATTGTAATAATGAACGGTCACAACTCCATAGACGCTTTTCTTGCGATACGTCCCGAGGGATCCGGATCGTGTGACAACAATCGTTGGATAGAATTGCTGCTTGCGGACTTTAAGGGATTTTGTCCAAAAATCCAATGCTTTCTTTGGCTCTATATCACTGAAAATCTGTAGTCCGAAGCGACAATCTGTCTTTTTTATCCCATAAAAACGCACCAGGAAGTCGACAAATTTTCGTAGTAACGAAGGATCGCTGTTGCCCAGTCGTACGCCGACGAGACTGCTTTTTGTGCCTTCTCCCCAATATAAACCCAGCCCTACTCCAAATAACTCATAATCGGCCGCAGTAACGGGTGGTTGGAACTTGAAAGGATCTCCTTTGGGATTATGTGTGAGATATACCCCTTCAGATATGGATCGACGCGGAATTTCATGTTTTTCCATCCAATATTGAACCTGTCGCAAAGAGCATCTGTGCAGCCTGGCTATATGCTGCATCGAGTATTTCTTTTGCAGATAGAGACTTTCTAATTTTTTCTTTGAAAACATGACGTCAAAATACAGATGCTTTGATAAACCACAATACTGATTTGGTATTTATTTACCATCCTGCAATTCCACCGTCTCCAGCCAATCCTGTGCAGGAAGACCCTTCGCTTTGCGCAGCGCATTTTTGAGTGTGTGGAGCGAGAGCAGCGCGCATTTGAAACGGCGGGGACCGATGGGCACACCCAGCAGCGCGTAGACGTCGTCTTTCTGCAGCTTGTCAATTTCCTCAGGAGTTTTTCCTTCAAGTTCTTCGCTCAACAGCGACATACTTGCCTGGCTGATGGCGCAGCCGTGTCCGTCCCAGCCGAACTCTACAATCTTGTCGCCATCGAGTTTGATCGAAATCGTCAGTGCATCGCCGCAGCTCCAGTTCACCTCTTCGTGCTCCGCCGTCGCTTCGGGAACTTCGCGCTTCCCGCGCGGGTGTTTGTAGTGATCCAAAATATTTTCAGCGTAGATATCCATATCAGATGCGGAGGCGTTTGATGGCGTGGGTGAGAGCTTCGGGGAGGAGATCGAGTTCTTGCGTCGTGTTGAAGACGGCAAAGGAAATTCGATTCGAGGCGACAATTCCCAGGCGATCATGCAACGGTTGTGCGCAGTGATGTCCGGCGCGAAGGCAGATTCCTTCGCGTCCGAGAATCTCCGTCAGGTCATGCGCGTGCACTCCGTCGACCGCGAAGCTGATGCAGCCGCGGACATCTTCCGCGTCGCCGGGGCCGAGAATCTTCATGCCCGGAACACTCTGCAGAATTTCACGGGCATGGAGGAGCAATGCGCGTTCGTGCTCTTCGATGTCATTCCATTTCATCGTATTCAGCCACTCGATTGCCGCCGCCAATCCCACGGCTTCGGCCATCGGTTGTGTGCCGGCTTCAAAGCGATGGGGGATATCGGCTGCACTGAATCCGTCCAAGCGCACATCGCCGATCATCATGCCGCCGCCGAGGAAGGGGGGCATGCTCCGGAGTATCTCGGCTTTTGCGTAGAGCACGCCGATGCCGGTCGGTCCGTAGAGTTTGTGGCCGGAGAAGGCGAGGAAGTCGCAGTCGAGTTGTTGCACGTCTGTTGGTCCATGGACGATCGACTGCGCCGCGTCGACCATCACCAAACATCCATTTTTATGCGCTGACGGAATGATCTCTTCCAAATTCGGACGGACGCCGAGCACGTTGCTTTCGCCGGTGATGCAGAGGAGTTTCGCCTTTCCGGTCTTGAGCACATCGCGCAATTGATCGAGTTGCAAGCGGCCCGTGTCATCGATGTCGATCCATTCGATCACGATGCCGATCATCTCTTTCAACTGCATCCACGGCACGATATTGCTGTGGTGTTCAAGTTTGGTAAGCACAACGATATCGCCGCGCTTCAAGCTCGCCATGCCCCAAGAACGTGCGACAAGATTGATCGATTCCGTCGCATTCTTCGTGAAGACGATTTCTTCGGTGCGCTTGGCGTTCACGAATTTCCGCACAGTCTCTCTCGCGCCTTCGAATGCCACCGTCGCGCGTTCTGCAAGGGGATGCATGCCGCGATGGGCGTTGCCGTTGTCCTCCTCGTAGAAATGCGCCATGGCATCCAGCACTGGCTGAGGCTTTTGGGCCGTCGCCGCGGAATCCAGATACGCGATCTGTTTCCCCTCCATCAAATGCGATAGGAAGTGGAAGTGCCGGCGGAGGGGGATGAGGTCCAGCGACATAGGAGAAGACAGTATATCGGCGAGGGGACAGACGGGATAGAAGGCATAGACGGAATAGAGGTACAAAAACACCTCTATCGCTTCTATGGCGTCTATCCCCTCTATGCCCTATCGAAATCAAGGATGACCTTCGCGCTCTGCAGGGCTAGACTTCTTTCATATGCAAGCCCGAACCGTCCAATACCTCTCGATTGCGTTTTTTGCGGCACTTCTCGTGTGGGGTGTCTATACTCTGTTGATGTACGTGGGCATGCCCATCCATCAGGCCGTCTTGCTGGCAGATACGGCGCGGGAGGTGGTGACCAAGGCCTGCGGCGCGAGTGCGGCGAGTGCGACGCTCTGCAGCGGGGTAGCCGCCTTTCCGCTCTTTGTATTGCATACGCTCGGGCGGGCCGCTCCTTTTGGGTGGTATGCGCTGCTCAGTCTTCTGCTCTTCGGCGGCTTTGTCTTTTGGCGCTATATCCGCGACGGCGATTGGCGTTTGCGTATCGTCTGGAAGCCGTGGAAATTGTTGCTGCTGTTCGTGGCGGCCACATGGCTGATGTTCACGACGCTCAGTTACGGCACGGATGCATCCGGCCGCCCCGTGCGCACGATGGTCGAACCGACGACGGAAGCGTACAAGGTGTCTGGGGAAGGATTGCAAACGCTCCATGACGATTATCAAAGTTTGGTGGACGGTGGATGCGTCACGCCTCAGGGCCAGACGCAAAACGGGACGGACCTGGGACTCTTGCGCACGCATTGCATTCAGCTCTCATTTTTCACGCGGGTTGTCACGCAGATGCTCTTTGTATTGGCGCTCTTTTTTGAGCTCCTTGTCGCCGGAAGCATGGCGCTTGCGGCATTGCGGTACCGTCCGCAGCGCCTTCTGACAGAGACACTCCTGGCCACGGCGGTGGGAGCGGGAGTGTGGATTGCGATGCTGTGGTGTCTTGCGGTGATCGGCGTGTATACGCCCGTTGCGGGGTGGGGATTGGCCGTCTTGGTTCCCGTCCTCGGGTACCGCTTCGTGATGCTCTGGCTGCGCCGGTTCCTGACTGCCGCGTGGGAACAGGAATACACGTGGCATTCGGTGCTGCTGGTCTTGGGATGGTTGTTGTTTTCGTATCTGGCATTGAACTTCCTCACTGTCGTGCGTCCGTTCCCCATCGGGTGGGATGACTTGGGCAGCTACTTGAACCGCCCGCGTTTATTGGTCAGTTACGGACACTTCATCCATTCCATGTCGCCGTTTGATTGGACATATCTCACGTCGCTGGGATTCTTGCTGTTCGGATACGACAGCACCTTCGGGGCCACGGCATCGATGATGGTGAACTGGATGGCGGGGCCGCTGGCCGTCTTGGCGGTCTTCGCATTCACACGTCTCTTCCTGGGCGCACGTACGGGGATATTGGCCGCGCTCTTGTACTACACGCTTCCGCTGGTGGGGCACTTCTCGTTCGCGGACATGAAGATCGACAACGCGGTCTTCTTCATGGGGGCGATGGGAATGTTCGCGGTATTTTTGGCGCTGTTTCCGGACCATGAGCGCGATGCGGATGCCATTGCCGTGGATCCTGCCGCGGAGGCAGAACCTGCGCACGGCCGGTGGCAACTCTTTGTCTTGGGCGGCGTCTTCTGCGGATTCGCGTTCGCCATCAAGGCCACGGCGGTGATGGTGTTGATGCCGTTGATGGGCATACTGCTGGGTGCGTCGCTGCATTGGTCTGCGTTCGCGGGCATATGTTTTTTGGCATTCGTCGCCTTCACCAAACTGGGAGGATTCAGTTTGAGCGTGCTGCTCTCCCGCATCACCGACACGCAATTGCAAGACACCGCGGGCGTGGTGACGTTCGTGATTGCTTTCTCGCTCATCGGTTTGGCGTGTGTGGGGTATGCGCTCTATCGCGGATGGATGCAGGGCGCGCTGCTGCCCGCCGTGCGCAAAGCAAGTCTGTTCATCGCCGGCTTTGCGGTCGCCGTCGCGCCGTGGATTTTGCATAACAACATCCTCTACGGGAACATCATTCCCAAGCTGCTTTTGGGTGCGCCCAACACGTTCTCGCCCTCATTCAATACCCGCGGCGAGGACATCGCCGATTACGGCCAGCCCATCCGTTCCCTGCCGGAGGATCTGAAATTGCGAAAGGATCATCCCGCCTGCATGGCGACCGGTTCCATGGAAGAGCTGGACCGCTACTGGGGTTTTGGAAAAGGCTGGAGCCACTATCTGACCTTGCCGTGGAGATCAGTCATGAACACGGATGCGTTTGGGTACTACGTCACCACAATGCCCGCGCTTTTGTTGTTCCCGTTGCTGTTGCTCCTGCCGTACTTTTGGACGCGCCGGGGGCGATGGATGCGATGGCTGTTTGCGGGTACGGCATTCATGATCGTGGAATGGGTGGTGCTGGCCAATGGCGTGCCGTGGTACGGAGTGGGGATGCTGCTCGGGCTCGTCATCGCCTTGGAGGTGATGGTGGCGCGCGCGCCGGATGCCCTCTCGCGCTGGGTGGGAAGCGCGCTGCTCTTCTTTGCCCTGTGTTCCAACTTCTCCATGCGCCTGTGGCAGTACTCCCAGCAGCAGAGCATTCTGGAATATTCCTTCGGGAAAGTGTCGGCCAGTTCGTTGGAGGAGTTGACCATCCCGCACTACAACGACATCCGCCAAGAAGTGGAATTGCGGTACGCCGAATATCCCGACCGCCCGTACCTGTACCGCATCGGCACGTTCATCCCGTACTTCATCCCCAAAAATTTGGAGCGCATCGGTATCAATGATCACCAATTGGACGTCTTCAACTGTCTGTATCAAGAACGCGATGCCGCCCTGACGGTGCGCCGTCTGAAGTCGCTCGGGTTCAATGCCATCATCTTCGATACGAATACGGCCACCATCGAAGCGGATCCCAACGGATCGCTGCATAAGAAGGTCAACGCCTTCCTGGAATTCGTCAACACGCCTGGGACGGGCTTGCAGGTTCTCGTCAACGATCAGCAGGCGGGCGTGGCGTTCGTCGCCATTCCATGAAAATTCTTGCAATCATTCCGGCGCTGAACGAGGCGACGCGCATCGGGCGCGTGGTGAAAGAAGCGCAACAGTACGCGGAGGAAGTGATCGTGGTCGATGACGGGTCCACGGACGGGACGGGGGACGCGGCTGCGAAGGCGGGCGCGCGCGTGATCCGCCATCCGGAGAACGGCGGAGCCGGCGCCGCGACGATGACGGGAATTTTCGCGGCACGCGAACGTGGAGCCGATGCGGTGGTCACGCTGGATGCCGACGAGCAGCACGATCCCCATGACATCCCCGATCTTCTGGCGCCGATTCTTGCGGGCACCGCTGACATCGCTTTTGCCAATCGTTTCGCGGAGGTCAAAGGCAAACCCCGCAACAATATCCCGACGGTCCGCCGGATCTTCAATGGCCTGGGAAACATCGTCACACTCATGGCGACGGGAAAGTGGGTCTCTGACAGTCAGTGCGGGTTCAAAGTCCTGGGGCCGCGGGCACTCAAGGAAATCAATCTGCGTATGCGCGGGTTTGAATTCTGCACGGAGATCGTCCGCGAATGCGCCAAGAACAAGTGGAGAGTGGCCGAAGTGCCCGCCAAAGTCATGTATTCGGCCTATACGCTCGCGAAGGGGCAGTCGTTTGCGATGGGGGTGAAGACGGCGTTGAAGATTCTCTTGAGGTCGTTCCTGCGTTGATTGTCCTGATGGAAGGCTAAGGATTAAGGCTAAGGCTAAGTCGAAGCTATTGGTCTACAGGATGACCTTCAGGATTTTTCAGGGTATTCTGTATGAGATTCTTAGCCTTAATCCTTAGCCTTCAATGCTCCTCACCCCCTACCAAGTCATCGTCCCGATCGCCGCGATCATTGCGATCGCGTATGCGTGGAACTTGGCCGTGCGGCAGAGGAAAACAGTATGGGAAGCGGGACTCTGGACGTTCTTCTGGGGAATCATCGCCTTCATTGCGATCTTCCCGAATTTCCTGACATACCTTTCCATCGCCACCGGTATCCGCGATCAGGAGAATGCCGTTCTTGTCACGTTTGTCGGAATCCTGTTTTTTATCGTCTTCTCGCTCGTCGTTCGTATTGAAGAGCTGGAACAGCGCTACGTGAAAGTCATCCGCGCCCTGGCGCTGCGTGATGCGGGATTGGATGCTTCTGGCGTGCTCAAAGAAGAGATCGACAGGGTGAAGGCGGCAAAGCGATAGCGAGTAAAATCCAGAGACCAAAAAGCAGAGACCAAGTATCTGTATTGGGTTCTGGATTCTGGTTTTTGGCTTCTCTTTGCCGTATTCTTATGAAGTGTCGACTATTCTTCTCATCAGCCCCTACTGGAAGGAGTCTCACCGCTGGATGGTGAGTTCCTACAAATTGGCCGAGCTGTGGCAACGCCTGGGCTACCGGGTCGTTGTGGCGTGCATGGGGGAATCGACGCGGACGGAAGTCGTGTCTGAGACGCTGACGATTCACTTCCGCAAAGATCTCTTTCTGAAAGATCCGTTCAATTTTGGCATCGCTTTCGGCTTTGCCGGATTTGTTCGTCGGTTGATCAAAGACGTAAAGCCTGATCTCATCGTCGTGAATAAAGTGCTTTTCTGGACGTCGTTCGCGACGATTCCGTTGGCGCTCACAGGTCACAAGATTTTACTGCTGACGGATGCGTTGGTGGGGATGACGTGGTGGCCGCGCACATGGTTCCCGAAGGTCGTGATGGCGTGCGGAGCATGGACGGTGGGATGGCTTGTATTGCTGAGTGCGAAGCGCATCGTCACGTTTCATCCGCAGCCGCAGTCGATTCTCCGTCGCCTGGGGATCGCCAAGAAGACAGAGGTGATTCCGACGGGGATTGATCCGGCGCCGTATAGCGCAACGGTCAGCGGTCAGCGGTCAGTGGTCAGACCGGAGGTGACGGTGACGTATGTCGGGCGTTTGGAATCGGTGAAGGGAGTGGATGACTTTTTGGCGGCTGCAGTCACGGTCAAAAAATCTCATCCGGAGTTGAAGATCCAAGTTGTAGGCAATCAAATTCATCCGAATCAGATTTTTGATAAATATCGAAAAGAAGGGATGATTGAATTTCCTGGGTATAAAGAAGACATTCCTGCGATCCTAAATGGCACAGATATTTTCGTGTTGCCGAGTTACAGTGAAGGCCTGAGTAATGCGCTGATGGAAGCCATGGCGAGCGGGTGTGCGTGTCTTGCGACAGATGTGGGTGGCAATCGTTTTTTGATCCAAAACGGTGTGTCGGGACTTCTGTTCCCGCCCGGAGATCGCGAGGCACTGGCTGCGCATCTTCGCCGCGTGCTTGATGATCCCGCGAAGCGAAAATCGATGGGCGAGGCGGCCCGCAAAAGAATCGAAGCGGAGTTCAGTTGGGAGATTGTGGGGAATAAATACAAGACGCTCTTTACGGAACTTCTTAGCCTTAGCCTTCATCCTTAGCCTTGAAGCGTATTGTGATTCTGTCGGCTTTCCTCACGCCGTTTCGCAGCGGGGCGGAGGCGTGTGCGGAGGAAGTCGCCGTCATGTTGAGCGACAAGTTCGATGTGACGATCATCACCGCGCGGTTGCGCCGCGATCTCCCGGCGCGCGATCATCTGCAAGGAAAAGTTCCTGTCATCCGCGTCGGTTTTGGCTTACCGATAGATAAATATCTCTTCCCGATTCTTGCGCCGTTTGCCGCTAGCCGGTTTCGTCCGGACATCGTCCATGCTGTGCTGGAATCCTATGCGGGATTGGCGATGATCGTCTGCAAATGGATTGTCCCGTCTGCCAAGCGCATTCTCACGTGCCAGAGCACGAACACCTCAATGTTCGTGAAGGCGATGCACAAAGTCGCGAATGTCGTCACTGTTATCAGCTCAGTTCTCAAAGAACGTGCGGCTCGATTCGGTCGAGCGGATGCCGTGCTGATTCCCAATGGCATTCATTTTGCGCAAATTCGTCAGGCTTGCGCGACGACGTCAAAGATTCCCGGTCGCGTGCTGTTTGTGGGACGCTTGGAGCAGATGAAGGGCGTGGATACGCTTTTGCAATCGATCGCTTTGATGACGGAAAAGCCGCAAGTGCATATCGTCGGGGATGGATCGCAGCGCAGCACTCTTCAATCGTTTACGGCGTCGCTCGGGCTGACGCGATCAGTGACGTTTTTGGGAAGGTTGGATGGTCAGGCGTTGCTGAAGGAATATGCCGAAGCGGAAATTTTCTGCGGCCTCTCGCGCAGTGAGGCGCTGGGAAATGTCTTTTTGGAAGCGCAGGCTGCCGAGTGCGCTGTGGTCGCGACGAACGTCGGCGGCATTCCGGATATCGTCAAAGACGGGGAAGCGGGCATACTTGTCCCTGCGGATGATCCGCAACACACCGCGCAGATTCTCACAAAACTCCTGACGGATCGCGATTGGCGGCGCACACTCGCTTCAGCCGGCCCGAAGAATGCAGAGAACTATGATTGGACGGTGATTGCAAAGAAATACAAGGAAGTCTACGATGCTTTCCATGAGTGATACCGAAACTCCCGGCCAGGAAGCCTGCGGTCCCGAGCTCTTGCCGCCGGAATTAGCCGATGATGAAGTGAACCCGCGCAGGCAACACTTGCGCGCGATCATCGAGGGGCTGGTGGCGTGCATGGGGGCCGAACGCGATGACGATCGTGTCGATGTTGCGGGATTGGAACGCATGGCACAAACCAGCCTGCAGCATTTTATGGGACTGGTGCGTACCGCCCGGCAAGACTATTTTGATCTCTTGGTGACCGGTGGTCTTGATGACGAACTTGGCGCGTTTGCGCGGACCATGGGATGGGATGTGCAAGTTGCGGAGGCAGCAGCGGAAGCTGATTCTCAATAACCCCGCCTTTCCCGCACCAACACCGCCGCGCGGTGCAGGCTCTCAAACGTTCCCGCGTCGACCCATTCGTCTTTGAGGACGGTCGCCGTCAGTTCTTTGTTCTTTGCGTACCACGCGCTGACGTCGCTGATTTCCAGTTCGCCGCGCGGTGAGGGCTTCAGATTCTTGATGATTTCAAAGCAGCGGTTGTCGTAGAGGTAGCAGCCGGTGACGGCGAGGTTCGTCTTGGGCTTCTTTGGCTTTTCTTCAATAGCGATAACTGTCACGTCGGTTTCTGGTTTCTGGTTTCTGGTTTTTGACTCTTGGAGCGTAGCGACTCCAAAGCGTTCGGGGTCGGGGACTTCTTTCAAAAACACATGCGCGCCCTTGTCGAACTGTTTGATTATCGGAGTCAGATCATCAAAGAAAATATTATCGCCGAGGAGCGCACAGACGCTCTGACCATCGGCGAATTCCTCAGCCAATCCCAATGCCTGAGCGATGCCTGCAGGCTTCTCTTGGACTTTGTACGCGACGGTGCACCCAAAGCGCGAACCCGATCCCAAGAAACTCGTGATCTGATCGATATGCTCCGGCCCCGTAATGACCGCGATATCCGTGATGCCTGCATCCGTCAGCGTCTTGAGCGGGTACGTCAGCAACGGCTGGTCATACACCGGCAAAAGGCTTTTATTCACGATCTCCGTGAGAGGTCGCAAGCGACTGCCCGTTCCGCCGCAGATGAGGATGCCTTTCATGACTGGGGAAGTGTACAAGTGTTTGGGTACATCTGCTTATTGCGCATCTTCACCGTTTCCTAGGCCATTGAATGCTTGCTGGTTCTCGTTCAGCGCAGATGTATCGGCGATACCATCGTTGATGAGGCTGAACATCGTTCCCTGGACCCGCAAGTTTTGTCCATGGACTTGGTCGAACGTGCCCTGTGCAAAGAATTGATGGAATGCGTTTACAACGGGAATCGTATCGGCATCCACTTCACGCTGTTCTGCGAGTTGCTGCGCAAATGTATGTGCTTCCTCTTCGGACATGAATTCACGGTAGCGGCCATTTTCCCGAACCAGCCATCTGTTTTGTAATTCATCCAGAAATGCCTGCGGATAGCAGCTTTGGAGCGTGAAATATTCCACATCCGCATGTGTGAGACGCTCAGGATCAATACGATGAATGCGATCTTCGGCTTGGATGAGCTGGATGATATCCGCAGGAAGATCATCGAAGATCAGAGCCTTCGCATTGGTGAATGTCGTGCCGACGGAGCCTGCATCGAATGTGGCGATTGCGAGGCACCGATCGTTCGAGTTTTGGAACGTCAAACGTTCATATTCCAAGCAAGACATCGTTTCGCTATTGGGATCGCCTTCTGTGTCCGGGATGGGATATCCATTTGCATCCAACACCCAGTCATTTTCCGCCGTGTCCGTTCTGCTGCGGAGATAGCGTATGGCTTTTCCTCGGCCATCTTTCCGCTCACCCCGCTCACTGGTGCTTCCCGTGTAGAGCGCAGGCTGGAGATCCGCGAACATTTCTGCGTATTTTTGCGCTTGCGCTTCATACGCGCAAAAGATCAAAGGCCGACGACCTGCCGCTATGCATTGTTCCACGATTTTCCGCATTGTTGCTGCTTTTGCATCTTCAGCTCTGGAGTTGACGTAGCGAGGATTATTCACCGTTTGGCGCAGAGCATGACGTTTGGCAAACCCATCGCCGCTCCGTACGTCTTCGTCGTCTTCCGGCACATAGTGGCCGAATGTCCTGCACCATTCCTCCCAATCCAGGAAGAGTTCATAGATCGCCCGTGCTTGTTCCATGCTCATTTCAAACGCTCCTAATTCTTCAGGGGAAATGTGCTTCTTTGCGGGAAGCTTATGGCGCTGCTGCGCGAGAGATAATCGCCGATCTACGGTTTCCATCGCATCGGCTTTCCGAAAACGGATCGTCACTGCTTCTTTCAAGAGATTCAGTGCCTTCAATGCTTGCGGATCATCGCTTGGGAAAGCTTGTGCAAATGCGGCGGCACTCTGGAAGCACTGATCATTCGGACGCAGAACAGCCATCATTTTCCGGAATGTCTCGGGGTTCTTCGCGGGTGTGGCCGTCACCAGGAGCCGGAAATCTGCCTGCAGTTTTGCCACTCCTTTCGTCTGGTCGCTCTTATCGTTGTGGCGGCTGTGCGCCTCATCCTCCACCACGACGCGTTTTTCGCCTTCTTCGGCCCTGTTTAAAAGCACGAATCGCTCCTCGTCATCGATCTTCCGGATGAATTCGCGGTTCGTCACCACATGATGCAAAGGTTCTTTTTCCCGCAGCTGTCTTTTGCGTTCTGTGTGCGTATCTCCATGCAAGACAAGGAGATTAGGATCTTCCTGCACGCGTCCGCTTTCCTCCCGCCACGTGGGGACAACGGCGTTTGGTGTGACAATTGTCGTACGGTACGCAGATGTGGCCGCAAGGACGGTGCGTGTTTTTCCCGTACCGGGATCATTGGCAAGAATGGCTCCTGGCTCACCGGCTTCAATGCGCCTGCGCAGCTCCCACACGCAATATTTTTGGAAAAAGAGCAGCTTATCCGGAGTAATACCGGGTATGTCGCTCTTATTGATTTCTACAAATCGCGTGAGAATCGCAGCAAGCACATTCCTCATGGTGCTGGATGTTGTCGAATGCTGCAGTCCGTTGATATATTCCTCACCATCTTTGAACGAGCGGCTGAATTTCTTGATGAGTGAGCGCTCAAGACAGCGATGGAGGTGAGTAAATCGTCCTTTATCTTCTTGAATTTCTTGCAGGGCCTTTTCGCCCATTTCACTCAATAAGCGTACAAGTGCGTAAATATCATCGGGAGTACCGGTCTGACGCACTTCGCCGATCATCAGATCACTTCGCTTCTTTCCCTCGATATCCAATCCCATCAGGCGAATCTCATTTCTCTCGCCAACTTTGAGGGGAACAACAATGCTGAAGGTGCCGTCTTTTTCCACTCGTACTCTGCGGGTGAATGCGCCGGTGATGAATACATGCGTCGCACCCTTCGGAGCTTTTCCACTTACTGTTACTGTCGGTTGATTACTTGAACGGGGGATTGCTTGGGAAAGCAGGGGATTTTCCAGTGTGTCGTCCCATCGCAAATACCGCTCTTCGCTTTTTTCCATCACGCCACAGCGCAAGCCTCTGAAGCTACGCATGATTAACCGATCAATATCATCTGGCGAGAGTTCAGGATGTGCAAACGTGAGATATGCTTTTAGTTTTGGCAGATCATCTTGAAATACCGCTAT
>CAYOFI010000010.1:0-18423 GCA_964403335.1 uncultured Candidatus Peribacteria bacterium
GAACCGCTGAAAGCATCTAAGTGGGAAGCATCTCCTAAGATGGCGTATCTCCATCAGTCCGCCGGCAGACTACCGGTTAGATCGGTCGCAAGTGTACGCGCAGTAATGCGTTGAGCTGAGCGATACGAAAGGACAATTGAACATTTTTTACACATGTACTGACTGACCTTTACTGGTTATTCATGCGTGTGCTCTCCTTCCCTTCAATGGGTGAGAGGTACTGTTCGTGTGCTATAAGGTGGGAAAAGTACCGAAGGTAACCCTTCGGGTCTCTCCTTAAATTTCTCCAGATTCTTCATACTTCGTGATCTTTCTGTCCTGGTGGCTCTAGCGAAGGGGCCACACCCGTTCCCATTCCGAACACGGCAGTTAAGCCCTTCAGCGCCGATGGTAGCAGCCAGTACAGGCTGTAAGAGTAGGTCGTTGCCAGGACAGAGAGATCATAGAAGCGTGGAAAACGGATCTTTCCGTTTTTTATGACGAGAATACATATCTTTTCAGACTTGCAGCAGGTCTTGGCTACGGCAGCAAGACTTGAGGGTATTGCACATACTGTAGGAAATAGAGGCGCTTCAGAAGCATTACTGGAGATTATTGGTCGTATTCATCAAATAGTTGCGGAGAACAGGGATGATCTTCTATTGGCTATAGTCGAGGAATTGAGCGTTATTGAAGATGGCCTGAACGACGATGCCCCCTGAGTGCAGAATATTTCTCTGTTCTTTGGCAGTTCCTCTTTATTCCCCTCCTTCTTTCCAGCCGAGGAAGGAGAGCCATGAGGAGGTGGCCGATGCAATTGTCGGTCGATTTCTATCCCAAGCTTGGATGGATTCTGTCCATTCATGCGCGGGAGCAGGAGAAGGCGGTTCTCCGCCTGCGGACGCTGAAAATCATTCAGGAACAGGTCAATTCGTTTTGCCTGTCCCAGGATGGCCTCTTCCAGTCGTTCGTCCTGCCAAAGGGATTCGTCGAAATCTGGATCGACGGTCTCTGTCTGGAGCCGGGCGAATGGAAGCCGGTGCGTGGCACACACGAGCGCTGCGAAGGTCCCATGACAGGAGCAATCCTGTTCGGTGACACGATCACGTTCATGCACGCACGGGTGAATTCTGTGCTCGAGCCACGGATTTGGCTTCTCCAGTAATCAGCTCATGGCAAAAAGCGGTCGATGTCCCGGTATTGTCTCTCTTCTGAGGCAAGACCAACCGACGACCGCTTTTTCCCGTACAAGATATTTTTGGAAACCTGATTGTTCTTGAAGCGAGCAAACACAACATATAGTGTTACGTACTGTCGGTATCACCCATATATGGGTAAGAGAGGTACTGGCCCCTTGCGCTGCAGACACACACAAACTTCCCATCGTCATTCACGGGCCTCCGATGCGGAGGCCTTTTTGCGTACTAGTCTTCGATTTTCTCGCGCTTGCCGGCATTGAATTCGTCCCCCTTTCTCTCGATGTAATTGCTGATCGGAATCAGCAGCGGCACTGCGATTGCCGCGATAATCGTCGCGCCTATGCCGATGGCATATTCTCCCGCGGCGACGGCCATGCCGATGGCCGCGGTGATCCAAATACTGGCCGCGGTGGTCAGTCCCAAGATGCGGTCTTGGCGCTGTAAAATCGCTCCGGCTCCCAGAAAGCCGATACCCGTCACGATTTGCGCGGCAATGCGTGTGCGATCGTGCGCATCGCCCGATGCCATCTCCGTGGACATCAAGGTGAAGACGCAGGACCCGGCGGCAATCAGCAAGCATGTCCGCACGCCCGCGGCAGGCCGCCCGCTCCATGCACGCTCCGCGCCGACAATCGCCCCAAGCAAGCTGGCAAGGAGCAGCCGCAGCAGGGGGATCCAATGGGGGGCGAGCATATCCATATGGAAAGATATGACGGACAAGCAAGCAAGTTCTGTCTGGAAATGGCATACTGAAGCCATGCTCGAACGATTGCAAAAAATCCTCTCGGCTCGCGGTATCGCATCCCGCCGCAAGGCGGAGGAATACATCACGCAGGGGTTGGTGAAGGTGAACGGCAAAATCGCGATGCTTGGACAGAAGGCGGATCCGGAGGTCGATAGTATCGAAGTTGACGGCAAAGTACTCGAAGCGCGTCAGGTGATGCTCTATTACGTCATGAACAAGCCGCGCGGAGTCGTCACCACGAATGCGACGTTGCCCAAAGACCAGATCGTCAATGATCTTGTCCCCAAAGAATTGCGCGGAAAAGTCTTTCCCGTCGGAAGACTTGATAAAGATTCGGAAGGACTGTTGCTGCTCACGAATGACGGCGTTCTCGCGTTCCGGCTGACGCACCCGAAATTCGATCATGAGAAAGAATATGAAGTGGTCGTCGAGCGTCCTATTACCGAAGGAGCGCTGGATAAAATGCGCCATGGCATGATGATTGCCAGCGAAAAAACGAAGCCCGCGGTCGTGCACAAACTGGCGCCCGACACGTTCCGTATCACGCTGACGGAAGGCAAAAATCGCCAGATCCGCCGCATGTGCCAGAAGGTGGGGAATCCTGTGGTTACGCTCAAGCGTGTGCGCATCATGACGCTGACCGATCCCGATCTGAAACCGGGGAAGATGCGGTTGCTGACGGACGACGAAAAATCTGCCTTAGTGAAAGCCGTGGGAATCAATTAGGCCGGTTTCGCTTTCACGCCGCACAGAAACAACAGTTCGCGTTCACCGGTGGTGATGGAATACGAGCCGTCGGGTTCCTCGATGGTGTCGCCGTCGACGTGGACCTCGCCGTGGAATTTCCCCTGCAACTCCATGCGCGATCCGCTGACATGACTGGTCAAGCGTGAGAGCCGCTGGCGCACATATGCAGAGAAGAACACGGACACGAGTCCGATGATCGTCGCATTGTGGAAATGGTATGCGTGTAAGGCCGCTCCGCTCCGTTGCAACGGGGGGATGAGCGCATATGCGGAGCGTCGCAGAAACACCAATGAACTGTGAGCGACGTGTCGACGCTCTTCCGTATCGGCGTCCGTACGGTATCGGAGCAGGCGTTTTGGAAACTGAAAGCAGTGCCAAATACCGGAGAGGACATAAGCCCAGAATCCGATCGCACGTTTGTGGAACGCCTCGGCGTCGACGGTGATTTTAGCGAGCCGCCCGAAGCAGGCGGAAATCAAAAACACGTGTTTGCCGTTGAGGATGCCGACGGTGATGGATTCTTGCTCGGCATGCAGCAGATGCTGCAATGCCTGGGTCAGCCGATTGGGAATGCCGATGACGTGTGCCGCCAAGTTGCAGGATCCCAGCGGCAAGAATCCGATGGGGAGTTCGGGGCAGTGGTGATAGACGTACTGCGCCACGCATCGCAGCGTGCCGTCCCCGCCTGCGGCGATGATGGCGGTCGGTTGAAAAGCGCGGATGTGGTCATCCAGACAAAGGTCGGAAATTGTCTGCCGTTTGCGGTCCAAGGTGAGGAACACACACTCGCAGTCGTGTTTCCGGAAAAACGCCCGGATGCTTGCTTCCGCATCCATCCATTTTCGTCCGCCGGATCCCTTCCCATGCACGATCAAGAAACGTCTCATTGGTACCGATGACTGATGCGCATCAACCGGCATAGCCGCATGGTAGCAGACTATGCGTTTTGGAGTATTCTTTGCCCATGGGAATTGCGAATATGCTTACCAGTGCACGCTTTGTTCTCGCCGTCGCGGGTGTGATCGCGCTCCTGTGGACCGGCACTTTCAATCTGACGGTTGCCGCGGTCATTTTGCTTGCGGCTGTCGTCACCGATTGGCTCGATGGCGTCCTCGCACGAAAATTGAAACAGCAGTCGCCGCTCGGGGCCTTCATGGATCCGTTGGCGGATAAGATGATCGTCATTCCGTATATGATCATCCTGGCGGCATGGGGAATATTTCCGCTTTGGGTCGTGATTTTTTTGGTGATGCGTGATTTGTTCCATGACGGCGTCCGCAGCTTTGCGGCAAGCAAACGAGTGGTGTTCGGCGCCAATTTCCCAAGCAAGATCAAGACGGCATTGCAGATGACCGCGTTGCTTGTCGCGATGGGAGTCTTCTGCGTGCAGGAATTCAACGGCGGCATCGCCCCGTACCAAATGGAACTCTTCATCGTCGCCGTCGGCCTACTCGTTGCATCGCTCATCAGCGGGATCATCGGCACCGGCCAATTGTTGCACGCGGCGCGTCCGGTATTTCTGAGCCGCACATGATACGTCTACGCGATGCAATGCGATCCATGTTTTCTCATGATGTCCGCAACAGCGACGCAGCTCCTCGCTACGACGATATGCGTGTTGCACAGACGAGAGTGAGCGATGGGCTATACTGCGAAGCCGTATGACATTCCTGTCCGTCCTGTATCTGTTTTTGCCGACGTTCGCCGCGAACGCCACGCCGGTTGTCGTCTCCGCGATTCCCTGGATCAAGCGGCATAACTATCCGGTACTTCCGAAGTTTCTGGGACACCATAAGACGGCGTGGGGGTTTGCATCGGGCATGATCGCGGGAATCCTGACGGGCGTTTTGCAATGGAGCCTGCGCGATATCGTCACACTGACCACACTCCAGGATGATCTGATGCTGAGCATCCTCGTCAGCATTTTGCTTTCCGCGGGGGCGTTGATCGGCGATGCCGTGGAAAGCGCCGTTAAGCGCGGAGTGGGCATGCCCTCCGGCGCGCATCTGCCGTTTTGGGACAACGTGGATTACATGCTCGGGAGCATCCTGTTTCTGTGCGTGCTGTATGTCCCGTCGATTCCGCACATCATCGGCCTGCTCATCGTCGGGCCGCTCCTAAGCATCGGCGCCAATCTGCTGTCGTATTCCCTCGGCATCAAAAAAGTCTGGCATTAACCTCATGCGCGACGCGTTCCTCACCCTCTGCGGCATCGGCTATCTTCCCGCACCCGGCACGTGGGCGAGTGTCGCGTCTTTGCCGATTTTGCTCGGGTATTTTTCGCTCCTGCCCGCCGATTCCCTCGCGCGGGGTATCATTCTCGGCATCGTCGGCATCGTGATCTCAATCATCGCCGTCTCCGCGGTGGCCGCGGATGAGAAAGCACGCAAGTCGCACGATCGCTCGTCCGTCGTCATCGATGAATTTTTGGGGATGTATGTCGCACTTCTGCCGCTCGCCTTTGGGCCGGCGCAGTGGTGGCAGGGGATCATCGCGCTCATCGCGTTCCGGATTTTCGACATCGCCAAGCCTTTGGGCATCCGGAGGATCGATGCACTGAAGACTCCCGTCAGCGTGATTGCCGACGATCTTGCTGCCGGATTGTATGCGATGGCTATCGTGCTTCTGACTTGATACTCTCGGATCATGAAACTCATTCCCCATGGCGCCGCCCAGGAAGTCACAGGCACGTGTCACGAATTGCAATTCGACGGACCCAAGGGCCCCATGCGGGTGCTGCTCGATTGCGGACTCTTTCAGGGCCGCCGCACGGAAACCGCGGTGAAAAATAACAGCTTTACGTTCGAGATCGACAAGATCGATGCGGTCATCCTCAGTCATGCACACATGGACCACTGCGGACGCATTCCGCTCCTGCATAAGCGCGGATACCGCAAGGCCGTGCACTGTACGTACGCCACCAAGGATTTGGCGGCGGTGATGCTGCGGGACGGCGGCTACATTCAGGAGCAAGACGAATTGTTTTTCCAAAAGCATTTGAAAGAGGCGATGATCAAGTCCGAGGGACCGCTCTATACCCAGCAAGACGCCATCGACTGCATGGATATTTTCAAGGGACAAAATTACAACGAATGGTTCGAACCTGTGCCGGGTCTGCGCATAAAATTCCTGGATGCCGGCCACATCGTGGGCGCGGCGGAACTGGAGATGGAGGTGACGGAGCACGGCGTCACGCGGCGCATCGGGTTCAGCGCCGATCTCGGCCGGTCCACGCTCCCCATCATCCGCGACCCGTCGCCCATGCCGCCCGTGGAAGTGCTGATCTGCGAAAGCACGTACGGCAACCGTAAGCACAGCGATATCAAAGAAGGCCAGACGATGCTCCGCGATGTCATTATCCGCACGGCCAAGCGCGGCGGCAAAGTGATCATCCCGGCGTTTTCCTTGGAACGCATGCAGGAGATCGTTTACGACCTGCACGTGCTGTGGGATGCCAAGCAGATCCCTGCCATTCCCATCATCATCGATTCGCCGCTCGCCAACGCCGTCACGGAAGTCTTCATGAAGCACCCGGAGTGTTACGACCAGGAGATGTTCGAAAAATTCCTGGGCCGCCAGCACAATCCGTTCCAGTTCTCGCTGGTGAAATATACGGAGACGGTCGATGACAGCAAGGCGCTGAACGGCACGCCCGGCCCCATGGTCATCCTGGCGGCCTCGGGCATGTGCGAAGCCGGGCGTATCCGCCATCACCTCAAAAACGAGATCGGCAACCCGCATAATACGATCCTCGCCGTCGGCTATATGGCCGAAAACACGCTGGGCCGCCGAGTGGTCGATCCCGCGGTCACGGCCGTGAAAATTTTCGACCAGATGTATCCCAAGCGCGCGGAAGTCGTCCGGATCGACGTCTATTCCGGCCACGCGGATATGGATGACTTGGACAAATATGTGCTCGCGGTCGATGGCCTCAAAAAACTCATCCTCGTCCACGGCGAACTTGCGTCCATGCATCCCTTCGCCGACCGCATCCATGCGGCCAAAGGCATCGAAGTGCTGATGCCTGCGCGGGAAGAGGTGGTGGAGCTGTAGGTGTTTTTGATAAATAGGCTTTTATTTGTTGTAGTTACAATTATATTTTCTGCCCATGCAGAAAATATTGAAGATTCTTCAGCGCGACGCAGGGGACAATACGCCCCCTAGTGCGAGCTATCTTGTGGAGATTCATCGGATACTGATGGATATGGAAGTGCAACAGCGCGATGCTCTGTATCGTGTTTTGAATGCTCGTCAATTACAAGTGTGCTGCTATGCGCTTCCCGAGACGGGTATGCCGAACGTGAAGCCGTCGCTGGAAGCCCAAAGGGAATTGCTTGTGTTGGAGGTGGCAAAGCGGCATCCCAAGATGATGAATGCGGTTCGTACGCTTGTTGCACAATTTACGACGGTGAAAGATCCACAAACCAAGTTCGTGCGTCTGGAGCCCCTTCCTGAATATCCAGGGGCGTTTTTGCGCACACTTGTGCATGATCTTCCAGAGTCTGAGGCATTCGTTGCAGAGGAGGTTCCCAAAGGTGTGGATCCGGTTTGTTGGCGCCACATCATGCAAGTGGCACAAGGAAACACGGCGCCGCTGGAGAGTGAGTGGCGCATTCTTCAGCCGGCAGCAGAAAATATCCTGATGCATCATCCAGAGCTTCGTGCATCTGTTCTGGAATTTTTTTATATCCTCAGTCCGGATGTGCAAAAAAACGACAAAGCACGATCGATCATTATGTCACAAGCCGCTGAAGCGATAGAAAGGCAATTTTTGTCGGACCCCGAAGAGTTGCTGTACGCTCTGAAATTTCTGAAAAATCGCTTTTTTCCGGTGTGGGAGACGCTGACAAGTCTTCCATTGCAGATGTGGTCGCATCTGTCGCACATTATCATGCAGTGTTCTCGGCAAGATGTGGATGTGCAGCGTGTGATGAATCTCATTCCCCATTTGGAAATAGTGCGAAGAGGCAAGGGGCAAAAATCCAAAGCAAGTCTGGAATGGAAATGTCATTTATTTGATGAAGATGTACAGCAGCCCGAAAAAGAACTGGGAACGGCATTGGGATTACCCCTGCTTCCTCCGCGCCCGCAGCGTGAGCTGCAAAACACCCCCGTTCCCCGGATGCCGATGGAAACAATTGCCCCTACTTCACAGAGCGGGCACATGGTTCATTCCCAACATGTACGGAGAAAAAAACGTCCCGTGGAGGAAAAAGAAACGACTCCCGAATTATCGGCTGAGCGGACGGTGCCCGCTTGCAGGAATCTGACTCAGGAAGATATGCAGGATTTCAGAGAATGGTTCAACGATCTGCCTGTTGAATTGCACAGAAAGCGGGTGAATTGGATTGCGCGAAAAGCGGGAATTGAAATTCGCAAGGAGGGGAATGGCGGCAGCCATGCATACCACGCGCACTGGGGCAGCGGAAAAATGATCCTCACGGGCTACATAAGCAGGTCGGTAAGCAAGGAAATTATCTGGTTCATGCTCTTTGGAGCCCCGCATCAGCGCGCCAATGGCGGCGAAAAAAGCGCAGGTGCACACGGGCTCGGCGACCTGGTTGCCTTGCTGAAAGCCATTCGGCGTTAGGGTTGTCGCTTACAGTCCCAATTCCTTCGCAATCGGCTTCATCGCATCCAGCGTGATCCCCACGAATTCGTCGAGCGGAATGTTCAACAGCTCCTCGCACTTTTTGATCTGATTGCGATCGACCTGCGCGGCGAAGCCTTTGTCTTTCAGTTTTTTCTTCACGCTGCTGACTTCGACATCGGCCAGCTGTTTGCTCGGCCGCACGAGGGTGACGGCGATGATGAAACCCGTCAGCTCGTCCACGCAGTAGAGCGCTTTGCGGAGCATCGTGTTCAGCGGATAGTCTTCCCCGTATTTGTGCGCGTAGTGCGCGCGGATGTCCCCGAGGAGTTCCTGCGGGGCTTTGATCGATGCGAGCATCTCCGCACGCGACTCGCCGCAGTGCTTTTCGTAATCCTTCGCCAAGTGATCCCAATCCCAATCGTGCAACATGCCCGCGACTTTCCAGGTCTGCGGATCGCCGCCCAATTTTTTCGCGAGTGCTTCCATCGCCGCACCCGTGGCGAGCAAGTGCGCCTTGGTCACCGTCGCGTGTGTGTCGATGAGGGAGTGGGCGGAGGGGAGGAGGTGGCCGTAGGTGATGTGCTGGAGGAGGTGGTCGTGGGGAGAGGGGATAGAAGGCATAGAGGCCATAGACGCGATAGAAGTGGTTCGTTTTTGTGCCTCTATCGCGTCTATCCCTTCTATTCCGTCTATGCCCTTTCGCATTGGTTTCATCAACGGAAACAACACCACATCCCGCAAATTCCCCTGCTGCGTCAGCAACGCCACGATCCTATCCACGCCCATGCCCCAGCCCGAGGCCGGAGGACATCCGTACTCCAGGGCCGTGACGAAATCGTCGTCTTTGCGGTGCGCGTCGGCGTCGCCGCCGGCGTTGGCTTTGGCCTGCTGTTCGAAGCGCTCGGCTTGATCGACGGGATCCACCAGCTCCGAGTACGCGTTCACGATTTCCCATCCGCCCACGACCAATTGGAAGCGGTCGGTGATGGCGGGATTTTCATCATTGCGGCGTGCGAGCGGGGAGAGCTCGATGGGATGATTGATGATGAAGGTCGGCTGGACCAAGGATGGGCGGCTCACTTTTTTGTAGAGCTGGTCGATCAGGTTTCCGTAGCCGAGTTTGTCGACAGCCACATCCAATTGAATCTTGTGCTTCTTCATGGCCGCGCGAAGATCGTTTGCAGTCTTCTCCGCATCGATATCGATGCCGCACGCCTGCACGATCGATTCGCGGATGGAGATTTTGGGCCACGGCGGTGTGAAATCGACTTCGACAAGCTTCCCATCGCGGTCGGGGATCTTCACTTTCATCGTGCCGAGCAATTTCTCCAGAAGCGTGGAGAGCATCTGCTCCGTGAACTCCATATTCTTTTTGTAGTCCCAATACGCGGCGTAGTGCTCCACCATCGTGAAGTCCTGCAGGTGGCTGGGGTCGAGGCCTTCGTTGCGGAAGACGCGCGCGACTTCGAATACTCTGTCGAACCCGCCCACCAGGCACTCTTTCAAAAATGTTTCGGGAGCGATGCGCAGGAACATGTCCAAGTCGTACGCTTCGTGATGTGTCTTGAAGGGGGTGGCCAGCGCGCCCGAAGCGGCGTTCACCAGCACCGGAGTCTCCGTCTCCAAAAATCCATTCTTCCAGTAAAACTCGCGCATCAAGCGGACAAAATTGCTGCGGAAGACAAAGCGGTCGAACGTCTCCCTGTTGGTCTGGAGATCCAGATAGCGCTGACGCCAGGCAGTCTCTTGATCCGCAATACCGTGCCATTTTTCCGGCGGCTGACGCAGGGCTTTGCTGAGCATCGTCCACTTCGCCGCGCGCACGGACGGCTCACCTTTTTGCGTCGCGAACCGCTCGCCTTCAATCCCGATGAAGTCCCCCAGATCCAAGACTTTCAGAGCCCGTGCGTACTCATCTTTCAATTCATCTTCGCGCAGCATCACCTGCAACCGTCCCGTGTGGTCCTGCAGTGTCAAAAACGTCATCTTCCCCATATCGCGCAGCAGCACGATGCGTCCCGCGATGCGGACCGTCGGCCCCTCCTTCATCGCCTTCGCGTCGCTCAGCACATGGCTGCGGTCGAACGATCCCGCATAGGGAACGATTCCTTCACTGCGCATCGCCTGCACTTTTTGGTGACGTATGGGGTCCATACAAAGGAGCATACGGACCTTTGGGTTCTCCCTCAACGGCATCATCGGAATAGCGTCGGTGATGCTTGCTTCAAAAACCGCGGAAGAGTAATTTTTTTCTGTTTCCTTCCGTCTGTCGTATGGACAAACCACTTCTGTTTCTCACTGCCGAAGAGCGCGAGAGATTGTTTGCCAAGTTGCCGTCCGCGTTGCAGAGCCATTGGGAAAAGAATATCCGTCCGGAGACGATCGATGCGTATGAGTCCCCTAAGGAATTACAAATGCGTCTGCAGGAGAGCAAGTTTGCCAGCCACCCCGGCGTGAAAGCGATGTTTGATAAAATGGTGAAGCACGTGGAGAGCGGCAAGAAAGGGGATCCGTTCGAAGCCGTGCAGATGGAAGATTTTCCGCCGGATGCGTTGCCGTCCCTCCTCTTTACCATTGGTGCCGCGGGGACCGAGGCGTTCATCCAAATGCTGTTGGGCAGCGATGATGTGACGGAGGAAGACATGGAGAGCATTGCCTCTCTTACGCGTGCGCGTCACCGCATGTTGCAGCTAAACGCCGTTCTTGCCCGATAATTCTTTCTTTCCTTTCCTATGGCTGAAGCCGTTGAATTGCCGCCCAGAGTTCTAGAGATCCTCAAGACCAGCGCGGAGGGTCAGGAGTGGCTGAAGCAAAATCAGGGCAGTTGGCTGGATTATGTGAACCCCCTCAATATCGTCAAAACGTTGTGGCGGAACAAATGGAAAGTATTGCTTGGGACCGGGACAATTCTGTCCCTGGGACATTCTGCGGGATTGTGGACGAAATTGGCTCCGCACATGAAAATGTTGAATATGGAGGGTTTGCTGAATGGCATGAATGCCGGCGGCAAATGGTTTGGCGATACGGCCAATTATTTCTGGGGCTGGCTCAAATTTTTGTGGAGAGGCATTCCGGAAGGTGCGGGAGTCGGCGGCGTGCCCGGATATATCGATCAAGGTCATGGATGGACCGTCGACATGCTCAAAAAGTACGGCACGGATCTGATTCCGCCCGTCGCACCCTGAAACTCTGCAGAATTTGATGATAAAAGCAGTTGACGCAAGAGAAACCAGTCTTTAGACTCCGTCCACTTCCGCCTCGGTTTGTCGGGGCGTGGTATCTCCTTGTGTTCAGGTTCGCCGTCGGCTTCGCCCTAAGGGCTACGCCGAACCAAGCGAACTCCAAGAACCTCCAAGAGCTTGTCAGGTTTTGCCTGACAACCCTTCGGATGGACCGGGAGACATTCTCTTTCCGTATTTATGTCCGGTCTCATCGCCAAGAAAGTCGGCATGTCGCGCATCTTCCTGGAAACGGGGGAGGCGGTGGCTGTTACGTATCTGTCGGTGGAACCGAACACGATCGTCCGCATGAAAACCAAGGATAAAGACGGCTACGATGCGGTTATCCTGGGTATTGGCGCCAAGCCGTGGAAGAGCCGCAAAGGAAAGGAGAACGTCCGTTACGCGCGCCAGAAGGAGTGGAAAGTGGAATCGCTCGAGGGATTGGAAACCGGAAAAACAGTCACATCAGAATTATTGCCAGCCGAAACCTTGGTCACGGTCACGAGCACTTCGAAGGGAAAGGGTTTCCAGGGTGTTGTGCGCCGTCACCACTTTGCCGGAGGTCCCGCTTCACACGGATCCCACTTCAAGCGCGAACCGGGTTCCGTGGGAATGCGTACATCGCCGGGCCGCATCTTGAAGGGTCACCGCATGGCCGGACACATGGGATTGGAGACCATCACCCTCAAGCATCGTCCGGTTGTGGCTATGGATCTGGAGAAGGGAATCGTTGCTATCAAAGGACCGGTTCCGGGACCGAACGGATCCATCGTTTATCTCACCAAAGAACCCGCATAAGCACTCGTAGAGACGCAAAATTTTGCGTCTTTACTCCCCACGATTATGACCATTGATGTATTTACCCCCACAGGCGAAAAGCACGGCACCATGGAGCTGCCCGTGGAATTGTTCGGCGCTCCCGTCAACCGCACCCTCATTCACCAGGCGATTGTCCGTCAGCGCAGCAATGAGCGCGCGCCGATCGCCCATGCCAAGAGCCGTGGCGAAGTGGCCGGTTCCACCAAGAAGATCTACGGTCAGAAGCACACGGGACGCGCCCGCCGCGGTTCCATTCGCAGCCCCTTGCTCCGTGGAGGTGGAAAGGCGTTCGGCCCCCGCAACGTCCGCAACTTCGAGAAAGATATGCCGCGCACCATGCGCCGCATGGCCCTCTTCGCCTGTCTGTCCTATCAGGCAAAGTCCGGAGCCATTTTGGGACTCCAGAGCTACCCGGAGACGGTCAAAACCAAGAGCTTTACGCAATTGCTTGGCAAAATGAAGATCCAAGACGCCCGCAAAGTGCTCTTCGTCTTGCCCGCCCAGCACGACGCGCTCTGGAAGTCCTCCCGCAATGTCCGGGGCATGAAGACCATCCTCGCCGCGTACTTGAACCCTCTCGATGTCATCGACGCCCGCAAAATTGTGTTCGTGGGTGATGCGATTGCCAAAGCTGCTCAGATCTTCGGAAAGAAGGACAAGGACATGCGCATGCAGAAGAGAGGAGCGGAGACGAAAGTGACGATCTCCCGCGAACCGACGGCGAAGAAACCGGTGAAGGCCAAAAAGCCCAAAGCTGAAAAAGCTCCCGCCAAGAAAGCCACTTCCAAGAAAGCCTCCTAATCCCTATGGATCTCGCTCGCGTCATTATCGGCCCCGTTGTCACCGAGAAAGCCGAACGTCTGAAGACGGGTCAGGCCACCCATATGCACACACTGTGGATTGTCCCCGCTGCCACGAAGATTGAAGTCAAAAACGCCCTCAAGCGCTATTACGGTGTGGATGTCGCCTCGGTCCGTGTGATGCGCACGCGCGCCAAGACACGCATGCTCGGTCGCGGCATCGAAATGGAGAAGCGCCACGCGGGAAAGAAAGTCATCGTCACGCTTGCCAAAGACAGCAAACAGCTTGATCTTGCCGCCTTCCAAACCACCTCCTCGTAACCATGCCGTTGAAGAAGCCTAAACCAACGACTCCCGCGCGCCGTCAGATGACGATCGCCGACTTCTCGGGCCTCACGAAGAAGCGCCCGGAGAAGACCTTGGTGTGGGGGAAGCAGCGCATCTCCGGCCGCGACAGCGCAGGCCGCGTCTCCATCCGCCACCGCGGCGGCGGACACAAGCGTCTGCATCGCATGGTCGATTTCCGCCAGACGCGCAAGCATGGCGTTCCGGCCACGGTCACGGCCCTGGAGTACGATCCCAACCGCTCCGCACGCATCGCTCTCCTTCATTACGCCGATGGCGAGAAGAGCTATGTGCTGGCTCCGGAAGGCCTGAAGGTCGGGGACCAGATCGTCGCCGCTCCGCGCACGAAAGTGAAGATCGGCAACCGCATGGAATTGCAGCACATCCCGGTGGGATACCGCATCTTCAATATCGAAATGCAGATGGGCCGCGGCGGACAGATCGTCCGCTCCGCAGGTACGGCCGCCACCCTCGTCGGTCTCGATGGCGATCACGCGATCATCCAGTTGCCAAGCGGCGAAATCCGCAAGGTCCGCAAGGAATGCTTCGCTACGATCGGTACGGTCTCCAACCCCGAACACAACCTCGTCACGATCGGCAAAGCCGGCCGCATGCGCTGGATGGGCCGCCGCCCGCAGGTGCTTGGTAAATCCATGAACGCCGTGGATCACCCGCATGGTGGTGGTGAAGGACACAGCTCGATCGGTCTCGTGGCTCCCAAGACCCCGTGGGGAAAGAAAGCCATGGGTGTGAAGACCCGCAACGCACGCAAGAGTCTGGAACTGATTATCCGCCGCCGTATCCGCAAGAAGAAACGCAGGTAGACCCTCCCGTAAAGACGTGCGATACGCACGTCTCTACCGATCACCTCCTCTTATCTTATCTCCCTCTCATGTCCCGCTCGCTCAAAAAAGGCCCTTACGTCGATCCGACACTCTTCAAAAAAGTGATGAAGATGGTCGAGGCCGGCGAGAAGAAAATCATCAAGACGTGGGCGCGCGATTGCGACATCCCGCCGGAGTTCGTGGGCTTCACGTTCGCTGTCCACAACGGCAAAGAGTTCACCCCCGTGTACATCACGGAACAGATGGTCGGCCACAAACTCGGCGAATTCTCCTGGACCACCAAATTCAAGGCTCACGGCGGTAAAGCAGCAGCCGCACCCGCAGCCGGTGCGCCCGCCCCCTCCCCCGCACCCGCCAAGTAAAGACGTGCGATTCGCACGTCTCTACGTCACCCCACCCGCCACCTCCTCCCTCCCATGAAAGCCCGTCTCGATTCCGTCCGCATCGCGCCCAAGAAAGCCAACCTGATCGCCAGGCTGGTCCGCGGTCTGACGGTGCCGGAGGCCATGGATCAACTGAGCCGCACCAACAAGAAAGGCGCGCGCATGGTCGAACAGCTGTTGCGCTCCGCCATCGCGAACGCGTCCCACAACGATAAGCAGGATGCCCAGATGATGGTCATCAAGACGATCGTCGTGAACCAGGGTCAGGCCTACCACCGCGGTATGCCGATGGCCCGCGGACGCACGCGCCCGTTCCGCAAATTCCTCAGTCACATCGATTTGGTGCTCGGATTCCCGGGCGATGAAGAGAAGAGTGGAAAGAAACCGACGGAACCGAAGAAACCGACGAAGGCAAGCAAGGCGTCGGATAGCGAAGGAACCACTTCCCAGAAGTCGAAAACTGCTGTAAAAACTGCAGGTTCACGGAAGAAGACGACGAGTGCGTCCTCCTCGGACTCCTCGGCTTCTTCGGATTCCTCTATTTCCTCCTGATTATGGGTCAAAAAGTTAACCCCAACGGCTTCCGCGTCGGATTCACGCATTCGTGGCCGTCGACCTGGTTCGCGAAGGGCAAGAAGTACAGCGAACTGCTGCTCCAGGACGTGCGCGTCAAGCAGTACATCCGCGAGCGTTTCCCGGAGTCCGGTCTGGCTTTGATCGAGATCGACCGCGGGAAGAAAGTCACCGTCACCATCCACACCAGCAAGCCCGGCGTGCTCATTGGCAAGCAGGGTGCGGCCATCGATGAATTGCGTTTGGAATTGGATCGCCGCTTCGGCGGATCGTTCCTGGTGGAGGTGCAAGAAATCCGCAGTCCGGATGCTGACGCCGATGTGATCGCCGAAAATATCCAGGGACAGATCCAGCGCCGCATGCCCTACCGCCGCGCCGCCAAGATGGCCATCGAGAAAGCCATGCAGGCCGGTGCCGTCGGAATCAAAATCACCGTCTCGGGTCGTCTCAACGGCGCAGAAATCGCCCGCGATGATTTGTTCAAAGAAGGCAACGTTCCCTTGCAGACCCTCCGCGCCAATATCGTGCACGCCAAGCGCCACGCCATCACGAAGTTCGGTACGATCGGCATTCAGGTGTGGGTCTATAAAGGAATGGTGTTTAAGAAGATCAAGCAGGTGCACAGCGATGCTCTCCAGTCTCAAAATGCTTCCCAATCCATCGCGTAAAGATGTGCGACGCGCACGTCTCCTCCCACTCCTCCCATGTTAGAACCCAAGAAATTAAAACACCGGAAGCAGCACCGCCGCCGCGGCCAGTGGTATGGCAAAGCCACGCGCGGAACGACGCTCGCCAATGGCTTCATCGGCCTGAAGGCGATCACGGCAGGGGAATTGACAGCTCGTCAGATCGAGGCCGCCCGCCGCGCCACCATGCACGAATTGCAGCGCGCCGGAAAAATGTGGATCCGCGTCTTCCCGCACACCCCCGTCACCCGCAAAGCCGCCGAGGTGCCGATGGGATCCGGAAAAGGTTCGGTGGAGTACTACGCCACGGTCGTGTTGCCGGGCACCATGTTGTTTGAACTCGATGGTTTGTCGGAGGCAGCGGCTCGCAGAGCGCTGACGCTCGCAGCTCATAAGCTTCCCGTTCGTACCAAGATTATTGTCCGCCAACGCGCCTAAATTTATGCCTACCCATTTCGCCACCGTCGCCGAGCTCATCAAGATGAACGAGTCTGAACTCCGCCAGGAGATCCGCTCCCATCAGACCGAGCTGCAGAAGGCCCGCATGAATATTCGTCTGAATAAAGAGAAGGATACGGCCCAGTACCGCCGCAACCGCCGCCAATTGGCCCGGATGCACACGGCGCTGACCATGGTCCAGGGAAAGGCTGTCGCACCTGTGGCGTTGAAACCCGTCAAGAAATCCGCTACTGTATCCGCTCCCCGCAAGGCCACGCGTAAAAAGGCCTCCAAATAATTTTGTATGCGTACGAAGCAAGGAACCATCACATCGGCAAAGATGCAAGGCACCGTCACGGTGACCGTGCACCGCTCGATGTTCCACTCGCTCTATAAGAAACGCTACCGCATGAGCAAGAAATTCCTGGCCGACAGCCGCGGTATCGAAGACTTGGGAGTCGGGGACTTGGTCGTCATCACGGAGTGCCGCCCGCTCAGCAAGCGCAAGTGCTTCAAAGTGACGGAGGTCCTCAAGCGCGTTCCCCGCGTGAGCGAGATGGCGGAGGAGGCAAGCCTCGCAGGCGCCATGCAATCCAAAGAGTCTAAAAAGGAAGCCGATGTCCCCCACAACGCATGATCCAGCAGCAGTCCATCCTCAACGTGGCCGATAACACGGGAGCCAAGACCGTCATGTGCATCAAGGTGCTCGGCGGTTCGCGCCGCCGCTATGCCGGCATCGGCGACCTGATCAAGGTCGCGGTGAAAGAGGCTGCCCCGCGCGGTACGGTCCGCAAGAAGTCCGTGCAGTTGGCCGTCATCGTCCGCACGCGTACCATCACGCGCCGCAAGGACGGTTCCGGAATCCGCTTCGACGACAACGCCTGCGTCATCATCCAGAAAGACGGCATGCCCCAGGGCACGCGCGTGTTCGGTCCCGTCGCCCGCGAACTGCGCGCCCGCGGCTACCAGAAAATTATCTCCCAAGCCCCCGACGTTTTATGAAAATCCGCCACGGCGACACTGTCGTCATCATCGCCGGCAAGGATAAGGGCAAGACCGGAACGGTCGAGCGCGTGCTGCCGGACAATCACTCCGTGGTCGTCTCGGGCATCAACATGCGCACGCGCCACGTCAAAAAGACGCCCCAGCAGGCCGGCCGCATTCTGAAGTACGAAGCGTCCATCGATTGGAGCAAGGTGATGATCGTCGACCCGAAGACCAAGAAGCCGTCGCGCGTAGGATTTGTCGTCAAAGACGGCAAGAAGCTTCGCGTGAGCAAGGCATCCGGGACGGAGATCGCCAAGGCCGCGAAGGCGAAAGTGGAGAAGAAATCGAAGGCCAAAAAGGGGACAGACGGAACAGAGGGGACCAAGGTCGCCAAGGAGGCCGATACGAAGATGAAGGGCGAAGCGCAAGTCGCGCACAAAGAGCACACTGGTACCAAGCAGCCGTTCTGGAAGAAGATGAAATTCGGCTCCGCCGCGATGGAACAGGCCGAGGTGCCCGAGCAGAGCAATATGGAGAAAGACCACACTATTCCTTCCCAAGAGATCCACGTGCGCAAAGGTGCACGCGGTTCCTGATCCTGACTCACCCCCATGTCCTACGACACTCTCCATGACCGGCTCCGCGGACCCATCGCGAAGGCTCTGAAAGAAGAGCTCAAGATCACGAACGTGCACGCGCTCCCGCGTCTGCAGAAGATCGTCGTGAACGTGGGTATCAACAAGACGAAGATGGACAGCAAGGATCTGCACGAATACATCGCGGATTGTCTCAAGCGCATCACGGGACAGAAGGCCATCTTCCGCGCCACGAACAAAGCCATCTCCAACTTTAAAACCCGCGAAGGAAGCATCGTCGGCGCCATGGTCACGTTGCGCGGCAAGCGGATGGAAGAATTCCTCGATCGCCTCGTCAGCTACATCCTGCCCCGCATCCGCGACTTCCGCGGTCTGCCCACGAAGCTCGATGGACGCGGCAACTACGCGATCGGTCTGAAGGATCACACGATTTTCCCGGAGGTGCCTTCGTCTGATGGCGTAAAGAT
>CAYOFI010000010.1:18433-49379 GCA_964403335.1 uncultured Candidatus Peribacteria bacterium
CAGGCAGATTCAGATCACGACGACGGCCGGCACGGACAAGAAGGGAAAGGCGCTCTTGCAGCAGATTGGCATGCCGTTCACCCGTCCTGCCGCAAAGAGCCCGGCCGCCACCGCACGACAAGCTGCAAAAGATGCAGAGAAGCTTGCGACCGACGCTGCTGTCAGCGATACTGCCTCACCCGACGCGTAACCCTTTTTCTTTCCTTTTTTCATGACCCGGATTGCCCTCGTCAACAAGCAGAAGAAGCATCTCGCAACCTACTTGCGGGAGAAGCGCGCGGGCAAAAAACCGGCTTTCCCCACTCGCATCTACAATCGCTGCCAACTCTGCGGACGCCGCCACGGATACATGAGATTCTTCGGAATCTGCCGCATCTGCTTCCGCGAACTGGCCACGAACGGCGAACTTCCCGGCATTAAAAAGTCCTCCTGGTAACCCGGCTTCGTCCGTCTCCGCCTCCGGGCTACGACGAGACTACACCGCGGCTCCTCCCTCATTATGGTCCACCTCACTGACCCCATCGGCGATCTCGTCACACGGCTGCGCAACGCTCAGCGCGCGCGCAAGACCGCGTGCACCGCACCCTGGTCCCGCATCAAGCAGGAACTGTGCGAACTTCTGAAGAAAGAAGGTTTCGTGGGCGAGGTGCGGGTGATCGGCGACGCCCCCAAACAAGATTTGGAAGTCACCTTCCTCCCGGAGAAGCCCGCATTGCAGCTCAAGCGCATCAGCACGCCCGGCCGCCGCGCGTACGCCGGATATGGTGCTCTGCGCCCCGTGCTGAGCGGACATGGCATTGCCGTCATCACGACCAGCGAAGGACTCCTGACTGACAAAGAAGCCCGCAAACGCAAAGTGGGCGGAGAGGTTCTCTGTACCGTTGCTTAATTATGTCTCGTATTGGTGCTAAACCAGTGGCCATTCCGTCCGGCGTCACCGTCGAGGTGAAATCCGGCACGGTGCATGTGAAAGGTTCCAAGGGCGAACTGAAGTACGCCACGCTCCCCGAGGTCACCGTCGCCGTCGACGGCAGCCAGATCATCGTGAAGCGCGTGGATGATTCCGACCGCGCCCGCGCCCGTCACGGTCTGACACGCATGCTCCTCAACAGCATGGTGATCGGCGTCAGCGAGGGCTTCGTGAAAAAGCTGGAGATCATCGGTGTCGGTTACAAAGCCGTCGTCAAAGGAAAGATCTTGGTGCTGAACCTCGGTCACTCGCACCCGATCAACTTCACCATCCCCGCCGGTATCGAAATCGGTCAGGATGAGAAGAACAAGAACCTCATCGCCATCAAAGGAATCGATAAGCAGCTCGTGGGCCAAGTGGCCTCCGACATCCGCTCCCTCCGTCCGCCGGAGCCCTATAAGGGCAAAGGCGTCCGCTACCAAGGCGAGAACGTCCGCCGCAAGGCGGGTAAGGCCGCTACGGCGAAGGCCGCGTAGTCGGCCGCGTAAGGGCGCAAAATTTTGCGCCCCGTACCATCCATCATCATCCAATGTCCTCTCCCTCGAAATCCCACCTCCGGCACGCACGCAAGCGACGCATCCGCGCCCGCGTGGCAGGCACGTCCGCCCGCCCGCGTCTGACCGTGACACGCTCGCTCACGCGCATGTCCGTCCAGCTCATCGATGACGAAGCCGGCAAGACGCTCGCCGCCGCCTCGACCATCGAAGCCAAAACAAAGCCCACGAAAGATGGCGCCAAGAAGTTGGGCGAACTGATCGCGGAGAAGGCAAAGGGCAAAAAGATCTCCGCTGTCGTCTTCGACCGCAACGGATACAGGTACCACGGACGCATCAAAGAACTCGCCGATGCCGCTCGCGCATCCGGCCTCCAATTCTGATTTCCCTCCACTTTTCCTCTCACATGCCCACTCCCGCTCGTCCGAAGTCAGGCTCCCCCCATTCCGGTTCCGGCGCTCGCTCGGGGCCCGGCGGCGGTGCTGGCGGTCGCGGACGCGGAGGTCCGGGCGGAGGCGGTGGTGATCGTGGTCGCGGACGCGGTGGTCCAGGCGGTGGCCGTGGTCGCCGTGAGCCCAGCGAATTTGCCGAAGCAACTCTCTCTATCGATCGCGTCACGCGCGTCGTGAAAGGCGGACGCCGCATGCGTTTCCGCGCCATCGTCGTGATGGGCAATCGCAAGGGCAAAGTGGGACTGGGAACAGGGAAGGCCGCTGAAGTCCAAGCCGCAGTCAAAAAGGCGCAGTCCGCCGCGAAGCGCGCCATGATCCGCATTCCGCTGATCAACGGCACCATCCCGCACTCCGTCGAACACAAGTTCAAGGCCGCCCGCATCCGCATCATGCCCGCCCGTCCGGGCACCGGCATCATCGCCGGAGGCGCCCTGCGCGTCATCCTCGATCACGCCGGCGTGAAGGATTGTTTGAGCAAGCGCTTCGGTTCCCGCAACAAGCTCGTGAACGCCCAGGCCACGATTCAGGCATTGGAAATGCTGAAGATGGTCGCCGGTGCTTCGGAAGACACTCCCGCCAAGCCCGTCACCGAGGACACGCCGTCCGACGAAGGCGCTCCGAAGATCGCCATCAAAGAGATGACGAAGTCCGAAGTGGAAGCCCAGCGCCAGATCCACCGCAAGAGCCAGATCGCGGAGTAAGCTTGGAGCAGGTTTTCTTCCCGTTCCCCGCGTTTTTCATGGAAGAGTGCATCTCCGTAGAAGTCATCGACGACGAGGCGAAGCTTTTACTGCAGAAACAGGCACAACAAGAGTCGGGTTCAAAAGATGAATTGGAATGTCTGCAAATCCTCCAATTGGGAGTCACATCCAAAGGAGTGAGTGCGCTCGTGACGTTTCAGAGAAAGGGAACAGCAGATACTGTTAGCTTATTGATGTGGTTGCAAAATGGATGGGTGCAGACGGTGGATTGAAAGAAAGTGTCGTAGAGGAAAATTGAGGGAGATGCTCTGCTAAACACACACACGTAGTTCAAATCCGTGCCAAGCAATCGGTGCATCTCTACACTTTTGCAGTATGTTGCCCCTGCAAACCGTCCACCCTGAATACAGAGAACAGCAGCAGGCAGCCATTACTGATGTGCTGCCGCCATTGCAGATGGGACGGACGGAAGTGGAAATGGATACGCTGTTGGAATGCTCGGGTGCCGTGAAATTTTCATACTCGCGCGTTCGGTTGCATATGGTGCTGGCGCTGCAGTGCATCGAGAAAATTGTGCAGGACTACTACGGCGCGTCTCCGCCGCCCGTGGTGGAAAGCGCGCTCTGCCATATCGATGCCATGAGCGAAGAGCCTTGGGACCGGGAGCCGCGGAGAGCATTCCAGCAGGACCGCCGCATCTATACGCCTCCATTCGTGGGATCACAGGGTTTGTCGCGCATCTTGCATGATGGAATTCTGTCGCATCAATCGCTCTCCGTCCGTTCCGCATTGGTGCTCTGCCTGAGCTTTGACACGCTAGTGCAGAGGCGCGTGAGCAGAGCCCACACATCCAGGGAAAGAATCGCGGTGTATGACTCCATCATCGAAGAATTCCGGCTGATGCTGAAGGATCTCTTTTGCATTCCGATGGTCTGGCCCGCAGACGAATCGATTCAGGCATGGAATGGCGGCTGCATTCCGGCGATGGCGGAAGACATGTATGAGAATGGAGATTTCACCTGCATGCCGATTTTGGCGGATGCGCTGGAAGAAGCCGGATGCGTGAACCGGGAGATGATCGATCACTGCAGAAGCGATATTCCTCATCAGCGCGGGTGTGCGGTGGTGGATGCGTTGTTAGGGAAGCGATAACTCAAAACTCTTCTCCATCCCCCCAAAATGCTGCACCCAAATGCCCGATCGAATCCCGATGCCGGTGTTGGTAAAAGCAGCAGTAAGAATCGCGGCTTTGTGCGGGGGTGACGCCATCCAATCGCGCACGACTTCCGCGGGCGTCTTTTGCCCCTGCGCGATGTTCTCGCCCATGACAGCGCGAGTGGCGCAGAAGCAGGTTTGATCGTAAAACGTTTTTTCGTAGCCGGAGGCTTCCATCCGGTCGCGGAGTGTTTTGCCGTCCGGATCGGTGTGACTGAAAAATCCGAAGGTCAGCATCTGTTCGGCATAGTGTTGGGCCGATTGCTGAAGGTTGGCGTCGATTTTGAGCGCGCGCAGCCCGGCTTTTGCACGTTCTTTGTTGATGAGGGTGAGCACGTCGGCGCGCAGAGCGGGCAATGTCGAGAGATCGGATCCCGCTTTGGATGCTGTGGATGACGACTGAAGAGTCACCAGACGCGGAGCGGCATCCTGTATGAGAGTGACGTGATTACTGGTTGTCGAAATACGGGGTGAAGGTGCGGCTTTGGGGATCGTCAATGTTTGCACTCGAGTCGGAGCCGAAGAGACCGGAAGCGGAGGGGGATCGGGATGCTCGGAGAGAGCGGCAAATTTTCCGGTGTCGATTTTGCGCAATAAATTCTGAATAGCCTGTGCCATTTCCGCATGCGTCAGCAGACTGTCGGGGGAGAGCCGCCGCGTGTCGGTATCTTGGGGAAAGAGCGCGTAGTATTTGGCGATGCCCGCGGCCGGTGTGTACCACGCTTGCGCGGGCACATCGATGTAGGAATGAGGGAGATTGTCGCGGAGTCCGAAGGTCCGCTGGAGCATGGCCAAAAATTCCGACCGAAAGACCACGTCATCGGGGCGCAGCGCGTTGGTGCCCGGCTGCGGATCCATGATGCGGTAGCGCGCGGCCAGAACCATGTACCGCTCGTACCAACTGCCGGAGGGAATATCCGGATATCTGCCGTTTGCGGTCACGGCCGGAACAGTTCCGCCCAGGCGGCTTTTGAGCAGGATCATCGCCGTTTCGGCACGGGTGACGTAGGGGGGTGGCTCTGCTACCCGGGCAGGCAGTATGAAGAGAAAAGCGAAGGCGAGAAGCGAGAGACGCATGACGGATGATAGTGTGGATTGTATCGGGCGAGGGTGATAGACGGCATAGAAGGGATAGACGGGATAGAAGAACAAGGAGCAAAAATACCTCTATACCATCTATGGCCTCTATCGCTTCTATCCCTTCTAATCACGCAAAACCCCTTTGACGTTTCCCTCGCCAATGGTAGAGTCATCCGGCCCCATTCTTTCGGCATCCTTTCTATGTTGCACGCATTCAAACCCGCCCCCGGTTCCCGTCAAAAGCGCAAGCGCGTTGCCCGTGGCAATAGCGCCGGCGGTGGTACCACGGCAGGCCGTGGAACCAAAGGTCAGCACGCCCGCACGGGTAAGGGCCAGAAATTCGGATTTGAAGGAGGCCAGGTGCCGCTCTTCATGCGCCAGCCCAAACTGGGCGGTTTCGAACACCCCCGCCGCCAGGATTACGAAGTCATCAACGTCGGGACGCTTGAGGCAGTTCTCGACGCCGGCGAATACGACATCGCCGCACTCCGCACCAAAAAGCTCGTCCGCACGAACGCCCCGGTCAAAATTTTGGGCGACGGCGAACTGAGCAAGAAATTCGTCCTCACCGTTCACGCCGCTTCCAAATCCGCACGCAAGGCCATCGAGAAAGCGGGCGGAACATTAACGATCCGCAAAGCCTAATATTCCTCAGTACAGACGTGCGCATCGCACGTCTCTACGTGATACGCATCGCCCATGTTGCAATTCCTCCGACAACTCTGGCATTCCAAGGATCTGCGCACGCGCATTTTGTATACGATTGCGCTGCTCCTCATCTATCGCCTTGCCGCGCACATCCCTGTGCCGGGCGCCGATCCCATCGCTCTCAAGCAACATTTGGACACGCAAGGTTCCGCCGGTGGCGCGCTTGGCGTCTTTGCCGCACTCACGGGTGGTGGCTTCGACAGCTTCTCCGTGGTGCTCCTCGGTCTGTCGCCCTACATCAACGCCTCCATCATCGTGCAGTTGGCGACCGTCATCTTCCCCAAGTTGGAAGCACTTAGTAAGGAGGGCGCTCAGGGTCAGCAGCAGATGAACCGTTACACGCGCTGGCTCACGCTCCCGCTCGCGTTCATCCAGAGCTACGGATTCCTGATCCTCATCGGCTCCAGCGGCATCAACGTCGTCGATACCACGTTCCCGGGCGTCCTCTTCCCGATGGTCTTCGTCACGGCCGGTTCACTCTTCTTGATGTGGCTGGGTGAACTGATTACGGAGAAAGGCATCGGTAACGGTGTCTCCATGCTCATTTTCGTCGGTATCGTCGCAGCCATCCCCACCCGCTTTGGAGGCTTGCTGCTCTCCGGCGACGGCACGCAGGGTGCGTTCTATCTGTTCTTGGTCGTCACGCTTGCATTGCTTGTCGCAGTCGTTCTCTTCACAGATGCCCACCGCCTGATCCCCATCACCTACGCCAACCAGGGTTCCGGCCGCGGCGTGCAAGGCAATATCCCCATTCGCCTCAACCAAGCGGGCATGATCCCGATCATCTTCGCGATCTCCCTCATCACCTTCCCGCAGATCATCGCTCAATTCCTGCAGACGGCTCCGCGCTTTGCAGGCGTCGTGGCCTTCATCAACACCTACCTCAATTCACAAAGCCCGAGCATCGTCTACATGGTTGCGTACTTCCTGCTGGTCATCGCCTTCACGTACTTCTACGTCTCCGTCACCTTCAAGCCGCAAGAAGTCGCCGAGACCATCCAGAAGCGCGGCGGTTTCGTCCCGGGCGTCCGTCCGGGCAAGCAGACGGCTGAATTGCTTGAGAAAGTCAGCAACCGCTTAAACCTCTGGGGCGGCATCTTCCTCGCCATCGTCGCCGTCATCCCGCTGCTCTTCACACGCTACTCCACTCTTGGTTCCACGGATCTGCTCATCTCCGGTTCCGGGTTGATCATCGTGGTCGGCGTCGTGATGGAATTGATCCGCCAGATCAATGCGCAGATGCTTGCACACGACTACGAAAAACTCGTCTGATGGATCTCGTACTATTTGGCATTCAAGGCTCGGGCAAAGGCACACAAGCCAAGAAGCTCGCGGCTGAGTTTGGGTATGACATCTTCGAGGCCGGCGGTGAACTCCGCAAAATCGCCGCATCCGGATCGGAACTCGGCAACACGGTGAAGTCGTACATCGATGCCGGGAATCTGGTCCCGCATGAAATCATCATGCAGGTCGTGAAAGAGGCGATCGGCAAACGTGCGAAAGATCAGAAAATTCTGTTCGACGGCATCCCGCGCGATGGCAACCAGCAGAAAGATTTTGACATGATCATGAAGGACGTCGGTCGTGAGTTCCGCGCAATTCATTTGTTGCTGACGCAAGAAGAGGGAATGCAGCGCATCCTCGGTCGTGCAAAAACAGAAGGCCGTGCCGATGATGCGAATGAAGAGATCATCCGTAAGCGCATGAAGACGTTCTTCGACAAAACGATGCCGGTGATTGAGGACTACAAAGCGCGCGGGTTGGTCAGCGAGATTGAAGGAGGGAAGGGGATGGAGGAGGTGTATGGGGAGATGAGGAAGGCGATCCGATAGGGCATAGAAGGGATAGAGGGAATAGACGCGATAGAGGTTTTTTTTTGTACATCTATCCCTTCTATGCCGTCTATCGCGTCTATCACTTCTGACTATATCTTCACATCACCAAACACCCGCTTTTCGCTATACTCCCCCCATGTCCGCCTTCCAAATCCTCCGGCAAGACGAGATCGCCCACATGCGGGTGGCGGGGGATATTTTGAAGCGCTGCTTGGAGCATCTGTCACGGACGGTGCAGCCCGGCATGACGACGGGGCACTTGGATGATTTGGCCGAGGAATTCATCCGGTCGCATGACGGTGCGACTCCGGCGTTCAAAGGGTACAACGGTTTCCCGGGCTCACTCTGCACATCCGTGAATGATGAATGCGTGCACGGAATTCCCAGCGGTCATGTGCTCCAGGAAGGCGATATCGTCTCTTTGGATTGCGGTGTGATTGTGGGTGGAATGTATACGGATGCATGCGTGACGGTGCCGGTGGGGAACGTGAAAGCGGAGGTGCGGCAATTTTTGCAGCGATCGAAAGAGGCTTTGGAAGCGGCCGTCGCGATTGTCGCGCCGGGCGTGCGGGTGGGGGATATCTCTTCCACAGTGCAGCGTGAAGTGGAACAGCATGGATATTCCTGCGTGAACGGACTGACGGGTCATGGCCTGGGGTCCGATCTCCATCTTTTCCCGGATATTCCCAATACAGGCCGTAAAGGCACAGGACCGGCGCTGCCCAAGAACATTGCGATCGCGATCGAGCCCATCACGGCCATGGGCAAGCCGCAGATCAAAGACAGTGCCGACGGCTGGACCATCTGCACCGCCGACGGCTCGCTCTCCGCGCACTTCGAACACACCGTGCTCGTGACCCCCGACGGACACGAAATTTTGGCCTGAACATCTCACTTTCCGCAGTCAGCTGCGACGAACGGAGAATTGGTCAATTTGTCAAAATACAATAAAATTGATTTTTCGCAACATCTTTTTACGAAATACGGGACTTTCTGCTCCCTTGCGGGTTGCTGCTGCAAAGAACGATGGGTAGGATCGTTCGGCTCTTGACCCCTTTCTTCTCTGTGTCCAATTGGCTAAGGATGTAATCGAACTCACCGGCGTTGTGGAGGAAAGCTATCCCAATGCCACCTTCCGGGTTCGCGTAGCCATTCCGGCACCAGGAGATCAGGTCAAAGAAATGCAGTTACTCTGCACGCTTGCCGGACGCATGCGCATGCATCGCGTTCGCATTCTGCCGGGTGACCGCGTGAAAGTGGAAATGACGCCCTACGATTTGGAAAAAGGGCGTATCGTCTACCGCTTTCCGGTCCAGTCGCAACACACTGCTCCCGGAACTCCTCCTCCGCACACTTCTCCTCGCTCATGAAAGTCCGCCCATCCTGCAAACCGATCTGTAAAGATTGCCGCCTCGTGCTCCGCCGCAATGGCCGGGGCAAGGTCGTGCGCCGCATCGTGTGCCGCAAGAATCCCAAGCACAAGCAGCGCCAAGGTTGATTTCACTTTTCACTCTCTCCTCTCACATGCTCCGCATCTCTGGCGTCGTCCTTCCGGGAAACAAGCGCATCGAAGTCGCTCTCACGTACGTGAAGGGCATCGGGCGCGCGCTCTCCAAGAAAATTCTGACGGATTCGCATATCGATCTGCACAAGAAGGCCGATACGCTGACGGAAGCCGAGCAGTCCACACTCCGCGCCCGCGTGGAGCGCGAACTGACGGAAGGAGACTTAAGCCGCAAAGTCTCCCAGGACGTGAAGCGCTTGCAAGATATCGGAACGTGGAGAGGCATGCGTCATCGCCGCAAACTGCCCGCTCGCGGACAGACCTCCCGCCGCAACGCGCGCACCAAGCGCGGTAAGAAGAAGACCGGTGGCTCCGGCCGTACGGTGCTGACCAAAACCTAAGCATTTTCCCCAGTACAGACGTGTGATTCGCACGTCTCTACATCCATTATTATCCCTATGGCTGACGACCTCATCCCCGATCTCCCGCTTCTCTCCGCTACGGACACCGCCGACAGCGGTGAAAAGAAGACAGGACCGCGCAAGAAGAAAATCAAGCGCACGCTCCAGAAGGCGCGTGTGTGCATCCATGCCGGGGAGAACAATACGATCATCACGTTCACGGATTTTGACGGCAACGTGTTGGCGTGGAGCAGCTCGGGCTCGTCCGGATTCAAAGGCACGCGCAAATCGACGCCGTACGCCGCGAAGGTCGCCGCGGAGAACGCCGCCAACAAGGTCAAACCCTATGGTATCGAATCCGTCACGGTGGAGGTGAAGGGCCTCGGACCCGGACGCGAGCAGTCGCTCCGCGGTTTGCAAGCCGCCGGCATCAACCTGGACGCGATCATCGATACGACTCCCATTCCGCATGGAGGCTGCCGCCCGGCAGGCCGCCGTCGTGTCTAACGGTTATTAGTTTCTAGTTTTTGGTTTTTAGTTCCAACCAATAACCAGAAACCAGCAACCAGAAACTTCTTTCCACTCCCGTCACTCCCTCTCACTCGCCACTCTCACTATGAAGTACACTGGTCCCAAAGCGAAGAAGGTCCGCCGTCATGGCATGAACCTCTTCGGATCGGCAAAATACGACAAGATCTTGCAGCGCAAGCCGTACGGCCCCGGCCGCAACGCGCAAACGCGCCCGAGCAAGCCGTCGGAATATTCCCGTCAGCTTTTGGAAAAGCAGAAGGCGCGCGATATGTACGGGCTCTCCGAGCGCCAGTTCCGCCGCATGTACGACACGGCCAGCAAAATCCCGGGCCAGACCGGCGAAGTGCTCAAGCAACTCTTGGAGCGCCGCTTGGATAACGTCATCTACCGCGCGGGACTTGCCAAGACCCGCATGCAATCGCGTCAGTTCACCAGTCACGGCGTGTTCCTCGTCGATGGCGTGCGCGTCACCACTCCGTCTTTCCAAGTCAAACCCGGCATGGTCATCACGGTCCGTCCGCGCATGCGCACGTCGCCCGTATTCCCGCCGATTTTGGAGGCGAATGGCAAATACAGCGCCCCCAACTGGCTGACCGTGGACGCCAAGGATTTGAAAATCGAAGTGAAGACGCTGCCGACCGGCGCCAACGCCGAGCAGGCCATCGACATGCGCCAGATCGTGGAATTCTACTCCCGCAATTAATCATTCGCTTTTTCTCCTCTATTCTGTTCGCTAATTGATTCCACTGTGTGCAGACGTGCGAATCGCACGTCTCTACAACAATCCACCTCGCGTTTCCGTCTCTCACTTTTCCTCCCAGTCTATGCACATCATTCAGGAAGAAATCGGCCTACCGACCTTCACGGTGACTCCGGTCAAGAAGGGCGAAAGCCGACATGCCGTCTTCGTCATCGGCCCCTTGCCTCCCGGCTACGGCATGACGCTCGGCAACGCACTCCGCCGCACGCTGCTCAGCAGCTTGCCCGGCGCCGCTGTCACTTCCATTCGCGTCTCCGGTGTTCAGCACGAGTACTCCGCGCTTAAGGGCGTGCACGAGTCCGTCATGGATATCGCGTTGAACCTCAAGGGTCTGCGCATGCGCAAGCACAGCAAGGAGCCCCAGACCATCACGCTCGACGTGAAGGGTCCGCTGGATGTGACGGCCAAGGATTTCACCGTCAGCTCCGATATCGAAATCCTGAACCCCGATCTGCCGTTGTTCCGTTTGGAGAAAGGCGCCTCGTTCGAAATGCAGGCGAACATCGAGAAGGGCGTGGGATACGTTCCCGCGTCCGAGAGAAACAAGAAGCAGAATGAGCCGGGTCTCATCTACATCGACTCGATCTTCAGCCCTGTCGTCAAAGTCCGCTTTGATGTCGAGGCCGCACGCGTCGGTCAGCGCACGGACTTGGAAAAACTCACGCTCGACGTCGAGACTAACGGCTCCCTCACGGCTGAGGAAGCTGTCCAGTTCGCATCCCAGTTGATGCAGAGCTACTTCGGCTACTTTGCGTCGGATAAGAAAGTGATCGAACCCGAGTTCGTGGCGGATTTCTCCCGCGCCGCGGCCCAGCACGTGGACGATTCCACGCACACCCCCGTCAAAGAGAGCTACACCCCGATCGAGATCTTGAACTTCTCGCCCCGCACCCTCAACGCCCTTATCAACGCGGGCGTGGGATCCATCGAACAGCTCACCAAGTGCACAGAGGCTACCCTCAGCAATTTCCGCGGATTCGGTGCCAAAGCCCTCGATGAGGTCAAAAAGACTCTGGGAGACCGTGGTCTTGCTCTGTCGAGCGATGCCATGGAAGGCTAAATTCCCGTTGTCCGTTTCCCCATTCTTCGCTAGAATCTCGCGCCACTTTCACTTCTCATGCGTCACCGCCATTCCCGCCTCCGGCTCCGTCAGAAACCTGCGCACAGCAGGTCCATGCAGCGGAACATTCTCACGTCCGTGCTGCTCTACGAATCCGTCCGTACGACCAAAAAGCGCGCCCTCGTCGTGCGACCGCAGATTGAGAAATTGATCACGGTGGCCAAAAAGAAGACGCCGCATGTCGCCATCCGCGAGATCAACCGCATGGTCATGGACCGCAACGCCTCCCGCAAGCTGATGGAAGTTCTCAAGAACCGCTACGCCACCCGCACGTCCGGCTACACGCGCATCATCCCGTTGGGCTCCCGCGTGGGAGACGGCGCCGAGTTGGTCACGTTGGAGTTGATGGACCGCGATACGTCGGTGCAGACCACGGAGAACGCTTCTGAAAAGAATGAGAAGAAACCGACGAAACCAAAGAAACCGAAGAGTAAGTCATCGGTTTCCTCGGACTCCTCGGTTTCCTCGGTTTCCTCTGAAACATCAGCCTCATGAAAACAACTGTTACTCCCATCTCGGCCCCCGCCTGGTTCCTCGTCGATGCGACGGATAAGACCATCGGTGAGATCGCGGCCAACGTCGCGCACGTTCTGCGCGGCAAGCACAAGCCCACGTTTTCCGCGCACCAGCTGTGCGGTGACCATGTCGTGATCATCAATGCCGAAAAGCTCGCGATCACGCCCCAGAAGGGCATCCGCAAGACCTACTTCGATCACACCGGTTACCTGGGTCACTGGCGCATCACGTCGCTTGCCGACATGATGAAGAAGTACCCGGAGCGCGTGCTGGAAATGGCCGTCAAAGGCATGCTCCCGCATAACCGCCTGCGCTTCCAGATGCTCAAGCGTTTGCACGTTCTGCGCGGTGCCGAACACAAGTACTCCGCACAAAAGCCCACTCCTCTCACCTTTACCGTTTAATTCTCATGACCTCCAAGCAGTACATCGGCGCCATTGGCAAACGCAAGACCTCCGTGGCCCGCGTGAAACTGTTTCAGGAAGGTTCCGGCGAAGTGACGGTGAACGGCAAGAAAATCAAAGAGTACTTCGAGGCTCCCTACAGCGTGGAAAACGCCCTGGCCCCGTTGGCCATGACCTCCACCAAGAGTTCCGTCGATATCGAAGCCCGCGTGGTGGGCGGTGGCAAAATGTCGCAGGCAGACGCTGTGCGCCATGCCATCAGCCGCGCACTCATCCTGCTGAACCCTGACCTCCGCGGAGACCTCAAGCGCGCCGGATTCCTCCGCCGCGACTCCCGCATCAAGGAACGCAAGAAGCCGGGTCTCAAGAGAGCACGCCGCGCACCGCAGTTCAGCAAACGCTGAAGCGAGGATTGTAGGGAAACCGAAGCAACCGAGGAAACCGACGAGTGTTTCCTGTACATGGCTTCCTCTATTTCATCGGTTTCTTCGGATTCCTCGGTTTCTTTCCTCGATCTTTCCCTATACTTCCACCATCCCTCCCACACCCATGCCCCTCGAAAACGAAGAAATCCAAAAGCGCTGCGAAAGCTTCCTCAAAGAGCTCGATTTGCCGGGCTTCATTCTGTTTGGCCGGCAGGAAGATGACGGTTCGTGCACGGTGACGTACTCGGTCCATAAAATCAGCCTGAAGAATGCCTTGTTGGGGTTGCTGACTGCAGTGACGGATTTGATTAAAAGGACATTGCCATAGACGGGATAGAAGCCATAGAGGCGATAGACGCAAAAAACACCTCTATCCCGTCTATCCCCTCTATTCCGTCTATGCCCTCTTCACGCCAAAACCATCTTCACATAATACAAACTCGTCCCGTTCTCCGTATCCAAGATAAACTTCGCGTCCAATTGGCTGAGGTTCAAGATCGTCTGGCACATTTTCAGGAGCATGTGGGGCGGGAGGCTGACTCCTGAATCCAGGCACGTGGCGCACAGGCCCGCGGCGTCTTTGCTGCGGATGTACTGGTCGCCCTTCTTGGTAATGACGTTATACATGGACTCCTGGATGCGCAGGACGTATTGCTCCACATACAGCTCCAAATCCTCCACAGGGAGATCGTGGACCTCCGGGAGAGCCTCGATGATATCGAGGTCACTGTGAATGGCGTGGGCAATGCAGGCGTCGATCGTCATGGGGATGGGGGGTTTGTGTGGGTGTGTGCAGAAATCTAACTATGATAGCAGATTTTAGGTCTGAATGAAAGGGGGTCTTCTCTCATCCGCAGGGAGGGATGTAGAGTTCTTTTCAGATGGAAGCCCTCCCACGTCTCCCACGGCTTAAAACCCTTCTATGGGTCGTTTTAGGCTTCTGCATAGCCACATTTGCCATATATGGCCATTCTTTGCGCAATGACTTCGTCCGGTGGGATGATGGAATGCTCGTCTATGAAAACCCCGCCATCCGTGAGATTTCGCCGCAAACCCTGGGTTACATCTTCACGCACTACGACCCGGAGCTGTACATCCCGCTGACATTTTTGACCTACCAGATCGATTATCAAATCAGCGGTCAAAATCCGTTCCTCTATCACTTCGATAACTTGGTACTGCATACGCTGAATGCGCTCCTCGTCGCGTGGTTGATCTTTGTGTTATGCGCGTCGGTGCAGATTTCGCGCAAAGCGGCAGGTTGGATCGCTATCTTCTGCGGATTGCTGTTTGCGGTGCATCCGTTGCATACGGAAGCGGTGGAGTGGGTGAGTGCGCGCAAAGATGTGCTCTCGACGTTCTTCTTTTTACTCTCGCTCATTGGATATCTGTACTGGCGGGAACGGGACACGCGGATGCTGCTGATTCTGAGCATGATTGCGTTCGTGCTGGGACTGATGTCGAAGGTGATGGTGATCACGCTGCCCGTCATCATCTTGCTTGTCGACTGGCTGCAAGGACGCAAGTGGAACGCACGCACGTTCATCGAAAAAACGCCGTACTTCGGCGCCGCGGTCATCTTTGGAATCATCGCCGTTTTGGGGAAAACGAATGTCCTGCAATCCTCTACGCTCAGTGGAAAAATCCTCATGGCGTGCAAAAGCGCCGTGTTCTATCTGCAGCAGATATTCTGGCCGTTTAACTTTTCGCTTCTCTATCCCTACACCAAGCCCATCACGCTCGCGTCGCCAGACTTTTTTGTGCCGATCCTCATCATTGCCGCGATTCTTGCGCTGGCATTCTGGTCGCTCAAGTACACGCGCATCGTCGCGTTCGGTCTTCTGTTTTACCTCATCACCGTCGCGCCGACGTTCATGAACTTTGCGAAGGGCGGGGATTTGGATGTGTACTTTGCGTCCGATCGGTATGCATATGTGCCGTCGATCGGCATTTTCCTGATCGTCGGGTGGGTGCTATGGAAAACGTGTGAGGAAGTGTTCGGCAACGGAAAGCTGGGAAACCGGATTCTTACGGGCGTCGGATCCGTCGCCGTCATCGCTCTCGCCATTCTCTCGTTCCGTCAGTCATTTGTGTGGCAGAACACACAGACGCTCTTCCAGAATGTCATCAAGCTCTATCCGGAATCCTCGCACGTCGCGCATAACAACATCGGCAACGTGTACCGGTTGCAGGGGGACTACGAGGCGGCCATCGACGAATACAAACAGGCCATCGCCATCCGTCCGCTTCCGAAAACCATCAGCAACTTAGGCGCGACGTACCGGAAGCTTGGGAATCTAGCCGATGCAAATGCAGCTTATTCGCAGGCGCTGCAGATACGCGAAACCAGCAAAGAAGCGCACTTTGGACTCGGTCTGGTCCGTATGGCGGAAAAACGCTATCCCGAAGCTGAAAAAGCGTTCAAGCGGGCCATCGAACTCGATCCGAAATATGAAGAGGCCTACACCAACTTGGGCGCGTTATACGTGACCCTACAGAGGCTCCCCGAGGCGATTGACGAGTATAAAAAGGCCCTCGCCATCAACGAATACTTCCCCGATGCGCGCTACAACTTGGCCGTCGCGTTGGAGGCGGTGGGAAAACCGGCGGAGGCGATCGAACAGTATGAATGGACCGTGCGCATGGTCCCGAACTTCATCGCCGCACATATCAATCTAGGGCTTCTGTATTACCAGGCCGGCAATAAAAACGGCGCACGCGCTCAGTTTGAGCAGGTGCTCCGCATCGATCCCCAGAACCGGTCCGCCCGCAGCGCTTTGCAGCAGATGGGAGCGCAATAATCAGGCTGACGCGCTCGTTAGAATTTCAACATTGCCGCCGTCAATTCCGGCAACGCGAGACCCGCGGTCAGCGCCGGGAGCAGAAGGGCCATGAACACACCGAGGAGAGCCTCCGTGCGGGTCATAACGCGGTTCTGCAACATGGACTTGTGCTTACGCTTGGCCATGGAAAAGTGAGGAAGTTGGTATTACGGATATAGTAGCACAAATTGGTGTTTTTCACAATGAGGCATCCCAGTAATTCAGGAAGGTATGGGATTTACTCCATCGAATCATTGGACCTCATGCGGATCATTGAGTCGAACTTTCGGGTTCAACAACGGACCACAAGAAATCGTATACGTAGTGTTCTGCGTCATCAAAACCTCTATCTCGCGCTGTCTTTTCCAATTGTTCCGCTGCTATGCCGTTCGTCACTCGTAGTTTTGTGAGAAACTCATTGGTGTATTGCAGTAGTATTGTGGTCATCAGATCGAAAACGGCATCGTGCGAGTGTTCAATGAGCTCCTGGACCCGCCGACCGGTTTCGGACTGGTCTTCGTGGCTCTCGGGTACGGCGAATGATTGCTTGAGGCTTCTCAAAAATTCCATCACATGGTCAAACCTCCAAGAGCGTTCCATTTGAAGAAGCTCTTGGATTGCAGTACTAGCGACGTGCCCCTCTCCACCTACTCTGTCGGCAGCTTCATCGTGTCCTCCTGCACTCAGTAAACTTTGCAGTTTTGTCGTGTGCCCTTCTATTGCTGTCCGAACTTTAGAGGGATTGATTTGCCCATGAAGTAATTGCCCCTTGTATTGTTCAACTCCAGATTATAGCTGTTCATGATGCGTCATAATTTAATTATAAAACTAATTTTATTAAATGTCAATCTTTGCGAAGATGGGCTTCATCTTCACCCAAAATGCCCCGCAACGTATTCCCGCGTGAGCGTGTGCGTCGGGCGGGTGAAGATCGCGTCGGCCGCGCCGTATTCGATCAATTCCCCGGCATGGAAGAACGCGACGTCATCCGCGATGCGGCGGGCTTGGTGGAGGTTATGGGTGACGATCACGATGGTGTAGTGGGTTTTGAGCGTGAGAAGCAACTCTTCAATTTTCCGTGTCGACAACGGATCGAGAGCCGAACAGGGTTCATCAAGCAGCAAAACCTGTGGTCGAACGGCGATGGCGCGGGCAATGCACAATCGTTGCTGCTGCCCGCCAGAGAGTCGCATCGCGGACGTATGCAGGCGGTCTTTCACTTCCTCCCACAGCGCGGCTTCTTTCAGGCTCCGGCACACGGCGGCGTGCAACGGGTCGGTGCTGGTTTCGACATCAGCTGCGCGCAAATGACGGTTGATGAGTTTGGAGAGCCAACCGTACCTGCCGCGTACGCCTTGGATTTCCAATCCGTAGGAGACATTGCGGTAGATGGAGGTGGGAAACGGGCTGGGGTTTTGAAACACCATGCCGACTTGCTGGCGCAGGCCGATGACGTCGGTTCCGGGCGCCAGAATATTTTTGTCTTCCAGGAAAATCGTGCCGTCCACTTTGGCGGTGGAGACGGTGTCGTGCATGCGGTTGAGGGCGCGGATAAGGGTCGATTTTCCGCTCCCCGACGGCCCGATGAACGCCACGATTCTGTTTTTGGGGATAACCAGGGATACCTCTCGCACTGCCGTCACCCCGCCGTAGCGGACGGAGACGCCTTCCATGCGGAGCATGGGTGCGGGTGATGCAGTGGTGGTGGCGGGATCGGGCATGTGCGGAGTGGACATTACCATTCGCGGTGTCTGCGAATGAAGGAACGTAAAAGAATGGCACCAAAGCTTAAAGCGAATGTCAGAACGATCAGGACGAGCGCCGTTGCCGCGGCGTAGGCCGGAGCTTGAGGGCTGGCATGCTGCGTCGCCAAAATAAAGGTGTGATACGGCAGCGCCATGAAGCGGTCGAAGGGCGAGCTGGGCAATTGCGATAAGTAAAACGTGGCGCCTACCAAGATCACCGGTGCGGTCTCGCCGAGAGCCCGCGCCAATCCCACGATCGCGCCGGTGAGGCAGCCGGGCAGGGCGAAGGGGAGAATGACGCGCCGGATGGTCTGCCATTGCGTGGCGCCCAGGGCCAAGCTGCTTTCCCGGAAGGACCGGGGAATGGAGGTGAGGGACTCGACGGATGCCGTGATGATCCAGGGCAAGGTCATCGCCGCAAGCGTGCATGATGCCGCCAGAAGCGACATACCGAATTGCAGCGTGTGGACGAAAAATGCGAGTCCGAACAGTCCGTAGACGACGGAGGGCACGCCGGCCAGGTTGCGAATCGCAATTTCGATGATGCGTTTCAGGCGCGACTCGCGCCCGTATTCCGTCAAAAAGACCGCGGTCCCCACGCCAAGCGGAAAACTGAGCAGAATCACGCCGATTCCCAAAAAGACGGATCCCGCGATGGCGGGGAAAATTCCGCCGGTGGTGATGTCGCGCTGCTGCCAGGCGCTTGTCAGAAAGTGGAGGCTCAATGCTTCCCGTCCCGCAATGGCGAGCAGTACCAGCGTCAGCACAAGAATGCCGATGGCGATCCCCGTGGCGGCGCGGAGAAGAAAAAAGACGAGGGCCTGCGTGCGGAGGGAGGGGTGGGACAAGGCTAAGGAATAAGGCTAATCCCGAAGGGAACCCTTCGGGTGGCTAAGAGTGGGAGTTAACGGTGCGGATGGTGGAGTAAGAAATCACTGAGAGCGTTGATCAGGAATGTGAGGATGAAGAGCAGGAGGCCGATGGCAAAAAGGGCTTCCCAGTGCACGCTGCCCGTGGCGGTTTCGCGGATTTCGATGGCGATGGTGGCGGTGAGCGGACGGACGGGGCTGAGCATCGACGTCGGAAATGCCAAGCTGTTGCCTGCCACCATCAGCACGACAACCGTCTCGCCGATGGCGCGGCCGAGGCCGAGCATGATGGCGGCACCGATGCCGGTGCGCGCGGCGGGGACGAGGGTTTTCCAGATGACGGTCCAGTGGCTGGCTCCCAAGGCCAGACCCGCTTCCCGCACGCTTTGCGGGATCGCCCGCAGCGCATCTTCCGCAAGACTGGCGATGGTCGGGACGGCGGCGATGGCGACGAGCAGTGCAGCGGTGAAGGCGTTCAGTCCGTTACTGATGCCAAAGACGCCCGAGACGAGCGGCGCCAAAAAAAGGAGCCCCAGGAGCCCCAATACCACTGATGGAATGCCTGCGATCATCTCTACCGCAGGCTTCAAAATTTCCCGTTTCCGCCGTGATGCGAGTTCGGACAGGTAAATGGCGAGTGACAATCCGAAAGGAACGGCGATGATCATGGCGCCAATGCTCACGAAGAGCGTTCCGGTGAGGAGCGGTAGGATGCCCCATTGCGGCTCGCCGTATGCCGTTGGGTTCCAGAATGTGCCGAATAAGAACGGTCCAAGTCCTATGTGGGACACCATCCCCATCGCGTTCGTGAAAAGGAAAAGGAAAATTCCCAGCAGGAGCAGCACCGATACGAAAGCGATGGCAAGAAACAGGAACCGCGCAGCGCGGTCCGCTCCCGCGGCCACTCGTCGTGCTGAGAGAGATGGAGAAGCGGTGTGCATGACTACTGCGCGGCGCTTGAGGCCGAGGCGTTGGAAGCTTCATCAGCGGGTGTGCCGAGCGTTGCGGCGTTCGCGGCACGGTCCGCTGCCGTCACTTCATAAAAGCCGCTTTCTTCCACAATCGCCTGGCCTGCCGGCGAGAGCTCGAAGATCAGGAAATTCTTGAGCGTGCTCCCTTCAACAGGCGTGCCGTTGAAGTACTGGTAGATTGACCGGGCCAACGGATAATTGCCCGCCAAGACCGCGGCTTTATCCAACGGGGAAATGGGCAAGTCATCTTTGGCGGACTCCAGCGCCACGACATGCACGCGGTCCGTCGCGCCGCTCTGTTCGTCCAGCAAGTAGCCAACGCCCACGTAGCCGATGCCGTGTTCATCCGCGGCCACGGCTTCCACGATCGCTTGTGTGCCCTCCATCTGACGCATATCCGGTGAATAGTCGGCTTTCAGCACCGTGTCGCGGAAAAAGCCGAACGTGCCCGACGTGCTCTGGCGGCCGTATAAGACGATGGCGGCATCGTCTCCGCCCAGTTCTTTCCAGTTGGTGATTTCGCCGCGGTAGATGCGCCCCAAGTCCGCGACGGACATCGATGCCAACGCGTTGTCCGGATGGGTGACGACGGAGAGCGCGTCGAGAGCGAATGCGATCTGCTGCACATCAACGCCCTTTTCTTCGGCCTGAGCCCTTTCCTCCGCATTCATCAGACGGGAGGAGTTGGCGATGTCCGTGGTGCCGTTGATGAGCGCGGCGATGCCGACGGCACTGCCGCCGCCGGTGACGGAAATATCAATCGCTTGTTCCGCCGTACCCGTATTTTGCTCCGCAAACGCCTCAGCCAAATTGGAAACCACTTGAACTTCCGTGTCCGACCCCTGAATGACGAGCGTCTCGCCCGCGGGGGCCGTGTTTGTTGCCGTGTCGGTCGGTACGACCGATGCAGTCGTGCAGGCGGACATCAACAGGCTCAGCGTCAGGATCGAAGCGAGGCGGCGCATACGGAAAGATGGGGAGAAAGTTGTCTCCGATTCTACAGAATCTTTGGAAAAACCAAGAGCAAAGTTACGCCCTCCGTTGTTTCCTGTGCCCGACAATTCCGCATGCGACAAATCCAAAGAGCGTGAGCAGCACGATCGTCCCGCCGCTGCCGATATCCAATTCGTAGGACAGGATCAATCCGCCGATGACCGAGAGCAGCGCGATCAATACGGCGACAAGGTACGTACGCACGAAGCCCAACCGCAGTTGCATCGCCGCCAAGACGGGAATCACCATCAAAGCGCCCACCAGAAGGACGCCGACGATGCGCAGGGAAAGCGAGACGGTCACCGCCGCGAGGATCACGAGGATGCGACTGAGGAGTCCGACGGGCAACCCGGATGCCGCCGCCAAGTCTTCATCGATCGACGTGAGAAACAGGGGGCGCCACAGAAGAAAGACCGTGGAGAGCGTGGCGATGCCGAGTCCCAGGATCAACGCGACATCCTGCTGCGTCACCGTCGTAATGCTCCCGAAGAGGATGCTGGAGATATTCACGTTGGAGTTTTTGCTCAGGCTGAGAAGAATCGCCGCCACGGCCAATCCGCCCGATAGAAACAATGCGAGTGCGGATTCGCCCGCGAGCTTGCGGCGTAAACGCAATTCATCCGCCGCAAGCGCGCCGATGATGGAGGTTCCCACGGCCGTGACGATGGGCTGAAAGCCCATGAGGATGCCGATGGCCACGCCCGCAAGCGAGACGTGCGCCAGTGTATCCGCCAAAAACGCGTAGCGGCGCGTGACGAGAAACATCCCGATAGTGGGAGCGATGACCGCCGTCACGACGCCTGCCGCGAGGGCGCGGAGCATGAAGTCGTGGGTGAAGATGTCTAGGAGCATCGAAGGCTAAGGGATAAGGCTAAGGCTAAGAATGGGAATCAATGATGGTGATGCGGAATACGAGAAACATGTTCGCCGTAGAGATCGCGGAGCGAGGCGTCATGCGCGAAGGTTTTGGCGGGGACGTGGCAGAGGACGGTTTGGTTCACGCAAAGGATCGACTTGGCTTCGACGGTCATGACGTCGACATCGTGCGTCACGAACAGAATCGTCAGACCTTTCTTTTCGTTTAAGTCGCGGAGGAAAGCGTAGAACCGGTCGCGGGCGCCGGGGTCCACGCCTGTCGTCGGTTCATCCAGAATCAGCATGTGCGGATTGCCGGCGAGTGCGCGGGCGATGAAGACGCGTTGGCGTTCGCCGCCGGAAAGCGTCCCGATCTGGCGATGACGCAAGTGTGTGATATCCGCCGAGTGCAGTGCAGCGTCGATGTTTTTTTTGTCGCGTCCGAAGGAAAACAGGCGCGTGTGACCGCTCTGCACCACTTCCTCCACCGTCGCCGGAAACAAAAAATCCGCCTGCATGAGCCGCTGCGGCACGTAGCCGATTTTCCCGCCGCGCCGCGCATCCACGGGACGCTTGCCATCGATCGAAATTTCTCCGGATGTCGGTGGGAGCAGTCCCAGGATTAATTTCAACAACGTCGTCTTTCCGCCGCCGTTCGGTCCCACGATGCCCACGTACTCGCCGCAACGGATGGAAAAATGCACGTCCCGCAGCACGTCCTGCCCGTTGAAACGGAAGGAGAGATGCTCTGCATGGATGCAGCACTCTGTGCACGAGGGATCATGCGCGTCGTTCATCGTTGCAACTGTAATGCAAATGATTTGCAAGTACAAGGTCTTGTCGTGCAGAATCTGCCCGGTATTCTGTATCCACATTTCCTCATCCCTATGCGAAATTGGTCGTCTCTGATCGCACTGTCCGGCCTCCTCGCTCTTGCGCCCGCAATCGCTTCGGCACATGAGCATCAGGTCTTCCAAATCGGGACCCAAACGTACGAATTCACCGTCGGGTCTTTGAACGAGCCGGTCGCGGTGGATGACAAGTCCGGCGTGGAACTCTCCGTCAAAAAAGTCGAAGCCACAGGCGAAGAGCACGATGATTCCGTCGCACATGCGGAAGAAGACGAGGCCGCAGCCGCAGTCACGGGCTTGGAGAGCACGCTCAAGGTGCAGATCAGCGCCGGAGGCAAGACGGTCGAGAAGGCGCTCACGACCGTGTATGGCGAACCGGGATCGTACAAAGCCATTTTTATTCCGACCGTGCAGACGACGTACGCGTACCGCTTCATCGGAACGATCGACGGCACGGCCGTCGATTTGACTTTCACGTGTAATCCCGCCGGTCATCCGGCCACTCCCGAAGACACGACTCCGGTGGAAATGTCCGCGGGCGTGACGCGTCTCTCCAAAGCCGGCGCTTTCGGATGTCCCGCCGCCAAAGATGATCTGGGATTCCCGGAGCCGGCCGGGACGCTTGTCGCATTGTCGGAAAAAGATGGAGGAAGTTCATCCACTCCGGCCCTCGCGTTGGGTACACTGGGATTCGTATTCGGTCTTGCGGCGTTGGCGCGGACGAGAAGAAAGTCCGCAGCCCTGATGTCCGTCTAAATCTTTCTCTCTCTTATGCGCATCGCTTCCGTTTTGACGGCTTTTGCAATGCTCGTGTTGCCGGTGGCGATTGCTGATGCTCATGCGTTGCAGCAGTCCTTGGAAAAGCAGGTGGGGGAATATCTGGTCGACATCGGCTATGACGCCCTTGCTTTGCAACCTGGCAAAGATATCGTTTTCAACTTCGGCATCATCCTGAATGCCGATAAGCCCAATTGGGAATTCGCGCGGTTCACGGAAGCCCGCGTCACCTTCGCGAAAAAAGGAGAGACAGCCGAGCCGAAAGTCATACAAGTCGATCCGCCTCTGCTGGCGTACATGGTCCAGAATTTCCCCAGTCGCGGGGCCTACGAGCTTGCGGTGCAGTTTTATGACGGCGAGAAGTTGGTCACCGAAGCGTCGTTCCCGTTGCAGGTAGGGCCGCCCGCGGTGGCCGGGCTGTGGTATACGTATGCGGGTATCCTTACCTTGATCGTCGCGCTTTTCGCCATTGTGCTGTCCCGGCGTCTGCCGGAAGGTCACACGGCCTCCGCATGAAGCAGTTGTTCTCTTCCGGTGTCTTGGCGTTCTGGATGCTGCTTGCGTCTCCGCAGGCGGTGTTCGGGCATGCCGCTCCCGTAGTGTATGAGCCGGATGCCGCGGCCGTTCTGGAGCAAGCCCCCGCAAGCGTGACGATCCGTTTCAGCGAGCGAGTGGAAAAGGGTGCAAGTTCCATCCTCATGTATGCGCCCGACGGAACACGTGCCGATGCCGGCACCGCCGCGGTCGATGAAAAAAATCCGCGCGTGCTCTCCGTTCCGCTCAAGCCCGATGCGGCGAAGGGGACGTATACCGTGTCGTGGCAGGTGGTCTCCGCGGATGACGGGCATTTCACCAAAGGAGGATTCGGGTTCTCCGTGGGCGAAGCCACGGGAGTCGTCGCCAGTTCGACGTTCCAGATCGATCATCGTTCATCGGCGCCGGAAGCGGTGGCGATCTGGCTGGAATTGCTGGGGCAAGCCTTACTGATTGGTGTGCTGGTGATGATTGTTATTCTGCGGAAGACGGGAGACGCGCCTGCGGGAACGTCTGTACAGGGGCGCCTGCGGATCATCGCGATAGCTTCTCTTCTGCTCCAGATCGTGGGGGTGGGATGCTATCTGGCCTTCTCCATCGCGGCGGCTCCCGTCGACAGCCCTGTGACGTTGCAGAGTTTTTTGCAGACGACGGCGGGGAGCATGGCGGTGGCGCGGGGGATACTGGGATCGGTTGCGGCGATGCTGCTTTTTGTATGCTTGCCCGTCACCCTTCGACAAGCTCAGGGTGACAGGCGTCGCAAACCGGTGGAATGGATCGTCATCGGATTGCTTATCGTCGATGCGCTGTTCCGCGCCCGCGTCAGTCACGCAGCAGCCTCGACATTTTTCCCGGAGTTATCGATTCTGATGAATGCGGTGCATCTCCTGGCAAAAGATGTCTGGATCGGCGGCGTGATTGTCTTCCTGCTCGCGTATGTTCCTGCGTTGAAGACCGATGCGCATGCGCGGGCTGTGGCGATGACGTCGTTGACGCGTGTGCTGTGGATCGCTTTCGGCATCGGCGGAGTCACCGGTTCCTACATCATCTGGCTGCACCTAAAAGGCCCGGCGAATTTGCTCGCGACGCACTGGGGAATGCTCTGTCTGATTCTTGTCGTCTATGGACTGATTTTCCTGGGCTCACGCTTGTTATTCCATTTCCGTTTTGATCGCGCACCTTCAAAAGAAGCAGGATTTGTCCTCGTCACCGAAGCCATCACGGGCATGTTGATTCTGTTTTTCTCCGGAATGCTGATTATCACGACGCCGCCCCTGAGCCTGCGCGCGGTGTATCACACAAACATCGACAGCCAAGGCATGACGATCGGATTCGGCGAGCATCCCAACGACCGTACGTCGATGCGTATCGAACTCCGCGGATCCTCCGTCCCCGTTGGCACGCCCGTTGTGACGGCCGCCACAGAAGACGGCAGCATCGGGCCCATCGTTGTTCCGTTGGAACAGCGCTCTGCGGAAACGTACGTGTTCCCCGTATCCACACTCACTCCTCCGGGCAAATGGCGGATCGATGTCACGGCGCCGCGTCCCGGTGCGTACGATGCGGTCGCGACGTTTCACATCGACGCACCGTCTGACATCGAATCTCCGCGCGCGGATGATGGACATGGCTTTGGCGCGTGGGCGCTCGCGTGTCTTCTTGCCGCGTTGTTTATCACTGTCGCATCGATTCTTCTTTTCCGCCAAGCCGATCGTCGTGTGAAACATTTGGCAAAACTCACCGCGCATCACACCGCATCCGATCCGCTTCTCCCGCGCTGGCCGCAGACCCTGGTGATGATGTTCACCATCGCCGTGCCGCTGGTGTTCCTGGGCGTCCAAATCAACGATCACGGTCACGGCTGGCTGCAGCGTGCGTGCCGTGAGAATGGAGATTATTGGCACGAAAGTGTGCCGATGCGCGATGGGCGTGTGCTGTCCCCGGAGTCCGCCATGGGGTGCATGTTCGGGATGGGCCGGGGCCAGAGTCACATCGCGGACGGGGAAGAATACGCATGGCTGCTGCGTCCGTCCGGCGCACTCGCGTCCATGCAATTGTCGACGCCGGCTCCGCGCGCCCCAACGGGGGCCCCTAGGGCTGGTCAACCCGTCACGCTCACATTCAGTCTGAAAGACGGCAGCGGTGCGGCCCTCACGGACTTGCGCGCGGATCATGACCGCTTTTTGCACGTGATCGTCGTCGGCCGCGATACGCAGACGTTCATGCATCTGCATCCGGAAAATGCCGGACCGGTCACCCAAGAGATGCTCAAGACCGCGACGTTCAATGTTCCCGTGATCTTCCCCAAAGCCGGAAAATATTTGGTCGCCATCAACTACTCCGTCCGCGCCAAGACTGTCGCCCAATCCTTTTACGTCGACGTCGCGGGGCCCGACCCGATGACCTCGCCCGAAGCGCTTCCCGCCATCGCCTACGATGCGAAAGACGGCTATCTGGTCACCGTCGACCCCACGCAAGTGCCTGCGCGCGGGTTGGTGCGCTTCCAATTCCATATCGAAAAAGACGGCGTGCCCGTCACCGACCTGGAGCCGTACCTCGCCGCGACCATGCACGTGGAAGTGACCTCGCCCGACCTGCGCCAATTCCTGCACACGCACGGCGAACTGCCGCAGACGTGGTGGGATGCCTTGCTCACGCCGCGCATTTCCATCGCCAACCACCCGCATCAGTTTGTACCCGCGCACTTTGGGCCGGACATCGTCGCGTACCTGCCGTTCACGGGACCGGGTCCGTACATTATCTTCGGGGAATTCCAGCACAAGGGGAAAGTGATTCCGGTGCGGTTTGTGGTGGATGTGAAGTGAGTGTCATGGTGAGCTTGTCGAACCATGACATGGGACCGCGTGTCGCACTTCGACAGGCTCAGTGTGACACGCTGCCGCACGCCGACTCTCCCTTCAGTACAAACCTCGTCCGCTGCATCAGTGCTGCCATCTCCGCCCGATTCATCGGATCCAAAGGTCGAATTCTGAGCGTTTCAGAATCCCGGTTCATCAAACAATAATCCGCCATCGCGGCCATTGCGTACGCATACCAATCGCTTTTGCCGACATCGATAAATCCGTGATCGGTATTTTTGGTGCGCTCGAACACGAAGATCCGCACCAAGAGTGCCGCGGCTTCCCCGCGCGTGATGGCATTCTCCGGATACGCGCGGCAGGGGTGTGTGCCGTAGCAGTCGCCGTCCCCGCGTATCCAGCCCTGCTTGGCGGCTTCTTCCAAATGCGGAAAGTACCAAGCAGTTTTCTTCACATCGTCAAAACTGGCGATGAGGGGAGGTGTGCCAGGAGTTGTTTTATCGATCGCGAGCGCGAGCTTGAGAAATTCCGCGCGCGTGGCGTTCGCGCCGGGCCGGAACAATTTTTGCGTGCCATCGATGAATCCGTCGGTCACCAGTCCCAGGACGGCCGGTTTGAACCAGGATCCGTCGGGGACATCGGTGAAAGACATCGTGGCGGCAGCCGCTACGGGAACGATGAAACCGATGATTATGTGCAAAAACGTGCGTGTCATCGGCATGCATCATATATCATTGCCCCACATGGCATTCGCGATTTTTTCCCACAACGGCGCCATTCGTCCGATGTCCGAGGCGACGATCCCTCTGTCGAACATCGAGTACACCTATGGCTTCGGCGTGTACGAAATCATCCGCGTGACGCGCGGGACACCGCGCTTCATGAGCGATCATGTCGAGCGCTTGTTCCGTTCGGCACAGATCATCGAACTCGAACATCCGTTCACATCAGAAAAAGTCACGCAATGGATCGAGTCACTCGTCGCGGAACTGGGGAAAGAGACCGTCTGCAATCTGAAGATTCTCCTCATCGGTGCGCGAAAGCCTGAGGATTGTCAGTTGTTCATCATTCCACTTGCGCCGTTGTTCCCGGAAAAGAAGTTGTACACGCGCGGGGCCACGGCCATCACCTTCGAAAACGAGCGCATGTTCCCGCAGGCGAAGACTTTGAATATGTTCGGCAGCTACATCGCGTACCGAAAAGCTCGGCAGATGGATGCCTATGATGCGCTGCTCGTCGACCGTCACGGCTGCATCGCCGAAGGCACGCGCACGAATTTTTTCTGCATCAAGGGCCGGACGATTCACTCACCGCCGCAGGAAGATATTTTGGAAGGTGTGACGCGGAAGCATATGTTGGAGGTTGCGAAAAAAGCGGATTTCGATCTGGTGCAGAAGCGCATTCCGGTGAAGTCACTTGCTGACTTCGACTGTGCCTTTCTCACAAGTACATCCACGGGAATCGTCCCGCTCAAAAAAATCGACCATCACGAATTTGCCGAAGCGCCGACGAAGGAACTGAAGGAGTTGATGGATTTGTTTGATCTGATGATCGCAGACTTATATTGAGATGGAGCCGCTGACCGGATTTGAACCGGTGACCCACGGTTTACGATACCGTTGCTCTACCAGCTGAGCTACAGCGGCTTATACATGATGAGAATAACGATCGGACGGACACGAGCAAGCCTTGTTTTCTGACGCCAGGTACCTTCGCTGCGCTTCGGTCCCTGGCTAGGCAGCTGAGCTACAGCGGCTTGAAACTGCTCACAGCCGGAAGATCATGCGATATTCGAGGGAAACCCGCAAGGGCAAGCCTCCATTGTCGTTTCATATGGAGAAATACCCTATAATTCGTCGTATTCTTCTATCTATGCACCCCCGCTTCCTCCCCGCCTCCCTCGCCCTTCTCCTCTGCACCGCGTGTGCGATACAGGGGCCGGATGTGCCGTCCGGGTCGTCTGCGCAGTCTTCCGTGGCATCGAGCATCGCATCGGTTGCGGCGTCTTCGGTATCGTCCGATTCCGCGTCGCCGCTGATTTTTGGGGCCACTGGCGTGCTTGCGGGTGCGGATACCATCCGCGTGCCTTTTTCACATCGCACGGATACTGGAGACATCGACCTGCGCGTTCTCGCCAACGACGGCATCCGCACCATCACGCAATTCAATGAGAACCTCGCCGACGGATCTGTCGCGTGGCCGTACCTGACGAGCCCCGAAAGTTTGCTGTATATCGCTGGAATCGGGAAGGCGGGATACGGCGTGTATGACCTGGAGGGCAATGATCGCACCGCGGAACACGCTGTCTTGAAGGATAAAAAATTCAGCGTCACCGGGTACTATCGAATCGATGAAAAACAGTATGCGTACGGTTTGCATGCGGCGGACGTGATGACGGAGGCGGGTGATACGGACGTGGGAAACCGTGCGGGAATATTCATCCACCGCGATGGAGAGGAGAAAGAGAGTCATTTTCCCATCTCACGAGTGGGGTTGGGAGAACTGACGGGGTTGCAGCCGCTGTGTCTGTCGGCTGACGGCGAATGGCTGTACGTGCGGTACCAAGGCTGGGAAGGATTTGAGTACATGTCCGCATGGAAGTTGCGCATATCCGATCTGCACTACGAATCGGTCTTCGCGAAAAACGACAAGATTGTCAGTTATCACTGCAGTGATCGGCGCGACATGATCGTAGGCGTGCGCGCAGAGGTGAATGAGAATTTCGGTTGGGGTGGGGCCGCATGGATGCCGATGTCGTTGGTACTTTTCAACGGTGCGGACGGCACGGAAAAGTCGCTCTTGGATGTGAACGATGCGTTGATCGAAAGCGCGGTGATGACGCCCGATGCGAAGCACATCGTCTATAGGCTGGTGTACCCTGCGAAAGATGAAAAGGGCGAATATATGGACCCGTACGGCGGGGAACCCGGCGCCACCTGGGAAATCTTCATGATGTCTATCGATGGCACGAACAATCGTTCGGTGGGCAATTTTGAAAGCGTGGACGGCATGTCACGCGACGGAAAAGTGCTGGTGGTCGGGAAATCGGTGAATACACCCTATGCTGACAGCAAGCAGTATTTCCTCCTGAATACCGATACGGGCGGTGTAGCGGCGCTCAGCAATGACGGGTATTCCAAGGTGATTTCCTGCAACTACGGACAGGGATTTGATTGTCTGTATTGAGGGGGCGTTCCACTTCCACCTGGAACGTCTTTCACCGCAGATCAGAGCGATAAAAAGGCCATCATCGATTTTTTCTGCGGAAACCGCGTCGTCAGGGAGACTAGTCAGCGATAGGCTGAGGGTATGACCCGTACGGAACTCCTCTGGTGGCACCTCAACATCCTCACGAAGGAACGGTACGACGCCATACTCCAGGTGTTTGAGTCTTTGGACGAGGCAACGCCGCATATCAATGAGGAATTTTTGCGCGGGCTTGGCTGTCGCGAGGAAACTCAACGGGAAGTGATGATGCGATTGGAAGAATTCGATGCGGAGAAACAAGAAGCGTTTTTGGAGAAGCAAGGCATCACGGTGTTGATGATCGAAGATCCTGCATATCCCGGGCCACTCAAGCAGATCCCCGATCCCCCCATTTTTCTTTCCTGCCAAGGCGATCTCTCGATTCTTAATCAGCCGTGCATCGGCATGGTGGGCACGCGGGAGATGACGCAGTACGGGCGGCGCGTCGCGGAAGATTTTACGGAGGCGTTCGTGCGCGCGGGGATGGTGACGGTCAGCGGACTGGCGCAGGGGATTGATTCCGTGGTCGCGGCTGAGTCGCTCAAGCGGGGAGGGAAAACCGTTGCGGTGCTGGGGGGCGGGTTGGGGGTGATCGCTCCCGTGGAAAAACGCAAAATCGCGGAGTCGATCGTCAAAAGCGGGGGATTACTGCTGTCCGAATATCCGCCCTTCTTTGAGCCGACCAAGTACACGTTTCCCGCCCGCAACCGGATTATCGCGGCCCTCTCCATGGCGACGGTCGTACTGGAAGCGCCCGCCGAATCCGGCGCACTTATCACTGCAGATCTCGCACAGGGATACTTTAAACAAGTCTTCGCCGTGCCCGGCCCCATCTACGATGCGAATTTTGCAGGCTGCAACGCGCTGATCGCCAAAAGCGTCGCCAAACTGGTCGCCAGTCCCGAGGACGTCCTCAAAGAGTTGGGAGTCGTCGCTCCCGCAGACGATCAGCAGTCGTCCTATACGCCGCAGGATGCGGTGGAGGCGGCGATCTTGAAAGTCCTGTCCCGGCTTCCGCAGCCGGTGGATGATTTGGTGGAGAAGTCGGGCCTTCCGGCGTCGGATATCGGGGCCACGCTGACCCTCTTGGAACTGGCTGGGGCAGTCAAAAACACGGGTGGGGGGCAGTGGGTGCGGACATAAAGGTATGCATTGTCCGTCTTCACGGATAATGCTACGATGCCCGGCCGCTATGGCCCCTTCCTTTTTCGCTCTCCTCAGCCAAACTTCCCGATCCGTTGCCACCCGGTGGCGCGCGGTGGGTCTTGCCGTGTGTGTCATGACGGCGGTGCTGCTGCCGCCGAAAATGATCCCCGGAATGCGTTGTTCCACCACGACCGCACACGCC
>CAYOFI010000011.1:0-48892 GCA_964403335.1 uncultured Candidatus Peribacteria bacterium
AGGGAGAAGGAGCTGCCCCAAAGGGGACCCCTTGGGTGAGGATGAGGCCAAAACAAAAACACACAAAACAAAATCCCCCGCACGATAGAACTCACTTTGCCGCCACCGCCCGCTGCAGAAACGCTTTCCAAATGGGAGCCGCTGCCGTCAGTCCGTCTGCTTTGTAATCGAGTGCCGTGTTGTCGGCGTTGCCGACCCAAACGCCCACGACCAGGTCACCGCTCATGCCGAGCGTCCACGTGTTGTTCACGCCGTACTGGGTGCAGTTGCCGTTTTTCAGACGCTTGAAACAGACGTTGCTCGTCCCGGTCTTCGCCGTCGTTGATCGACCTGGAATCGTGAGGGCGTTGCGCCAAAATCCGGCGGGGCGATTGTTGGGATCACTGAGAATGGCGGCGACATCGCGCGCGGCTTGCGCGGGGATGGCCTGACGCACATCGACTTTGGGCGGCAGATAGACGGGGGCCTCCTCCGCATCGTTGATGGAGAGAATCGTGCGCATGGGGACGAAGGCTCCACTACTCCCGAGCGTCGCATATGCCTGCACCATTTCCAGCAGCGGAACTTCGGCCGCACCCAAGGCCATGGGCCAGCCAAAAGTGAATTCGTTTCCCGCAGATGTGAGACCCGCTTTCAATTTCGACGGAGTCGTCACGCCTGCGGCCGACGCGAGACGCAAGACAGGTTCTTCACCGCCGGCAAATTGGAACGCGCGAATGGCGGGGAGGTTGCGGGACCAGGCGAGCGCGGTGCGGACGGTCATCCGTCCTTTGAAGGAGCCATCGTAATTTTTGGGTGTGATGGTGCCGATCTTGAGCGGTGTGTCATCAATGGTGCCTTTGGCATTGAGTCCGTTCGCGAACGCGGCGGCGTAGACCAGCGGCTTGAAACTGGATCCCGGCTGACGGGGGACGCGTGCCATATCGATCTTTCCTTTTTGGGATTCATCAAAATATTCGGGACTGCCGACGTACGCGAGCACATCACGCGACTTGCGGTCGATGGCCACGAGCGCGATGTTTTTGGCTTTGGCTTTTTTGGCGATGGCCGGGAAGAGTTCGGCAATCACTTGCTCGGCTTTCTTCTGCAGATCCAAATCCAATGTCGTCGTAACCGTCAGCCCGGCCCTGGGCCACGCGTCTTCCTCCCCGCGGCTCTGCATCATGGCGTTCACTTTGTCGCGGACCAGCAACGAAAAATGCGGGGCTTGCAACGGCACGCTGCTGCGCGGGCGGAATTCCATGGTCTGTAAGTCTCGGCGTGCCTGAATGAAGTCCTCGTCGGAAATATATCCCAAACGTTTCATGCTTTTCAGCACGATATCGCTGCGGCCGTCCACGAGCACCGATCCGCTTTGCGTGTCGAGCACCTGGCCGATGAGACCCATTTCCGACTCCGTGGAACGCACATGCGAGCCGTACGGCGAATAATACGACGGCCGTTGCGGCAAGGCCGCAAGGACCGCGGCCTGCGCGAGCGTCAGGTCCTTCGCCTCCACGCCGAAGTACTGCAACGACGCGCGGCCGATGCCGTACCAGTTGTGCCCGAACGAGACGCGGTTGAGATAGAGGGCCAAGATGTCATCCTTCTCCATCTGCGTTTCCAATCTGCAAGCCATCAAAATTTCCCGCAACTTGCGGGTGATGGTTTTTTCGCGGTCGAGAAATGCGGTGCGCATCAGCTGCTGCGTGATCGTGGACGCGCCCTGCGATTTGTAGTCCTCGGCGTTCGCTTTCACCGCGCGAAGAAGCGCGATGGGATCGATGCATGGCCGTCCGTAGAACCGTTCGTCTTCAATGGCGATGATGGCGTTGCGCATCACCTCGGGGATATTTTCCGAGGGGACGACCAGGCGGTCTTCCTCCGTGAAGACATGATAAATCTCGCGGCCTCTGCGGTCCGTGATACGGATGGTCTGTTGCGGCTTCAGGCTTTCGGCGTTCACCACGGGCAGCGACGCCCACAGGATCTGGATATACGAACACGCGCCTGCAAGGCCGATGGTGAACAATGCGCTCACGCTCGCCATGCATATGCGCTTGAACGACGACGGACGGGGCGGCACGGCGGGGGCGAGTGGGAGCATTGTCATCTGAGACGCGAGATACTCCTCTTCCATGTCATCCGATCAAGCAACAATGGACGAATTGGATTGCGGAGAGACAAGAATCAGAATCCAGAAGCCAAAAGCCAACTTTTCTGGTCTTTGGCTTCCGGATTCTGATTCTCATCTGTAACAATTCTCAAACGAGCGCGTAGTATGTGTGCATATGCAAGCACAAGACATCTCTGCGTGCGTCGAGCGTTGCCGCTCCGGCGACTTGGACGCCTTCGATCCTTTGTACCGCCATTTCGTCACTCCCATCTACACGTATCTCTTGCGACGTGCGATGGACAAAGCCCTTGCCGAAGACCTCACCAGTCAGACCTTTTTGAAAGCGCTGGAACGCATCAAGCAATACTCCCCTTCCAAAGGTCCGTTTGTCGCCTGGCTCTACGGCATCGCGCGCAATGCGCTGACGGATCACTTCCGCGCGCTGCGCCCGCATACGGCGGTTGAAGACGCGTGGGACCTGTCCTCCGAAGAAGACGTCCAGCTGGATGTGCACGACCGCCTGGAGTACCGGAAGATCCGCGACGCCTTGCACACTCTTGATGCCGCCAAACGCGAAATCGTGCTGCTGCGGCTGTGGGACGGACTGAGCTATCAAGAGATCGCCGCGATCACCGGCAAGACGGAAACAAATTGCAAAGTGATCTTCCACCGCACCATTCAAGACCTCCGTTCTTCCATTCCCCTTGCCCTGCTTCTCCTCATCCTCCTTTCTCCCATCCGACTATGACTCTTGATTCCCGTATTCAGGCCTTCCTGGACGATCTGTACGCGATTGATCCGGAACTGAAGACGCACGAGGAGGAATTGCTTCCCCTCCTGCACCAACTGCTTCACGCCGACCCCGGCCGCGAACCCGATGCGGCATTCGTCCAAGAACTGCGGTCGCGCTTACAACACCGCGCAACCGAACTTTCTTCCTCATCCCCTTCCCTCTCTTCCCTTATGAACCGCTTTCTCTACGCCGGCGCCGGCGCCCTCGCGGCGCTCGTCATCGCCATTCCCGCCGTGTACTACGGCACGCAGGAAACCGCGCCAGCCGCGACGGGCACCTCGCTCTTCGCGTATCACGTCACCGACGCTCCCGCGAATGCGTTCGGCAGTTTGCAGTCCGTCCAAACCGAAGGCGGCCCGCGCAATCAAAGCGGAGGAGGAGGCGGCGGAGTGGGTGGCGGCGGCAACGGATACGCCAGTGCCGTCCCGGCCGCCGCGCCATCCGTCGCGATGGACTCCGCGGCGACGGCAGATGCCAAACTTGTCGCTCCCGGCGAGTACGGCGAGATCTCCCAATATCACTACACGTATTCCGGCGCACTGCCGGAGCTCCCCGAAGGAACCGTCTCGGTCCTTAAACGCGAACGCGGCAACCGTCCGGGCATCGGTTCGATTTTGAACACCTTCGCGCTCGGCAATATCGATTTGGCGTCGTTCGACGGCGCGGTCATCGATTCCGCATCCTTCAGCCAAGACGAACAGTACGGATACAACTTCTCGGTGATGCTGAAAGAAGGCACTGTCTTCATCAATCAAAACTGGGAGAAGTGGCCGCATCCGGAAAATGCCTGCCGCGACGAAGCCTGCTACCAGCGCTACCGCGTGAAGATCGGCGAACTGCTTCCCGATGCCGACCTGCTGCGCATCGCCGCCGCCTTCGTGACGGAGCACGGCATCGACACGGCGCAGTACGGCGAACCCGAAGTCGACAACGCCTGGCGGCGCGATTACGACCGTTCGACGGACAAGGCCCAGTACTACATCCCCGAAAGTCAGCAAGTGCTGTACCCGCTCCTGCTCGACGGCCGTCCGGTGTATGACCAGGGCGGCGCGAAGACCGGCATCCGCGTCAGCGTCAGCAACCGCGAGAAGCGCGTCTCCGACGTCTGGGGCATCCAGAGCCAAAGCTACACGCGCTCCGCCTACGACGCCGTCTCCGGCAGCGGCGCGATCCATGCGTTCCTCGGCAAGCTGGACAGCATCGACAAGCAGTTCTATTCCCCGAACGCCAAGATCAAGAATATCGACGTGACACTCGGCGAACCCGTGCTCGGCTACGTCACGTACTACGCCTACGACAAAGTTCCCGCGCAAGAACTTGTTGTGCCGGCCCTCATCTTCCCCGTCACAGGAACCTCGGATGCCGCCAACCCCATCTGGCGCCAGAACGTGGTGGTCCCGCTGGCCGCGGAACTGCTGGCGCAGAATAATGGGCCGTTTCCGGTGGATGGACCGGTGCTGCGCTAAGAAAGCAGAATCCAGATACCAGAAGCCAGGTTTCCCCTGGTTTCTGGTTTTTGGCATCTGGTTTTTATTTCCCAACCATTGCCCGCATTTTCTGCAAATGCTCCCCTGCCTTCTCGTATCCCGGATTGATCGCCACGATTTTTTCCAAGTGCGCCATCGCCTCCGGCAAGCGGCCGAGTGACGCGAGCAGGCCTGCAAGATGGTAGTGCGACGCAAGCAGGTTCGGATTCAACGCGAGCGCCCGGTCATAGGCGGCGATCGCCTCCGTCGTCCGGTTGCGCTGCTCGTAGGCAAGTCCCAAATTGTGATGGGCATCGGCGATAAGCGGGCCCTTTTTTGTCACCTGCACGTACACCGCCAAAGCGCTGTCGCGGTCGCCCGAGCGTTCCAACATTTGGGCAAGCGTGACGTACACCCCCGCATCATCAATGGTGATCTGCGGTTTTTTGTCGGTAATGGCGACGGCTTTGCGCAAGTATTCGATGCCGCCTTTGATATCGCCTCGCGCTTCACGGAACAATCCGGCGTTCACGTGCGCGGCCAAGTTTTGCGGATCCAACCGCAGCGCTTCCGCAATCGCCGCCTCCGCCTCGCTCAAACGGTTTTGTCTTCGCAGGATATCCGCCAAATTGTTATGGGCCATCGCCGACTCCGGATACTGCGCGATGACATTCGTATATAACGCTTCGCTGTTTTTCCACGTCGTACCCTGCGCGTATGTTTTCATGCCGAGGACAAAAATAGCGGCCGTCACGACAACAGTGCTCGTTATTTCCAAAGCTTTCCCACGGCGCGCGATCCATTGGAGTACAAGAGCGACGAGGACAAAGATGCCGATAGACGCCAGATAGACGTAGCGATCGGATGCGAAGAACAGGAATCCATTTTTGTAGAACGTCGAGAACGACGGTGCGAGCATGCCGAGGAAAAACAGCAGACAGAATGCCGCCACTCGATTCCAGCGCAACATCAACAGCGCAACAATGCCCAGCGCGGCGACAATCAGGAACGGCGCGAAAAATTCCGGCGACGCGAACGTGACGGGCGTCGATTGCGGATAGATGACGGAAAACTGCAGCGGCACAATGAGTTGCCGCAGGAAGAACACGATGCTCTTCCCCAGCAGCAATATGCGCTCCCACAATCCGAATGTCCCGAGCGCCTGCGACTTTCCGCCCACGGCGATGATGCCGAAAACAATACTGAGAATCAGATAGGGAATTTTTTCCATGAACATCCGCTTCGTCCATTTCCGTCCCTGCACCCAATCGATGCCGAGCAAGACAAAAGGTAAGAGAAGTCCGGACACTTTACTGAGGAGCGAGAGCAAAAAGACACCGACGCTCGCCCAGTACGTCACGGGCTTTTCCGATTCGCGATACCGGAGATACAGACAAAGGCTCCCCAGGAAAAACAATGAGGAGAGCAGATCTTTGCGCGCTGCGGCCCACAGCACCGCTTCGGTTTGTATCGGATGGATGGCGAATAGCAGTGCCACGACACATCCCAGCGTGCGATTGCGCAGGAGCATCGTGATAATCGCGAATACCAAGAGCGCATTCGCGATGTGCAGCATCAAGTTGGTGAAGTGATACCCCGCAGGCCACAATCCAAACATCGCGTGTTCAAGTTGATACGAAATGAGCGTGAGCGGCACGTACAATTCCGGATCGTAGGTTTTGAAGGTGTAACCGACCGAGCGCGCGGTCAATTCTTGAATGACCGGGTTTTGATAGATCAGCGGCCCGTCATCGATGGACACGAAGTCATTGCCCAGGTGCGGTCCGTAGACAATCAGGCACAGCACGCCGATGACGGCGCAGAGCAAAGCGGTGGGGACGTCGTCCAGGAAACGGCGGAACATGGGCAAAGGGTACGCGCCACTGTGCTTTTCATATTATTGCTCAAATTAATAAATTATGCTATAATACTACTAACACCCACCACATGATCATCGTCACCCTCAAAAGATGGCCGTTTGTCTATTGGACACGCCAAACCGCATCCAGCGTGGCTATTGGTTGGATGATGCTGTGCGTGACGGTCCTCAGTGCCGGTACCTACAGCGGATTTGCCAAGGTTCTGACCAGCGCGTTGGCACCGCTCGCATTCGTGTTCGTGAGCGAGTTTTTGACGGCGATGTTCGTGCTGCTCTCCTTTGGGGCGATGCCGATGCTGCGAAAATTGATGCAGCTGGACAAAAAACTGTATCTGCCGCTCCTCGTCGTCGGGCTCACGAGCGGAACAGCCGCTCCTCTTTTGATGTTCGCGGGTTTAGGGAGGAGTTCCGCCGTCAACGCATCGCTCCTCGGCAATACCGAAATGGTTTTCTTGCTGATTTTGGCGATGCTGCTCTTGGGTGAACGCTGCACGCGCGCGCAGATCTATTCGGCATGTTTGATATTTTTCGGCATGGTCGTCATCGCCCTGCGCGGATTCACGGAAGGGTTCGTACTCCAAGCCGGAGACGGATTGCTGGTCGCCGCAAGCGTGACGTGGGCGGTCGGGAGCATCACGTTCCGCAAGTACCTGCATCAAGATCCGAACTTGGTGATGCTCGTCCGCTCGCTGATTGCCGTCACATTCTTCTTTATTCTCTCGTCGCTCATCGGTCCGTCCTTGCTGGAAGACATCCGTGCGTTCCCCATCGCCCTGCTCCCCGCGCTGCTGGGCTTCGCATTCATCTCGCGCTTCTTAAACGTTTTCTCGTTCTATGAATCCCTCGATCGTCTGCCGGTGACGAGCGTCTCGCTCCTCTGCAATCTCACATCGATTGTGTCCATCATTTTCGCACACTTCTACGTCGGCGAACCGATCGAAGGTTTTCACCTTGCGGGAGGAGGTCTGATCATCCTCGGCACGATCTTGCTGGAAATGTCCGGCATGCACCCCTCGCGCAAACATCACGAGGCGCATGTGCGTCAGCAGCAGGTACAGAGAATGTAATCACCCCCCGTACACCTGCACCGCGATGCTCAGGATTTTGCTGACTTCCGCTCGGTTGATGGATTTGTCGGGACCGAAGTAGCCGGTGGGTTTGCCGCTGGCATCGGCGTAGCCGTTCACGACGCCATCGAGCACCGCAGTTTTGATCGCACCTGCAAAGAGCGTGGAGGGTGTGACGTCTTTGAACAAATTATCGGCCTCTGTCAGTTCATCAATGGAAGCGCCGAAGGCCTGCAGCACGGTAATGACGACTTCCGCGCGCGTCGCCGCTCGCTTCGTGTCGACGGTGCCATCCCCGTAGATCGCGAAATTTTTCTGCTCGGCGCAGGCGACGTACGGTGCGGACCACAATCCTTTCGCGGTGGGATTCTTCGGCTCCGCGGGGCACGACGTTTTATCCAACTGCGCCGCTTCCACCGCCATCTTCGCCAATTCCGCCAGCGTCACGTTCTTCTCCGGACCGAAGATGCCCGTGGGAATCCCCTTCGCATCTTTGTACCCGGACACAATCCCCCGCTCCGCCATATCCCGCACATACGGCGCAAACCACGCCGTCAGCGGCACATCCGTCAGCGCGTAGGGAATGTTATTGATGCGGACGACAACGGTTGTCGCATTCGGATCATCACGTTCGCCGGGAACTTCCGTGCCATCGGAGGGAAAGAATTCCGCGCTCGCCTCAATCCCCGCTTCCGCGCTCTCCGCGGCAATATCCGCTTTGTCTTGCGTGAGTACAGGAACGAACGTGTCGACTTCGCGCCGCAGCTCTTCGTCGGGAGTCAGGGCATGGACAGGAACGGCCAACAGAAACGTCAACGAACACAGAAGAAATCGCATGCGCCGAGTGTACGCAGAGACCCCGACATATTCCATCAGGCCGTATTGCCAATAGACCATAAACTTTCTCCGGCAAAATGCCCTCTTAGACCCTTGAATTCTTTTCGGACCTTGCTCACTATTTCTGCGTTTCAGTACTTGCATTACTGGAATAATGTGTTATAGTATCAACTTTCCTCATTTCCTTCTATGAACACCCGTTTGCACCTCGAATCTCTCGACGATCGTACGCTCCCCAGCGTCACGTCGTCGATAGGATCAATGTACGAAGCGTTCGGAGCAGAGGCTCATAGAACTGCCGTTGAAGAACCGGCTATTGTCGTGCGATATGAAGTTGCGGCGCTGATCGCCAACACGGAGCACCCCACTGAAGCGCACACGCCCACGACAGAAGGAACGCCGACCGAAGAGAACAAAGATGGACAGATTCCTGAGGCACATACCCCCGATGAACATGCGGATGAAAAAAAGCAGGGTGAAGAAGATCATCCAACAGAGGAAGGACATGAGGAAAAGAAAGATGAGGAGCATCCGACGGAAGAAGGGGGAGGACATGAAAGCGAAGGACACAAGGAAGAAGGGCATGAAGGAGAGCACGATGCGGCCGCAGAAGCGCAGCATGAGTTCGAACATGCGGCTGGGGAGCTGCTGATCGAAATGAAGAAACATGCGGATCACGAGGAACATGAACTGCATCTGGCGCATGAGCGCGAGCATGCACATGCCCATCACGAAGATCACGGACACGCCGCGCACGGGGGACACGAAGAACATGCGCATGACGGCGGACATGGAGAAGGTCATGGCGGCCATGGCGGCGGGCACGGAGATCACCACGGCGGGGAACACGCACACGGCGGACATGAGTCGGAAGATCTGTTGGAAGGAGAGCACGGAGATGAGCACGGTGAAGGAGGACATGACGCACGCGTTGTGCATGTGGGTGCGGAGGGACATGCGACGGGCTTGACCGAGCTGTCCACGGAGGATGTCGACCATGGAGACGAGCGACACAACGAGCGGATTGCGGAGATGGCCAATCACGGGCGGGAAGCCATCATGGCAGCAACCGATCATGTTCTGTTCAGTCACGACATTCCCGACGTGAAAAACGTTGCCCTTGCCGCATCCGCGACCGCGTCGCCGACGATGATCGATGCTGAAGCTGCCATTGCCCTGGGGGCTTTCGAAAGTTTCCCCGGCACCGATCTTGCGGCGGCGGCGACGGCAGGAATGCTGACCGATGAAAAAAACCGGCAGCTACTCATGGCATTGCTGCAAGACTTGGGTGCAAACGGGCATCCTCTCCCTCTTGATAGGAACACTCCGGAGCCAGCCGAGCGGGATGTAGGTGCGGGAAATCTTGCGGCAAATACTGCGACACCCGTCGACTTGAACGCAAATAATGACGTGTTTGCGACTTTTCACTCTGTTCCTGATCTTGGAGGAACGGGCGAGTGAGAAGGGAAACACTGACACCCCCTTGCCCACTTCGATTCCTGTCGCTACTCTCCGCCAGACATGCATACGCCGATGGCCAGTGGCCCCCTGGCGCCCACATCGGGCGGAGGGGCTGATTTTTCCGGAAAAGGAAAAATGGAGCACGTCAAAACCATTCTCCTTTTGGGATCCGGTGCACTGAAAATCGGCGAGGCGGGTGAATTTGATTACTCCGGAAGTCAGGCCATCAAGGCGTTTAAGGAGGAAGGCAAACGGGTCGTGCTCATCAACCCGAACATCGCGACCAATCAAACGAGTTGGGGTCTGGCGGACGCCGTGTACTTTGTGCCGGTGACGCCGGAGTTTGTGACGCGCGTGATCGAGAAAGAAAAGCCGGAAGCGATCGCGCTCAGCTTCGGCGGACAGACGGCCTTAAACTGCGGCGTGAAATTGGAAGAGACCGGCATACTGCGATTGAATCGCATCGAAGTCTTGGGCACCCCCGTCGACAGCATCCGCAAGACCGAAGACCGCGCGCTCTTCAATGCCGAATTGAAATCGATCGGCGTGGATGTCCCCAACTCCCGCGCATGCGAAGCGGTGCCGGAAGCGTTGGCCGCGGCAAAAGAAATCGGCTACCCCGTCATCGTCCGCGCAGCCTTCGCGCTCGGCGGAAAGGGCAGCGGACGAGCGGCGGATGAAAGCGAACTGCGCGATCTGTTGAAAGTCGCCTTCGTGGAATCGCATCAAGTTTTGGTGGAGGAAGATCTCACGGGCTGGAAAGAAATCGAATACGAAGTGGTGCGCGATGCCTACGACAACTGCATCACGGTCTGCAACATGGAGAACGTCGATCCGCTGGGCATTCACACCGGGGAGTCCATCGTCATCGCGCCCAGCCAAACATTGGATAACTTCGAGTATCAAATGCTGCGCACCATCGCGCTCAAAGTGATCCGGCATTTGAAGATCGTCGGGGAGTGCAACATTCAATACGCGCTCGATCCCGTCTCCAGGAAATACCGGGTGATCGAAGTGAACGCCCGTCTCAGCCGCAGCTCCGCGCTCGCATCCAAGGCGACGGGATATCCGCTCGCGTTCATCGCGGCAAAACTCGCGCTCGGCTACGCGCTGCCGGACCTCCGCAACGCCATCACCAAAGTGACCTCCGCGGACTTTGAACCGTCGCTCGATTACGTGGCCGTCAAAATCCCCCGCTGGGATCTGCAGAAGTTCCGGTTCGTGTCCGACCAAGTCACGAGCGAAATGAAATCCGTCGGCGAAGTGATGGCGCTGGGAAAAACATTCGAAGAAGCGATGCAGAAAGCGTTGCGCATGCTGAACATCGGCGTCGACGGACTGTATCCCGCGCACTTCGCGTTTGATGATTTGGAGCGAGAGGTGAAACGCCCCACGCCGCGCCGCATGTTCGCGGTCGCCCAGGCCCTGGCCGGTAAATGGACGCCGGACGAGATCAACAAGATGACCGGCATCGACCGCTGGTTCCTCGATCGCATCAAGGGCTGTGCGGACATCGCCGCGGAATTGAAAGCGACCCGACCCAATCCCCTGCCCTCCCCGCTGCTGCGCCGCGCAAAACGCGCAGGATTCTCGGACAAATCCATCGCCGTGATCCTTGGAGACGACACGGAAGATATCCGTACGCAGCGCATCAAAGAAGGCATTGTTCCCGTGGTGAAACAGATCGATACGCTGGGCGGCGAATTCCCCGCGCAGACGAATTACTTGTACATGACGTATCACGGGACGGAGCATGATGTGACGTTCGAAAAGACCAAATCCCAAGGACCAAATCCCATCCTTGTGTTGGGTGGCGGCCCCTATTCCATCGGCTCTTCCGTTGAATTCGATTGGTGCTGTGTGCAGGCCGCGCATGAGTTGCAGAAACAGGGCTTCGAAGTCTTCATGATCAACAGCAATCCGGAGACCGTGAGCACCGATTACGACGAATGCGACGCGCTGTTTTTTGAGCAGCTGACGGAAGAACGCGTGCGCGACATCGCCGACTTGGTCCATCCGCACGGCATCGTCGTCTCCATGGGCGGGCAGATCCCGAACTCGCTGTCACCCAAACTCGCAAAGGCAGGCCTCCCCATTCTCGGCACATCGCCGGTCGACATCGACCGCGCCGAAGACCGTCAGAAATTCAGCTCGCTCTTGGACGATTTGAAAGTCGATCAGCCGCTGTGGCGCCAGTTCGCGGATATCACGTCCGCGAGAGTATTTTCCGAAGAAGTGGGCTACCCCGTCATCGTCCGTCCCAGTTACGTCCTTTCGGGTGCCGCGATGGCCGTGGTGCACTCGAACGCGGATCTGGAAGCGTACATCCAAGCGGCTGCAACCGTCTCGAAAGAAGCACCTGTCGTCATCTCGAAGTTCGAACAGGGCGCCAAAGAAATTGAATTCGATGGCGTCGCGCAGAACGGTCGTCTTCTTCTTTACGCGATTTCGGAACACATCGAGAACGCCGGCGTGCACTCGGGCGACGCGACGATCGTCTTACCGCCGCAACGCGTGAACCTGGCGACGCTGCGACAGCTGAAAAACATCGCCAAAGAAATCGCGAAAGGATTGAAGATCAGCGGGCCGTTCAACATTCAATTCCTGGCGAAGAGCAACAGATTGAAAGTGATCGAGTGCAACCTTCGCGCGTCTCGGAGCTTCCCCTTTGCCAGCAAAGTCACGGGGGAGAACTTCGCGCAACTCGCCACACAAGCACTTCTTGGTCGCGCACCGACGGATAAGAGGTATCAAACGATCGATCTCGATCACGTCGCCGTCAAAGCCGCACAGTTCAGCTTCAGCCGTTTGAAGGGCGCGGACCCTCGGCTCGGCGTCGAAATGGCGAGCACGGGTGAAGTCGCGTGTTTTGGAGAGAACGCCGAGCAAGCCTTGCTGCTGTCGATGCTGGCGGTCGGCTTCAAGCTCCCGAAGAAAAATATCCTGGTGACCATCGGACGCATTGAAGACAAGGTCGACCTGTTCCCGTCGATCCAATTGCTCCACGAGCGCGGCTTCAGCTTCTTTGCCACCACCAACACGCACGCATTTTTGGAATCGCGCGACATTCCTTCGGCTTTGCTGCATAAACTCTCCGAACCGCGCAGCCCCAACATCCGCGAGTATCTGGAACAAAAGCGGGTGGATCTGGTCATCAATATCCCCAACCACACCAGCGGCGACGAACAGACCGACGGCTACTTCATCCGCCGCATCGCCACGGACCACGGGATCCCGCTCATCACCAACGTCCAGCTGGCCAAACGCTTAATTGAGGCCATGGTGCAGGAAAAACAAAGCGAATTGCCGATGCTGCGGTGGCCGGATTTGCTGGAAATGGGGGCGGGGGACGAGAGAAATCGATGAAATCAAGGAAATCGAAGAAATCGAGGACTACGTTGTTTCGTCGATTTCCTCGATTTCTTCGAAGTCCTCGATTTCCTTCTGCTTGTCATTTTTCCCTAACCAAGTACACTATCCCGGCTTTCTCTCCCCGTTTTCCCCATGGCCGACGATATTCTCGCCGATGACGATACCTCGACGACTTCCCACACCGGATTTGGCGACGATGATCAGACATTGATCACCAAAGAAGGTTTGAAGAAGCTGAAAGAGGAGTTGGAGTACCTGAAAACCACCCGCCGCCAGGAAGTGGCGCAGCGTTTGAAGGAAGCCATCTCGTACGGAGACCTGTCGGAAAACTCCGAGTACGAGGAAGCCAAAAACGAGCAGGCGTTCGTGGAAGGCCGCATCTTGGAGCTGGAAGCGAAGATCAAGAACGCCAAGATCATCACGGAGAAGAAGTCCGACGCCCGCAGCAAAGAGATCGATATCGGATCGACGGTCACGCTCATCAACAAGACCGAAGGCACGGAAGAGCCCGAGCGCTACACGATCGTGGGTTCCACGGAAGCCGATCCCTTGGACCAGAAGATCAGCAACGAATCCCCCATCGGAAAGTCTTTGCTCGGCAAGCACAAAGGCGACCTGGTGGAAATTCAGGCACCCTCGGGTATCATCAAGTACGAGGTGATTGGAGTCAGCTGATACCCTTCTTTCCGTATGGCAGATGCAACATCAGGACAGCAGCCCGCAGGCGGCACCCCAGCCGCCGCAAGCAAGCTGACGATTCCCGCGGACATTCAGCAAAAATATCCCCAGCTTTTGGATCTGATCAAGGCGTCCGAAAGCATGAATGACGAGGAGCGGCAGTACTGGATCAACATCCTGCCCATCATGACGCCGGATCAGGTCAAAAACCTGTCCGACATTTTGGAGAACGAACGCAAACAATTGGCGGCCATCGATGCCAAGTACCAGACGGAGATTCAGCGCATCGGTCAGGCGGAGGTCACGCGCCAGACGGAAGAGGAACGCAAAAAGCGCAGAGACGAGCGTTCCAGCTCCGAACAAACCGATAAAAAACAGGAAGACGCGGCCGCAGACGACCTGCTCAAGCAGATCGGGGGCCTGTGACGGCGAACCGCAGGATGAAGCTGTCGATCAGACCGAGGATTTCTTCCGGTGCCTCGGCCGTGGCTTTATAGATGCCGGTCTTCAAATCGATATCCGTATCGGCGGCCCAATTCACGATCGACGATAATTTTTCCGGGCTCAGGCGATCGGCGAAGGGTTGAAGTGTACGGACACTGGGAAACGGCACACCCATCTTCGCAAGGTTCGCCGCATTCCGTTCTCCGCTGGCCGCAGCCGCATGGACGGTCACCACGTTCCGCAGCATCCACAGAAGAATGCTCCACACGCCATACGGATCTTCGCCGCGGCTGAGCAGTTCGCGCACATAACGCAACGCCGGTTGCGTTTGTCCGCGCGCGAGTTCATTGGTGAGTTGCCAGATTTCCCGTTCGCCGGACGGCACGGCCAAGCGGCGCACGACGTCTTCCGTGATCTGCTGCGTGCCCGCAAAGACCGCCAATTTTTCGATTTCCTGTGCGAGCGTGTCCTGATTCTCCCCGACGATTTCCAGGAGCAACGATGCTGCGCGCGCATCACACGCTGTTCCTTTTCCTTGCGCATACGCACGAATCCACCCGCCGAGCGCCGCCCCTTCCAAGGGGGCAAATTCTTTCACATCGGCGATTTTGAGCAGCACTTTTACGGACGTGAGTCGCTTGTCGGGTTTGGGATCGCAAAAGAGGAGCAAACATGACGGGTGAATGTGCTGCGGCAGCGATTCGATCTCCTCTTTCTCAAACTTCGGCACACCGTCGATGATCACCAAGCGCTTGTCCCCGATGAACGGCATCGTGCCGACTTCGTCCAAGAGCAATCGGTATGTCACATCGGCGGACGAGAGAACCAAGAGATTTTCCTCGCCGTGCTTTTCCGCGAAGCGCGTTTTCCATTGGGACCGTTCATGACGGAGGGCAAACGTGTTCTCCCCGGTGAAAAAGTAGATCTGTGACATAGATGCACTATATCTCATTTTTAACGCTATTTTACGACATGGATATCCGCTCAAGTCAATTCCATGCCCATGGAGGAATCATGCAAAAACCGCTATACTATACCGATATGCGTACCACACACACCCCCACCACTCTTATCCAGAAATTCCGCAACATGCGGATGTTACAGTCCATCGCGCTCGGCACCATGTGCAGTGCATTGGCCTTTGCCGTCGGTATGGAAACCGCCGGGGAAGTGCATCCCTTTGCCACAAGCGAAGCGGCCGTGGAACATACCGTCACACCCGCGCAGCCCTATGCGGCCGTGCAAGGCGACATCGACCATGATGGCGAACTGACGGCCAAAGATGCCATGCGCATCTTGGACTTTGCCGCGGGGTGGGATACGCCCACCACTGAGGAAGTGGCTGCCGGCGATGCCGACGGCGATTTCCACATCACGCTGAAAGACGTGGAGCGCGTTCTTCGCGCCGTTTCCCTCCGCTGATCCATGCGTTTTTCCACTGCCATGCAACGGCAGATGGGCATGATTGCGATCGCAATCATGCTTTCGACGGTCGGCGCCGTTCCGCTGCAGGCGCAGACGGCCGCGACGCTCAGTTTCCGTCCGCATTGCGAGAAACCCAATCCGCTCGAATGCCCCCCCTTCTCCGCAAAAGATCCGTCCACGCTTGCGACGCAAACCCTGCAACAGGGTGATGTGCTGGACATCGACATTATTCTGCAAAACCCCGGCAAGCAGCCGGTCCAACGTGTGCGTTCCTGGCTTTCGTATGATCCGCAGAGTATTGCGGTTCTTGACGTGACCACGGCAAAAGATTTTTCCGTCCCCGTTCCGGGCGAAGTGTCGTTCGATGATGCGACGGGTACGGCCAAAATAGGTGTCACACGCCAGGGAAACGGAGCCTCAGGTTCCATTTTGGTTGTGGCGCGCATCCGTTTCCAGGCAAAAAAGGCCGGCGTATCCACGCCCATCAGCTTCAACGATATCAAACCCGACAGCACGGGTCACACGTATGCCGTAACCGCGGGATCCACGCAAAGCATTTTGTCGACGACGCTTCCTTCATTGCTGGTAACCATCGGCGGAACAGCAACTGCTCCCGCAGCATCAAGCGCGGGAACATCCGTCGGCACATCATCTGCATCCACTGCATCAGCCGCGGCGTCTTCCGTAGCATCCTCTGCAGCGGCGGGTACCACGGGTGCGTTCTCCGTGCTGCAAGTCCAAAATGTCCGCACAACCACCAAAGGCACGACACTCTATGTGGCGTGGGAAAGTCTTCCCGCACAAAGCGTGCAAGGGTACAACGTCTACTACGGCACGCAGATCGGCCGTTACATTCAGCGCAGAAGCGTCTCGAACGCGTCCACCTTGGCGACCATCGAAGGTCTGCCGCAGGGCGTGACGTACTACGCCGCCGTCCGCGCCGTGAATGCGCAAAATCTGGAAAGCGCGTTCAGCAAAGAAGTTGCCGTGCAAATCGGCAATGCCGCGACGTCAACCTCTCCTCTTGCAAGCATTCCCACAGGGAATACGACACCGCCGAAGAATCCCGTGAAAAACGGCACAAGCGTTCCGGGTGAATCCGGTCCGTCGACGCTCATCGCCATTCTCCTTCTGTCATCCGCGGGCATCGGCACGCTCTTTGCGTTCCGCAGGCAATTTGCGGTCGCGACACACCACACAAAAAACCATGTCTGACAACGACATCGATCCCCGCTGGCAAACCAGTACGGACCGGGCATCCCCAACGGGTCCGGTGCATGTGCATGTGGAAGGCGCGGGCGGATTCCGCAGCGTCTCCCGCACACCGGCAGCCATCGCGGGCGTATTGCTTGTGTGCGCCGTTGGATTTTTGGCGTTCCGCGGCTGGGATGCGCTCCCCGCGCAGCTCAACAGCACGTCATCCTCCTCTGCGTCGTCATCCCAAACCGGCGCGACGATTCACCTGACAACACTGGGCGCCAATCCGCCCACCGTCACCGTGAAACCGGGCGAGACCATCGTGTTTATCAATGACACGAAAAGCCCGCAGATTTTGAAATCGGACAACTTGCAGGGCGCAGACGGCAAAGCGCTGTACACGCCCGCGATCTTCGAAAACGCCCGCTACTCCTTTGTGGTCGGTGAACAACCGAACGGGGAAAAATCCTTCGCCTCCATCGTCGATGCCGCCATCACCGGCAAAGTGGTGGTGAGCACAACCGGCCCGAGCACGAGCTCCGCCCGGTCATCGTCACGATCATCGTCCGGAGTCAAAAACGGTTGTGCGCAGCCGCTGGGACCGACCGATGGCGTCAATCTGCCTCCGGGTGAATGTGAATTTGCAGGATCGGGCGGTTCGGACAGAAACACGTCCGGAGCCACGTCATCCTCACGCTTCGGCACCAATGCCAATTCCGGTGGATCAGGAAACGCAACTTCAGGAGCAAACGGTGGTGCGGGAACGGGAGCAAATGGAAATGGAACGGGAAATGGCGGAACCAATGGGAACGGTGATGGAACAGGAAACGGAACGGGAAATGGCGATAGCAGCGGGAATGGAACAGGCACGGGAAACGGCTCCGGAGGAATTGGGAACGCCAACGGTGGCGACAATGGCGACGGCAACGGAAACTCCATCCCCACCAACCCCAACACCGTGGGCAACGGTCAGGGCGGTTCCAATACGTATGGAACGATCGAGAATCCCAACAGCCGCACATCCAACCGCCCGCCAAGCCAAGCCGAGACGGGACCGGGGTTTGCCCTGGCAGTTGCTTTGATACTGAGCGTTGCGGCGATGTGTGTTGTGCACCGCAAGCAGATCTTGGGCTGAAGGTCTTTATAGCAAAAGAAAAGGCCGCGACTGCGGCCCTCTCCTTTTTTATATGGCGATGGAATTACTCGCTGAGCTCGCCCATGATTTCCACCGTCACATCGGCGGATACCGAGGACGAATTGCAGGCTTTCACAGTATTGCGGAACGTTTTCCAGGCGGACTTGCGCGTGTCGTCCCAGCCTTTGACCGCGACTTTCTTGGATTTCTTAAAGGAATCCCATGCGGCTTTCACGGCCTTGCGGCGCTGCTTGGCATCGGTCTGACCCCAGGCGGCGACGAGTGCGGACTTGCGGCTGGTGTAGGCCGCAACCATGTTCGTATTGAACGTGCCCCACGCGGAGATGAGGGCGGTCTCACGCGTTTCCACGTGACCCTGCACGCACTGATAATCGGTCTTCTTCTTGGACGACACCGAAGACGACTTGGAAGAAGCCATCGAGGACTTGGAAGACGAGGACCCGACGGACGATGCGACGGATGAATTCGCCGACGATCCCTGTGACGATGCCATCGAGGACACGGAACTGGAGGAAGCAACGGAAGAGATGACCGACGATGCGACGGAAGAGGCCACACTCGCATTCACACTGGACGCGACGCTGGAGCTGGCACCTGCAGATGATTGCGCAAATGCCGGAGCAACGATGGATGCTGCGAGCGCGAGCGACAATCCTGCAGAGGTAAGGGCAGAAATCCTCATAGGGCACGGGGAGAAAAGGATAGAAAAACCACACGTTTGTACGCGTGGGATGAAGGAGACGACGACTCTAAACAATCGTTACCAGGATACTATTGACGTATTTTTTTTATATTTCAATACAACAATTGATCGTCCCGACACGATTGTGATCAAGTGGCTGTGAACATAGCGGCGTAGCGACATCGCAGCGCCACTCAAAAAAAATTCATACATAGTGGTATCGAGAATATCGCGAAGCCGTATGAAACGGTCCATCCCCTACGGGGCGGACCGCCTTGAAGACGAAGGGGGTTTTGGTATGTGTCTGCTTTTGCCCTGCCGCTTTTGCGGGGAAGGCAGAAGAGAAAGATCGGGAATTATCAAAAGGAGGAATCATGCGTACGCCAGTTCGCGTGAGGAAAATGCGGTGGTGTCCGGTTGATGACTGCGCATCGTCACTTTGCAGCCAAGTGATTGCAGTGCGCGTTGCAGTTCGCGATTGCGGCTCTCCAAGAACGAACGCCGGAGGACGACGTGCACCGATGCGCGCTCTTGATACGCGCGGACCCATCCCATCAATTTTTCCATGGTGAGCTCCATGTCATCGATATTGTCATCGTCGTAACTATCCGAACGATGAAGCGAGCGGGCAGATGCCTCATTGGACCAGTCGACGATCACATGCGCGGCCTTGGTCCATCGTGGCGTCGCTGTGTTGGGGGTGGTGGGTGAAGTCATGTCCGCAGTGTACGCACGTACACCCGACGATCAAGTGCATTTTGGGAAACGCAGTGGCGGTTTTAACTGTGTATGGTGTAACTCCGTACACCCACTTAAAATTTCGCTAACGCTTCAGCAATCAGTTCTTCTTCACTGTCATAGTCGGAAGCTTCCGGGTGTGTGATGAGGAGCCAGTTACGCATCACGCCGTCACCCGGATTGAAGTGCGCGTACACCTCCGCGTCCTCCGCAATTTTTTCCTCGACTCTTTCGGGTGGCAACTTGATGCCTAGTGCATCTTCATAGAGGAACGCAAAAAGTTTTTTGCCGCGATAGTACGACGGACTGCCGAATGTTTTGCGCTTGGAAAATCCTGCATCTTGCAGAAAGCGGTTGTCGGCCCAGTCGAGGAGATCATCACGCATGGGATAAGACTATCACGCCGATTCATCGGCAAAGCGATATTCTTTTCTGGCTCGATGGACCGTAGATTCCACCCGAAAAGGCAGGCCTTGCGTCATTTTAACTAAGTACGGTCCGACCGCTCGTATCGTGCTTTGATTGTACTTGGTTCGTATTTCCAATTGAGTCGCACTCAAGGCCTTTTGTGCGTCACATAAAACACAGAGTATTGCCATTTGTGAACGCATAATCTGACTGTAGACCGGATGTCCTTCGCTGCGGCAGATATAGGGCAGAACGCGTTCAGAAAATAGAAGCTCTTTCTTCCTGTTCATGGAGAGCAGAGCGAATTTTTCCTGACCAGTTTCCGTTGTCTGGCGTCTTTCAAATTGCACCGTCGGTTCGTTGACGGCTATGCGCATGGCACGCTCTTGTTGATCCACACAAATACACTCGATCACTTTTTGTCGTAATTCAAGCGGATCAAGAAGTTCAGTTGCTTTTTTTGCCTCTAAAAATTGATCTGCCGTCAGCAGTGACACAATATGCTGCGTGGTGAAATATAATATTTGAGCGGCAACGTTTTTCTTCAGTGAGGCACTTTCAGAAAGCGATTTCACGCCGATCATATCCAACGAGGCAACGCATGTGCGCAGCTGCTCTAAATCGACCTCAACCTGTTTTTTTGCCATAGGCGCGGGATGCTAGCAAGCACTCATAATCATGGCAATCAACTTCTCTCTCCTTCTATAGCATCTCTCACTCCTGCCGCCGTGCTTCCCAGGATCTGAGCCGTACGGGCTTGCGGCGCGGATTTGATAGTATATATGTCACCCTGTTCCGTGATGACAAAAGGCGAGTGAATGGCGAGAGACAGAAGAAGTGGCATGGTCGTGGTGATGCGCCCTTTCATACATCCTGCTCGCTCAGCCAGTTCCTGCGCCGTCATTGTTCCCTTTTCCAACAATGCCAGTAGAAGGACAACTTCTACCCGCCTCAGTTTGCTATACGCTCCCGCTGCGCAGAGTTCCACCTGGGACGTGTCGATACTAAACACAAATCCTGCAGTAAAATTTCCCTGCGATGGAGATGCCCGGACATATCCCGGCCTCTGCGCCAAAGTCAGCTGCGTCTTCTTTTCCATTTTCCGCGCATCCAATTTGCAGTTCCCGATAGTGTACGTCTGAGGCAGTTGCTCGGCCTCTTCTTTCCCAGCCACAACGCCGGACTTCACGACATCGCCAACAGGTTCGATCTGCTCGCTCACAGGATCTCTCACGCTAGCACAACAACACGGTCACACAACAATTCAATCGTGTACTCTTCGATTGTGGCCTGATGACGCCAGAAGAATCACTTCTGTACCGGATTCTTCGCGCGCGCATCTTTCAGCGCATTCGTCCACCAAAGCAGATCTGCCAAGACCGTATTCAATCGCCTATCCATAGCGGGATCTTTCGGCTTGCCGGTGTCATCGAACTGCGACCACACGCCCGGGAGCACCAAGGCTTCGCGCACGGATGCGATGTGCAATTCGGCCAGAACCAAGCGCAATTGTTCGGCTGCTCGCGCACCACCCGCTCCCCCGCCGTAACTGACCAAAGCCGCAGCTTTGTATTTCCATTCATGATAAATGCAATCGAGTGCGTTTTTGAGCGGGGCCGGATAGCCATGGTTGTACTCCGGCGTCACAATCAGATACCCATCACCCTCCGCAATTTTGTCCGCCCACTTTTTGATCACGTCATCCTGATATTTTCCTCCCGAAGGCGGCTCGCCATGAAAGATCGGTAAATTCCATTCTTTCAAATCGAGCAGTTCGACCTCCATATCCCCTCTTTCTTTGGCAACGGATTCCGCCCACTTGGCAACTTTGTCTCCGAAGCGATTGTCACGTGTGGAGGCGAGGATGATTTGAATGCGCGGCATGGGTACGGAGAAGAATACGGATACAAACGAGATGACGCTTGAAAAATGGAGAACTGTCGCGAGTATACGCCCGCGCTATACTCGACGCATGAAACGTCCGCTCTGGTTCAAGGCAAAACGGTATGGATGGGGCTGGACCCCGGCAACGTGGCAGGGGTGGCTGATCATTGCGGTGTTCATCGGATTGATCACCGGCAACGCGTATAGAATCGACAGCGGGTCACATTCGGCAATGGATGCTTTGCTGGTGTGGATTCCGGATACAGCTTTTCTCGTCACCGTACTGATCGCCATTTGTTGGTGGACAGGAGAGAAGCCCAAATGGCAGTGGGGTGGGAAAGAATGAGGCAAATGAGAGCCTTTTGCCTGTTGAATACCAAGGATTTTTGGCCTAGAATCGCCGCACGTGGGTCGACCTGTCTTCGTCCGCCTCGGCGGACTACGACAAGGCGAGTCACTCTGTCATCATTCATTCGTCGTTCTTTTCTGTCATCACGTGTGGGTCGATCGGATAGCGGCAATTCCGCCGCGCTGTAGACGCGGTGCCTTACGGCTTCGGGGGTTCGAGTCCCTCTCGGCCCACCAATCAATTCGAATACAAAACGATGTGTGAGGTTTGATGTCGTTGAAGGATATGTGAGGTTGATTGGTGGATTCTTTTTTATTTGGGAGGAGGACCTCACACAAGGTGTCCCCCTTGGGGCCAACCCCTCCCTGTGGGGGGTATAAAATGTTTTGAGGGCTACGCACACTCTCCGCACAACCCATAAAACTCCAACGAGTGACTCTGCACCGTGAAAGATTTTTCCTTGCGGATTTTTTTCTCGACGTGGTCCAGGTCGTGGGCCATTTCCACGTCTTGGACGGATTTGCAGGAAGTGCAGATCAAATGATGATGGTGATCTGCGTCCGCGATTTCGTAGCGCTTGGTGCCGTCTTTGAAGGTGACAGCACTCGCGATCCCCTTCTCTTCCAAGAATGCGAGTTCTCGGTAGACCGTCACTTTATTCGTCTCCAATCCTTTTTTTTGGAGCATGGCGTGGAGTTCCGTGGCACCGAGCGGAGCCTGAACGGCGGTCAATGCCTGCACCACTGCCTTGCGGGCCGTCGTGATGCGGTGGCCGTTTTTCTTGAGCGCGGTGAGGATAGAAATCGAATCCATGAGAGGAGCAGGATATCAGGAACACCGCATGGCCGTGCGGAGATTGGCGAGGTTTTGATTCATGATGGAGACGTAGTTTTCTTTTGCAGCGATCTGCTCGGCTGTCAGTCCTTCCAACGGATTAAGGACGAGGGCCGTGGCGCCGACTTCGGAAGCGAGTGTTTGTGCGAGTGCGGGGCTCACCAGTTCTTCAAAGAAAATATGCTTGATGCCTTTCTGCTCCGCAAGATCGGACAGTTCCGCCAAGCGTTTGGCTGACGGTTCTTCATCGGGTGCCAATCCTGCGATGGCGAGGGTCTGGAAGTTGTAGCGCAGCGCCAGATACCGGAACGCATCATGCGAGACGATCACCTCACGAAGCGCACAATTTTCGAGTCCTGAACGGAACCGCGCATCAAGCGCCGTCAGATCGGCGATGAGCACTTCTGCATTGCCGTTATATGTTTTCGCATATGCAGGATCGGCTTCGATAAGCGCTTCGCGAATGTGCGCCACGTAGCCTCCGGCCAAAACGGGATCCAGCCAGGCATGCGGATCGGATGGCTGGGCGGGCGCGAAAGAATCTTCGATGCGCACCGTGACGACTCCTTCTTCTGATAATTCCGGAAGAATTTTATCGCCCCACGCATCTACTCCCCCGTTCATCACAAACACCTTGGCATCATGAATGGCCGCAATGTCGCGCGGGGACGGTTCAAAATCATGCGGTTCGATGCCGCCGGGGGTGATCTGCGTGACGTCGACGAGTGATCCGCCAATTTGCTCGGCAAAAAATGCGAGCGGATAGAAGCTCGCGGCGACGGATACCTGGTCCGTCGGGGTAACTTGAGGATCAGCCGGAGCTTGGCAGGCCGTCACTGACAGGGCCAAGAGAAGAGCGATGGACGCGGTACGTAGCGACATAACGGCACTCTAGAGCACTGCTTTTGCTTTTGCAAATCGTTTGCAAGAAGGAGAATTCACGATCAATAGCCCTTTTGGCATTTTCCCGACCTTTTTACTTGCGTTTGCGGTCAAAATAGCCGATACTGAGCCCGCGAACGACCCGTAGATATCAACGACGTTCGGAAAGGCTCCTCTCTTTTGCTTCTGCACTTGGGGGATTTTTTTTGTTGTTTTTTTGGGCCTCTCCCCCTAACCCCCTCTCCCTGCGGGGAAGAGGGGGAATGTATGTTTTTTGTTTTACAGCTCCCCTTCCCCTAAGAGGGGAAGGGGTTGGGGGATGGGGTGGGGAAAAGGACATTCTCTGCGCGCCGCGAATTAAAAAAAACTCGCATACACTTCACTGCACAGGAATAAAATATACGCGCAGAGAGAAACCGCCTGCCGCGGTTTCTCTCCTTCCTTCCGTCTCGATGAATGGATGTTTGTCATGTCCGCAAGGGGACACTGCACACTCTACGAGTCCGACCTTAAGAAGAGATTAAGAGAAGCCCACGGTAAACGTGGTTCCTTCTCCTTGCGAACTGCGAGCGGAAATCTTCCACTTGTGCAGATCGACGATGCGTTTGACGAGTGCCAATCCCAATCCGAATCCTTCTTCCGTGCGCGAGCCTTCGGCTTGATAGAACCGCTGAAAAATATGCGGAATGGATTCCGGCGCGATGCCGATGCCATTGTCTTCCACGGTCAATTTATTCTTGGTCAGCCGGACTTTGACGATGGCGCCCGTGGGCCTGCGAAATTTGATCGCATTGCTCAGCAAATTGCCGATCACTTGCCGCAACAACGCGGCATCTCCTTTCACGGAAATCTTCTCCGTGATGTCCGACGTGAGCGTGACGCCTTGCTCGGCCGCGTACGGCCGGTGCCGCTCCACGGCATCTTGTACCAAGCCCGACAGATCGACGGTCTCTTGTTGCACAACCAGTTTATCAAGCCGCGCCAACTCGAGCAGCCTTTCGACGAGGACCGAGACGTCTTGCAGATCTTCTTTCGCCGACAAAATTCCCTCGCGGTATTTTTCATTCCGTAACGCCAGATCGAGAGAGGAGTTCAGCGCGGCGAGCGGCGTGCGCAATTCGTGGCTGGCATCCTGGGTGAATTGCTCCAGGCGTTCCACCATCTCTTCCGCCGGCTTCAAACTGCTGCGCGCAAAAGAAAGACCGATGAGGAATGTCAGGCCAGAGACCGCAAGGCTCCCCAGCAAATACAACATCACGCGCACCGGCAGATCGCCGTACTGCAACCCTTCGCGGTCCGCCACTTGGATGTAGCCGATAGGTTGGCCGTTCTGGAGAATGGTGCTGGTGAGGACGCGGTACTGGTCGTGATCGATTTCAAACCGGTGCACGCCGTTTTTGGGAGAGAAGGGAATATCTGTAAAGAGTCCGCCCGTGAGAAGCGGCCGTCCCAACAAATCCAGCACGCGCACGCGGTCGCGGATCACCGGCGGCAGCGGCAGATTGGTGAGCGGGTATGCCTGGGCGAGATTGAGGACGCTTTGGGCCGTCTGGGTCAGGCGCGATTCGGTCTGGTGGCGCGCGTTGTTGATATCGGCCACCAGGAAGAGTGCGCCATTGATCAGGAACAACCCGAACACGAACGCAGTGAACTGCAGCGCAATGCGGTAACTGATGCGTGTAAAAATCATTGGGTGGACACAAGATACCCTTTTCCGGGCACGGTCTGAATGACATCTTTGCCCAATTTTCTGCGCAGGTACGCCACGTGCACGTCCACCGTCTGCGAAAAGAGCAGCTCATCCCGGCCGCCCCACACATGCTCCAGAATGCCGGGGCGATCTTGCACCATGCCTTTGCGGTGCATCAAAAAATGCAGCAACGCGAATTCCTTGGGGGAGAGATTGATTTTCTTCTTTCCTTTATGCACTTCCTGCGTCGCCGTATCCAAGGTGATCGGCCCCGCCGTCAGTACAGTCTGCTTCTCGTCACTGTGACGCCGCAAAAGCGCGCGAACGCGCGCGAGGAGGACCGAGAGATCAAACGGCTTGATCAGATAATCATCCGCGCCGATGTTCAACCCATGCACCACTTCCTGCTGCTTGGTGCGGGCCGTGAGCATGAGGATAGGCATCGTTTTTTTGTTCTGCCGGAGCATCGTGCAGATCAGATACCCGTCCATGCCCGGCAAGTTGATGTCCAGAATGATCAAATCGACGTCGTGCGTCATGGCTTTCTCGAACCCGTCGCGGCCGTCGTAGGCGACGGTCACGGCGTAGTGTTCCAGTTCCAAGAACTGACGGATATTGTCGGCCAATTTTTGCTGGTCTTCGATGACAAGGATATGCATTGGAGCAAGAATACGCGTACGAGATTAAGGCGACATTAAGACAGACAGTATACCCCTTTAACCCGTCTCCCTACCCTGGTAGGCTGTACTTCCTTACAATTCTTTTCCCATTTTTCCTCATGGATAAACGGATTCTCACGCCGCTGTTGGCCGCCATGCTCGTGCTCGCCGCCTGTGCTCCCACCGCCGCCGTCCCCGACACCGACGATACGATGGATACCGTCACGGAATCCTCGTCTTCGTCGGCCGTCATCGACACCACCGACGATGGCACGGCTTCATCTGACTCCATGGCATCCGAAGGCATGACCGCCTCCGCAGGTTCCACGACCTCCGAAACGGCCGAGGCTCCGGGCGAGGCCCGCGTGATTGCGATGACGGTCACGGATTTTGAATTTTCCCCCACGAGCGTCATGGTGAAGAAAGGCGAGAATGTCGTCATCCGTCTGACGGGCGGCGAAGGCGTCCACGGCATCGCCATTCCCGGCTTGGGCATCAACGTCAAAATCAATCCGGGCGAGACGGTGGATATCCCCGTCCATTCCGAAACAGCCGGCACTTTTGATTTCTTCTGCTCCGTCCCCTGCGGCCCCGGCCACAAGAGCATGAAGGGTTCGATTGTGGTGAGCTGAGCCTCATCCTCACCCAAGGGGTCCCCTTTGGGGCAGCTCCTTCTCCCTGCGGGGAGAAGGAGTGTGTTTGTTGTTTTGTTATAAAAATAAAACATACATTCCCCCTCTCCCCGCAGGGAGAGGGGGCTAGGGGGTGAGGCCGCTACTCCCTTCGCCTCCGCAACCACCACGCCAAAAACTTCCCCTTCGGATCGACCATCCGGAAAAATCGGGCATGCCGGATATTTTTCCGATCTTGCTCGGTCAATCGATCTTCAAATGATGCCGGAACGTCCCGCGAGCCCAGGATCTGCCGCACGGTCCTCGTCTGCACGGGGAATCCGGCCGCGCGGAAATAGTCCGCTGCGATCGCGCGGTTGCGCCGGCCTGCTATCAACACGATCTCCGACGCCGATGCCATGGGCATCGTCCGGAGAATGGTGACGACGTTGCGGACATTCTCCGGCGTACTCAGCGAGTCCGCTTCCGTCACAATATCCAAAGAGGGAATATTCTCATGCTCCATCAAATACCGGCGCATCTCCACGGCTTCCGAATTCTTCGCGCCATGCGCAGTCACTCCCCCGCTGACAATGATCTGACTAAACAACTGCCGGCGGTACAGCTTTGCTCCTGCGCGGGCGCGCAGTTTGGAAGCCAGACCGATGCGCGTACGGCCGTGACCGAGCCCTCCGCCCAGAATGATGATGATCATGGAGTGCATGTCTCGATCCTATTACTCATACCGCAGCGCTTCCATCGGCCCTTCGACTTCGCTCAGGACGACATCATTGCGCATGTTATTCGTACCGTAATGCTTCCATTGGGCTGAGGCTGGCCGCATGGCGGGCGGGATACAGACCGAAGACCAATCCCGTTCCCACGGCCATGCCGACGGCCAGAATGATGGCGGAGATGGAGAGAGAATACTCCACGGGTCCGAGCACGGTGGAGGCGAGGCTTGCCAATGCCCAACCCGCCAACCCGCCGATGATAATACCCACGATACCGCCCGTGAACGTGAGGGAGATGGATTCCAATAAAAATTGCAGGAGAATGTCTCTGCGCTTGGCGCCGACGGCTTTGCGCAGGCCGATCTCGCGCGTGCGTTCCGTGACGGAGACCAACATGATGTTCATGATGCCGATGCCGCCCACAAGGAGGGAGATGCCGGCGATGAGCGAGAGGAAGACGGTCAAGCCGAGCGTGACGGAGTTGATGGTGGCCGTGATTTGTTCCGCGCCGCGCGCGATGAAGTCGTCTTTATCCGGATCGTCGTCCGGGTTCACCAGGCGGTGGCGTTGGCGCAGCAGCAGCGTGACGTCTTGCTTGGCGATGGCCTGATCCCCGACCGTTTTAAGCGTGATGTACGTCAAGAATTTTTGGCCGCTTAAGGCTTTAGCGGTGGTGAACGGCAAATAGACCGGTGCATCCAAATCGGACAGCAGCAAGGATCCTTGTTTTTGCAATGTGCCCACGACCGTGAACGACTGCCCGCCGATGGCGATGCGTTTGCCAAGCGGATCGACATCGCCAAACAGATCCGTGACGGTTTTGGACGACACCACCGCCACGTTTTTGGCGCCGTCTTCATCGCCCTGGTCAAGCAATCGGCCCTTATCCAATTTTAAACCGTAGTTCTCGAAGAATTCTTTATGCGCGCCGAACACGATCGGGCTGCGCTCCTCGCGGCCGTAGGACACCGGCTTCGCCACGATGATCACCGGCACCACGTTCGTGACGGTGGAGAGACGGCGGATGGCCTCGTAGTCTTCGTACGTGAGGGAGTCCAAGTTGCCGCCGAATTTTTCCAGACCCGCGGGGAACACGTCCATGGTGTTGGTACCCACGGATTCGATCTGCGTGAGGATGTAATTTTGGAAACTGTTGCCGATGGACACCATCAGCACGACCGACGAGACGCCGATGATGATCCCGAGCATCGTCAGCGCGGAACGCGTTTTGTTGGCGGTGATCCCGCGGACGGCCGTCGATAATAGGTCATGCGTTTTCATGGAATGCGAGAATGATTGTTATATTGTTAAATTGCTATATTGCTTATCCAATGGAAAATTTCCTTTCAATATAACAATATAACCATATAGCAATCCGGTAATAGGAGAAAATTACTCATATCTCAAAGCTTCCATAGGGGAAAGATTGGCCGCCGACCGTGCGGGGGAGATCCCGAAGACGAGACCCGTGAGCGCGGCCATCAATACGGACGCGAACATGGACGGCACGGAGACCGCGAAGACATAGGTGGAGAGGAGGCCGTTCACATACAGTGACGCGACATACGCGAGCCCCGTCCCGAGCACGAGTCCGATCAATCCGCCGATGCCGGTGAGGAAAATCGCCTCAAGGAGGAATTGCAGCAAGATGTCGCGGCGTTTGGCGCCGACGGCTTTGCGGAGCCCAATCTCGCGCGTGCGTTCGGTGACGGACACCAACATGATGTTCATGATGCCGATGCCTCCCACAAGAAGGGAGATGGCGGCGACAGTGGTGATGAAGAACGTGAGCCCAAGCGACACACCTGTGAGGATTTCACTGGCTTGGGCGGCGTTGCGGACGGCGAAGTCGTCCTTCGTCAGATCGTTGTCAGGATTATCGATGGAGTGGCGCTGACGAATGAGCAGGGTGACATCGTCGGTGGCAACGTCGACGTTGCCCACCGCGAGCATGGTGGCATAGTTGACGTACTTCTGGCCCGTGAGGTTGCGGGAGACGTTGTAGGGGACGTAGATGCGGTTATCGGCGTTCTGGAAGAATTGGGATCCAAGCGCTTTGGCGACACCGATGACCGTGAACGTGTTGTCGCCGATCTTGATGCGCTTGCCTAACGGGTCGGCACCGCTGAAGAGTTTTGTGGCGACATCCGGCCCCAGCAGCGCGCTGAGCTTGGCGCCATCGTCGTCGCTGCGGTCGATGACGCGCCCGACTTCGGCCTCGATGTTTTGGTTCGCGAAAAATTCCGGCGCGACACCCAGTACTTGGGGCGATGCGATTTCGCGTCCGTAGGAGACCTGGCCGGGCAGGAAAATGACGGGTGCGACGGAGGTGATGGTGCGCAGCTTGCGCATCGCGTCGATATCGTCGAATTTCAAACTGTCGTGGCCCGTGCTCACGGCGTTGGGGCCGCCTTCCTGCTGTCCCGGGAAGATGACCATCGATTTGGCTCCAAGACTGCTGATTTGCCCCAAGATGACGCCCTTCATGCTTTCGCCGACCGCGCTCATCAAGACCACCGCCCCTACGCCGACGATGATGCCGAGCATGGTGAGCATCGACCGCGAGAGGTTCACGGTGATGCCTTTGGATGCCGATCGGAGGGTGTCGGTGATACGCATGGGCGTGATGTGCTGATCGAACGGAGACGTGCGCGTCGCACGTCTTTACTTAAGGGAGGAGACGTGGCCGGCGATCATGCGCTTGAAGTCCGTGGTGTCTTTGTCGATGCGGCCGTCCTTGATGTAGATGATGCGCTCGGCGTGTTCGGCCGTGGTGCGTTCGTGCGTGACCAAGATGATCGTGTGACCGTCTTTGTGGAGCTGCTGCAAGGCCTCCATGACCGCGACGCCCGAAGCGGAGTCCAGGTTGCCCGTCGGTTCATCCGCGAAGATGACATCCGGTTGCGTCACAAGGGCGCGGGCGATGGCGACGCGCTGCTTTTGTCCGCCCGAGAGCTGGCTACTCAGATAATCTTTGCGCTCCGTAAGCTCGACGGTCTTGATGGCTTGCAGCGCGAGCTTTTCGCGATCGCGGGATTTGATGGTCGGGTGATACAGAAGGGGCAACAGCACGTTTTGTTGCACCGTCGTGCGCGGCAACAGGTTGAAAGCTTGGAACACAAAGCTCACGCGGGTGGCGCGGATTTTTGCCAACGCATCGTCATCCATCGCGGCGGTGGGCTTCCCTTGGAACAGGTAGTCGCCGCCGGTATGCATATCCAGGAATCCCAAGATGTGCATGAGCGTGGACTTGCCCGAACCGGACGGACCCATGATCGCGACGAACTCTCCTTTGTTGATGGTGAGATCGATATCGTAGAGCACGGGCGTCGGCACTCCGTCGTTGAAGTACGATTTGCAGAGCTTGCGGGTTTCGATGAGGGGGGCGTGGTGGGTGGAGGTCATGAGTGAACGAAGCTAAGGATAACAATAAGAGACGCAGACGGGATAGAAGGGATAGACGGGATAGACGTATTTTCATTTTCCTCTATCCCCTCTATGGCCTCTATTCCTTCTATTACTTCTTCACAAGAACAACAATTGTCTCACCCTCCTGCAGTCCGCTCAAAACCTCAACATCGCCCGATTCGCCTTCCATACCGATCGTGACCGTGCGCTCTTCGAGCGTTTTATCGGCCTTCAAGACGCGGACGTACATGCCGCTGCCCGTGGAATCCAGCACAGCGCGGCGCGGCACCGTCAGCACGTTCGAGCGCTGGCCCGTGACGATTTCGGCGTCGCCGGTCATGCCGATCTTCAGTTCCGGATGATTGTGGAGGAAGTCGAGCGTCACGCCGTACTTGGAGACGCCGTCTTTAAGAGTCGGGGCGGCGTCGATCTCGCTGGCGCGGAGTTTCATGTTCACGCCGCGGAACGCATCCAGCTCGATGGACCCGGTCTGCGTGGTCGCCAGTTTGGGCACGTCGATTTCCGAGACGAACATTTCCACGCGGAACGGAGAATCGCCAAGCATGTTCATGGCGGCACCCGTAGGCAAGGACTCACCCGCCTTGATATGGATATTCGTGACCACTCCGGCCACAGGCGCGGTGAGAACCGTGTCGCCATAGTTGGCGGCGGCGCGGGCCACGTTTGCGGCTGCTGCACGCACGCGTGCCTGGGCCGAATCAATATCGGTCTTGCGTGAGCCGGCTTTCTTCAAAGCCAACTGGGCTTCGGCAGATTGAATCGCCGCATTGTAGGTAAGGATATCGATTTTGGCCTTATCGCGTGCGCCCGTCTGACTGATGATAGTGGATTCCTGGGAGGCGATCCGCGTGTCGTAGGTGGCGGAGGAATTGCGAAGGTTGCTCTGCACATTCGTGAGCGTGCTGCCTGCCGTCTGGATCTTGGTGCGCTGTGCGCTGATGGTGGCCTTGTACTCCTCGCGATCGGCATTGCTGAAACTGCTCGTTTCTGGAAGCGTGCTGATGATGGAGAACAGCGAATCCACGGCCGCACGCGCGGCGGTGACGGCGCGTTGCGCGGTGTCCAATGCATCCAGCGCAGCCTGATACTCGGTCGCAAGCGATAACGCTTTGCGCGCATCATTGATACGGTTCTGGGCATCCGTCTTCTGCAGACGCACGGTGTTATCGGCACCCGGACGGTCGCGGACGATGGCGTCCTGCACGTTCACTTTGTTCAAGATATCGTCGATGACGGAGAGTGCGCCTTCGGCGGCGACCATCTGCTCATTGCCGGAACTCAGCGACGTGCTGACCTCTCCGGAGAGACCGACATTCGCTTCCTGTTGCAGAATTTTCAATTGGTCCTGCGCGTTTTTAAGGTTCCGTTCGGACGTTTCCACCGTGGATTGCGCGGCCTGGAGGGACGCGCGCTTGCTGGCCACATCGGCTTCCGCGATGGCGATGTCTTCCGGACGGCTTCCTTCCTGCAACTCGCGCAGATCGGCGAGCGCCTGTTGGTACGAGGCCTGTTCGGACGCAATGCTCGCGCCCAAGCTTCCCGCGCGCAATTGGGCCAATTTCTGACCGGCCGCGACGCGCTGACCTTCTTTCACATACACATCGGACACGATGCCCACGCCCCCGAAGCGCAATTCCAACTCGCGCTCGGAAATGACCGTACCGACGGCTTCCACCGTCTGGCGGATGTCGGCTTTTTTGGAGACTTCCGTCAGATATTCCGGCTCGGCGCCGCCGCCGGCAGTGGCCACGAAATAGCCGATAAGGAGGACCGCGATGGCAATCGCGATGGAGGTTTTCTTCCGGCGTTTCATGAATGCCCAAATGCGTTTCATAGACGAGAGGGGGATAAAGAGGAATGCGAGACGTGATAGGCGTGAATCAGTTTCTCATGAATGGCGGCGAGTGTCTCCTGTTCGGTTGACGATAAAAACCCGAACAACTCGCGCAGAACCTTGGCGCGCGCTTCTTGCTTATTTTTCAACTCCGCAGCACCTTTGGGCGTCAATTTGAGACGGACGAGCTTGCGGTTTTTCGTATCGTGCTTGCGGTCGACCCATTTCAGTTTCACCAGACGGTTCACGAGCGACGTGGCTGACGGCGAGGTGACATGCATGCCCGTGGCCAACTCCTTCATCGTGATGCCCGATTGTTCGCCGATCACCATCAACGCATGGATCTGCACAAAGTTCACCTGGGCCCCGGGGGCGCAGATCAATTGATGACGCATGATGCGTCCGAACTCCACGGTGCTCTGGATAATCCGGCCGATGGGGTCTGCGGGTTTTGCGGCGATCATGAGCTGATGAAATTGTTAGAGTGACTAAATGTACGGCAGTGACGCTTGACTGTCAAGACAGCTCAAGACCATCCGGTGGCTGAAAAAGCGCAACGGGATGCGCATAATTCTTGACATGACTCCATACTATGGCAACAATGCCGCGCTTTTTCCTTCCTGCACCTCGCCATGTCCCCCCTTTCGCCTGAAAAAATTTTCGTCGAGATACCGGATGAATATCAGGGAGATCCGTCACAGCAAGATGCCCTGCTCAAAAACACGCTTGCTGCCCGGCAGCAGGAGGATTCTGCAGTATTCAGAGGATATATCGATTATATTGATGCGGCGCGCACAAGATTGGGAATCGTGCTGTTGAAAATTGACGATCTGCCCGTCAGCAATGACAAAAGCGAAAGTGGATTCGGCCTGGGCGTATACGATTTGAGCCTCAGAGAAGTTGACTGATAGCAGTCCGCAGTGCCATCCGGACATCGGGCAGCGTGATCCCCTCTTTCTGTAACTTCTCGACGGACAGCACGCAGTTGCTTCTGCCCGCTTTCACGACATCAGACAGATGATCGAGTGTGAGCCGTTCAAACGTGTGCTTTGGGTCGACAATCTCGCGGTACATCTCCATCACTTCATACGGCGAGATGGCGCCGGGATTCACGACGTTGTAGACGCCCGTAGCCTTCTTTCCGATGAGCTTCTTCGCGACGTCCAAAAAATCGGGAAGATGCGTGAGGGAGTTGCGCGTATCCAACACGCGTTCGTACTTCTTCAATTTGTTGATGAGACTGCGCGGGGAATCCGATCCATCGAACGGCATGCGCAAACGGAGCGTGAGCACCGGAAAATCTTTCATCATTTGATCCGCCCACCCTTTGGAGCGTGAGTAAAAGCTGCCGAAGAAATTCGGGGCATTGTCTTCGGAAAACGGATGATTCTCGTCGCCCGTATAGATGCAGCCGGAGCTGATGTGCGTCAGATGAATCCCCCGCTTCAGGCATTCCTCCATCACGATCAGCGCCCCCGTGACATTCGATCTCACCGTCTCCTCTTTATGCGTCTCGCACCAGTCGACGTTCGGCACCCCTGTTTTTCCGGCACAGTTGATGACGGCGTCAGGCTTGGATTCGTCGAGAATCTGACGGACAGCGACCTGGTCTGCGATGTCCGTTGACGGCGTCAGTGCACCCGCAAAAGCCTCGGTAAAACGAGTGCCTAGGTAGCCGCGGGCTCCAAAAATAAGAACCTTCATGTGGGTATACCGTAGCACAAAACTCCTCTGTAGCGCTTCAGAAGCTTGCAATTTTTCCATCAAAATTGTGTAATCGCGAATACATGACAATGCGGCGTGTTTTGGACATCGATGACGAAAGACAATACGTGGAGCGCTGCTTCGGCATCACGCACGCGCATGTCACAGGCGACGTGCTATGCCTTCATCCGTCGGAGCACAGTGCAAACCAGCCGTTGTACACCGAGAATCTGCGGGCAGATACCTCCGCCGTGCAGCGGGACATCTCCTGTTTTTTGATAGGCCTGCCGGTGATGCAGCGGGCATGCAGGAGCGAAATTTATCGATTACTGCTGTATCGATGCAAGCTGGAAAAACAGAAGCGCAAAAAACGGGAAGCTGCGTCTGCGTACGCGTACGAGCACATCTCCCGCAAAATTTCCGCAAACGCCGCAAGCATATCCAGCCGCGTTTACGATCTGCTGGAAACCATTCTGCATGGCATCGGCCTCAGCCCCCGTCCGTATCTGGTGCTCTCCAAAGACCTATGGGAACTGGAGCGTCTGGAAGCGGGAAACATCCTGCGCAGAGCCGTGAAAAAGGCATTTATCGCAGAGGAGACGTATGGAGCATTGGAAAACATCCTCCACGGAACTCCATAGAAGGCCGAAGGCGCTATCGATTCCCGTTCACACAAGAAATCCGGTATACTCTCCTCCGATGCCCAAGCCCCGCAAACGAGCCAAGCGGAGGAAATCCGACTCCGCGGCCGAATTACAGTCCAGCACCATCACCGCGGTCAGCGCTATCGCGCAGATCTGTATGGGTGTGTTTTTGCTGTTGGTGCTGCAGGGAACGGCGGGTCGTGCGGGCGAAGTGGTCCAGAATCTCCTGACCTCCTTTATGGGACTGTATGGAGTCTTGATCCCCGTGGCGCTCATCGCCTCCGGGGTACTGTCCTGGTTTTTCCCGTCCCATTCGCTCCGAGGGCTACGGGCCTTCGGTCTGACCTTGGCAGTGGCGTCTTTTTTGGGCCTGATGCATTTACAGCTGGAATTCGATCAAATCCTGGAAGGCAGCAAATCCGCAGCAGGACTGGCCGGGTTTTTGGTGAGCCTCCCCTTCTATGCGTTCTTCAGTAAGCCGGTCGGCTACACAGTCCTGACAGCGACGCTCTTGATGGGCGGATTTTTGGCGATCGATCCGGATATCGGATCACTGATGGATCGTATTCGCGGTTTACGTCCCGAAGGAGCTGAGCGTACGTCACGTGTGCGGCGCAAAACATCCGAGGAAGACGATGAGGAAGAAGAGAATGAGAAACAATGGGCACGTGCGGAGGAAGATGATGATCCCATCGAACGCGATGAAGAGCCCCCCGAACTGAACATCGTCCGGCCGTTGTTTGCACAGGCAGCCGTCGGCAAAGCCAAAGATGCCGCGATGCTCACCAAACCGATCAAAAAGAAGGATGAATTGGAAATGAAAGACACGCGCTACGAAGAGTGGACGTTCCCGACCTTCGACATGCTGGAAGAATCCACGAGCGTGCTGCATGTGGATGATGAAGAACTGAAGCGCCAGGCAAAATTGATCGAGCAAAAGCTGCAGGAATTCGGCATCGACGTGACGATGAGAGATGCGCGACCGGGTCCGACCGTCACGCAGTTCACACTGCAACCGGCTGAAGGCGTGAAGCTGAGCAAAATCGGATCCCTGAAAGACGATTTGGCGCTGGCCCTTGCGGCGCAGAGCTTGCGTATCGAGGCCCCGATCCCCGGCAAGGCGCTTGTGGGAATCGAAATGCCCAACAGCAAACGGTCGACCGTGCACTTGCGCGAAATTTTGGAAAGCCCGTCGTTCGTGCAGAGCCAATCCCCTCTCACGCTGCCGCTGGGACGCGATGTCTCCGGCGAGTCCATCGTCGCGAATTTGGAGACGATGCCGCACTTATTGATCGCCGGTGCGACGGGTGCGGGAAAGTCCGTCTGTATGAACACGTTCCTGACGGCGCTGTTGTTCCAGAACGCGCCGCATGAATTGAAACTGATTCTCATCGACCCGAAGCGCGTGGAATTGATGCCCTACGACGGCATCCCGCATTTGCTGACGCCAGTGATCACGGAAGCGGAAAAGGCGTTACAGGGGCTGCGTTGGGCGGTCGCGGAGATGGGCCGCCGCTTGCACCGCATGTCCGAACAGGGGGCGCGCAACTTGCAGGAATACAACGAGAAGCAGACCGAGGAACACTTGATGCTCCCGCGCATCGTGATCGTCATCGACGAGTTGGCGGACTTGATGATGCGCCAGTTCCGCAAAGACACGGAAACGATGATCGCACGCATCGCCCAGATGGCCCGCGCGGTGGGAATGCACTTGATCATCGCCACGCAGCGTCCGTCCGTCGATGTCATCACCGGCCTCATCAAAGCCAACATCCCCACCCGCATGGCGTTCCGCGTCGTGAGCTCCGTCGACTCCCGTACCATCCTGGACTCCATCGGCGCCGAAGATCTGCTGGGCCAGGGCGACATGTTGTACATGAACGCCGCGACCCCCAAACCGCAGCGCATCCAAGCCATTTACACCTCCACGCAGGAAGTGAACCGCGTCATCAATGCCGTGAAGATCGCGGGCGCGGGCAAGATGACGGAGCAGATCGGACTTGGCGAACAAGATGAAAACGGCGAAACGGTCCGTCCCGGCCGGAACATGACTTCAGGCGGTTCCGGCTACACGAGCCACATCGATCTTGATGCCGATGACAACGGCGGCGATGACATGTTCTTCGATGCCGTGCACGTGGTGCAGACCACGGGAAAAGCGTCCGCGAGCTTGCTGCAGAGACAGCTCAAAGTCGGCTACGCGCGCGCCGCGCGCCTGCTCGACATCATGGAAGAGAAAGGCCTCATCGGTCCGCCCGACGGCGCCAAGCCCCGCAAAGTGTTCATGAGCCAGCAGACGGAGGAAACGGAGCAGAGCATGGCGGCTTGAAATCAGATGCACACTTCGTCCTCGGTGTCTTTTGCAGCGGCGAATTGTTCCTCCGTTTGTCCTGTATTGAGCGTACCGGACGCGGACGCGATCGGGATCGCTTGGGAGCTCCCCGGCTTCCGTGCGACCTGACCCGCCACAAGCGTGAGCAATTGCCCGTGTTGCCGCTGTCTTTCTCGCATCTCTTCCGAAGTCGCCGCTTGCTCGTCCGATTTGCGCTGCATGTCTTCTAACTGTTTTTTCCTGTCGCTTATTTTTTCTCTCCGCGTCTGCCAGTCATGGACTTTAGCCGCTCGCACCACTTTTTTTAGATCCTTTGACGTGCGCAAACATGTTCTGACTATTTTGCGCGCCAGTTGCTGGATGGAATCGATATCGTGCGTGATCACCCATGCGTTCCCGAACAAGCGCCGAAGACTGATCAGCGGGACCGATGACAGGCACGGCTGAAAACGATCCAAGTGCTCCGCGAATGTTCCGGTCACTTCCTCACGCTCAATGCGGGATATCAAATCCCCCAAACAGTGCATCATCACTTGGGAATAATGTTTGGCATAATATCCCACGCGCATCCGGGCTATCTGCGATGCCCCCAACGACACGATTTTTCCTCCGGCGATGCCGCCGACAACTCCGAGCATCGCATCGATGTGCTCCCCGCCGGCAATGCCGCCAAGCCATGCGGAAATGCCGCCATTCATACCGCCGAGCCACGCGGACACACCCACGCCCAATACCTTGGGAACCCAACTGTTCTCCAACGAATACAACACGAATAATTCGAATAATCGGTGATTGATCTTTTTCTGTATCAGCGCCAACTCCGGATCCTCCCGCAATTGTTCGGCAAGAAATTTCCCATTCGGCGTGCGCTTGTACCGACGCCAGTTCTTTGTGGAGAACAATTCGTAATCCTTCTCTTGTCTTTCCACCTGCCGAGGTATTCGCTCTGAAGGCATGGAAGGGGCGGAAATCCGGAATGGTGGTCAGTGTAGAACTGATCAAAAGAGACACAAGAAAATGACATCTTCCGACGGACGATTGCACAGTGAGATCACGAAAAATTGTGCTACCATCCGCATCCATGCGCCTCCTGCTCGCCACCACCAACGCCGGCAAAGTCACGGAAATGCGCGAGGCCTTGGATGACATCGGTCTTGAGTTTTTGAGCCTGAAAGACATTCCGCCAATCCCCTCCCCCGACGAAACCGGTGAGACCTTTGAAGAGAATGCCGAGCAGAAGGCACGCTATTATTTTGAGCACGCCAAACTGCCGACGATCGCCGACGATTCGGGGATTCACATCGATGCACTGGAGGGCGAACTTGGAATCCATACGCGGCGGTGGGGAGCCGGACCTGCGGCGAGTGATGAAGAATGGATTCAGTTTTTCTTGGAACGGATGAAGCACGAGAAAAATAAACGCGCGCAGTTCGTGTGTGTGATCGCGCACGTCGATGCGTCCGGAAAAGTGCACCAATTCCGCGGCGTGTGCGAAGGCGTGATCACCGATGAATTGGAGACTGAATATTTGCCCGGTCTGCCGCTCTCCGCTTGTTTCAAGCCGGATGGGCTAGATCGTGTATTCTCTGCGCTAAGTCTTGAACAAAAAAATAGTTCATCTCATCGAGGGCGTGCACTCACGCAGTTGCGACACTATCTGGAGTCAGCGGCGTAAAATCATGCGCGAGAATCTTCGCCCAGACGTTTTTGATCAGTTCCCGCATCGCCTTCTTTTCTTCTTCAGGAATCTGGAACGAGCGCACAATGGGGTGCTCTTCGCGGTCTCCGATGAAATCGGCGATAAAGGCTTTGGGCGTGAGTGACGGAAGGGCTTGCTCGAGCAATACAGCATAGAACTGCAGCTGTCGGTAAATATCGCCCTCGCGAATATCTTTTTCCGTTTTGGGCCGTCCGGTTTTGTAATCGATGACCACACCCGATGCGGACTCGGGAGAATCACGATCGATGCGGTCAATTTTGCCCTTGATGGGGATATCGCCCAGACGGGTAGAGAATGATCCTTCCACGTGCTCGATATGCGGCATGGAGCCCACAAGCCGCGACTCGTAATAGCGCGGTAACTCCGCTTCACCGACGTGGAGCAAGCGCTGTAATTCCCCATCAACCATAAATTCACGCTCCAGTAAGTAATTGCGAAATTCGCCCAGGAATTCGTCTTTGCCCATCGGCATGCCGCGTTGCATGCGCAGGCCCCATTGTTTGAGTGCCCAGTGGACGGCATTCCCGTAGGCAAGCGCGGTATTCGGGAGTTCGGGCACTTGCAGGAGATCGGTGCGTAAAAATTGAATGGGATCATTCAGGAAGCGATTGAGACCGCTCGCGGACAAGGAAAAAGTTTTCAGACGATCGTCGAGGAACGCATGGAACTCGGCGTCCAGATTTTGCTGCGGCTTAAGCAGCAACGTCGATGCCTGTTCGGGATTTTTCAGTTCGACGGAGGTTTCCGGCAACGACCCGGCTTCCGCAAAGAACGCGGACGGCGAGACATCGCGCGCTTTTTCGCCGAGCGTGCGTTCGCGCGGGCAGCTGAAGATCAATTCCTTCTTGGCACGCGTCATCGCCACGAAGGCCACGCGGCGCTCATCTTGATGTTTCTCAAACGCTTTCTGATCTTTCTCCCAACCAAACAGCAGATCTTCCGGCAGCGACAACCCTCCCGGATTAAAGCGCTTATCCCAATGCCCTTCGCGGAAATTGGTGAGGAAGACGGTGTGGAATTCTTTGCCTTTGCTCTGGTGGGCGGTGAGAAGCTGCACACCTTCCGACACGAGATGTGGCAATTCGTACGTGATACGCAATTGGCCGTATTCGGGATCCATGTAGAACGACAGGTCATGCATCAAATCGTCATATGCATAGGCAGGCTCTTCGATCATCCGGTTGCGGACGCGGTCAAAAAATACTTGGAGCGCTGCGAGATCGAGCGGATGCAGATTGCCGCCCGCAGGGATCAATCCCCCGTCGTGCAACACGCGTTCGAGCGTTTCGATGACCGTGCGCGTCGATAATTTCTGGTTCAACGACAAGATGAAATCTCGCGCGCGCAGAATCGACTCCAGATTTTTCCACTGCACGTCGGGCAATAACGTCGCCGGCTGATCGAGCGACAGCAGCACGTCGAGTATGCGTTTTTTGTGCTCGCGTCCTGCCCGATAGATCCTCGCCAGATCCGCAGGATGACAATCGCTGCACGCAGAACCCAAGGCATCGGCAAGCAGCGCATCGCTCTCCGGTTTTTGGGCCGCACGCATCACGGCGATCGCTTGCAGCACCAGCGGATGACTGAGCAGATCGGCTTTGCCACTCATGCGGACGGGAATGCCGCGTGCAGTGAGCACATCAAAGTGCGCACGAAGCTCGCCGTTCGTCTGCGTGATGATGGCGATTTCTTCGGGAACAATTCCATCCTTCAATCGTTCGTCCACAAGATCGGCAATCATCCACGGCTCGGCTTGATCGCTTGGAGGCCGCAACAGCACCGGACTCTCCCCTGCTTCCTCACTTGCGGCTTTCAAATCTTTTGTGAGTCCGTCGATCCGACCGACGAGCCGTTCCGTATTCTGTGCGATGAGTTTTCCGGCAGCATCCAGGATCGATTGCGTCGACCGGTAACTCGTCGTCAACGTCACGACCGTCGCTTGCGGAAAGCGCTCCCGGAAACGCAAAATGTTCTGCAAGTTCGCGCCCTGGAAACGATAGATCGCCTGATCGTCATCCCCCACCACAAACAAATTCGGCTCCTGGGGGATATTCGGATACGTCGTCAGAAGTTCGATCACACGATACTGCGCACCGTTCGTATCCTGGAATTCATCGACGTGGATGTACTGGTAGCGCTCCTGCAAACTCACGAGCAACCACTCTTCGCGTTCGAGTGCGCGGATCACATACAAGATCATATCGTCGTAGTCGTACCGTCCCGTCTGCTCCAGCATCGCCTGATAGCGACCGAAGATTTCCGCAAATTCCTGCACCTTGCGCGCGGCAATCAGATTTTTTTCGTGGACCTTGGTGCCGGGCTTGCTTTTGCCTTCCATGATCACCGCGTATTCATCGGCAATGCGACGCAAATCCGCTACCGTCTTCCCCTCGCGTTTGACATCACTGATGCGCTGCAAAATATCATGCGTGCGGCCATACGGACTTTTGGGGTTCACGATCGCCAAATCCGGCAGCATCTTGTCCAAAATATCGTTGATCTCCCGATAGCGCTCCAAATCCGAAATCTGCTGGTTGGCCGACCATTCATCGAACAACACCGGATGATCGTTGATGATGTCCTGGCAGAACCCGTGGATCGTGCGTACGGTGACGCCATACGCATCCGGCCCGATCAATTCCCGCAATCGATCGCGCATCGCCGTTGCACCGCTGACAGAAAACGTCAGACACAAAATATTCCCTGGCCGCATCTGCGTTTTCTTCAAAATATTCGCGACGCGCATGGAGACCGTCTGCGTCTTTCCCGTTCCGGGTCCCGCAATCACCATCACCGGACCTTCGATCGTTTCGACGGCTTGGCGTTGGGCGGCGTTGAGTTTTTGTAATTCCACCGCGAAGACGGGCTTAGGCTTTACAGTGGGCTGAGCGGGTGAAGTAGCAACGGGGGGCATGGTTTGATCGTAGCGTATCCTGACCCCTGCCTCATCCCCCAGCCCCTTCTCCCTGCGGGGAGAAGGGGGGTGTTTGTTGTTTTGTTTGCCCTCGCCGTAACCCTCTCCCTGCGGGGAGAGGGAATGTGTATGTTTTGTCTACGTATGGAAGTTGAGGCCTCTGCTACCATATCCCCCGCATGAAATTCCGACATATTCTGTTCATCATCATCGTCATCTCGCTTTTGGTGCTGCTCGGGGCTTTTTGGGCACGGCGGCCGGATACCGACGCGGATGCGGGCAAGGAACCTGCTATCACGTTTATCGGCATCGGCAGCGGATCGTTGGCGTCAGATCTGTCTACGTTCCAACCGGAAACGAGCTTTGCGGTCACGGACCGAAGTCTTTTGGGAGTCGTGCAATTCCAGGGCGTGCCCGACGGGTCGACCGTGACGGCGGATTGGTTTGCGCCGGATGACCGCAGCCCTCCGCTCGGGCGCAGTCAGGTACAAGTGGAACAGAAAGCAAAAATCGCGCGATTTTTATTTGGCAACAAACAGAACTGGGAAGCATCGCCGTACATGCTCCAGATTTACATTCAGCCGCCGAAAGACGCCAAAGACACAACCATGCGAACGCTCAGCGGCAGCACCGCGTTCTTTATCGGTCTGAAGGACGAGGAGATTGCGCAGTACCGGAAGGAGCTTGCGGAGTGGAAGGCGGAGGATTTGAAGCAGCAGGCGAAGGCGGCTGAGGCTGAGGCGAAGCGGCAGGCGGAGGAAGTATTGAAGAAGAAGTCGGAGTCGTCGGCGAGTTCGCGTTCTGCTGCTGCAACTGCAACTTCTTCAACTCCTGCAGCTCAGCCTCCAGCTGCTCAACGGTCAAGTGCTGCGGCACGGTAACCGTGGGCGACGCATCTTTGAGCGCAAGCGCCGGCATGCGCGGTCCGACCGTGGGCCCGTGACCGCGTCCTGAACCCGCGCCCGGACCATGGCGGAAGCGGTAGATCAGCCATGCGGCGTTGCTCAAGATAAAGAGCAGGATGACGAAGATGAACCACGGGAGCAGGTTGGAACTCTGTGCTTGCTGCGGCACCACCAGCACCTGCGCCACGGGCAGCAAGACATCTTTGCTCTGCAGCGGCGCAAGGGCGATGGCCGGGGGTTCGATGGAAACCGCGCGGCGTTCGACCGTGCCTTCGCCGACGTGGATTTCCAGCGTGTGCTCACCGGTTTCCACATCGTGGAAGGTGGCGATACCGCCTTCGTTCGTCACGGCGACCTTCGGCGTGGAAAAGAGGACGACAGGCGTGTTGGCGTAGGGAACACCCAGGGAGTTGAACACGCTGACGGAGAGGGCGGAGACGATCACGCGGCCGTCACGCTCTTTGCGCAGCGACGTCTTATACACGACCGGCGGCGGCAACACGACGTCGGGTTCTTTGGCCGGCTGGATCGCGCTCAGCGCCTTGCCGCCCAAGTGACGGATGGCGGTGGGCAACGAGGCGATATCGTTCATGTCGTTGGCGACGGCGTTGACGGTGTATTGGAAGGCGATTTGCACGGCGGCGATGTCCTGGCCCACGCTCGTCACCGCACCCGTAACACCGTCGATGATGCCTTGTTCGATGTTCCCCAAGGCGACGGCAATCGTTTCTTGTGTAGCATTCACTCCTCCAGCGATGGTGGAGGCAATATCACCAATCGTCTCGGCATCACTGGTGGCGGCGGAGATGACGGCATCGGCGACATGCTTCATCGCGACCGTCACGGAGAGATCCGCAGTCTTCATGTCTTCGAAGATGAAGGCCGTGGCGGTGCGGATGCTGCGCGTGTCGTGTTCGGCATTCGTGAAGACGATTCCGGCAAGCGTGGTGGCCGCACTGGAGATGGCGTCACCGGCCTTGCCAAAGGTATTGGAGAGATCGTCACCCAGTTTATCGGCGATCTCGACGACCATGCCCGAGCGGGCCCCGATGGCGCTGGCGGCGCGGTCGGCGAGGATAGCGCCGTCACGGGCCAACTGACCGGCGCGGATGCCCGCGATGATGCCGGCATCAGACCACTGGCCGATCATGAAGTCGGTTCCGTCCTGCAAGGCGATGGCATCCTTCTGCAATTCCCATGCGATGACCTTGCCGACTGTCTGGATGGTGCCGGTGACGGCTTCGTCCGCCTTGGCGATGGCATCCGCGACGCCCTTGCCGATCGTCGATGCCGTTTCGATGACCAGACCCGAGCGGATACCGATGACCGTGGCGGCACGGTCGGCGACTTCGACGGCCTTGTCCGTCAGCTCGCGCGTGCGGATACCCACCAATTCTCCCGCATCCACCCACTGACTGACTGCCATGTCCGCGGCATCCTTGACCGCAACCACCGTCTGATCGGCGGCGGTCGTGCCTTCCTGCAAGCGGGCACGCATCAAGAGATCAATCGCTTCCATGGCCGTGCCCAAGCGCTCGACGACCGGCGAGATCGGCTCGACCTCAATGTCCAGACCAGCAGCAAGGACGGGGCGGACGGGACGCGTCGGGACGGGAACGATTACCGGCTTCGGCGTCACCGGCTGGGCGATTTCCGTGCGGCCCGGCGTCGGCTTCGGCGTCACCGGCTGTTCACCCGGCGGGAACGGTAATACCGACGGCGGCAATGTCGTGCCCGGCGGGATCACTTCCACAGGGATCGTAATCGGACCTTGGTGAGCGCCTCCCTCCCCTTCACCCTCGCCCTGGCCGCCATTGCCCTGACCGTTACTGCCCTGGCCCGAACCGCGGCGCCCACCGCTCTGACCGCCACCGGTGTTTCCGCCGCCATTGCCGCCCTGATTGCCGTTGCCGTTATCCTCGCCCTGATCATCTTCATCGACCTGATAGCCGAAGGAGATATTGCGGTGCGTGTCACCCGTATTGATGGCCACGGTCGTACTGTTGGATGTGACCGGGGCGTACCCGTTCGGCGGGGTGACGACCAGCAAGAAGGTCGTAGCGGAGGTCGGCACATTCACGAAGAGGTACGTCCCCGTGGAGCTGGTGACGGCAGTCTGAGTGAATGTCCCGCCCGTACCCGTCGTACCCGAGAGTGTCACGTTGACGGAGGCGAAGCCGTTGTCATTCTGATTCTGTTCCCCATTGCCGTTTCTATCGTTATACACGGAACCCGTGAGCGTGGAGACTTGGACGTATGCGGCGTTGAACGTGACCGTCGCGCCGCTCATCAAGACCACGGCACCGGACGATCCGAGCTTCGTGCGCAGGTACCCGACCGGTACCGTGACACCGCTGACGGCCAGGGCGTACCCGTTGGCGTCGCTGATGGTGGTGCCGGAAAAGGCGTAGCGACCCAAGCTGTCCGTGATACGCTTGCGGAGGAGTGTATCGCCGGTGGACGTGGTGCCGCTCAAGCGGAGAGTCACACCGTTGATGCCCGCGGTTTCCCCGGCGTTGAAGACACCGTTACCGTTGGTGTCGTTCCACACCGTTCCCTTCACCGTTCCCTTGCCGGGTGCGGCATCCGCGATCGTCTGATTGAAGGCGGCGGAGACGGAACCGGAGTGCGTGACGTTTCCGGCGTATTCAGCCGTGATGGAGTGGATACCCACCGAGAGCGCGTTCGTGGTGTACGTGCCCGATCCGTGGCCGAGGTTCGCCGTGCCGATCGTGCTGCCGCCGTCCTTGAAGGTGACCGTGCCCGTGGCAGCAAGCGGATAGAGCGTGGCACGGAAGGTGACGTTCGCGCCCGCGGCGATCGGTGTCTGGGACGACGTCACCGTCGTGATGGTCGCCTTCTTGCTGACGATCTGCGCCAATTCGGCCGACGTGCTGCCGGAGTGCGTGCCGTTGCCGCCGTAGATGACCGTCAGCGGATGTGCGCCGACGAGCAAGTTACTGACCGTGATGGAACCGGAGCCATGGCCGACATTCGCCGTACCGATGGTCGCGGCACCGTTCTTGAAAGTCAGGGAGCCAGTCGCATTGGACGGAGCGACGCCGGCCGTGAGCGTGACACCGGAACCGACCGTCGACGGGTTTAGAGAGGATGCCAATCCGACGAGCGATGCTTTCTTGTTCACGATCTGCGTGACGGCGGCGGACACAGAGCCCGAGTGCGTGACGTTCCCCGCGTAGACAACCGTCAGCGAGTGTGCACCCACCGTCAGGTTGCTAACCGTGATCGCGCCCGAACCCCGACCCAAGTCGACCGAACCGATCGTCGTCGCGCCGTCTTTGAAGGTGACCGTGCCCGTGGCGGTCAACGGATACAGCGTGGCGCGCAAGACCGTGCCGCTGCCGTACGTGGACGGATTCACCGACGATGTCAGCGTGTTGATTGTGGCTTTCTTGCTGACGATCTGCGCAACGGCGTTCGATGTACTGCCCGAGTGCGTGACGTTACCCGCATATTCCGCCGTCAATGTGTGTGCACCGACTGCGAAGTTGCTGATGGTCACCACACCCGAGCCATGGCCGAGGTTGGCGGTGCCGATGGTTGCGGAACCGTTCTTGAACGTGATCGTCCCGGTGGCCGTCGTCGGGAAGACCGAGGCCGTGAGAACCACGCCGGAACCGAACGTCGACGGGTTCAACGCGGATGTGAGGGTGGTGTACGTGCCCTTCTTGTTCACGATCTGCGTGATTGCGGCAGACGTCGATCCCGAGTGCGTGATGTTGCCGGCATAGACGACCGTCAAGCTATGAGCGCCTGCGGTGAGACTGCTCGTCAGCACCGATCCGGAACCGTGACCGAGGCTTGCGGTACCGATCGTCGTCGTGCCGTCTTTGAAAGTGAGCGTACCCGTCGCCGTTGCCGGAGCGACTGTGGCCGTCAGCGTGACACCCGAACCGAACGTGGACGGGTTCAGACTGGACGCGAGAGCCGACAGCGTCGCCTTCTTCTGGATGATCTGCAGGAGAGTGTTGGACGTGCTGCCCGAATGCGTGATGTTGCCGGCATAGACCGCGGTGATCCGGTGCGTCCCGATGCGCATATTGCTGACAGTCACATAACCGGAACCGTGACCGAGGCTTGTGCTGCCGAGCGTCACGGCGCCGCTCATGAAGGTGACGGAACCCGTCGCTGTCGACGGAGCAACGGTCGCGGTCAGGATGACACCGGAACCGAACGCAGCCGGATCGAGCGACGAAGTCACGAACGTCGAGGTCAACTTCCTGTGGATGACCTGCGTGACGGTATTCGACGTGCTGCCCGAGTGCGTCACGTTCCCGGCGTAGACGGCCGTGATGCGGGCCGTGCCGATGCGCAAGTTGCCGAGTGTCACGTATCCCGATCCATGACCAAGGCTTGTGCTGCCGAGCGTCACGGCGCCGCTCATGAAGGTCACAGAACCCGTTGCGGTCGACGGAGCAATCGTCGCCGTCAACGTGACCCCGGAACCGTAGGCGGCGGGATTCAGGGACGACGTGAGGAATGCGGATGTCGGCTTCTTGTTCACGATCTGCGTGATGGCGGCGGACACAGAGCCCGAGTGCGTGACATTGCCGCCATACACCACCGTCAGTGAATGCGCTCCAGCAGTAAGGTTACTGACCGTCATGTACCCGGAACCGTGACCGACGTTCGCCGTGCCGATGGTCGTGGAACCGTTCTTGAACGTGAACGTGCCGGTTGCCGTTGCCGGGCCGACCGTGGCCGTCAGCGTGACGCCGGAACCGTACGTCGACGGGTTCAGCGACGACTGCAACGAACTTGATGTGGGTTTCTTGTTCACGATCTGCGCGACCGCGTTGGATGTGCTGCCGGAGTGCGAGAAGTTGCCGCCATACGTGACGGTGAGGGAATGTGCGCCCGGCGCGAGGGTACTGATGGTCAGATAACCCGATCCATGGCCGGCATTGGCCGTACCGATGGTGACGGCTCCGTCCTTGAACGTGAGCGTGCCCGTAGCCGTGGCGGGAGACATTGTGACGTTCAAGGTGACTCCGGATCCGTACGTGGACGGATTCAGACTGGATGCGAGGACCGACAACGTGGCGCGCTTGTTGACGATTTGGGCGACGGCGTTGGACGTGCTGCCCGAGTGCGTGACGTTTCCGGCGTAGACGGCCGTGATGCTATGGGCGCCCGGTACCAAACTGGAGACCGTGACGACGCCGGAACCGTTGCTGAGCGTGATCTGACCGATGGTGTCCGTACCGTTTTTGATATTCACCGTGCCCGTGGCGGTCAACGGATGGAGGGTTGCGCGGAAGGTCACGCCCGAACCGAAGCCGGAGGGATTGAGCGAGGACGTCAGCGTGCTGATGGTGGCCTTCTTGTTGACGATCTGCGTGAGAACGGCGGACGTGCTGCCAGAGTGCGTGATGTTGCCGGCATAGACAACGGTCAGCGCATGCGCCCCGACCGCCAAGTTGCTGACTGTTATGAAGCCGGATCCATGGCCGACGTTCGCCGTGCCGATGGTCGTGGAACCGTTCTTAAACGTGAGCGTGCCCGTGGCAGTATTGGGAGCAACTGTCGCGGTCAGCACCACGCCGGAGCCGAAGCCGGACGGATTCAGCGAGGAACTGAGCGACGAAGAGGTGAGCTTCTTGTGCACAACCTGCGTGACGGTATTCGACGTGCTGCCCGAGTGCGTCACGTTCCCGGCGTAGACGGCCGTGATGCGGGCCGTGCCGATGCGCAAGTTGCCGAGTGTCACGTATCCCGATCCATGACCAAGGCTTGTGCTGCCGAGCGTCACGGCGCCGCTCATGAAGGTCACAGAACCCGTTGCGGTCGACGGAGCAATCGTCGCCGTCAACGTGACCCCGGAACCGTAGGCGGCGGGATTCAGGGACGACGTGAGGAATGCGGATGTCGGCTTCTTGTTCACCACTTGTGTCACGGTGTTGGACGTACTGCCGGAATGCGTGATGTTACCCGCGTAGATCGCTGTGATGCGGAGCGTACCCATACGCAAGTTGCTGAGCGTTACATATCCAGAGCCATGACCGAGGCTTGTGCTGCCGAGCGTGACGGCACCACTCATGAAGGTGA
>CAYOFI010000012.1:0-44591 GCA_964403335.1 uncultured Candidatus Peribacteria bacterium
AGCTCCGGACTTATAAACCGGCGGTCGGTGGTTCAAATCCCCCCTGGCCCACCAGACTCAGCATTTTTTTCTTCAGGGACTCCCTCCGTGACACGGATGCTGATGAATCATGCACGCGATATGCTCACGGTAATTTTTGCATGGGATAACGATCACTCAACTTCGATTCCTCCTTCATCCAAACAAACCTTGCGGATTAGGCTGTCTGCCTCCTCTTTGAAATGCTGCAACTGATCATCAAGTCGGCGCTCACCGACTGATTCTGATTCGCCACCGTTGAGTTTCGTGAAGGTCCTAGCCCTCGGAAGCCACTTTCCATCTGCCTGTTGCCGTGAAATGCATTTGAACTGCATGGATTGCGTTATGAATAGACTTAGATAACAAGAATATAGCCCAAGTCTCTACGGTACAATGACAACATGAGCTGGCAATACCCAATAGGGATGCAACACCGCATGAGCATCGGCATGTCTTGCCCCCCGGGATCGAAGCAATGCAACATCAAGGGCGAACCCGACCCGCACAGCGGCACCATTCAAGCCAAGGCGCGCCTGACGGATTCGCACGAAGAAACATGGGCAGAGGCCGTCTATGCCATCACCGAGGACTTTATCGACTATGCCGCAAAGCAGATGCCCGAGGGGCTATATGCAACATGGCTGCCTAGGCCCTCCAACGGGTTTTTTAATACCGATACAAGAAAACAGATGGCTCAGGGCAACCATCAGCACATCATCCAACGTTTCTTCTGCAATCATGCATTCGCGCATCTGACACTCGGGCAGCTGGCCGCTGGCGAAGACGCCAGCCGCACGTTCAAGTCCGACGACATCGGGACGGTGTTTTCGTTTTCGAGCGATCTGCCAGACATGGATGACTTTATGGCCCGCGCGCAGGCATTGAGCAAAACAGCACACGGCATGGAGTTTCTAGCAACACTAGCCTCTCCGCATATCGCACTCTTCTACGGCGTCACACTTCGCACTGCCGATACTTTCCTGCAGCACCTAGCAACCAGAGGTCTGGTCGAAGAGTGCAGCCAAAGCACGGGATACGATGGCGAAAATGTCCGTTCTTGCGTGAGACTGACGCGGGAGGGCCTTGAGTACAAGGCTGCGCCGAAGCACAAGCCCAGCTGCTTCGTCGTCATGCCGTTCAATGGGCTGGACGCCAGCTACGGTGTCATGGAAGCGGCCTGGAGGGAAGTGTTTGGGGACGCCCCTCTCTTGCGACAGGACAAGGACCCCGATGGAGGCGGCAGGCGGCTGATCGACGAAAAGATACTGACGAACATCGCCAATTCGTCGGTCGTGCTGGCCGATCTTTCGCTAGGCGAGAAAGAAATGCAGGCCCACCGTGAATTGTCTAACGAGACAAAACAACGCTTCGCCCCGCTCAACCCGAACGTAATGTTCGAGGTTGGTTACGCGCTGCGGTGTAGCCAGGAGGAGAGCAGTAACTGCCAAGAAGTCTTCCTAATCGCGCAGAACCCTGCCGCGCAGTTCCTCCAGGGACGAGTCTTCGACCTCCGCAACCGTACCATTCACCCCTACGAGAGAAGTGAGGAAGGACTGCGCTCCCTGCAAGTCCACCTGATTGATCTCCTCCAGCACTTCAAGAACACCTCAGTATGATGGGCAAGCTGGATCTATTGGTGCAGCAAAAAATCTGAAGACACCTACGCTTCTTTCCGTCACTGTTACGCCTCCACCTTCTCTGCTTTCTTTGCAGCCTTCGCCGGCTTCTCCTCGTGGACGGAGATGGTGATGGGGTGCTGTTGTTCGCCGATTTTGATGGCGACCTGCGTGTTGCCGACTCCTTTCACGTGTTCGGTGATGACAACCTGGTCCTCGGAGACGTCCATCAGAAGCTGGTCCTTGATGGCGGCGGCGATTTCTTTGGCGGAGATGGCGGCGTAGAGCTTGCCGGTCTTGGTAGCCTTGCGCGTGAACTGCACGATTTTGCCGACCAAGGCTGCGGCTGCGGCCTGTTGGACGTTCTTCTCTTTCTCCTTTTCGATGGCGCGCTTGGTGATCTGTTCCGAGTACCGCTTGCGGACGGTGGGCGTTGCAACCAACGCTTTGCGCTGCGGCAAGAGACAGTTCAAGGCAAAACCATCGCCCACAACCAGGAGGTCGTTTTTCTTTCCGATGCCGGCGACGTCTTGGAGGAGGAGGATTTCCATAGGGATTGGGCGTTTTAGTCTGGCCCGGAGCCAAGGCAGTCTACGGGAGGAAGGGAATTCCGTCAATGCAGAGGGATACAGCCATTCCCTGCGGACCACATAGATTGGACGTCCGGTGCCGTATGAAGTGACAGGCATGCCTACACTTGGCTTTGACGAGCGTAAATTTTATTGTGCAGCACTGTTTTTGCCGGTCAGTAGCCCCAGCGTCCACCCCGGGAAGGACCACCAGCTCTTGCCGGGACGGAAGACGCGATCTTCGCGGACATACCACTTATAGAGGGTCAAAAAGCGGTCGGAATGCACGGAGAGCGATCCCAATTCGATACCGCGCACGGATCCGCGGGAGGCGTAGGTGTAGAGAGGGGAGTACAGGAAGACGGCGGGGACTTCGTCGGTCAGCACCGAACGGAGACTCTTGAGCGCCAGCTGCCGTCCCGAACCGCTCTCGTTGCGGCGGATGGTTTCCAGCAGGGAATCTGCTGCAAAGGATTTAAACTGCGACAGGTTGTACGCATCGCGACGCAGATCGTTTTCTTCGCCGCCCGTCTGCTGCACGCCGCTGCTGTGCCAGTACGGATAGCTGTCCAAGTTATCCAAGAGAGACTGGCCAAAGAGCAGAATATCGTAGTCGCGCTTGAGGAGGCGATTGGTGAACTCTTCGTCGGTCGCGGGGATTTCGATATTCACCTGGACTCCCAACTGCGCCCATTCCTGTTTGATTTCCTCGGCGACAAGTTTGTACGTGGCCGGTCCGCGGCTGGTGAGGAGCCGCAACGTCAGCTGTTCGCCTTTTTCGTTGCGGCGCACGCTGGGCGGGTCCCCGTTTTGGCGCAGACGCAGCATGCCGTTTTCCACAATAAGCTGCGTGATGACGATGCGCTGAGCAGCCGGGACACTTGCCGCGTTATCGCGCGTGCGGACATACCGGTCCATCAAGTCGCGCTCCGATTGCGCGCGCGCAAACAGTTGCGGCGTATCCGCCAAAAAGAACGACGCGGAATCCAACACTTTGCCATCGGGGCCCGTGAGTTTGAGAATATTTTCCCCGATCTTCAACGCTCCCGTTCCCTTCAACACCGGCAAGCTCAGCACCCATGATCCCGTCCCGGATGGTCCGTCGCGCAGCGGATTACCATTCACCACCGACCCGCGCGGCATGCCTTCGATATACGCTCCGGAAAAGACGAGCGGCTGGTTTCCCTGCGCTTGGATCAGACTGGGGAACTTCAGCACGCCGGCTTTATTCATCTCGTCACGCTCCAGCAATTTCTGCAGCCGCAAGCGCTCCGGAATATTCCATTTTGACGCCAGCAACGCGCCCTGGGCGCTGTTGATATCGAATTGATAATGCCAGTCCGAGACATCGATTTGCAGAAGGGGAGTGTCCACGATGATGGATTCCCCAATGCCATCCACGATCGCCTGTTTGTTCGTTCCCAATTGCAAACCCAAGCGGAGATTTTTGTCTTGCAGCGCGGGACGGTCTAAATTGAAAAACAGCGCCACATACTGCGGCAGATAGTAATTGCGCGTTTGGAACTGCTTGGGAATCAGCGGAGTGGCGTCTTTGTTCCGCGGCACCAAGCGCACGCCTTGCAAGTTGCGCAAATCCGAGAGCAGTGACGAGTAATCCGAAAACACGCGGAAGACGACGCGGTCCAAACGGTAGATCGGCATCGACGGACGGATGAAGCGCTCCAACGTGATTTCCGAGGACAGATCCGTCTGCACGATGCTTTTGACTTTGTACGGACCGGCGCCGACGGGGTTGAAGCCGAAGTCCAAGTGCTGATCGAACTTGGAGACGGGGATGCCTTCAAACGAGCGCTCGGGTATGAGACCGATGGTCAGATTGCTTGGAAAAAAGCTGTACGGCGCATCCAATTTAAACTGCACCGTCCGGTCATCCACTTTCACGATGGAGACGCCCCGGAAATTCTGCTGCATGAGCAGATTGGGGAAATCCGGATCTTGGATGGTGCGGAAGGTGAAGACTACGTCGTCAGCCGTGACCGGATGCGGTTCTTTTTCCGTGGTGTCGTGCCAGAGGAGATCGGGGCGGAGGGTGAGCGTGTAGGTTTTTTGATCATCGCTGATTTTGAGGGTGGCCAGGTCTTCTTCAATTTCTTTGGTCTGCGGGTTGTAGCGGAGCAATCCCGCGAACACGAGCGAGACGATGTCGCGGTTCACGTCGTTTTGCACGGTGAACCATGGGTTCATGGGCTGCAGTTCGCCCACGGATCCTTCAATGTACGTGCCGCCCCCGCTGGGGACCACGACGGTATTGGCGAAATAAAACTGGCGCGACAGTCCCAGGAATCCCAGGAGGAATCCCATCGTAAGAATGCCGAGCGCCCATTTTTCCGTACGCGACATCAGGGCAATGACCTGTAACGGTCGAAACACCCTTGTATGATAGCACGCTGCTTACGCGCTGAAGACCAAGCTGGCCAGGCTCAGCGCAAAGAAAATCACGCTCAGCCAGATAGTGACTTTAAACAGCACGCGTTCCGCCCCTCTTCGCTGCACCACCACGGCGCCCGAGCCGCCAAATGTGGACGTCAGCCCCGATGCGCGATGCTGCACCAGAATCGCGAAGGAGAGGAGAATGGAGACGACGATTTCTGCAATGAGGATCATGTGGGGTGATTATAGGGGAAAATTGCGGTTTGCCAACCGATGATTGCCCGGCTTCGCTTTCGAGCTACGCCGTGGCATCCGGCAACAAAGTGATTGTTCGACCATCATCGCGGCGTAGTTCCCGCAGGAACGAAGCCGGATGGTGGGCGCCAAGGGATTCGAACCCCTGACCTACTCGGTGTAAGCGAGCCGCTCTAACCAGCTGAGCTAGGCGCCCATACGGACATCATAGCAAAAGATCTGTCAGAACAGCGATTACCTCGACGACCGGCGGACGGCCAACTGGCGCAGGAACGCATCTTCCAGGAAGCTCAACAGCGTCTTATCGGCGCCGGATGCAGAGATGCGGACGGCGGTCGTTCCTTCTTGCACCATGCACCACCGGTTTTCCGGAGTGCCGTCGGATGCCGGCTCCTGCCAGCGGAACGTCCGCATGGCCGTGCGGCCCAAGACGACAGTCTGCAGCTTGATTTTGGTGGCGTCCCCGCCGGCGGCCTTCCACAGTTTCTCGGCTTTCAGGCGGACCGGGTGATAGGCGCAGTCATCAATCGTAATGCTGTCGAGCTTCACGGTTGTCGCATCTTTCTTGAAGATCAACGAGTTTCCCTCGCGCGTTGCGGACCACGTTCCGGGCAGATAGACCCGCTGCGCCAAATACGTTCCCCACGTGATGACGGAGAGATCCGCCTTATTCCCGGATGACGACGACGCGCGAATGCGGGCGGCGGACGCGGGCGACACCACCGCGGATGCGGAGACGGCGACTGTCGCAAACAGCACTGCTGCGACAAAATACTGAGAAAGAGAGCGCATGAGGGAGCGGGGAAACATGAAACGCGGCTACGTTTAACGGCCGAGAGCGCCGAAGATATCCTGCATCAGCTGGATGATCGTCGTGAAGTTCAGTTCGAACGGAATCTCCAGCAATCGGCTGATCCAGGAGACCGCGAAAAACGCGATGAACGTGACGAAGAGGCCGATGATCGCGAAGCGAATCGTATGGACGGCCTTCTTGATCTTGTCCTCGTTACCGGCGGAGAGAATGAAACTGATGCCTCCGACGATAATGAAAATCAAACACAGAACGGAAGCGGCGATCAGCGCCAAAGCGATGAACGTGGCAATGATGTCCAGCACACTGCCGTTTTCCAAGAGATCGCGGAGCATAGGGGCGGGGGAGGAAGGAAGAAGAGAGAGGGAAAAAAAAGGAAACCGATGTACAAAGCGCGCGTTACGCGGCGTCAGCGGAGCCTTCTGCGCCGAGAGGCTCCAGGATTTTGAGGTTTACGCGCGAGGCGGAGTTGCCGCCGATCACACGCAAAAGAGTGCGAAGTGCTTTGACCGTCTGGCCGCTCTTGCCGATGAGCTTGCCCATATCGCGTTCGCTGACGCGGACGGTGAGGAGTGTGCCTAAATCATCATGTGTTTCTTCAATCGACAATTCGCCCCTGTCTTCGACAAGGGATTCTAAAACGTATTGGAGAAATGCGTATCCGGCTGACGGAGTCGTAGAGTCGGGAGTCGTCATACCGGGGGAGGTTACGCCTGCACCGCGCCCGTGTCACCCTCAGTGGGAGCGGCGGCGGCCGGAGCTTCGGGAGCGGGGCTTGCTTCAGCGGCGGGGGCGGGTGCTGCAACCTCGGGCGGGGGGTTCTTTTTGGAGACCTGCTTTTTGTACGTCTGGATGAACTTGTCCATATTCTTCAAACCAGCCTTCCGGAGCAGGCGGGCGACCGTATTGCTGGGGATGGCGCCCTTGGCGATCCACTGTTCGATTTTGGCGTCGTTATGCTCAAAAATGACCGGATCGCGCGCGGGGAGGTAATGCCCCACGATCTCCAGGAATTTGCCCTTCACCGGACGGGCTTTATCGGCCACCACCACGCGGTAGGTAGGCGTATTTTCGCGGCCGGTGCGCTGTAAACGGATAACCAACATTGCCGGGGGAGTCTATGCAAGGAAGTACACTGGTGCAAGGGAAAATTTGACAACCGACCCCCCTGGTTTCTGGTTTTTGGCTTTTGGTTTTTCTCTACCGCGAGCGAATCATGCGAATATCCTCAATAGAGGAGCCGCTGCATTCTCGGCCTAGGAATTCACGAAGCGAGGGCAAAAGCGGCAAGCACTCCTGCGCCGCGATACTGTGGGTACACGAAATTGTCAGCACCGAATGCTGCAGCGTATCGACTTTCACGAAGGCGGCCAGGTGCGGCAAAGCCAGCTTCAGCCATTTTTCCGCCACATGCGTGACCTGCGAAGCCCGCGCCTGCACACCCAATCCGCGTTTATGAAGCACCCGAGGAAGTATCGACTGCACGCGGTACATGCCCCGATACTACTCCGCGTTCCCCACGAGAACGCTTGCCGTCTCCCGTGCAACGTCGTCCCACGATCGCCGTGTTCCGATTTCCGTGTGCGGGGGCGGTGTGCGCATCGCCTGTGCGAAAGATTCCACCGTCGGTTCCACCAGCACGGTTCCCGGCGGCGCGATTTCCGGGAACGATGCGCGGTTGCTCACAATCGCCGGACACCCGCATGCGTGCGCCTCAATCACTGGCAATCCGAATCCTTCATACAAAGACGCGCTGACAAAGTACAAGGCTCCCGCGTACAACGACGGAAGATCGGCATCCGGCACATCGCGTAACAGACGCACTCCTTCGGTCTCTTGCAGGGACTTCGATTCCTTCCCGCCCGTCACCAGCACCAGCTCGCGTGTCGGATCATGAAGCGATGCGAACGCAGCGATCAGCATCTGTACATTCTTGTGCTGCTTGCTGTTGCCCACATAGAGGAAGTACGGTTTCGAGAGATGGCGACGTTTCAGTGTCGACGTTTTGACATCATCGGATGGCGCAGCAAAAGCCGGTGACACGGCTTCGTGCACCACGACAATTTTTTTCGCGAGACTGTTTCCATATGTCTGCAACAATTCGGACTTGGTGAAATTGCTGACGCTGATGATCGACGTGGCTTTTGAGATCGCTCGCTTCATCAAGAGTCGATAGGCGAATTGTTTGATGAAGCCTGCATCATTTGGGAAGCGATGCAGAATCAAATCGTGCACCGTAATGACGCTCGGCACGGGACAGAACCAGGGGACATTGAAATGCGGGACAAAGAGGAGATCGATGCGCGATTGTTTGATCAGTGATGGAAAACGCAGCTGCTCGGCCAGCGAGTAGTGGGGGAACGGCGCTTCGATGACCGACAGATGCGCGGTCCGTGGAATCCAGGATTCTGTTTTTGACCGCACGAAGAGCACGAACCGCATGTCGTTCTTTTTGACCAGCGCCGTCGTCAATTCCCGCGTATACCGCCCAAGACCCGTGGGGGTCGCGGCAAACCGGCAATCGATACCAATGATAGACATATCCCCAGTATAGAGACGCCTCATCGAGGCGTCTGTACGAAGGGTGATATGTATTCGTCGTTCATTTCCGTGCATCATAGGCATCCATGCGCATCCGCGATGCCCTCTCCGGGTCTCTTCTTCCCTCCGCCGATGCGGAAGTCCTTCTCGCACGCTCATTGGGCGTCGATCGCACGTGGCTGTTGGCGCATCCGGATGACACGCTCACGGATGATTCCTGGAGAAAATTTTCCGCGTGGATCGAGCGGCGCAGGAAATTCGAGCCCGTCGCGTACATCACCGGCGAACAGGAATTTTTCGGCCGGCCGTTTTTTGCGGACAAGCGCGTCTTGATTCCGCGTCCGTCGACGGAAGGACTCGTCGAAGTCGCTTTGGAATTTTTGAAAACAGGAAAAGAATCGACCATCGAAGTCGATACGGACATCGTCGCCATCGCAAAGAGAACGCAAACAGAATGGGAAGTGCCGACCACCGTCATCGATATCGGCACGGGCAGCGGCGCCATCGCCGTCACGATCGCACTCGAACGTCCGGATCTGAACATCATCGCCACGGATGTCTCGCAAGATGCACTCGATGTCGCACAGAAGAATGCCGAGCGTCACGGTGTTCTTGAGCGCATCACCTTTCTCCAAGGCGATGGACCCGCGCCCATCGATGCCCTAGATCTTCAGGAGCCCTTCGTGATCGTCAGCAATCCGCCATACATTCCGGCGGGCCGGACATTGATGAGTGATGTGATCGACTTTGAGCCGCATGTCGCGCTGTTTGGAGGAGAGGATGGATCTGTACTCGTGCGTGCGATCATCAATGGGGCAAAAAACCATAGCTGGTGCCGCGGATACGTGATCGAGTGCGGGAAGGAACTGATGTAGTATCCAAACATGCTTCGTGCACCCGACCACCAAATACATAATTCGCTCGAACGGGCGATGAAAGATCTCCCGTATCTGCTGCCGGAATCCACCGTTCGATACCATTTAGGAATATATGCGAGGGATGCCGATATATGCCTGCGTTCAATCCACCGACCTGAAGAACGCGCGGTACTGATCAAGATTTTGAATGAAGTAATCAAATTTGAAGCCGAACAGGAGCTACTGGTTACTGATGTACGCAGGAAAATTGAACAAGCCCTGCATCCGACGGATACGGCGGTCACAGACACGCAATAGCAGTTCTGCTATGCTTCCGTCGTGCAAAAGCTCCTCCAAGACCTCGGTCCCGTCTGCGCCATCATCGGCGCGCAGTGGGGCGATGAGGGAAAAGGAAAGATGATCGATATTTTGGCCGAGCATTTTGACGTGGTCGCGCGCGCATGCGGCGGTGCGAATGCCGGGCATACGATCGTGGTGGGCGGCAAGAAAACCGTGTTCCGTTTGTTGCCCTCGGGCAGTTTGCATCCCGGCAAGGCCGTGTTTTTGGGTTCCGGCATGGTCATCCATTTGGCGACGCTGCTCGAAGAGATTGAATTCCTGGAGAAAGCCGGCGTGCCGATCGTGAACCGGCTGAAGATTTCGCCCGCAGCACATATCGTGTTTGAATTCCACAAAGCGATCGACGGCGTGCTGGAAGACCGTCGTGCGCAACAAAAAGGGATAGGTATCGGTACGACCAAGCGCGGCATCGGCCCGACGTACATGGACAAAGCCGCGCGGTCGGGCCTGCGGATGGAAAAATTGCACGAGCCGGTCGCCGTCATCAGAAAAGAGCTGACAGAGCGGAAGGCGGATGTGCAGGCGATGTATGGCGTGGAGATCGATGTGGATGCCGAATGCGCGGCGTTCACCGCGGCGCAAACGTTGCTCAAGCACTGCATCGTCGAAAACGGTCCGGCCGCGATGCATGAATACCTCATGAAGAAAAAACGGATTCTGATTGAGGGCGCGCAGGCGACATTGTTGGACATCGACCACGGCACATACCCGTTCGTCACCTCCAGCTCGACCACGCTCGCGGGCGCACTCCAAGGATTGGGTTTGGCGCCGCGCGCGGTGACATCCTGCATAGGCGTCGCAAAGGCCTACTGCACGCGCGTGGGATCGGGAGATTTTTTGACGGAAGCGGACGAAGAGGCGAGCGAACGGCTGCGCAACAGGGGAGGGGAGTACGGCTCGGTGACGGGCCGGCCGCGGCGCTGCGGATGGCTGTATCTGCCGGATCTGAAGCAATCCGCCATGATCAACGGCTTCGATTGCTGGAACATCACCAAATTGGACGTCTTGGACCGCGAACACGAAATACCCGTGGGTGTGGGTCTGCACGGCGGACACGTGGCCTACGAAAAACTCCCGGGCTGGGACAGCTCCACGGTCGGCATCACGGATTTTAAAAAACTGCCCAAGCAGGCGCAGGAATTCATTCTGTTCATCCAAAAGGAAACAGGCCTGAACGTGCGACTTTTGGGCACGGGGCAGGGGAGAGAGGAAATGATTGTACGGTGAAGCCAAAGATTCACTTTCGCAGCAGCTGATAGTTGTTTCCGCGGAAGAAATGTCTTACGAATAGGTCATGCTCCATGAGGGCTCATATCCGGCACCACTCTCTGTCGCTTCCATCGTCATTCCCCATTCAGGACCAGAGCACATGGACGGATTGATGTATGCAGTCGAATCCTGTCAGATACGTCTCCATGAAATCTGCGATTGGGCATCGATTCCGCTTACACATACAACACAGATTCCTGAAACTTTCGATACGGAGCAACATCTCCCCCAAGATATTCTTCTGCTTTTTGCGGTCGAAGTGGATAGAGCCTTGGAAAAATACACAGGACAACTCATAACAGAAGTGCGAAAAAAGGTGTTTGTATTGGGCGTATTTTTAGGAGAAGAAACACACCCGGACTGGCTGCATGACCAGATCTTGGAACCGAATGGAATTGCATTGCACGACAACGATTGCGCGCTCCGTGTGTATGACATTCCAGCGCTGGGGAGATACGCCAACGCAGCCGAACGGGCACTCAGGAGTATCCTTGTCAAAACACTCGAACAGCGAAACAAAGATTAATCCTCCGGCCTCTCCCCCCACTTGAGTTTTGTCCGCAGCGTCCCGTAAAACGTTTCTTTGTTGCGGCGGAGGAATTGCACATAATCGTCGCACATCCACGCATGAATGCGATCGCCGCGGTGCAGCCGCACGAACGTTTGGCCGTCGAGTGTGAGACTTATTTCCGCATCGCCGAATTTGCCGGGCTTGCTCTGCACTTCCACCTCGATGCGATGATCCGCGGGAATGACGATGGGTTTTTGGCTGAAGCTGTGGGAATTGATGGGTGTCAAAATCGCCGCCTGAATTTCCGGATGCACAATCGGTCCGCCTGCCGCCAACGTGTACGCAGTCGAGCCGGTCGGTGTGGAGATGATCAGTCCGTCGGCACGGAAGATCGTGAGATCTTCACCATTCACTTTTGTTTTTAAATCCACAAGACGTGCGATGGAACCTTGCGAGATGACTGCTTCGTTCAGCACAAATCCTTCGATCAATGATTTGCCGTCGCGCTTGGCGTGAATGCGCAGGAGCCGGCGTTTCTCAATCCACCCTTCACCCTTCAAGAACACGGGTAACAATTCTTCCGTCTCATCGATCGTCATCTCCGCCAAAAATCCGATGTTGCCGCGGTTGATGGTGAGGAGCGGCACGGTGCAATCTTGCATCTCGCGGATCGTGCGCAAAATCGTTCCGTCTCCACCCACGACAATCAACAGATCAAGATCCTTCGCCGTCTTGAACGTCGGCAACTTTGCGGCTGCGGGAATACTGTCGATGCGTTTTTCATCCACACGCACGTCCACGTTTTCTTTCTTCAGCAAATCTAAAATCTTCCGGACGACTGCATCTTGCTGATCCAGATCGGATTTCACCGTGAGGCCGATGCGGGCAAAGGGGGTCATGGGGGGAGTATAGCGCTTCCTCCATCCCCCGGCCCCTTCCTCCACGGGAGGAAGGGGAGTTTTTTGTGTTCCCCCTCTCCCGTGGAGAGGGGGTTAGGGGGAGAGGAGGGCGGCCAAAACCAAATCCGCCGTCCGTTTCCAATTAAACCTTCCCGCCGCCTCCGGACCCATTCGACACAATTCCGCACGCCGATCCTCACTTTCCAGCAATCGTCGCAACCCCGCCGCAATGGATTCAATGCTCAACGGATCCACAGTTTCCGCCGCCCCGCCCGTCACTTCCGGCAGGCTGCCAGTATCGCTGGTGAGCACCGGGATCCCGCGTTGCAACGCATCCAGAATCTGCATGCCGAAGCCTTCGTAGAGAGACGGCATCGCGAAAATCGTGCAGGTCGAGAGCAATTGTTCATACGCCGCGTCATCGACGTAGCCGCGCCACTCGACGCCCTCGGTCGTCTGCGCGAGCCGGATGATCTCCGCATCGTCCCATCCGCGCGCGCCCACCAGCAACAACTGATGTTGTGTGCGGATGGCGGGCGGCAAAGAAGCGAATGCCTTGATGAGCCGCAGCTGATTTTTGCGCGGACACAACGTCGCGACGCACAGAATGGTTTTTCCGTCCGATTGATTCATCGGCGGATCACTCCGCATCGGACCGGCGTAGACAGGATGAATGCGCGCAGGATCAAGACGCGGGAATTTTTCGAGGAGATCGCGCTTGGTGGATTCACTCACCGTGAGGATCGATGCCGCATTGCGCACTGCGGGCCCGAGCGTCCAGTATTCGATGAATTGCGCTTTGCGGTCGTGCGGCTCGCCGCGGAATGCAATCAGGTCATGCACGACGGGAACGCACGGAGCCGCACGTCCGAGCATGGCGGGAAGGATGTAGCTGGTCGGACTCAGAAAAGTCGATCCTTCGGATGCGCGCACCGTTCGAGCGGCGGCGACATGCCATTGCAATCCGTGCCCCGGGATCATCACCACTTCGGCGGAGGATGCCCACGCAGGGGGCGCGGGAGTGTCGGTGAGTAACCGCAGCGGCAATGACCGCTTGATGAATTCTTCCACCAGCCCGCGCGTCCACTGCGCTTTGCCGGTTTTTTGCGGGCGGCAGGCTTCGCGGATGTCGATGATGAGGGGCAGGTTCGCCACAGACAAAGCCTACACTATGCTATGATCCCTTGGTCATGGCTTCCAAGATCATGCGTACATTCGCGGCGCTGGAATTAGAAGAACGGTTGCTGAACGCCGGCGCATTCGTGGCGATCGTGAGCGTCTTTCTGCCCTGGATCAGCGGGGATTGGCTGGGAGGGGACAGCGTGTCGTATTCCGGCTTCGGTTTTTACACGTCTTTCTTGGGTTTGGCGGTCTTGCTCCTGCATTCGTTCTTGCTGCTCCTGACGCTTGTGCCGCTCCTCGGCGGCCCGATGATCCTCAAAAAGCGGTTCCGTGAGCCCGTACGCATGCTTCTATCCATGCAGGCGCTTGTGCTCGTGCTCGCCGCGCTCTCCGTCCTCATGCGCGTGTCGTTCGAATTCTCCCGCATGGAGATGCGTTTCGGCATCTACATCTGTCTGGCAGGATGTATCCTGACCTTCGTCGAAGCACTGCAACGCTACGCCATCCACCGCCGCACGGTCACCCAAGAGATGTTCCGTCATCCCGAAGACCGTAAAGCCCCTGATGTCCGTGACGAGTCCCTCATTCCTCCTCCGCCTCCGCCACCCCCGCCTCCTCCGGCACCCATGCCTGAAGAACACCGCCTCCGACCATGACCACTGTTGACCCCGCTCCCACACCGGCCCCCGTTCCCGCTCCGACACCCGGTCCAGCCGATCAACCGTCGGCTGCCGCCTATCGTGATACGGACTTGGTGTATGTGGATCCCGATTCCAAAACCGTCATCGGTCCTTTGGAGTGGAGCAAGACCGGAAACCCGAAAGCCAAACCGTTCGTACAGCCGCCGGCGGACAAAGACGGCAAAGAACGCCGAAGCGGCCGCAAAAATTATCCGTGGGGCACGTACAAATCCATGAAGGGTGCATTTAAGTTAGAGGGCAAGAAAAAACATGAGGCGAATAAAACACTCGACGAGATCCTCGAAAAAGCGTTGAAGGAACCGTTTTGGGACTGATCCAAATAATTACACCGAAGAAACAAGAAACAGTGAAGAAACAAATCTCAATTATTAAATATTCAAATTTAATTAATTGGAGGCTTTTTTGTCTCTTGTTTCTTCGGTGTAATTTGTGGCATCACTTCTTCAATAATTCACAAACACGAGCAACTTCGTTTTTAGATCCAATGATGAGCGGCGTGCGCTGATCAATCTCCGTGATCTGCTTATCCAGAATCGCTTGCACGCCATCCGATGCCGCACCGCCCGCTTGTTCAGCGAGATACGCAAACGGTCCGCATTCGAAGACCAAACGCAATTTGCCCTGCGGATACTTGGATCCGCCCACGTTGCAGAACACACCCTGTCCTTTGCTGATCACGTGGTGCACATCGGCGGCCATGCAGCCGGAGTAGCGCAGCGTCATTTTGCCGTTGGTAAGCCACGAATCGAGCACAGCTTTGTATCCGGCATTATCCGCGATGGCAGCCAAATTCCCGGGACTGTAGTTTTTGGCGTCATCCGCGATGCCGAGAAATTCGCGGAGCAATACGAACTCACCGACGTCATTCAAAATAAATTCATGCACGCCGTTGCCAGCGGAATAGACGAGCAACGTGCGCGGTCCGTAGACGATATAGAGCGCGGCCTTGAGTTCGCGTGAGCATCTGCCGATCACGTTCGAGCCTTGATAAATACCGAAGATGGAACCAACGGCGAAGTTCACATCCACGAGCGACGATCCATCGAGAGGATCAAACACCACCGAGTACGGCGCGTCTTTATCCAACTCGACGACGTTCTTTTCTTCTTCCGAGATATAACTGCACACCAATTTACTTTCACGCAGGTGCGCGGAAATGATTTCATCGCTCAGCACATCCAATTTGATCTGCTCTTCGCCAAAATGATTTTTGCTCCCGGCTAATCCCGCCTCCGTCGTGCGGATCGCGAATTGAATATATTTGGCGGCGCGCGCGACATCCAAAATTAAATGCCGCAGATCATCGTGGACCTTGGACACGTGGTACAAGTGTGCGTTCAGGGACGCGCGTTCCGCGTGGGAGTGGAGAGGTTGGTGAGCCATGGAGAAACGATACCATAAGAGCAGGCATGACGCCGATCCACGCACCCCCGATTTACACGCAGCGGTTCATTTACTAATTTATAAATTAGTAGTATAATATAAATACTATGGAGCACGGCAGGAATCCGCATACGGACGGACGAATCGATCGTCTCTACCCGATACAACCCGAGCAATTCAAGCTGTCCCACGTTGAGCCGGGTTACACTCTAAAGACGGCGCGCGAGCGGCTTCGCACTACATTGCTCTTAGCGGAAGATCCTGGACACAGTATGGAGGACTATCTTTCTACTGCGGACCTGCGGACAATATTCCAGGAAAGCATCCGCGGTCCACTGCCACGGGTCTACGTCATCGACACCGCGAAAAAGCAGGAAGTTTTACAGTACTGGGAGGAATGCGGAATACCTCTGAGTCAGGATATTTCCCATCACGGAGGATTCTATGAAAACACATTGGATGTGGCGGTGGTTTTCCGGGATTCCGATGATGAGGAACGTTTCGGACGGGAATACACCGCATCCCTCATCGTGCATGAAGCGGCTCACGCGATCATGTCGCTGAATGATAAGGCAATCGTGGTCAGTCTGCATCCCGATGGTGTTGGCATCGAAGCCCGGACGGGATTTATGGCGGAAAAAGAAACTGCGGAACACCGAAATCTATTCCTGGAAGAAGCGTTCACCGAATCACATCGACTCAAATACCTCTACACCATCGGGAAAGAATCACCGTGGATGCAGCAGTTAATGCGGGAAGCGGGAGTGACGAATGTTGCGGCTCTGTCGAAACGCTTCTTCCGGACTGCCAAGGGCGGAGAGTACCCGGTAGCACTCTCCGGCGTGCCTGATAAAGGAAAGCCCTTTGCCAGTGCGATCGCGACGCAAAGCGCCGTTGCCTACGGCATTTTTGACACGCTCGCGAAGGAAACACCCGAGTTGCGCCCATTACTGATCTACGCCCGAGGGAATATCGAATACATGCGGCGCCTATGGCTGGAAATACGCCTGCTTATCGGAAATGACGCGCTGCGAAGATTGCGGGCGGCCACGACCGTGGACGAACTTTCCGCCCTTCATAAGGAGATTCGAGAGATTCTCGGTAGCAAGACGTCAACCAATTAGCTTGCCCACCATCGTGGTCATCTCCGTCACGCGCGAGGCATAGCCCCATTCGTTGTCGTACCAACTGAGGATCTGCACGAGCGTGCCGTCGATGACGGCGGTCGAATCCATATCGATGATGCTGGAGTGCGGATTGCTGATGAAATCCGAAGACACGAGGAGTTCCGGCTCGATGGCGAGTATTCCTTTGAGCGATCCGTTTGCGGCTTCGTTCAGTGCCGCGTGCACTTCGTCGACCGTCGTGTTTTTCTTCACTTCCAGCGACAAATACGCGGCGGACACATCGGCCACGGGAATGCGCAGCGCCATGCCGTCCATCTTGCCCTTCAAGTGCGGGAAAATTTTCGTGCAGGCTTTCACGGCGCCGGTCGTGGACGGGATGATCGACAACGCAGCTGCCCGAGCAAGACGAACCTTGGAACTGTCCGTGGAGTTATCGAGCAAATTCTGAGAAGACGTATACGCGTGCGTGGTGCAGACGAGTCCGCGGGAGATGCCGATTTTTTCGTCGAGGACTTTAATGATCGGCGCGATGCAGTTGGTGGTGCAGGATGCCGCACTCACGATCGGCAGTGCGCCTTTTAAATCCGCATCATTCACCCCGCGCACGATCATCGGAATATCGTCTTTGGGCGGAGCGGTGACGACGACGGCTTTGGCGCCCGCGGCCAGGTGCGCCTCGGCTTTATCGCGGCTGCGGAATTTTCCCGTCGCCTCCACCACAACATCGACGCCGAGTTCCTTCCACGGACACTTGGCCGGGTCGCGCTCGCGCACGACGCGCACGGGCTTGCCGTCGACTTTCAAGTTTTCCCCGTCGACCGTCACTTCCGAACCGAATCGGCCGTGCAAGGTATCGTACTTGAGCAAATAGCGCCGCATCTCCGCATCGCTGGATGCATTGATGGCGACGACATTGACCTCGTTTCCAAACCGCTGCGTGAGCTGGCGGTGAATAATGCGTCCGATACGGCCGTAGCCGTTGATGGCGACAGTAAGCATGACCGTAGGATACCGTAACCCCCTGCCGCATCAATGACACCGGACGGAATCCTGGTTTTACAGCATTCCGTTCAGCCCAATGATCATTCCCAGCAACGCCGCAAACGCCCCGATGATCCACAAACGCATCGTCACTTTGCTCTCGCCCCACTCCAACGCTTCAAAGTGATGATGGATCGGTGCAGCTTTGAAGATTTTCTTGCCGCCGCGGAGCTTCTTGGATGCCAGCTGGATGATGACGGAGAGCATCTCGATCATGAACACGAAACCGATGAGCGGGAGCAGCAATACTTGATCATTCATCAATGCGATCACGCCCAGCACTCCGCCAAGCGCCAACGCGCCCGTATCACCCATGTAAAAAAGCGCAGGAGGAACGTTGTGCCACAAAAATGCTGCAATGGCTCCGGCTGTCACTGCGCAAAACGCGGCGAGCACGGAGAGTCCGCCAAGGAAGGACAGCACGCCAAACGCAGCGAATGCAAGCACGAGCAATCCGCCCGCAAGTCCGTCGAGTCCATCCGTCACGTTCACCGCATTGGCCGTGCCGACGATGATAAAGACCGCCAAGGGGATATACCACCACCCGATGTGCATGGCACCCACAAACGGCACGAATACCGAGTCATACCCGAGCTTCAGATAAAACCATTCGGCGATGGCCAAGCTGATGAAGACCAGCGTGAACAGCTTCGGCATCGCGGCGACGCCGCCTTTTTTGTTGGGCCCTTTTTGTTTGCGCTTCGCAAAGGCATCCAACACGGAGACGGCAATCCCCACATACAGCAACGCGGCGACATACAAAATGACCATCCCCGCCGAGCGCGGAATGCCCATCATCGTAATGAACGCCGTTATTCCTCCGGCCATCCACATGCCTGCGGCGACCAGAAGTCCCAGCAACGTTGCCACGATAAACGCCGTGTGAATCACCGGCAGACGCTTCTTCCAGCTTTCCTCTTTGGTTCCGACGACGTTCAAATAATCATCGAGCGCGCCCAGGATCCCGAACGACAACAGCACAAACAGCGGCAGATACACCTGACCGCGTTGGAACAGCGAACTCTCGACGACGCCGAAGAGCGAGAGCACTCGGGAAAAGATCACCGTAAGCACAATCGATCCCCAAATAAGAATGCCCCCCATGGTCGGCGTGCCGAATTTCTTTTCGTGATACTTGCGGAAGATCGAAGCTTCTCGGCCGTCCACCGTCTCCACGCGCAATTGCTTGCCGAGCTTATTTTTGCGGAGAAAGCTGATAAACCACGGCGTCAGCGCCAGACCGATGGCAAATGCGAAGAACGCGTACAACAAAATGGCGACCAGAGAAATTTCCGGACGGACTGCGAGGGTGGTGGGGATCATGGGAAGAAGCTTACAGAAAGAAGAGGCCAGAATCCAAAAGCCAAAACCCAGGATCCTGGTTTTTGATATCTGGTTTTTGGTCTCTTACATCACTCATCATCATCCGGTCCCGGACGGGAATGTTCTTTGTCGACATCATAAAAACGCATCTGTTCTTTTTTGAAGTGGAGTTCGATGCGCCCGGTCGGACCGTTGCGGTGTTTGCGGATGTAGATGTCGGTCATACCCGGGCGGTCGGAGTCTTCTTCGTAGTAATCCTCGCGGTACATCATCAGCACCACGTCGGCATCTTGTTCGATGGAACCGGAGTCACGCAGGTCGGAGAGCGCGGGGATGTTGCCCGGGCGCGATTCGACGGCGCGGGAGAGCTGCGACAGGGCCACGATCGGCACATGCAACTCGCGGCCGATTTGTTTGAGAGCGCGGGAGATTTCCGAGATTTCCTGCACGCGGTTGCCGGCGTAACTGTTATTGCCCGTGCTCATGAGCTGGAGATAATCGATGATGAGCAGATCGAGGCCGTGTTCCATCTGCAGGCGGCGGGCTTTGGCCCGGAGTTCCGGGAGAGACGAGGCGACGGAATCGTCGATGAATAAGTTCGCTTTATTGAGTTCGTCCATGATGGGCCCCATGTTTTGAAAATCACTATCGTCTAATTTTCCACGCTGGAGTTTCCAGGAATCGACGCCGAGCATGGACGCAAACAAGCGGTCCACCAGCTGCTCTTTGCTCATTTCCAAGGAAAACACGCCGACCGTTTTGTGCGATTTGACGGCCGCGTGCATGGCGATGTTCAGCGCCAAGCTGGTCTTTCCCATGGAAGGACGGGCTGCAAGGATGATGAGATCGCTGGGGTGCAAGCCGGAGAGTTTTTGGTCCAAGGCACGGAAACCCGTCGCCACACCTTTGATGGCGCCGTCATCGGGGGATTCGTGCATGTCGGCGAAAACTTCGTAGCGGGCGTCCAGAATTTCCCGGATGTGGACGAATTTTTCTTTGATGAAGGTGTTGCTGATGGCGAAGACCGTTTTTTCCACGGTATCCAAGAGTTCACCGACCGGCTTCTCGACCTCATAACCGAGCGCGGTGATTTTTTGCCCGGCTTCGATGATGCGGCGGTGCACAGACTTCGTTTTGACGATCTGGCCGTACTGGTAGACGTGCGAGGACGTCGGGACGCTGGTGGCGAGCTCCGCGAGAAATGCGCTGCCTCCCACTTCTTGGATCTTTTTGCTGTCGGAGAGTTTTCCCGCCACGGTGACGAAGTCGATGGGTTCGTGTTCGCGGTGCAGTTGTTCGATAGCCCCAAAGACCAAACGGTAGGTGGGATCGTAAAAATCTTCGGAAGTCAGCAGGTCCGATACCTTGATAATGGCATCAGGATCAAGCAACAAGGCACCGAGTACGGTCCGTTCGGCATCGACGGAATGAGGCTGGCCTTCAAGGAGAGTACTGGTGGCGACGGGCATAGGGAGGGTTACTGTATGCGCAGTGAGAGAGGAATTCTCTGGTCGACTTGGAAGAACATGCTCGAACAGACACAAGACGAATGGACAACGTATTTAGAAAATTTCTCGCAACAATTTGTTAATTTTTATTGTCTTTTTGAAGCCGCAACAAAGCAAGAGCCGTAATACTGTGAGTCACTTCAGTCTTCAATACGTGTTCCAGCGCTTCTTCAAGCGTCAACGGGTGCACTTCGATCAATTCTTCCGCATCTTGAGGCAGGGGATCGGGCGTCAGTTCTTTTGCCAGGAAGACATGCGATCTGTAGGCCACACGCTCCGTATGACGGGCGGAAAAGTACGGGACCAGGCTTGCCGCCCGGAAGCCCGTCTCTTCTTGCAATTCACGCTGCGCAGCCATGGCGACATCAGTTTCTTTATCCACTTTGCCACTGGGAAGCATCCAGACATATTCCTGATAAAACGGGCGATATTCTCGGAGCATCAGAATCCGCCCGTCTTCTTGAAACGCAATGATGTGGACCGTATCACAGGTATGCAATCGCGCAGTCGTCTTTTGCCGCCCATCGGGGAGCAATGCCGTCTGGAGGAGCAGCTCCATTCCGTGCCCCCGGTAGAGAGGATCTGGCATGTGCAGAAAAGAAATTTACGGAACGAGTGCAATCGCGCGGATTTCTTTATCAATCTTCTTCGCAAGATCCTTGGATTGCAAGAGCGTGAGGCGTGCCTGGTCGCGGCCCTGACCGAGCGTATCCTCGCCATAGCGGAAATACGCGCCGGCTTTCTCGATGACGCCATATTTGACCCCTAAATCGAGGATTTCTCCCTCGCGGCTGATGCCGGTGGCGTAGAGGATATCGAATTCGGCCTGACGGAACGGCGGCGCGATTTTGTTTTTGACGACTTTCACGCGCGTGCGGTTGCCGATGATATCGGCGCCCGTGGCGGCGGCCACGACTTCTTCATCTTTGCCGGGCGCTTTCTCCGTCACTTTATCGATACGGCGGACATCCAAGCGGAGGGACGCATAGAACTTCAGCGCATTGCCGCCCGTCGTGGTCTCCGGATTCCCAAACATAATGCCGATCTTCATGCGCAACTGGTTGATGAAAATCACGGAGCAATTGGATTTACTGATGATAGAGGTGAGTTTACGCAACGCCTGGCTCATCAAACGGGCCTGCAATCCCATGTGGGAATCACCCATGGCACCGTCGATTTCCGCCTGCGGGGTAAGCGCGGCCACGGAATCGACCACGACGATATCGATACCACCCGATCGCACGAGTGTTTCCGTAATTTCCAACGCTTGTTCGCCGTTATCGGGCTGGGCGACCAAGAGGGCATCGATGTCGACCCCGATCTTTTTGGCGTATTGCACATCCAACGCATGCTCGGCATCAATGAACGCCGCGCGTCCGCCGGCCCGCTGCACTTCCGCAATGGTATGGAGTGCCAGGGTGGTTTTGCCGGAGGATTCCGGACCGAAGATCTCGATGATACGACCTTTGGGCATTCCACCACCAAGAGCGATGTCCAACCCTAAGGAACCGGAGGAGACTTTTTCAATGTGCGTCGTGGGGGCGTTGCCCATCTCCATGATGGCGCCGTCGCCATACTTCTTTTTGATCTGCGAGAGCGCGGCCTGGATGGCATCGACTTTGGCATTCGCCACGGCGTTCGCGGGCTTTTTGGGCTCGGCTTTTGCAGAATCGGACTTGGAGGTGTGAACGGTCATAGAAAGTGTGGAAGACTTCGACATGGTAGAGGAGGGGAAGTGGAAGTGAAGGATAAAACCTGAAGGTGTACGTAAGTACACCAAGAGAATATCGCATATGTCAGGCCAGTCAAAAGATTTTTCTTGTGCCCCATTTAATTTCTGGTTTTATACATTTCTGTGCCCCCTCACCCCACCCGATAACTCACATTGAGCATCGAGGTGGGGAAGGAGTGCAGGACCTTGCGTGCACGCAATTTTTTAACAGGCATTTTCTTAGCCGGCTTTTGCACGCCGGCACTGGAGGCGGAGGAACTACTCCCGGCCTTTTTTGGCAGCAGATTCGCCGGTCTCTTGGACAGACCGCGCACGACGTGTACGGAATCATCATGGGCGACGGAAGAGGCAAGGAGGGCGAAGGTCGCGAGGTAATCTTCTCCGTGCTTGGTGGTGTTGGGGATAAGAAGCGTTACATCCACAAAGTGCCCGTTTGTAAGAGTCAGAATGGTGACGCCGCGGACGGGGATGCTTTGGTATTCGCCGGTGTATTCGTAGCGGCGGGCGGGGAGTCCCAAGAGCACGGCGTCGTCTTTGGAGAGCAGGGAAAAGTTGGGCATGAATGCATTGCCTGTGTTGCCTGCGGTGTGGCTGGCGACGAAGGAATCGTCCAACAGGTGCTCCTTGGGCGTGGCGGACGTGGGTTGATAGCTGACCCACATGCGGGCGAGGAATTTGTACTGTTCTTCCGTGGGGAGGGGATCGGTGAATACGGCCTTGTATCCGACCTTTTCATCGGTGCGCTTCCAGCCGGAGGGGTAACTGAAGTAATAAGGGCCGATGTTGCCGTTTGTGGCAGGTTCCGCTGCCGAGGCGGTCGAACACATGATGGCGAGCCCTAGGAGGGCTACCAGGAGCATTAGATAGAGTTTCATACTAGGGAAGGGGGATGGGGAAGGAACGAACCCATCAAACCACCCCTCCGAAGGCAGGTATAGAACACTTTACATGGATTGTTTTTTAGGAATCATGTTTTTGGCTTAAGGAAGCCAAAGTTGGACGTTCCAGGTGGGGGTGGAACGGGGGGTCAATCAGCCCATTTAAACGTCTCAAAAATCTCTTTAGCGATTTTCTGATCATCTTTCACTTGTTCCAAGCAAACAACAACTGCTCTGCCATCTTTCATTGAGCAGACAGCATAGGAGGCAGGCTTATTCACTTCAGTATCGAATACGGGTTTAGGAGCATTGCAGAGAACAAAATTTGATGACTGCACTCCCATCATGCTTTGTATATCCACTTTCCCCCATATCGCGTCGCCGCCGGTTCCAGGAAAATTTTCTGTGTTCGAGGAACCCATAAGAGCATTTGAGCACGGAGCAGTTGTACCTGTGATGGTTAGGTGTAATCCTGAAGTTGGCGGTGGAGGCTGCAGTTCATCATAATTTGTAAATCTTGCGGATATATTTGTTGATGGGGGATGAGCTGCAAAGGTGTTGGGTGGTACATCAATTACATAATGCAATGCAGTATTTGTGTATGTAACGAAATCAGGGTCAGGGGCAGCATAATCCATTGATACCATCTCGCTTTCACTACACCCAGAAAGGAAAATGATTGATGCCGCTACTATTGAAAAGTACTTCATTTGGTCCATTTAAACGTCTCAAAAATCTGTTTGGCGAGAGTGGAATTCTCTATTTGTGTACTAACACATATAACTGCTGCCTTTCCATTTTTTTCTGAACACAATACATAACCTTCGCCAGTATGTCCTCCAGCAGGACGGCAAATAGGTTCTGGTGCTGGCGCAAAGTCCATACCATGATCGAAGAAGTCAATTCTTCCCCAAGAAGTTTTTCCTCCTGCGCTAAAAAGATTAGTTGTTTCAGAAGTACCTGTAAGTGCGGGCGAGCATGAGGTTGTGAGTAAATATTCTTCCATTATGACATCCTGAGGTTGTCTGCGTGCAGTAGTATGATCATAGTTGATCCATGCAATTGATCCATCATCACGAACAAACTTTTTTGAGAACGCAATGTTCGACTGAATAGAGAAATCCTCCCAGGCGCTAAGATTTTGTCTCTGGATATCAGAAGAATCTAATTCTATTGGGCGGTTTATACAACCGCCCAATAGCACAAGGGCAATAAATATTAATGGCAGAATTTTTTTCATACAGAAGGAGTGAAGGAAGATTCTTGATTCGTATTTATCCATTTCATTCTCTTATTTTCAGCATTCCTTAGCCAGTCATTTGTTGAAGGATCCCATTGGAACCATGCTTTTTCTACTTTGTCCCATACTACCGCCTTCATTTCCTCTAGCTTCTGTCCCTCAAATTCTTGCAGACGCCAGAAGACTCGAGAATGCTCTTGATCGACAGTTGGGATCTGCGCAGTGCGATCCAATATAAGATGTACTTTGGCAACAGGATCGACATTTACCGTCATAAACGCACCAAGTGTCTCATTCCAAATCACATCAGAGATACTAGAATCTTCCCACTCGCCCTGTAGTCCATCTGCTCCAATATCAAAAGCTTTTGCGATCATGCCAAAACCTTGTTTTGTATCCATTAACAATTTCCGAAGATCGACAGAAGTCCCCGTCAGAGAACCCATTAGAACTTCAAAATGAAGATGAAATGCATTATTGGCACCTTCATCTCCTACCTGTCCAATTTGATCATCCTTCTTAATATCCATACCAATAGTGAGGTTCATGGTTTGCCCATTTCGATGAACCGCCAAATTCTGCATATGTAAATATTTGGTGTACCACTTAAATGTCGTTCCATCTGCAGCAATCGCTTCATGTTCGATAATCACGGTATTAGTGTTATCTCCACCGGCCTTGATCACTTTACCGTCTGCAGATGCATAGACGGGTTCTCCTGCATCACCGCTAGCTAAATTGAGATCTACAGCATTTACAGCCCCTCCATCATGAAAGTCCGACCCGATCATCCAATACCATTGCTCAGGACTACGAATTACAAAGTGTTCTTTATCTGCCAATTGCCTGAGAATCGTTTTCTCTTTTTCGGCTTGTTCCTGATTTTCATTTGTCGATAATCCTGAATTTTTTACCAATTCCACCTGCACCGGCTTCGAGATATTCTCCCCCTGCAATCCAGATAGCGAGGTATCTCCGGTCGGCCACAGCGCTAGTTTGAAACTCAACAGACCGAAATATCCGTTTCCCCCGCCAACTTGATTAATGATGGCACTGGTGGAGATTTCCACGGTATTAGCATCTATAAAACGCACAGCCAGACCGATGTCAGATAATTGCTCTTCCGTAAGAGCGTTGATTATGTAAACACGTTGCGCAGCTGGAGAAAAATTCTGCATACCTGTGGGAAGTGCGATATCGAAGGTCAAGCGGATGACGTCATCCTCTTTACCGTAGCTGGTTTTGTCTGGGGTAACGGCTGCCAGCTCCACTTGCATAGGAGCATGAGCGATTTTCTTGGATGTATCGGAACCGAGGAAAATATGTCCCATACCTGCCGCGGTGAATTCAGAGATAAGCATTTTTTGGAATCTCTGAAAGTCGTGAGTCCGGCCAGCATGCCAGATGTATCGCGCTCGTACGCCAAGCACTTTTTCTGCTTCCACCAGAGCGGATTTGAAATCCGCATCGTTCATGGAAAATCCTTTCTGATACAGGCCATGGAAAATTCTCCCGGCAATCGTGTCATCACGGACATATTGTCCACCGATCATCGGATACTCCTGTGTGTTGGAATCTTGATAGAGCGACAGCAGATGTGCTTTTGCCTGTTCCAGAGTTTGTCCGGCAAGTTGTGCGCGTTGTTCATTTAATTCTTGCTCTGCACCGCCGATTCCAGAAATTTCTTCAGCTGTAGCAAGCCATTGATCATTTTGCTGTATTTGCATCTCCAATCCATTTCCTGCCACCCTATACATCCCCTCCACCCCCCAAATCCCCGCCACTCTCCGCTCCACATCCGGCTCACTGGAATACACCGCCACAAACGTTTGCTGCAGTTTGGGCGTCAACGTGTCTAACGACGGGCCCACGACCGCAGTCCCTGCGAAATACTTCTGCAACACTCCCGGGTCAGTATTCAAAATCAGGCGGGCGATGCGGGTGGAGAAGGGGGTGTTGAAGGCGTCGGCGTGGTCGCGGATATAAATAACGCTTTGTTCGAATTGCCGGATGATCTTGGCGTCATACGCATTGGCTTCGGCTTCGCGATTGGCGCCGGATGCAAGGGCGCGGGTGCTGTGGTTGAGGTCGAGGACAGTCTGGTAGAGCCTATAGAAGTTATTGCTTACGCCCTCAGCGATCGCTGCGGCGGTGGTGAGGCTGAGCGGAACGGTTTGCTTCCATGCGTCACTGCCCTGCTCGCCGGCCCGGCGGGCTTCCTCGCTCCCGTAGGCGGCGCGGATGGCGTCCAGGAGGCGGGCGTATTCCGTGTTGTACTGTTGTTGCGCGCTTTGCAACGTATCGAGACGGCTTTCGACCAGAGATTGGTAGCGTGTGGAGTACGCCTGGCCGTCCCACTGTCCCGTGAAGAGATAGGCGTTGCGCCGGAGGGCGGCCAAATCATCATCCTGGGTGCGGCCGAAGAGAGCGGGATTGATGCGGATGGCGAAGTCGCGGACGGAGGGGATAGAGAGTCCGAGGGTGGAGAGGGCGCTTTCGGCGAAGGTGCGTTGGAAGGTTGGACTCCAGTCCAGGCTGCGTTCGGTGACGGTCACCGAGGCGGACAAGTCCGCTGCCGAGTTCGCGGAGACGTCACGCCAACTGTTGGTGGTGATGTCCCAGACCCATGCGCGGTTGGTGAGCGTGTCTGTGGCGATGATCGAGTCGTCGTGCGCCGAGAGATTGAGCATCGCGCCGGAGTCAGTTGTGAGCGCATTCATCTGCATCCGTGCCTGTGCGGGAAGACTGTTCAGCAGATCGCCATCGTGCAGACGTTCCGGAGCACCCGTCACGAAGGCCATCCCGCCCAAGCTGACGTTGAACGTCGCCAATACTTGAGGGGCGTATGACGGGTTTTTGATGGACTGTAAGAATTCCTGCTCCGTCATCACTTTGCCGTCTTTCCAGACGAGCCAGGTGTTCAACGTTGTCGACCATGCACTCTCCTCACCTTGGCCCAATGCATTTTTGTGGACCGAGCCGCCTTTCAATTCCAGTCCGTATTGCGTGGCGAATGCCGCGGCTTGTTCGACCGTGCTGCGGGCGACGAATGCTCCGCGTTCCGGCAGAATACCCGTTGCGCCGATGTACGTGGTGGCTGTGCGGCCGACGGCGAGGAAGGCATTGGTGTCGGCGAGAGCGGCTGCGGAGAGTCCGCTCAAGAAGGAACGGTTCATGTATTGGACAAAGCCCGTACCGTTTTCCACGTACACACGCGCGACAGGAACGCCCTGTGCATTGAGGAATTCCCCTTCGCGTACGTGGTCGTTGTTGGGAGAGCCGAGCGTCATGCGCACCGCCCCAAGTTGCGAGACAAGAATGCCGGCGGCGTATGTTTCTCGCAGCCCGTATCCGTGCTCCGCGGCAAACGCGTCTAAGCCGTCGTCGGGTACGAGAGTTTCCAGCAGCTCGGGGCGACTGTGGAACAGAGGATCGAGCGTGGCGATAACGACTCTGTTTTCGACGACATCGCCGTTTGGACGGATTTCGAAGTTGCGGTCGAGTGCGGTGGAGTAGAAACGGACGCCATTGTCGGCTGTTTCATTCCGGCTTCCGGATGTCAGGCCACTGAGCCGATATGCCTGTTGGAAATCCGCTGCGGTTTGCCGTGCCTGGGGCGTGAGTGTTTGTAAGAGAGCCTGGCGCTCGGACGGACGTACGAGCGGGCGGGATACTGTCTGATTGGTAGCCGCGTTCCGTTCGCGGATGGTGAGCGATGCCGTGAGTTGGTCGAGTGCGGTCTGCGCGGCAACAGCGTTCTGTCCCGTCACTACGGACACGCGCGCCTGCCAGAGCTCTTTTGCATCCCACGGTCCTTCCGTGGTCTTGCTCAAGATGGCGATGGATCGTGCGAAGACCGTGTGCGACAACGTTCCCGCGCCTTCCAACAACGCGGATTTGAGCGCATCCGTCCCGCGCGCGCCGGCAAGACTCAAAAGATCAACACCTGCGGGTGCGGGGGAAGCGAGTGTGGCGGGCGTAAGCGAGCCGTACGCGGCAGCGCGTTGACTCATGCTCTGTGCAAGTGCATCCGCGGCGTCGGAAAGTGTGGCATCGGTGGCGGAACCGTTCAGTGCATTCCAGAGAGCGGTCTGTGCTTCCAGTACCTGTGTATCAGCATCTTCCGTGGAAGTGGACATCGACAGGAGTTCATTGGATGTGACGGTGGCGTCACCATTCAGGACCGTCGCCATCTGCAGTGCGTAATCGGCGAAGAACGCATCAACCGCGGCTTCGTCGGTTTCGGTGGCAGTGAGGAAATCGAAGGCCGCTTGTTGTTGTGTGTCGATCGCGGCGATCTGGTCCAGAATATTTGTGCGTGCAGCGGCGATCTCTCCTGCAGTTTTGTGTCCCGTCGGTACGCTGCCTACAAGCGCATCGCGAATCTGGATCAATTCCGCGCGTGTGGTGGGCGATTGCGGGAGCGAGGGGAACGACGCCAGGACGCTTTGCGTCGCGGCGCTCAGCGTCACACCCGATGCCGGTCGTGCGTTTGCCGGGACACTCAAGGCGCCGATGGAGGTGTAGAAACTTTCTCCGGATGCCCACGTGGTTTCTTGAATAAGCAGTGTCTGACTACCGGGCAGGAAACGCAGCTTCAGGATTTCCGTTCCCTCCGGATAGGGTGTGAAGGAAGACTGCTGCACCGTTCCGTTGGTGAAGGTGTAGACCGTCGCGCCCGTTTTATCACTGCTCGTCAGTCCGCGGCCGACCGCGAAAGCATTGCCCGCGTCGTTCCACACCGCCGAGGTGACGTAGCCCGCTCCCGCTTCGGTGACGGCGGTGACCACGGCTCCGGTTGCGGCGTTATACACGTAGACGTGTCCGTTCGATCCCGCAGCCAGAAGATAGGTGCCATCGGGACTGATGGAGAAGGACGTGACGGAGCCCGTGATACCTTCATACTTCCGCTTGAGCGCGCCCGTCGCGGCGTCGTATGCGGCGATGTATCCCGAGGTGGAGCTGGTGTGGACGTCGGTGTAGTACTCGTTTCCGTCTCTGGAAAAAGCGGAGCTATAGGTGCCGACGGATGACACGCTCGTGTGCATGGCCTCCGCTCCGGTCGCCACCGTGAAGACGTACGACTGACCCGTGGCTTTGGCCACGGACACGCGCGTGCCATCGGGACTGAAGTGCGCATCATTCACACCGGCGGTGCCGAAATTTTTCTCCATGATCAGTTCGCCGCCAGTCGCGCTGCGCACCTGCACTTTCCAGGTATTTCCTTCTTTGCCGCTCACAACAAAACATGTTCCGCTTGGCGACCATTCGATCGCCGACGCGCCGGTGATGCCCGTCTCAAAACCGCGGACTTGCTGTCCGGTCTTGGTATCCAGCACCGATGCCGATCCGTTATCGCGGATCGCCAAGATTTGCGTGCCGTTGGGCGACACGGAGAAGCGCACAAAAGGATGCAGCGGAACGCCGTCGATGCCCTGCAGATGCGTGCGATTGTTGGTTTGCCACTGCGGCGTGGTGATCTGCGGGATCGTGGCGATCTTGCCGTCGATCTCCGTGGCGGCTGCCAGTTTTTGAGCGGAATCATCGAGTGTGGCAAGTTGCTGATTGAGGCCGCTTCTTTGTGATGCCAGCGTATCGATCTGTTGCTGATACGTAGCTTCTTGCGTATCCAAAGTAGAGACGGCGGTCGTGCGCGATTGCGCGACTTGGTCATAGACCGCTTGCTGCGTGGGCGTGAGCGAGGGCATGTTGCGGTCTTCGAGGTGTTCCAGAGATGGAGACCTGTGTGTCGATTCATGGGACTGTTGCTTGTCAGATGTGTGATGTCCTGTAAAAGGCGGAGTTCGCGGGGCTTGAGTATCGTGACTGGATTGCTGACACAGTCGTTCTACCTGCTGTTTCCAGCGCGCTATTTCTCCCGGGATACGCTGCCGCCAGCGTTTGCGATCTGCTTGTTCGCGGAGCCAGAGCTCCCGTTCTCTCTCCTTTTCTTTTTCGTTCAATGCGGCGGGAATGTCCTGATGAATCGGTTGAATTTTTGCGTAGTGATCTTCCGCGATGCGCTTTGCTTCCGCCAGAATCACCGCAAGCGGGATCGCCGCGTCTCCCCGCAATGCGGTGAGGCGGCGGTAGGCGTCCGCGACTTTCCGGTCCGTCAGGACGTTATGCCCGCCGTGATGCGCATCCACGCAGGATTCTATGGCGACGGAAAGCACGTCGCGTAAGAGCGGATCATTCGACACGGGTAATAGGGACGACTGAAGAAGTCCCGGGAGAGCATTGGGGAGAGAGCCGTACGTCTGTTTTTCATCGACGGAGGTTTCACCAGGGGATTTCATGGGAGGGGTCGGAAAAGAAGTACGCGAGTATCGAATCATGCGCGCGCCTATCGTGGCAGTGTACTTTTGCGACTTGGTTTCGTCATTCTGATTTTTTGGTCTTCGTACTGCGGCTTCCGGACGTTCCATGTGCATGTGGAACGCCCCCCTGATTTATACTTCATAAACTGAATTTGTATCTTTTGCAATATTCTATAATCGAACATTATCTTCCAGTGCATACAACAGGCAGAAGTTGCCGCACTGAGATTGAACCTCTTACATCTGCTTGCACTTGCCGATATCCGTGGCGGTATCCGTCACCTGACAGAAGTACCCCATGGGACAGAGAATGCCCGCCGGTCCTCCGCAGGGTTTGCCGGCGGCAGAGGCGCCCGTACCCGTGACAGGCTTGGCCGAGGCGCGCGAAGAGGACGCACCGGAGAACTTGAGCGTACGCATATACGACAGTACGCGTTCGGTCTCCGCCGCACGGTCTTCTTTTGCCGCAGAAATATCGATGGGCAGACGGAACGAGAACGCGAGCACTTTGCCCGCATTCGCCGCGCCATCCAGCGCGATAGTGAAAATCACCAGCGGCTGATCGGTATAGCTGATCATCACGGCTTTGCGGGTATTGAGCATAAGAGGCATGAGCGTCATGGAGGAGCCCGACGCCGTCATCGCCGTGAAATCGAATGGCAGGTTTTTGGTGTCTTCACGCGCGATGCGCAGAGCCGGGACGGACGATCCCGACACGGTGAATTGCGCCTGCGACGTGGTGACATTGCCGTCCCAACTGCGCGGAAGCTCGATCGTGATGCCGAACCCCGGCATGGCCCACGCACGCAATTTTTCCGCTTCCCCGCCGACGATCTCCGTCACCACGAACACGGGAAGATCGCGCGGATCGACGTTCGGCTCAAACGTCCCTTTCAGGGTGACGCTGCGTTTCTCGTACGGCAGCAACGCCACCGTAGTGCTCTCCACGTAATACGCATGTTTTGGATCGACTTGCAGAAGGTGCGTTCCGCGGCGGGTAAGGGAAATGCCCACGCGCGTGATGGTGCCCTTCACGGTCTGTTCTCCGACAGGAAGCGGCTCGACGATGTTGCACGCAGCCACTGTCAGCACACTGAGACAAGCGACGGACAGGAGAATGCGACGCATGGAGAAGGGGGAGAACGGGGCGGATCGTAGCTGGGGAGTACGAGGAGATCAAAGAGATCGAGGAGATCAAGGAGGTCAAGGAAACGAAAAAGGAAGCCTTTCGGCTTCCCTGATCTTTGATCTCTTTGATCTCCTTGACGCCCTTGATCTCCTTCTCAGGCCACTCCCGCCGTCTTCTTGCTGGGATCGAAAGCGTAGACCGCGCGACCCACGCGGGTGAAGTACGGCATTTTCTGGAGGTTGAGGGAGATGGTGCCGACTTTGACGGTGCGCTGCTTGGCGACCTCGGAGATGATCTCTTTCTTGGACAAAGGACCCTTCTCCTTGAGGATACGCTCGATGACATCGGCGACCGTGCCCGGCTCAAAGCCCCACTCACGGAGCGCGTACAACCCGCGGCCGACGAGGACGAATTGCGGGTAGCGGATGAGTTCGTTGTGGACGGCCTGCACCGTGACGTTTTTATGATCGAAGCCTGCTTCGCGGATGCGGTTGGCGATCTCCATGAAGTGCAGCGGAGCGCCGGATTTCTTGAGGATGATTTCGACTTTATCGCGGATGGAACGGGGGCGAACGAAGCGCCATTCGGTCAGTCCCCATCCTTCGTCGATCTCGCGGAGACGTTCGTCGATCTTGAGACAGCTTTGAATAAGCTCCGGGCTGGGAACGCGGTCTTTGAAGAGGTTGAGGGATTGGATGGCAGAGATGAGTTCGTCGGTCTTCATGCAGGTCTTGCGCTTCTTGAGGATCTTGACCATGTGCTCGACGATGAGCGAAATGTCTTCGGACTGGAGGGAGGTCAAACGCCACAATGCGCGGAAGCTGGGCGTGCGTGCCGTGTTGCTCATCTCCTGATCGATGGAGAAGGAGAGGCGGAGCACCGATCCGTCCACAGCGGTGCTGTTTTGGATGCGGCGGAGCACCTGGCTGACCAGTTCGTCTTCCGGCATGACGCCGCCGTGGGCGCGCAGGATGCCTTTGGCGAGTTCATTGACCTCATCAAGACGCGTGGTGCGCACCGTGCGCTTGAGCTTGCTGAGAGCAATACTCTCGATCTGGCGAATACGCTCGCGGGTGACTTTAAAGTGCTTGCCGATCTTATCCAGCGTCTGCTTGGGTTGTCCGAAGAGCGCGAACCGCTTTTTAATGACTGTCACCTCCTTTTCCGTCAGCACCAAAAACAGCGTGCTCAGCAACTCCTGCAAATTCATGCTGAGTTGTTGCGAAGCGGTGGTAAAGGAAGCGGACGTTGCGGTGGAGGCGGGGGCGGACATAAAGCAGGGAAAGAAAGAACAACCCTCGTTTTACCAGAGAATTGACAGGAGCAAAAGATCTTCGGTCGGTTGGGCTAGACGCTTTTGCCGCGTTAGTACTCGCTGGTGAATTGTAAGGAGCGTTGGACGTGAAAGACCTAAGAAAGCTATTCTAATAGCATTTTTACATTTGTCAAATATGATTTTCGGGTCAATTTTTGATAGTAATTCGCCCCAACTCAGAGGGTCAAGAGGAGAGCGCATGCCGCTGCCGCATCCCCGTCATAAGCAGATGGAGGAGGGGAGTGACGCGCGTGTTTGTGGGAGTGCACTTTGACCGTCGTGTAGCGCTCATCGCGGAAAAGAATCGAGGGAACCACGCTCTGCAATTGCTCGGCGACGGCGCGCACATAGCCGACCTGTTCGCCTTCGGTTCCATCGGGAAGAAGGGGAAGACCGATCACCAGTTGACCGACCGACCGTGCCTTGATGATCTCTGTCACCCGTTCGATCAACAGCGTCTCCGTCGTATGGGCGATGGTTTCCAACGGCACCGGCACCCCCGTCGCCTCCGGCAAAAAAGCCACCCCCGTCCGGCGCTTGCCGATATCGAGAGCGAGAATATTCATAGAGAGGCGATCACTTCTTGGCAGCGACCATCCGCATCACCAGGGACTTTTTGCGGGCGGCGTTGTTGCGGTGGATGATCTGCTTTTTGGCCGCGGTATCGATGACCTTGTACACGCGGGGGAGCATCTTCGTAGCCTCGTCCATCTTGCCGGCTTTCACCAAATCGCCGAAGGCGCGCATGGCGGTTTTGAGCTGGGTCTTATACGGCTGGCGGCGTGTCCGGCGGACAACGTTCTGGCGGGCACGCTTGATGGCGGATTCAATAATAGGCATAGAGCCGACAAATGGTAGAGATGAGGCGTGTGAAGGTCAAGGACAAGTGACGCTGGTTTTTTGGTTTCTGGTTATTGGTTTCTGGTTAAATGGCAAAACTAGAAACCAAAAACTAAAAACTGATTGCACATGCTGTATCGGCTAGCCAACGAAGAACCCGCCCCCTACACTCTGCGCCATGTGTGGCATCTTCGGATACGTCGGCAAGCGCACGGATGCGGGAAAGATCGCAATAGAGGGGCTCAAAAACCTGGAATACCGCGGATATGACTCCTGGGGCGTTGCTTGCAAACGCGGAGAGGGGATCATCGTGGAAAAGGAGATCGGGCCCATTGGCGGCGTGAACAGCGACCTGTTTGCCGACAACTGTTCTTTGGCCATCGCGCACACGCGCTGGGCCACCCACGGCGGAGTCACGCAGCGCAACGCCCACCCGCACATCAGCGAGGACGGCACCATCGCCGTGGTTCACAACGGCATCGTGGAGAACTATCTGGAACTGAAGCGGGATTTGAAGGCCAAAGGCCACACGTTCCGGTCCGAAACCGATACCGAAGTGATCCCGCACCTTATAGAGGAGGAGTACGCCGTGTGCGGAGACTTTGCCGCCGCGGTGCGCCGCGCCTGTCTGCATTTTGAAGGCCGCTACGCCATCTTGGCGCTCCACACCAAGAGCAACACGCTCGTGGCCGCGCGCACGGGCTCGCCGCTGATCATCGGTGTCGAGAAAGGAAAGGGGTACTTCATCGCCTCCGATATCCCGGCTTTCCTGGAACACACCCGCACGGTGGAATACATCGACGACGGCGAGATGGTCGTGACGGACGGCAAGAGCATCATCTTCTCCGATATTCACACAGGCGAAGAGCGCCCCAAGCGCGAGGTGGAAATCACCTGGAACATCGAACAAGCGCAGAAAGGGGACTTCGAGCACTTCATGCTCAAAGAAATCATGGACCAGAAAGAAAGCGTCGCACGCGCGGTCAACCAAGATGAAGAACAAGTCCGCACGCTGGCCGCCGAAATCCAGAACGCCAAGGGCACATTCCTCGTGGGCTGCGGCACCGCGGCCAAAGCCTGCATGGCGGCGGAATACTTCTTCTCCGTCGTGGCGCACCATCACGTGAACTTCGCACCCGCCAGCGAATTCAAACTGCACCATCACTTCCTGCAGAAAGAAAGCCTCTTGATCGTGGTCAGCCAAAGCGGGGAGACGGCGGACGTTTTGGAAGCGATGCACGTCGCCAAATCGAAGGGCGCAAAAGTGTTGGCGATCGTGAACACCGAAGGCTCAACTATCGACCGCGAGGCCGATTACACCTTACTCATCAACGCCGGTCCGGAGCGCGCGGTGGCCTCCACCAAGGCATTAACGGGCCAACTCGCCGTGCTTCTGCAAATTGCCTACGCCTTGGCCGAGCAGCTGCATGAAGGAAAGAGATTGCTTCTGGAAACCGCGTCCATGATCAACGATATGCTGAACCCCCGCTTCGTCGAGCGCTTGGAGCAGTTGGCAGAACGCATCAAGACCGATGAAGATTTGTACATCATCGGCAAGGGGTGGAATTACCCGATGGCCATGGAGAGTTCCATCAAAATCCAGGAAGTGAGCTACGTGCACGCGGAAGGATTCGCGGGAGGCGAACTCAAGCACGGACCGATCGCCCTTATCGAACACGGCACGCCGTGCATCGTCCTGTGCGGCAATGACGAAGTGCAGCAGGACATTGTCAGCAACGCGATGGAACTGAAAGCCCGCGGGGCCTTCATCATCGGCGTCGGCCCCACCAAGCAGGAAGTCTTCGACGAATGGATCAAAGTCCCCGACGCCGGCGCCGCCCAAGCCATCGTGAACATCATTCCGATTCAGGTGTTGGCGTATGAGCTGGCGGTGAAGCGCGGGAAGAATCCGGATATGCCGAGGAATTTGGCGAAGAGTGTTACGGTGAAGTAAAGGAAATCAAGGGCGTCGAGGAGATCAAAGAGATCAAGGAAAGCGGGGTGTGGCTATAGAGGCATGGAGTTTTGTGAGAAGATAACTTGTTTTTTGAATGCCAGAATCGAGTTGTAGGAATCCTGTATCTTCAAGATATGCGAGATCTTTCGCCAACAAACACTCACAATGCAATTCATTGATGGATGCCAATGCAATTTCAAAAAAGCGCGCTCGATCCTTTTGGGATTTTTTCGTATTTCCTTCGGCAATATTGATCGGGACGCTATACGCGGAACGCCGCATTTGCGCCGTCAGTCCATAACGTTCTTCTTTTGGAAAACTTCTCGTGATGGAATAGGTAAGCAAGCAAAGCGTATATGCCTCCTTCCAAGCGATAAGCCGTTGGTAGGGTCGTTCAGTCATACACCTATCATCAATCCCCATTTTTGAATTGCCAATCCTCGATCTCATTGATCTCCTTGATCTCTTCGATCTACTCCGCATCAGCTAGCCAAACTCTACCGTTCCATCTGACCATGGAACGCCCTAGGACTGCGGCGGTATATCGTAATACCTGAACAAGAACGCCGCGATGTCTTTGAAGACCGGGGCGGCGGCCGTCGCGCCGTGGATGGCGTTTTTGGGGCGGTCGATTTTGACGAGGATGAGGAATTTGGCGTTCTCCGGCGGGCCGTAGCCGGCGAAGGTCGCAACCGTGGAGCCCGTGCCGGTTTCGTATTTGCCTCCGGGGCCGGCGATCTGACTGGTGCCGGTTTTGGCGGCCACGCGGTAGCCGTCGGGCTTGCCCGCTTTCGCGAACCCATTGTTCGCGGAGCTGACGAGGATCGCGGTCATGGTCTCCGAAGCCTTCTTCGTAATCACCTGGTCGATGACTTTGGGCTCGGTTTTTTCCACGGTGCCGTCTTCATGGATGATGCTGTCGAGGATAGTGGGCTTGAGGAGCTTGCCGCCATTGGCGAGCGGCGCCCATGCGGTGATCACTTGCAGCGGCGTCGCCGAGATGCCTTGTCCGAAGGATTTGGTCGCCAATTCCGAGCGCGCCCAATCGCGCCACGGGTGAAGCACGCCCGGCAACTCGTCTTCCAATTCGATGCCCGTGATCTGCCCGAAACCGAATCGCGCGAGAGCGCCATAGAAGAGTTTGGCCCCCAATTTGAAGGCGATGTCCGTCATGCACGTGTTGATGGAGAATTCGATGCAGTTGGTCATCGTCACGCGGCCGTAGTGTTTATGATCGTTGTTGTCGATGGGGAATTCATCCACGCGCACCAAGCCCACATCGTCATACATCGTCGTGGGCGTGACTTCACCCTGATCGATGGCGATGGCCATGGTGATGGCCTTCAGCACGGAGCCCGGTTCGTAGATTTCTTGCACCGCACGGTTCAGGTATGCGCCGATCCCCAAGTTATTGCGGAATTTCAGCCAGATATCGGGGTTTTTGGTGGGGAAAATTTCCCGCTTGATCGTGTCGCTCACAAAAACGTAGTACCGCGTGAGATCGCGGATATCGTAGAGTTTTTCCAAGTCGACGAGAGCGGCGCGCGTTTTTTCGGTAAGTGTCAGTCGGCCCGAGGCGGTGAAGACCTGCGGCATGTAGGCCGTGACAACGCGCGCGTTGGTTTGCGGATCGAACACTTCCACGGCCAATTTCTCGCGGCCGGCGGCATCGATGCGCAGCGTCTCTTTGTCATTCACGGCCGTGTAATTATTGCTGTTGAAAAGAGGGGCGTTGGCCATAGCCAGCACGCGTCCCGTCTGCGGATCCATCACGACGGCCTGGCCGCTGTCGGCTTTGAATTTTTCCACGGCTGCCGCCAGAATATTTTCCACCTCTTTTTGAATGGTGCGGTCGATGGTCAGGATCACCGTGTCGCCGTCGCGCGGATCGGCAATGGTTTGCTCCGAGCGAAGAATTTGGCCGCCCGACGGATCGCTCACCGCGCGGATAGAACCTTTTTGCCCGCGCAATTGCGGATCAAACGTGCGCTCCACGCCATACTGCGGCTCACCCGCGGGGTTGAGGAAGCCGATCACGTGCGAGCCCAGTGTGGAATCGGGATAGTTGCGCCAGTGTTCCGCAATGAGGGCGACGGACCGGAGCGGATACTTCAATTCCGCCTGCTGCGCGGATTTTTTGTCGCTCTTCTGCGCTTCCAACGTCGCTTTCGCCGATGCGGTCTTTAGTTCCAAAATTTTCCGGGAGAGCGCGATGGGCAATTTGCGCATCACGGGAATGTACCGCAGCGAGCGCGAGCGCAAGGACCTGCGAATATCCGTCGGGTCGGCATGCAGCGCAGCCGCGAGTTTTTCCGAAAATTCTCCCAGGAGGGACTGATTGATGGTCTCCGGATCGGCATAGATCAATTCCTGTTCCGGCACGATGGCCACGCCGGGAATATGCAACGCCTCGACGGCCTTCATCTCCACTTTGGTCGCGCCGTATTTGAGCGGCACGAACGTGACTTGTTTTTGGGAGATGCGGTCTTCGATTTCCTGTGCGAACGTATCGCGCGCCTGCACGACATTCGGGAGCTTAAGCGCGGCCGGCGGCGGCTTTCCTCCAAAGGGAAGCGGCTCCAGCAGTGCGCCGGTCTGACGGAATTTTTCCAGTTCGATCGGATCAAACGCCGGCGCATACAGGTGCACCAACTCGCGCGGACAATCAGCGGAGCCGCTGGAGCACAGTGCGTGGAACTCGGGAGTGACCAATGCTTCTGCAAGCGTATTGGCGACCAGACGGGGATCGTCGACGACAAGCGGGTCCACATACACCAAATCAAGCGTCACGCTGGTGGCGAGGATGGTGCGTTCGTTGGTTTTGCTGCTGACCCCCAGCACGTCTCCGCGCTTGGCCGGCAATTCCACGTTCCCGAAATGCTGCGACTGCGCCGCCTCGCGGTATTCCTTCCCGCGCACGATCTGCAACTCCAACAACCGCGCAACGATCAGCAGCACAAAGAAGAGGAGTACGCCGATGATCAACAGCATGCGCCGGTGCAAGAGACGGCGCTTCTGCGTTTCCGATGCGTTGCGGAGGCGGTAATTCACGAGAGGAAACCGAAGAGTGAGAGGAAACCGAAGAAACCGACGATTCCCGGGAACCGTTGAAGGGTAACACGTCTTGATGCCAATTCTGCAAAATTTTCCTCCTATCTTCGGTTTCTTTGGTTTCCTCGGTTTCTTTGGCATATGGAAGCCACTTTCACCTGATGCACAACTCACGATTTTATGATAGAATACTTGGATATGGCCGAACCTGATTTTGGATCCATGGACGGCGAGACTTTGCTCAAAACTCTCCAGCAATACTGCGTGGAGAAAGGAGCATCGGATATGCATCTCTCACCGCAAAAAGACGGAGTGCGCGTGGAATGGCGTTTGCACGGCGTGTTGCAGCAACTGGCGATGCTTACGCATGAGCGCTACATCGATTTCCTGCGCCGCGTGAAATTTGAAGCCAAGGTAAAGATGAACATCGCCAATGTTCCGCAGGACGGGCAGTACACCTTCACGGCCACCGCCAACGGCGCCACGCGCATCATCAACATCCGCGTGGCCGTCCTGCCGTCACGTTATGGCGAAGCATTGACGCTCCGTGTCTTGGACCCCAAACGCGGCATCCTTCCGCTCACGGACCTGGGATTGCAAAAAAGCGTTGCGGACGCGCTCCAGCAATTGGTCGAATTGCCCCACGGTCTGGTCTTGGTGACGGGCCCCACGGGCTCCGGCAAAACGACGACTCTCTACGCGCTGCTCTCCACGATCATCGGGAAGGAGCGCAACATCATCACGCTGGAGGATCCTGTGGAATACGAATTGCAGGGAATCATCCAAAGCCAGATCGATCCCACGCACGATTACACGTTTGCGAGCGGCCTGCGCAGCATTCTGCGCCACGATCCCGACGTGATCTTGGTGGGGGAAATCCGCGACTTGGAAACCGCGCAGACGGCGGTGAACGCCGCGCTCACGGGACACTTGGTCTTGTCGACTTTGCACACGAACTCTTCGATCGAGGCGATTCCGCGTCTCCTTTCCATGGGAGTGAGTCCCTACACGCTCGCACCCGCGCTCCGCGCCGTCTTGTCCCAACGTTTGGTGCGCACGCTGACCCCGGAATGCAAAGCCAGCGGCACGTGCGATGCCGGAGCACATCAAAGCTACAACGGACAGATCTGCATCCCCGAACTCTTGCAGGTGACCCCCGCCATCCGCGACATGATTTTGCAGTCCGCAGCCACCACGGCCATGGAGGCCCAGGCACGCAAAGAAGGGTTCAAAACCATAAAAGAATGGGGGGAGGAGCTGGTCAGTCAAAGAATAACGACGCGGGAGGAGGTGGCGAGAGTGGTGAGCTGAAAAGAAATCGACGACGTCGAAGAAATCGAGGAAATCGAAGAGCGGGGATTTTTCGTCGATTTCTTCGACTTCCTTGATTTCCTCGATTTCTTTGTCGTGTCATTGAGTTTCCTCTCCATCTGTCCTACCATCCCCCCGATCTCGCTGACGCCCTATGTACGTGCCAAATCGACGCCGGCGGAGCATGTATGGATACGAGCCTGAGCCGCGTATGCCGCGTTTTGTGAAACCGCTCGTCACGGTCATTGTTTTGGCGCTCGTGGTGTACTGGTTTTTCAGTTTCCTGTTCCGTTTGTTCGGAGTGGGAAACACGCTGGAACGCCAGGCCGCAACGCTGCTGTTGGATGGCCGCGGCACCGTGACGGTGTCCCTCCAGGGCGAAAGTCCGCAGACGGCCCAGAACGGCATGAACATGTTCCCGGGCGACGCCATCACGACGGCTTCCACCGCGCACGCGGCGCTGCGGTTCTTTGACGGCACGCGTACGCGCACGGACGGGCAGACCGAATTGGAGATCAATGAGAGCGCCCAAGGCGAGAGCGAATCCGATATCGAACTAACGCTGACGCGCGGCGCGCTCTGGCTCCAGGCACCAACTGCCCGCGCATTCACGGGCGCCATCACGCGTGTCATCCACACGCCCAATTTCACCATCACCCTTCCCTCGGACGCGGAAATCGTCGTGGATGCCACGATGTTCGAAGTCTTCTCCGCCGACGGCGCAGGAGTGACCGTCACGCGCAGCGGTCAGGAGGACTTCGCCATCGGCGAAGGCCAAAAGTGGACCGTGCCCGCCGACGGCGAAGCGATGAGCGACGATCCGTTCTCCACGCGCACCGTGCTCACCGGCGAAGACCGCGATAATGAGTTCCTTCTGGAGAGCCGCCAGAAGGCCCGTCAAAACGGCACGTCGCTCAGCGGCTCTTCCAGCAGTGAAAGTGTGACGAGCTCAACGTCATCCGCCGCAACACAGACGCCAACGACTCCGTCCGGTGATGCGCCGACCGTCACGAGCCCCGCGGCCACGGGACAGACCTACCGCACGAACACAGAAGAAATCGTCATCCGCGGAACATCCCCCAAAACGGCCGTCGCGATGTACGTGAACAACTATAAGCTCCAGCTCTTCAGCCCGGAGAAGGGCACATGGAGCTACTTGGCCAGCGTTGCACTCGGCAACATGAAGCAGGGTGAAAACGTGTACAGCGTGGTTTCCGAAGATGCCGAGGGCAACAAGAGCGCCCCGGCCGTCATCACGATTGTCGTCGGGGAAGGGGAGAGCGGCGCCACGTCCTCAAGCACAGCAATCGATCCGTCCACACTCCCGAACAACGCCCCGCTCGCCGCCGGAACGCTGACGGTGACGGGCCCGACCGCAGGCACGACGCACGCGGAAACCGGCACAGGCTTCTTGCTGGAAGGCAAAACCTCCGCGGATACGGCCAGCGTGTGGGTGAATAACTACCGCTTGCAACTCTATACCGCCGGAAAGACGACTTGGAACTACATCGCGTCCGTGGAATACGGCAACCTCAAGCGCGGCGAGAACACGTACAAGATTGTCGCGCGCAACGAGAAGAATGAGATTTTGGATACAATGGAGTATAAAGTGACGTTTACGCCGGGAGAGTAGGATTTTTTGTAGGACTATTTGGGCTTACGTGTTTTCAAAATCCAGATTGCAAATAGAATGATCGCCACAATCAATGGCACAAAAATGAAGACAGGCCACTGTAATCCTGGTTCTAAAATTGAGCGCCGCGGATTCTCTGGCTGATAATGGACAGCAACGGATGATCCAATCGGATACTTTTTAGCCACATAATTTTGTAGTCCGATCTCGAAAGGAAAAACTGGACTTGTACCGACTCCATTTTGCACCGTGGAGTTAGTATATAACACTCCATTCACCTGATATCGATATTCAACAAAGAAACTGCGAAAAAGTATTGGCGACCCTACTTGACCGCCTGCACGTATAACGGTTCCTTCAGTCGTCGGCCAGCGCGTACTCAGCACAGCATCATAGCCAGCCGCTACCTGAAAAATCGTGATAACACCCGCCAAACACATCAATCCCACAGCAAGTGATCTATCTAAACGAGATCGTGACGCAGAAGATTTCTTCACGGCTGCGAGTATATCATATCTCAATACCAGTATTCTCTACGCATCTGGCGATTCGATTCCACACTCCTCCAACACTTCCGCAAAACTCTCCGGCAACGGCGCCACTACCGTCTGCGCTTTTTTCTTGGCAGGGGATTGGAACGTCAGCTTCCACGCATGCAGACACAAATTTTTGATTTCATGATGCTCGGCAAGACGCATGCTGAGCGGCGACGTATAACTGGGATCACCCAGCACAGGATGACCGATCGATTGCAGATGGACGCGCACTTGATGCGTGCGGCCGGTGTGCAGATCGCATTCCAGCAATGAGACTTCACCCGATGATTCGAGCACACGGTACGTCGTCTGCGCTTCTCGCACACCCGAAACTCCGCGCACGGACATTTTGGTTCTGTCAGTTTGGCTGCGGCCGATGGGGGAGTCGATCTTGGCGGTGGGGTGCTCCGGAATTCCTGCGACGAGTGCGAGATAGAGTTTTTTCACCGTGCGCGTTTCGAATTGTTTTTGCAGGGCGATATGCGCGGCGGGGGTTTTGGCGATGAGGATGCAGCCCGTCGTTTCCCGATCGAGACGGTGCACAAGAACGGATTGTTCGGAAAAGGGGAGCTTTTGTTTTTCGAACAGATACGCAATACCGCTGAGCAACGTGACCTCGCCGTCATCCATTCCTGCGCCAGGATGAACGGCAATACCCGCAGGCTTATTCAGGACCATGCACGCTTTATCTTCATACAAAATTTCCAGATCCTGATCGACCGGCTCGATGTCGGAGACAGGGACTGGAATATCGTCCGCCAGTTCGATCTCGTCCCCGATGCCCAGCCGATAGGCGCATTTTTTTTGCTTTTTGCCGTTCACCTTCACAAATCCGTCTTCAATCATCTTCTGCGCCCGGGCACGGCTGAGCGTGCGGTCGTCGGACCCCAAAAAGGCGTCTAGGCGTTGCGGAGCATCGGCGGTCCAGGAAGGCATGCGGAGAGTATAGCCGCAATTGGACCTCTGCGCTTACACAACGCGTTTTTCCTGTGCATCCGGCCGCTTCCCGCCCTCCACCACCTGTGTGGCGGTCCCTTCTTCGTCCAAATACCAAATGGGACTGTTATTGCCGAATCCCATGCCCCCTTTGGGACTGGGCATGCTGGAACCAGGCGCATAGCGGTTCACGGCGATGGAACCGATGGTGGTGGGCTGATTGCTGTCCAACCGCAAGACGTTTTCGTAGAACTGGCGGCCTAATCCGTTGCCGTGGGTATACAGCTGCCCCGTTTGCCCGTATTCCGTTTCCGACACGCACAACACGGATTTTCCCGATCCGCGCAAATGCTCGAACAATTCCGTCATGAAGTCCGCGCTCACGCACATGGTGAAAACGATTTTGAAGGGGCGTCCCTTTTCGTACGGTCGCTGCTTGATGGCATCGGCGAATTCCTTGGGATTGATCCCGACATCATCCATCGTCACTCCTTGCTTCATCAACGCCTCGGTCAGATTTCCCAACCGGATTTGGACCCCGTTTGACCCGTCACGGTACCAGGCGTGCGAATCCACCATCACCGTATCACGGGGGCCTGCTTGTGCCAGCGCGCGCAGGAACGTGCCCTTGATGGCGCGGGAGTCCTCCGGATCGCCGCGAAGATGGCGGACCCCGCGCTTTGTGCCGGGATTTGCGAGATCTAATTGGTGTTGCACACCGCGTATCGCGGCATCCGTTCCGAACCGCTTGTTGTTGGTTTTGGGGTCCAGCTCGCTGTGCGACAAATACAGCACGTCGCCGCCTTCGAACAATTTCGCATCCCAGAATTTGTCCATGTTTTTCTCCAGGGCGTTCAATGCCGTGATGATGTTTTGGCTCGCGGGCGGGAGACGTCTGTACGCAAGATAGCGGGACACCTGCGCCTGCAACTGCATGTCGCGCTTATCCGCGGGAATTTGCGCAAACCGCTCCGAAAACACATGCGCGGCGCGTACGCCCGCCTCCTGCCAGAGCGCCTCGATTGCGGCCACGTGCCGCAGCGCACGGTCATGAACGATCTGTGACCGGGTCTGAGGATTCGGAGACAGAAATTTCTCCTGCAGTTGGCGTTTCATGTTTTGCTGCATGCCCATCACTCCGAACATCTCGTCACGATGCCGCCCTGGCGGCAGTTTTTCGATCTTCGGCCGCACATCTTCCGCGTTCAGCTGCCACATGATGGCGGACATGACCTCCGTTCCCCACGGCTGATTGTAGATCCACGGCAAACGTTCCAGGTATTGCCGCGCGTCCGATGCGTCTTCAATCGCTTCGCTGATGATCCGGCCGGCGGCGGGCAACTGGACGACGCGGCTGAGAATACGATCTTCCGAAAGATGCTTCACTGGGGTCATATAATGTAAATATCAC
>CAYOFI010000012.1:44601-46376 GCA_964403335.1 uncultured Candidatus Peribacteria bacterium
GCCGCGCTGTCCGGGCCGGTCGAGCGCCGCGCGGCAGAACAGCAACACATCGTCATTGCTCATGCGGCCGACAGTCTCCACAAAGTCCTTGGTGTCATCTTCATAGCGCTGCCACAACTTGTCCGCCCTGTTCCTCTCGGTATCCGGAAGACGGCCCTCCAGCAGCAAAGATCTCTGCGTCACGCGGCGTTCCAGCTCCATCGCCAACAGGTTGAACTGCAAGATTTCGGCTTGAATGCCCGCATCCGTACTGGCGCGGGCCGACAAAAATTGATGCAGTTCGCGGACGGCGTCCGCCATCGCGCGCTGCTCCGCCGGCCCCGCGGGGTTCTGCTTGCTCCGTACAGCCGACACGTACGCTTTTTGAAAACTCTCGATTTTGCTCAGCATGATGGCACGCGCGAATTCCGCGTTCGACAGGGCATCGCCCTTCGCATTTTTGGGAACGGCATTCAACCGTTGCTTTTCATCGTTCAATTTTTTGTCCGCCTCCACCAGAGACGGATCCGGTGCCGCCGGCTGTGGAACTTTCTCGCTCATGCGGCATCGGGGAACAGGGCGTTCATTGTTTTCTGTTCATCTGTGCGCTCATCTCTTTCGCGTGCGACGCGGATGCCACGTTCGTTGTTATTCAACGCTTTTTCCAACTCCGGTTGCGTGCCGGGATCACGGGTCGCCGATTCCACGAATGCCTTCTCCGCGCGACGCAGTGTCGCCGCAAATTCTTTCGCCTCCTTTGCCGTCAGCAAATCCAACGAGCCGAGCAGTACGGATTTCCGCTCCGGTTCAAGCAAAACGGACCCTTGGATCAGTGCTTCGAGCTCTATGGATGAGTCAGCTGACGGAACCATGCTTGATGTGTGTTATACCTAGTATTATAGCACAAAATGCCTGTTCTGCATAGAAGGCACTTCCCATACACCCGTAAACGAATACACTACCAAGCATGCCCTCCGACCTCCTCACCCGAGCCGTCTCCGACCTTGTCCCGCGCAAATTGGCCGAAGAGAAACTGGCTTCCGGCAAGAAATTGCGCCTCTATTTGGGCATCGATCCCACGGGCGCCCAACTCCACTTGGGCCATTCCGTCCCCCTGCGCAAACTGAAGGCTTTTGCGGATGCGGGGCATGAAGTGATTTTCTTAGTCGGCAGTTTTACGGCGATGATAGGGGATCCCTCCGGTCGGGACTTGATGCGCGAGCCTCTGACGCCCGAGCAGGTGAAAAAGAATTTTGAAACGTACAAAGATCAAGCCAGCAAAGTCCTCGATTTTTCCAAAGTCGAAGTCCGCTATAACCACGAATGGCACGACAAACTTTCTTTCAAAGAAGTTCTCGGTCTTGCCGGTCACTTCACGGTTCAACAGATGCTCGAGCGCGACATGTACCAAAAACGCATCAAAGAAGAAAAGCCCATCGCGCTCCCGGAATTTTTCTACCCGCTGATGCAGGGCTACGACTCCGTCGTTCTGGATGTCGATTGCGAAGTGGGAGGCAACGATCAGTTGTTCAACATGCTCGCAGGCCGCACACTCCAACAGGGCTTCAAAAAGCGTGACAAATTCGTGTTAACCACCAAGTTGATAGAAGGCACAGACGGCCGCAAAATGAGCAAAACGTACGATAATTGCATTTGGCTGACCGACAGCGCCGAGGAGATGTACGGCAAGCTGCTGCGCATCAAAGACGACTTGATTTTGACGTACTTGGAGTGCGTGACCGAAATGCCGATGAGCGAGATAAAGGAGATCGAAAAATCGTTGACGAAAGGACTGA
>CAYOFI010000013.1:0-43387 GCA_964403335.1 uncultured Candidatus Peribacteria bacterium
ACGGCTTGAAGAGCTTCATCGCCATTTCCTTCGGCAGACCGCACTGATTCAATTTCAAATGCGGACCGACCACGATGACGGAACGGCCGGAGTAGTCGACGCGTTTGCCGAGCAAGTTCTGACGGAAGCGCCCCTGCTTGCCCTTCAACATGTCGGAGAGCGAGCGCGGCTTGCGACGGTCACCGGCGGTGAAGAGGGTTTTGCCCGCGCGTGCGGAGTTGTTCAAAAGTGTATCGACCGCTTCCTGCAACATGCGTTTCTCGTTGCGGCAGATGACTTCCGGCGCACCGATGGACATCAGTTTTTTGAGACGGTTGTTGCGGTTGATGACGCGGCGGTACAAGTCGTTCAAGTCGGATGCGGCGAAGCGTCCCCCGTCCAACTGCACCATCGGGCGCAGATCGGGCGGGATGATCGGCAAGCGGCTGAGGATCATCCATTCGGGCTTGATCGAAGCCTGCATGAACGAGCTCACGAGCTTGATGCGCTTCATGATTTTCTTGAGCTTCTGACCGCTGCTCTGCTCTCTCTCCTTATTGAGATCTTCGATCATCTTGGGCATTTCCACCACGGCGACGATTTCCTTGAGCGACTCGGCCCCGGTGCCGGCGCGGAACACGTGTCCGAACTTCATGTTCATCTCGCGGAATTTCAGCTCAGAGAGCACGCCTCCCACGCGGAGGTTTTTGAGGTCATCCAGCGCATCTTTGTGATTCTGCTTCAAGCTGTCGAACTTCCCGGCGACTTCCTCTTCCAAGGCATCCATCTGCGCGCGGGTGGCGTTGCTGTCGGAGAGCTTCTGCTTGGCTTCGTCGTACTCGCGCTTGATCTGGGTCTTGCGTCCTTCCATGGCCGTGCTCATTTCTTTCTCGGCCTCCTTTTTGGCGTCTTCGTCGACCTGGATGCAGATATAGGCGGCAAAGTAGACGATCTGTTCAAGCGTCTTGATCGGCAGATCGAGGAGCAAACCGATGCGGGACGGACTGGAACGCAAAAACCAAATGTGCGTGACGGGAACCGCCAAGTTGATGTGGCCCATGCGCTCGCGGCGAACGATGCTGCGCGTCACTTCCACACCGCACTTCTCACACACCACGCCGCTGTAGCGCACTCCTTTATACTTCCCGCAGAAACACTGGAAGTTCTTCGTGGGACCGAAAATACGCTCACAAAACAATCCATCCGGCTCGGCACGCTGCGTACGGTAGTTCACCGTCTCCGCTTTGGTGACTTCCCCGCGCGACCACCCGAGCATGTCTTCGGGACTCGCGATGGAGAGCGCAACCGCATCAAACGAATCGGTGGCGGCGGATTTTGGCGCGTGGGGGGCGGGCATACGAATGAGGGAAATAATGGTGTGCGTAGAGACGCCACGCCGTGGCGTCTCTACGCACGAAATCCGCCGCTGCCCCGCCGCGTTCGTCTTAAACGCTCAGGGAAACGTCGGTGAATGTAGGCTCAGTATACGGAGAAAAGCGCCTGGTGCAAGGAATTCTTTATTGTTTTTCGATGATTCACGCCATTGCCTCCGCTATCCGATGTTCGAGTTATGACAGGCAACGTGCACTCTGTCGTAGCTCTCTTTTCCCCTGACAAAATTGTCGGTGATCCAAGCAATGCGATCCGCTTCATCCATACCCTTCCACTTGGCTGCCACAAACTGCAATCGGGCAATCAATGATGCCTCAAAAGACTGCGTCTGAAAAATACCCTTATCACCCATTTCCAATGTTGATCCATGCCCCCCTATTTGTCTGAATATTTCTGTCAGCACCTTCAGAGAAAGCTTCGTTGCTACATCACCTGTATAGAAAAGTGTGGGATTCAGCACCATACGTTCTGGTCCGATCCTGGGAGTTTCCAAATACATATCCTGCTGATCCGAGGAACCAAGCCCTTCGCCAAATGAGCTGCTGTCAGACCTTCGATAGTCCGGCCACAAACGTTTATTTTGCGTATGCGACACTGCATCTACAAATCTGACCATATCCTGCAAAAAAGGCATTGCAGATATCAAAGCAATGAATCGATGCACATGGGGAAAAGCAACCTGCTGCTGCAGGGCCGTATCGCACGCCTGAAGAGAACTGGAGGGCTTCTTAATTCTGGGCTTTCGCGATTTTTCTACACTTTTTGTGACTATGCCCTGACCCAGGGCGATGATTTCCTCGCCAAGGCAATCGCGTACGGCCTGTTGCAGCTCTTCCTCGGTAAGTTCTCGCTGATCACCAATCATCAATGCGCGCATTCTGCTTGCATGTTCCTGCAAGAAGGCATCGATGACCTCTGTGGAAAAGCCATGTTTTTCTAAAATTTTCCCCGCGGACTCTACGATTGAAGCTTCTCCAGGTGAAAATGGGGCTTTTCCAGTCATATGGCAATCGTAAGTACAAACAAAAAAATGTCAAATTTATGCTCATCGAGCCAATGGTTTTACGCTGACGTCACATCCGATCCCGGCCCGTACTCCGTGAACAACTTCTCAAAAGAGCCGCCTGCGCGCTCCAATCCTTCGCGCAGCGCGTGGACTTCGTTCTCTTTAAGATACAAAGAGGAGGATTCGTTGACGGTTTGGTCTTTGGTGACAGCCTTGGGCATCAGCTGCATCTGCGGAGCGCCTGCTCCCTGGAGCGAAGCCTGCAAGACGATGTGCGCGTCGCACGTATCGCACTTCAGATGAAGCAGCATGAAGTCTTCAGCGGCAATGCGCACGGATGCGAAATCCACCGGCACGCGCTTGCCGCACTGCGGGCAACGCATCTGTTGATAGATACGCTGGATCAACTGCTGGAGAGTGTGGGGGTCGAACTCCATGGACATTGGACGTATTCTACCACGACTTGCTCCGTTCGCGAAGAAATTTTCTTCAGTTTCCGATACATTCTCCTTCCATGACAAAAAAACGCGTCATCCACCGCGCCCCGCCGTTGCACGCCCTGCACGTCTTTTTTGCAATCGCCTCTATCGCTCTCTTTATTGCGACTATAGGCAAATTCAATTTGACTGCTTCTCAGACAACACAAGAATCTTTCACAACAATTCTTGTCGAGCATCAAGAACCTTTGGCACTCACTCTGCGAGCAACGGCCGGCAAAATGCCAGGTATTCTTGACATCTCGCATGACGCATCGACCGGAGCGCTCTTGCATGTGCCGGAGAATTGGACCGTCCGCGAAGTGCGCGGTGCGCGCGTGACCGACGTCATCTCCGCTCCGCCGCTGTTCGGATCCCGCCGTTTTACTATTCCCGCACGGGCCACTGTGTCGTTTACGGTGCCGCTTCCCGGCAATGTGCGCATTCAAAATCCATCGGGTATTCCCCTCTTGATCCGGACGATCGTGGTGTCGTTGCCGGACGGAAAAACGACGGACGACAGCGTGCTGATTACGACAAAACCGGCGGTGGTGTGGTGATCCGGCAGCGGATCAGCGCCGCTTACGGCGCATCCACGCCCATCCGCTCGCCGCACCCGCGGCCATCACGGCCACCGCGGCGGGACCCGTGTTGCCGGCGGGCGCGTGGCCCGTGGCAATGGGCGTCACATCCGGATTCGTGCCGCCGGGGATGGTGCCGGGCGTGGTGCCCGGAGTATCGATGATCTCCGAACCGACTGCCGGCGCATTTTCCGGCTGGCAATTCGCGCTGCAGCCGTCTCCGTTCATGCGGTTGCCGTCGTCGCACCGCTCGCCGTATTCCACCACGCGGTTGCCGCATGCGGGCGTGAGTGTGCAGTTGCGGTCGCACCCATCGCCGTCGATGGAGTTGCCGTCATCGCACTGCTCGCCGGGATCGACGACGCCGTTGCGGCACAGCGGACTGGCGACCAGACGACACGTGTTGTCACAACCATCGGCATTGCTGCGGTTGCCGTCGTCGCACTGCTCACCGGGTTCGTTGATGCCGTTACCGCATACGATCATCGAACGGCCTTCGGACGACAATCCAGCGGACGCATAACTTCCCGCCGACGAACACCGCGACGGGAACAAGCGGCAGTACTCATCCAGGGAGGAGTTCTGTCCCGTGCGTGCGCTGCTGATGGTACCGTAAGAGGAATCGAATCCATCACTGCTGTCGAATCCGTACGATGAGCCGCTACTGAAGGCGTAGCTGCTCTGGAATCCAAATGATGACCGGCCGGAGGATGTTGAGCTGCGGCTGCTGGAGTTCGCACTGCGGCCGGAGCTGTTGGCGCTTGCACCGGAACTGTTGGCGCTGCGGCCGGAACTGTTGGCGCTGCGACCACTGGAGTTGGCGCTGCGACCCGAACTGTTGGCGCTTGCACCGGAACTGTTGGCACTCCGGCCGGAACTGTTGGCGCTGCGTCTGCTGGAGTTGGCACTGGCGGCTGACGATGTTGTGCCGGCAACACACCGGCAACACTGCCCTTTACAGGCATCCGTTCCACATGTGCCGGAGCACTGCAGCGTGTATCCCGTGCGACAATCAACAGGAACTTGCACGCACTGATTTCCGGCCACCCTCACCGTGCAGCTGCCACCGGCGGAACATTGGTTGAAGCCTCCCGGAGAACTGGCTGCGGGGCTGGATGAACGGGGTGCGGCAGCGCTGGAGTTTACACCTCCCCGTGATGACGGCGGCGTGCCGCCAGGGGAAGACGACGTGGGAATGCCGCCTCCGGCGGAAGAAGGACGAGGCGGGGGCGGGCCGGATGTACCCGTGACGGAAGAGACTCTGCCCGGCAGCGAGGAAGGCAGCGGTGTCGGTCCGTAGGGCTGAATGGGGTTGGGGCCGGGGCCACGGAAGGGCGGTGTGCCTACCCTGCCGCCCGGGAACTCCTGCGCATTGGGGCGGGCGGGATTGGGATTGTTCAACTGGTTATTGCCGCCGCGTGCGCCCCCCACTACTCCTGCACATGCAGGATCGCACAGTGCCTTATTGTCAAAACCTTTGTCCGCCAACGGTCCTTCCACAGCAATAGTCCCCCACAGATACACATCCAAATTGAAGCCCGGCTGCCCGAGTTTGGCATTCACGGCTGCCGGATCTTCCTTGGGACAGAACGGCGCAAAGAGCCTGTCATAGGTAAGACCATCTGCGTCCCAAGTATACGGATACGTATGCATGGTCCAATTGGGCGGTGGATGCGCCACATTACGTTTTGTACACAGATTGCTCAATTGGTCTTCGTAGACCGCAAGATGGTCCTTGGGGTACGCAATGCATTCGGCAGCGGACACATTGCTGATCTTGCCCAAATCCTCGGAAATTTTATTGAATACCTTAAACGCATCCTCTTTAGCCACTTCCGCAGGGGTCCAATAGCCTTCACCGACATACGTCCACGACTCGGCTATCGTCTCCAAACCCCACAACCAATCCGCTCCGTCATACGCATAGATCACTTCCAACGGCTTGTCCCCAACTCTTGCCTTCTGTGTAATTTTGTACGCTAAGACAGGCACGGGAAAAAGTGCCTTGAGGTCGCCTTGAAACATATTGATACGGGTCACCGCTGCGTCCCCCAAACCATTGGGTGCGGGCGCTTTTAATTTTTCCAAGTACGCGATGCCGTCCAGCTGCGCACCCGCGCTGTCGCCATCTTGGTACACACAGTAGTGGCGGCCGCAGGTGTTCTCACAGGTACCCAGTGCACCAGGGTCCTTCGCATCCACCCAGTACATATTGTATGTGGTATTGGGGTCCGGATTGGTTGCGGCAAGCTGGCAGAAATTTGCGTTGGGATTGCCGTTCTTGGCATTGGGATTGCAGTAGACTTTCTTCTCCATAGGAACACATTCCTTTGCTGCAGCGGCAGCAGTGCATGCTTGTTCCGAATCATAGGATTTGGTTGTAATAAATGCACCCTTGTCAATCAAAGCGTTACATTCCACTACTGTTGCCTGACGGCATTGCGCTATGTTTTCTAGGGTATCCTGCACGCAGCAATACTGCGTTGGGACGGCACATTTCTGATTGCATTCCTTCTCCGACTGAGGATTCTTTCCAGTAATAAAAACCGACTCAAAGCCGCCGATATTTTTACCGATCTCCGTGCATTTTTCTGGAGTATTGCTCGTCTCATCACTCATACAAGCAACTCCACTACCCACATGCGGACAGCAATATCCATCTACAGGTGGTGCCGCAGGGGGGCCCAAGGGTGCGGCAGGCGGAAGGGGTGCGGGCGCCAACAACGCCGGGCATGCAGCCATACACTGGGCATGTACGGCAAGAGCTTTGTCGTGATCCCTCTCATCGTCCCGAGGAACGGGAAAGAAGAAGTCCTCCTCACAATCCGTACGCCACATTGCAGCGCACATATTCTGCCGGTCCGCCGGTGCCGTCGGCTTGGGCTTGCAGCAGTATCCCTGATCACCATCCCGTCCAGGGTCTCTGCCCGGCGGTGCCGGTACCGGTACCCATCCTGGTCGTATCGCTGCTTTACAATCAAAAGGATTTGTATATGCCGTTCCGCCAAATCCTACACAGACAGAGGTGATCCATGGGTAAAAACAATCGTTTGGCTCGGGGAGATAACAGGTGATCATCGGCGCAACCAACGTGAAAGGATCACCAAAACCAAACAAATCCGCGCGCAAGGACGAACGTGTAGTCCCTACCGCCGCCGATGCACCCACCGCCAAAAGCAGCACTGCCAGCACGCTCAGCCGGAGAGCGGAAGGGCGCTGCGCAGGCATCATTGCTGTGTGGAAAGGAATGCGCAAAATTTGTTGCAGCCGTCTTGCGTCTTATGAAAACCGCGGCCGCCTTCCTCCAGGCACTGCAACGCGGAGGTGGATTGCACGCACGTGTCTCCCGTTGCAGCGCAACACCATCCGGCCACCGGCGGTCCGGTACGTTCCGGATCGGAAATGCCGATGGGCTTCAGCGGGGCGGCGGGTGCGGGCTGGAAGAAACCACGCAGAATAAATCCGGCGATCAGCCCGGCAATCGCCACAAGAACAACTGTCAACCGCGTGCGTCCCATGGGAGGCACTGTAGCAGCCGGATTTTTCTCTGTCATAGTATTTTGCATCATAAGCGCGGGTTGAACGCAATGGAACGGATGGAAAGTGTTATGCGTCCTCGCAGCCGGGAGGAACAACGGGCTGTCCGTCGATCGTGTACTTTTTCAAAATTTCACATCCCTGCAGACTGGGGAACAACTCATATTGCGCTTGATAGCCCACAAAGTACGCGTACTTATCCAGGTCCTTGTTGCCTGCGGCGTCGGGAGTGAGCTCATCAAACCCCGCCGCCATCTTCGCCGGGAAGCCCAGCGGATAATCGCCGCGCTCTGCGCACAATTCCGTATCCAGCACCGCGACTTCGTCTTCCGAGATGCATACCGATAACCGTCTGACCTTCGGACACACTTGCGTGCACAAAAGAGAGGCGTCATCGATGAACAATGTGTAGTAATCCAAATCGCGCTCGTGCTGCTCTTTGATGTACGACTGACACATATTCCCCGTGATGGACATCAACGCGTTGACAGCGACGCCGATGGGACCCACGCGGCGGTCGCAGAAGACGGTAGGGTCGGGGGTTGCGGAAGTGGGGTTGTACGACACAAAATCCGGCGGCTGCGGGATTTTGAAGGGCCATTTCCCGACGCGTTCAATGGGGGGGCTTCCCGACGACGGGTATCCCGCCGAATCCGGGTAACAACCCTCCGCAAATTTTTCCAGGAATTGCCGCGTGGGCATGGCGTTCGTAAACGAACGGAAGGCGGAAGCGGGCTGGTACGTGCAGGACTGTACCCGTCCGTAATCCTCGATCTGCACCGGCAAATCGCCATACGCGTGTACCAGCATTTCCGGGTCATCCAGCAGACAATGCCGGGACGAGCATTGATCGTTGAACGTGCACCGCTCGCCGTTGTCCAAACGCCCGCACAAGCCGGAGACATCATCCGGCGTGTCTTTCAAGCAGGAATGCGAGGCACACTGGTCGTCCCACAAACACTCCCCGCCATCCGCAATGCCCTCGCATTGACCGGATTCATTGCAGCTGCGGGAATCGCACCAGGAATCGTCTTCGCAGGAATGACATAAACCGTCGTTCCCGCACAAATTGGATTGGCATTGGCTGTCCGCGACGCATTGCGTGAATTCATTTTGCAATCCGCAGTACGTGGTGTCGTCGTTCGGAACGGGAAGACAGGCGCTCAGTCCGCATGCGTCGTCCGTACAGGGAGCGCAGATGCCGCCCGTATCCGCGCCGATGACGATTTTGCTGGCATTCTCACTGCAGCAAGCCAGTATTTTCGTATCCGTAAAACCGACGGACGAGGCCGAGCGGGATGACGCGGAAGACGGAAGCGTGGCCGACCGGCAGATGGCCTTCACGAAGGCATCCTCAAAATACTGCGGCGTGGGCATCTGGTCCGTCCACACTCTGCTGTACGGCTGATACACCTGTCCGCACACCTGCGGGTACGACAGGTAGTAATTGACGGCCCGGACATCCTCGCTGCCGTACACCGCATCCAACATGGACGTGTCGTTATCGCTGGCAGCGATGTACGTGATACCCGATCCGCCGGGATTATTGGGGGGTTTGACGCAGCACGCTTCAAATTGGTACGCGGCCGAGTAGGAAGACGATGAACTGCTGCTGGCTGCCCGGCAGATGGAGTCCGGTTTTGGCGCGCACGAGAATTGATTGAGTATCGAGCGTGTCACCCCGTCGACATCCACCAATTCGCGCTCACCCTCTCCCGGCAGCCGCGTGGCAATGCACGTGGGGTTCACTTCGCAAGCCCGCTGACTGCAAGGCTTGCCATACTGATTGGCGTAGTTGCAGGCCTCACAGGTATCGCAGCTGTTCCACCAGCACGCCGCTTCGCAAGTACTCGCATACACGTATCCCTCTTCATCACCGTCAGCCTGCTCTTGCAAACACACGGGACCCGCCACGCCGCGCGCCACTTCGTCGCGGTTTTGGCAGCGGAAGAAATTGGTGTTCTGGCCGCATGCGACGTTGCAACGCAAATACGATTCATCGTCATAGATCACATCCTCTTGTCCAAATTCTTCCGCTCCGAACGCCTCGCAGATGTTTTCATTATCCGTCACATAACAGCTGTCCCCCGCTTCCGCGTTTCCCGGAAGGCAGCAGTATCCCGCGAACGCCGGAGTGACCACTTGCAGAGTTCCGGCCACGCACAACACACCGACGGCCACCGTGGCCAATCCTGCTCCGCGGCGCGTCAAAAACGGGGGCATAGGGATCAGCGGAGGGAAACACAAGCGGCAGTGCACACGCTTTGACTGATATCAAACACCGCGCCGCCGTCCGCACGGCAGCTGCTGAGGTTTGCGCTCTGCGTGCAGGCATTGCCGCGCACGGCGCAACACCAACCCGCGGGTTCGGGCTGCGGGCCTTCCCACCACACGTGCAGACCATATCCCACCCCCGTCATCGCCAGGAACAAGACAAGGAATCCCACGAGCTGCTGAGCGCGTCTCATGGAGATCACTGTAGCAGCGTTGCGGGACGAAGATCAACACGCTCCGAAGAACTCGCATCGCCAGGCTTCGCAAGTGTCGTACGCTTCCTCTTCGATGCTTTCGTATCCCCTGTCCAACGCTTGCACGTCCGCCCACTTGAGGAACCCGACCGCAAATCCGTTCTCTTGCACACACAGATTCGCATCCGCGGGACCGCACTCGGATTCCAATGCGCACATGGCGATCGTACGCAACGCCGGACAGACCGCGCCGCAGATATTGGGCGTGGCAAGATCACCCAAAAAGAGCGTCAGGTCCGGCATCAATGACTGATGGTAGTACGGGACGTATGAGTAGCAGGCGGCGTCGGTGCCGAGTCTCCGGTCACAAGCCATGGCCGTGGCGGCGGGGGCAACGGAGCTCTTGGATTTTTTGGAGGAGGCAAATGACGCCGTGGAGGAAGACGAGGATGTGGAAGCCGATGTGGAGACGGAAGACGATGAAGAGGACTTGCTGGACGAGGAGCTAAGCGTGACCGTCGCGCACTCCGCCACATCGTCTTCAAACGAGACCGACCAATACTCGTCGATATCCTCCGCGGCGATCGTCATGACCGTTCCGCCGGCTTCCACGAAGGCATCATGCTCCGCTGCAAATCCATTCCAACTGTCTTGGCCCACATGGAGGCGGTGATCAGGGGCACACCAAACGTAGAATGGCTCGCCGGACACGGAGGAAGAAGAGACGGATGCAAAGACCATCGATGAAGAAGACGAACTGGAGGACGTGGACACGGATGAAGACGAAGAGGACGACAAGAAAACAGACGTAACCGAGAACGCGGAAGCACTGGCTTTGGATGCGCTCGCCTTGGACCCCGACGCTGCCGAGCCGGCCGATGCGGAGGCGGCGGAACCTCCTGCCGCAGAAGAAGAACTCAAACCGCCCGGCGTGCACTGCGTCTGACATCCTTCCTTCGTTTCCGAATACAAAATGCCGCCGTCTTCGTACGCGCAGGTGTATGCGGTATCGGAGTTGACGCACGCTTCGCCGAAATCCGGACAACACCATCCCACGCCGTCGTAATCATCCGTGGTGTCCGCCAAAAATATGGATGGGCCGTCTTGCGGCGCATGCAATACGCCGAACGCCCCCGCGGCCACCAGCGTGAGAGACGTCGCCAGGAGCAGATGGCTAACGGGTTTGTGCGGCATCGGCGACGGAAAGAGAACACGCCTGGGAGCAAGCCGACTCCGCCGTACTGTACGCGATCCCGCCGCTGTCACGGCAGAGAATGGCGTCGTATCCGGCATCGCAACCGCTGCGGGCCTGCAGGCAACACCATCCCACCGCAATCCCTTTCTGGGACCGGCCGGCGAAGAGCACGGCGACAACGATGACCGCCCCCATCGCGACGAACGGGAGAACGAGCGGTGAGAACTTGCGCGCACGCATACACAGGGTGGGAAAAATGGACGGAAATTACAGACCCGGACCGGGGCCACGTTGCTCTTGTTGCAGGCGCGCACACTCCGGATCCACGATCTCTTTCCTGTTCCCGCACTGCACTTGGCAGGTGGGCCATGCCGGACAGGCAAGACGCCTTCCCGTGATGCTCTCCTCCTGCTTGACGGGCGACGAATTGAGCATGATCACCCCGCCGCGGCACACGTCTCCGGCGCTGATATTGATGGGGTCATAACATCCGTCGCGGCAGCAATACCCGTCGACCAGTTGGCACATCGCCCAAATGGCCGGATTCACGGACGGGTCTTCCGTAAAGACGAGCACGTCTTTTTTCTCCGCGCATGTCGGATTGCCCTGCGCATCACGGATGCCGTCCTCGTCGTAAAAGACAGGGTATTGCCATGACCCGTTCGCTTGCCGGCAACATGCTCCTGGCGTCCCTCCCGGTGCGGATCTTGGAGGCGGCCGGGGACCGAAGGAAAGTATTCTGCCACCTCCTCCTCCGCTTCCCTTGATGGGTTCCTGCTGGCAACTGGCATTGCAGCCGTCGCCGTTCACAAAGTTGCCGTCATCGCAGGTTTCGCCGATGGACGTCTCCACCATGCCGTTCGCGCACTGCGGAGCGCAGTACTGCGTGCTCACCGACGTGCAGTTGTTCATGCAGCGCAGACTGCCGCCCGTGTAGCCGGCGCTCCACTCGGAGCAAGAATCCTGACTGGGCGCAAACGCCGTACCGTCACACGTCTCCGATCCTTCGATGACATTGTTCCCGCAGACGGCTCCGGCGGAAGACGACGTTGATGATGACGAGCTGGAGCTCGCGACGACCGTGAACCAGTTGGTCGTGTTGCTGCCGACCGAATTGTCGGGATCGCGCGGCAATGTGGCGCTGCAACCGCTCACTGCCGTCAGCGTGTGGTCCGTGATCGTCAGGTAATCCGTGGTGCCGAATGCGCACGATGCTCCCGAGAGCGCGATTGTCGCCGCATTCCCGCCCGTACTCGCGGCAAGCACTATTTTGTCGTTCGCATCCAACCCGTCCAGCGTCAACGTGCCCGCGATCGTCACGGTCTCCGCGGATTGGAACGTGAGGGTCTCGTTGGCGGAGTCATTCGTGCTGTTGGTTTTCATCACGTTGTAGAACGTCGTCGAATTGCCGTTGATCGTCTGACTGGTGCCGTCAAAACTGATCGTGCCGGAGTTATGCGTGAACGTGCCTCCGGCCTGCGTGAAATCCCCGCCAAGCAACAGGATGGACGGAGCGGTGAAGGTGCCCGACGTGAGCGTGAACGAACCCGCGATGATCTTGTTTCCTCCGATGGAGTTGAACACGTCACCCGCGTCCGTCGCATTGATGACCAAATGGTAATAATCGGTCGTGCCTTGCTCTTGGATGGTGAACGTATCGGCATTTCCGTCCCCGTCCCCGACATATTCCCACGTGCCGGAATCCGTATCCTGCGTGTCGGTGACGCTTTCCGACCCGCGCAGCCGCAACGTGCCGTCATTGGTCAACGTCGTGGTGACGCTGTTGAGCGTCAGATCCTGGCCGTTCAGAGAAAAAATTGCGCCGTTCCCGATGGCCAGACGATTGGCGGTCAGACCGTTCGTTGCGAGCGTGACCGCCGCGGTGGTGTTGCTGTCGATCACATCACAATCAATGGTGCCGGATCCGAAATCCACGCTTTGCGCGGCGGTGCCGTCGAGCGTGAAATCCGTGCCGGTGGAGCACGTGAGCGTGCCGGCGTTGCTGAGGGTCTGGGCAAGCGTCACGGGATTGCCCGCTACGTCCAGCGTGCCGCGGATGTCCAAGCTGCCGTCGATGTCGAGCGTGGCGCCGGGCGCGTAGGTGTCCCCCGTCCACACGAACAATTCTTTGCCTGCGGCCACCACGGGCGATGCGCCGTCGGAGACGATCGCGGTGATGTCCGCATCGCCGTCATTGCCCGTATTGATGTTCGCGGACGTCATCGGCGACGCGTCTTCGCTGCGCACGATGAGATGATCCTGATAGATATTCAAACCCGTAATGTCCCCGGTGGCGCCACGCGTGATGGTGACGCCGTCTTGCGTTTCATTGTCGATGAGCGCCGTCAGAATCGCACCGGCGGAATAGCTGAGGCTGAACGTGAAGACTCCGGAGGCGTTTGTCGTGGTGATCTGCGACGTGGTGCCATCGACGACGAGCCGCACGGTCTTGTTCGCACCGATGTTCGTGACACCCTCATCGGTGTAGACGGTGCCGGATACGGTCGGTGGCGAGGAGGAAGAGGAGGACGATGCCACCGAAGACGATGCCGCCTCGGAAGAAGAGGAAGACGCTTCCGGGGTGAGCGTCCAGCTCATCGTGAAATTGTTCGTGGTCGCCATTTCTTCACCGGCTATGGTGATGTAATAGGTCACGCCGTTTGTGACGCTAAAAGCGATGTCATAGCCGGGATTGGAGTACGGGGACGGAAACTCGCACGCATCGTACGGATATCCGTCACCCGGACACGACAGTCCCGAATCCACTCCAATGTACACGCCGCTGGGTCCGCCGAAAGGATCGTCGAAAGCCCCGTCTCCGTTGTAAACCGAAACACCCAGGGTGCCCGACGCGGGTGCCGTCCATTGGAATATTTTCTGTCCGCCGATCGTGGCGTTGCCGCATACGGAGCCGTTCGGCTGGTCATCCGTCGCACTGACCGCCACGCCGGATGTCCCCGCAATGATTGTTTTGCTTTCGCAGGGTATGGACGAAGAGGAGGAAGTGGCTGCCGAGGACAACCCTACCGACGACGAACTGGGAGCATCAATATTCACTTCTGCCCCCAGCAACGGGGACATTTTATTGTCCTGCGGCACGGTCACCGCAATCGCCGCCGCAAAGACGCCCGTGATCAACACAGCCCCGAAGACGCGCACGGCGGTGCCATTCATCCGCATAAGTGGAGGCAAGCGTAGCAGGTACGTCCGCGCATGACGAGTTGCATGTTTTCGATTATTCTTGCGCCCCATGTTGATCCTCCCCATTCACACTCCCCTGCTACGTGCGGGCGATGATCTGGCACAGATCTTGGCCGCATCGGCGGCGCTCCGGGACGGCGACATCGTCGTGCTGTCCTCCAAGGCCGTTGCGACGACCGACGGAGCTGCCGTCGATCTGCGCACGCTCCGTCCGTCTGCCGAAGCCGAAACGCTTGCAGCGCGGCCGCACCGCGCCGTGCAGCCGCGGGATTCTTTGGACAGCGCGCTGATGCAATTGGTGCTCAATGAAACCGCGCGCATGCACGGACGCATCCGCAACGAACGTCCGGGCGTGGTGCTGACAGAATTGCGTCCCGACGGATTCCCGCACGGCGTGCTCCTGGTCCCGAACGCGGGAGTGGACCGCTCGAATATCGATCCGGGCTTCGCCGTGGGATGGCCGCACGACCCTTTGGCATCCGCACGGCGCTTGCGTGACGCGCTTGCATCGGATGCGCGGCGCGTAGCCGTGATCATCGGCGATTCGTGCTGCCACATGGGCCGGCTGGGCGTGACGGCATTCGCGCTGACGGTCTGCGGCATCGATCCGCACCATGCGCTGATGGACACCGTCGATCTCTTCGGCCGCTCCTTTATGTTCACCCAAGAAGCCGTCGCCGACCAGCTTGCCACCGCCGCCAACGCGGTGATGGGCAACGCCGCGCAATCCACCCCCGCCGCAGTGATCCGCGATCACGGTATTCCGTTCACCGATTTCGCGGGCTGGGTGCCGGGCATTGAGCCGGATGAGGATCTGTTCCGCCACGAGAAGTGACAGACGGGATAGAGGGCATAGAGGCGATAGAGGTATGGACGAGATAGAGGTAGCGATGCTGTGATAGCATCCTCTCCGTCTATCCCGTCTATGCCCTCTATCCCCTCTACGCCCTTGCGCTTCCTCGTCCTCTCCTCCTCCCGCGGCACCACGTTCCAGGCCGTGATTGACGCGATGCGAAACGGCTCGCTCCATGCGGAGTGCCTGGGGTTGGTGACGGACAAGCCCGATCGCCTCTGCATCGAGAAAGCGACAGCGGCGAATCTTCCCGTGCGCATCGTGGAAAAAAAGAAGGACGAAGACCGCGACGTCTAGGCCTCACGCGTCGCTGATGCGATGGAAGAACTGGGGGCCGATGCATCGACCGTCATCGCGGCGCTCGGATGGATGTGGATTTTGCCCCGCTCGTTCGTGGAAAAATTTCACGTGCTCAACGTGCACCCGGCGCTTCTGCCCAAATACGGCGGCGAAGGCATGTACGGATCGCACGTGCATGAAGCCGTCCTCAAAGCCGGCGACGCGCAGTCCGGCATCTCCATCCACCTGATGGATTCCGGAGTCGATACCGGAAAAATCCTCCTGCAAAAAACGTGCCCCGTGCTCCCGGACGACACGCCGCAGACCTTACAGGCGCGCGTGCAGGAATTGGAAAAAGAGTGGTACCCGCGGGTACTCGAAATGATTCACCAGGGAAGCGTGTCGTGGTGAGCTTGTCGAACCATGACACGCGTGCTCGAGTACATACCTCTCAGCATCCGCGTGTCGCCCCTCGTCGCGCTCGGGGTGACACACTAGCGGTATTCCTGCGTTCAAATATAGCCCTCGATATGGACTGCCTTCCGATCGAGTCCCCACTCCGTGGTTGCGAGGGTTTTTACCTCCTTGGTCATGTCCGGATTGCCGCAGGCGTACACGAGTGTGTTGGCGAATTCCGTAACGATCTTGGGCGCAAGCGCCTGGACGCGGCCGCGGTGCCCGGTCCATCCGGCGGATGGCGACGTCAGCGTGACATGCGTGCAAAAATGCGGGTATTTTTTCGCGAGGGCATCCAGCTCCTCCATCCAGAACAAATCTTGTTCCGCCATCACCCCGAAAATCAGATCGATCTTCCGCGTATCGCCGCGCTCCAACGCATCCACGATCTGCGACCGGAACGGCGCGATGCCCGTGCCTGTGGCGATGAAAAGAAGTGAACGGTCGGGAGTCGGATCAAGCAGGAAATTCCCGAACGGCCCCTTGATCACGATCTCACTCCCCTCTTCCACCATCTCTTTCACCCAGCGGCTCGCTCGCCCTCCCGGAACCAATTTGATCGCAAACAATAATTCGAATTCCGACGGCATGGACGCGATGGAGAACGCCCGCGTCTGCACGTCGGCGGGGTTATCGATGAGCGGGACATCGAACAACACAAACTGCCCCGGCTTGAAGGCGAATCCCGCGGGCTTGGTCAGCACGATTTCATACACATCCCGCGCAATGATGCGCTTTTTCGTGCAGACGACAGTAAAGGTGGGAACGGGCATGAAGAGGGTATAGACGGGATAGAGGGTACAGAGGCGATAGAGGTAACTAAAGCCAAAATACGACCACTTCTATTCCTTCCATACTTCTATCGCGTCTATGCCGTCTATTCCCTCTATCACTTCTCCTTCCTCAACAAATCCACAAAATCATCAAACAAGAAGTTCGCATCCTCAGGACCCGGTGTCGCCTCCGGATGGAACTGCACGGAGAAGAACCGGCCCGATTCATGACGGATGCCCTCGACCGTTCCGTCATTCGCATTCCTCCACCACACGTGCCAGCCCGCGGGCAATTGCTCATCCACGGCAAACCCGTGATTTTGCGACGTGATGATACATCGTGGATTCTGGCTTTTGGTTTCTGGCCCCTCTTCCACACACGGCTGATTCGCCCCGCGGTGTCCGTACTTCAACTTGTACGTATCCCCGCCGATGGCGAGCGCGAGCAGCTGATTCCCCAAACAAATGCCGAACGTCAAAATATTTTTCTCCAGGGCCCATTTCAAACTGTTGATCGTCGGCACGCATGCTTTGGGATCTCCGGGACCGTTGCTGAAAAACACGCCTTCATATTTTCCGTCATACGACGACAGATCAAAATCCCACGGCACGCGCACGACTCTCACTCCTCTACTGAGGAAGCTGCGGATAATATTGCGCTTCATCCCGCAGTCGTAGGCGACGATGGTTACTGGTTTCTGGTTACTGGTTTCTGGTTTTTCGGGCTCGTAGATTTCGACGCCTTTGCACGACACATCCGCAACAAGATTCCGCAGATTCGGATCGTCGATCGTCCCTGCCTGCGTCGCCGTATCATCCTGCGTAATGCGTCCGAGCATCACTCCGGTCTCCCGCAACTTTTTCGTCAACGCACGCGTATCGATCCCCGTAATCCCGGGAATGCCATGTCGTTTGAGCCAGGAATCGAATGACTCTTTGCCCAAGTGATGACTGAACCCCTCGCTCTCCTGCGCGACGATCACTCCGCGCACGTGGATTTCTTCGCTCTCCAAGGTGTCTGCAAATCCCTGCGCATTTTTCGCTTCCGAGGGAACTCCGTAGTTACCCAAGAGCGGATACGTAAACGTCAAAATCTGACCTCGGTAGGAAGGATCGGTCAGGCTTTCCGGATACCCGGCCATACCGGTATTGAACACCACCTCCCCGTCCGTATCGACTTCCGCACCAAACGCCTCCCCACGGAAGACCGTGCCGTCGGAGAGGATGAGAGAAGCCATAGGTCCGGCATACGGTACCGGAAACCGGGCCGTCGTGCACGTGCTTCCTGCTTACTTTTCTTTCTTTTCCAGCTGCGCGGCGGGAGCGATAAAGAGCCGCTTTCGCTCCTGTCCGGCCTCCTGCAGGTAGTAGTCTTCATTGTCCCCCTTTGTGATCACAGCCTCCTTTATGGGATTATTATTACGGATAATCCGGTACGAAACAGGTTTAGTGAATTCCAAAGTGAAGCCGTTGATGAATCTTGCACCGAGGGGATTATAGCCGATCGTTTCATTGGTAAGCCGAATGCCGTACTTCTGCAAAGCAGCCGCAGTGGCAGGACCCCTGGCCATATCCACACGCCCAACGGTATGCGGCTCGTTGGGATTATACCGAATCACGTCTTCTTTCCCGTTCGCAGTAATCACAATACCGAATTTATCAATGATCGCCGGTTCGTTCTGCCATGTCACATCAAAGGTTTCCCTATGCAAAGCCTGACCGTCGACTTTGTCCATGGACTTCTTGAATGCGGCAGCCTCTTTTAAGGACTGCTCAAAAGCGCGGCAGAGATTGACCAATTTTTCGGCATGCGTGGTGCGTGCATAGGAGCTGCGCTGCACGCGATGGTATTCCACGGTGGTCATGCCCGGCTCGACCACGTACGCCTTCTTGTAGAACTCCTGCATTCTGTTCGCCTCGTCCAACACGCGCAGCGCGCGGGGGTCCAGCGTACTGGCGTCCATCTTATTCCAGGTTTCCAATTTAGAAATGTAGGACAACGCGCGCTTGTGCCAGTCGTTGCTGACGTTATCTTCCGGATTGCTCGCCACATACTGTTGCCCTTCAAAATACTGCGGGCCGCCACCGCTCATCTGCACACGGGCCACGTGCGCCATCGCGCGGGCGCGGTTGTAGGACATCGGCCCCTCAGCACCGTATCCCATCATCGTCATCTGCGCGTTTCGTGCAAAGTTCATGTGCGCGTACGGCGGAGCCGAGCGCATATAGTGCGGGCTCATGGGACTCCATGACGGCATATACATATTCGGATTCATCATGGCACCGCCGGAGCGGATTTGGCGCAAACCGGAATAGGTATCGTAGCGCTGGAAACCGTCGTAGCGCTGCAGGTCTCTCAGCATCTGATACGGATCTCCTTGCTGCATGTCCATCCCCTGATACATCGGATAGGCGCCGTACATCGGACCGATTTGCGTGGGATAGGCCGGCTCAACCGGCTGCACGCCGAACGGCATCAACACGCCACCCTGACGGCTGCGCATCTCCTGCAATTGCTGGTAACGGCCCTGCGCTTGCCGTCCCACATTGCGGTACATGTCCGAGCGCTCGCCCGTGCGCATGGTTTCCGGACCTTGGTACGGACGGAATGCGCCCATGCCTTCCGGTGAGGGTTGTGCAAAATTGTTCATAGGCGTGTGGTACGGAAAGAACGTTCGACACTTTCCAATTCTTCGGCGGATTCCGCGCGCTCCTTTTGGAGCGCGACGGCATGCATCTTGCGCTTGAGAGCACGCGTGTCATCCATCATCATTTTGGCAACCTTTCCATACACTTCATCGAAGAGCGCGAACGCCTGTTCGTAGCGGGCCATGCGCGAGCTGCGTTCGTCATCCAATTCTCCCAAATACTTTCCCTCGAGCGTCTTCACCGACCGCAACATCAAGTCCGGCTCGATATGGCGCATGACTTCGTCATACAGCCATTCCGCGGAATGGAGCGGGAAGACATTGGCCGGAATGGATGTGGATGTGAACATGTATTTTGTAAATATTATACATTATTATATCTATCTTGTCTATTACCTTCTACAAGCCTCTGACTAATGCCATTTTTTCGCGCCACCCACAGCTGCATATTGAACGGCAATGCGCCCTTCGCGATACGCTCGGCATTCACAATCGCCTGGCCCAAGGGCACACCCGCTCCTCGCTGTTGCAGTTCATGCAGGTACGCGGCGGTGAACGCGGTGGTTGTTCCGGTCTTCCGTTCGTAGCTGCCGTTCGGCATAGCCGCATCCGTCTGGAGCATCATCAGAATCTGGCGGTTGTTCGTGCCTTTGTCGTCCGTGTACTTCTCCATTTCTGCGGCCAACCCGCCCCCGTGGCAGGCGGCGGTATTCACCACGAACGTGCAACCGGGATAGAGAGTAAACAGGCTGGTGAGTTGAGCCGGAGTCAGCGTCGTCTTTGACGGGCCTTTGCCGAATTGCAAACCGTCGGGCGATCCGTGCGCGACAAAATCCAGATAGATCGTTTTCACGTTCTGCTTGGTCAGCGCATCGATTTTATCCGTCAAAAATTTCAGAGAGATACGATCCGTCCCATACACGCCAGTGTACTTTTCCGGAACGGTGTATGCGGCTGCACGCAGCGCGCGCGGCACCGCATGCAGATCATTTTTCATGTTCGTCGTCAGCGTATCGGCACTGTCGTAGACGCCGATATACGCCATGGGATCTTTTTTGGAGATCTCCACTTTTTGCGCGGCATCGGCATTCGCATCATCGCTCTTTTTCTCCTCGAGCGCCTTTTCGATCCTCCGCAACATTTCCTCCGCTCCACCCTCCTTCCAAACCAATGCACCACGATCCTCGACATACACATCGCGCGCAAGAAAGGAGGTCATCACGAGCGGGTCGGATTTTAAACGCAGCGTGAGAACTTGGGATCCCGTGAGCGTATCGGGCTGGGACAAGTACCACTCTTGCTGCCCGCCGGGTTTGCGCACCGTCACCTTGAACATGAATCCGTCTTCAAGGGGTTGCAGCCTGGCGTGCTCCAGGGTCGCTCCTCGCACGTTCACCGGACCTTTCAAGGCGAATATATCCAACTTTCTTACAAAATCAGCATCCATCATCGCTGTGCGCCAGGCTCCCCTATTGCGAAAGATGTCCTGTGCAAACCCCGTGCGATCATCGACCCACGCATTTCCGTCCGGCGTCTTCTCTCCGTTCATCGTAAAATTGGGATTGGTTTCCGGAACGGGAGGTTCTTGCGGGCTCAAGGGATCGGCTGGAGGTGCGTCATCTCCCGTCGCCCACTCTTTTACCGCAGTGGGCAGATTGATTTTTTCATCGTCAATGGCTTTCTTGAGGGCGGCTTTATCTTCAGGGGCGGCAAAGTTTGTTTTGATTTTTTGAAGGTCGAGCCTGTACAAGGTGACACTCTTGAGTATTCCAGGTGCCACTATCGACCGCAATTGAGCCGGAGTAATCGTGTCGATATCTAACTTGATACTGCCCGGAAACTTTCCCATTTCCAGAGCAACATCATCTTTGAGAGTTCTGACGTAATTCAGGGTCAGCACACGATCGCCCGGGCGGCTCTTGGCCTCTGCGAACGCCTTCATGACAGCAGCAGTCAAATGTTCTGACTCAATATTCAATTCCACGCTCGGGCATCGACCCAAGTGTGCCGCCTGTGCCGGCGTGATGCTCCTGTCTTCAAGACAAATATCGATCGCATCAGGTTTTTCTGAAAGATGCTTTGCCGTCTCGTCTGTCAGCTTTTTCAGACCGGACAAATATAGCTTTTTTGGAAGAGTACCCAGATGTTTTGCTGACTCTGCATCCAGCTCCGTCACACCCAATTGCAAATATGACCCCTGAAATGCCGCGAGTTTTTCCGCGGTTGCAGCATCGATGGTACTGACTCCATTCATGAACAATTGCCCTTTGATGTCCGCTAAACCTTCTGCGGCTTCAGGGGTCAATGACGTAACTGCATCCATCTGTAGATTCGCCCATCGGATACCGCGCAATGCCTGGGCAAAATCCGGGGGAATCGCGTCCACTTTGTACAAATACAAACTATGGGCAAAAGGCCTCAGAGCTATCATGGCAGGAGCAGTCAGCTTTGCATCAATGTATAAACTGGCATTGTGCTTCGCGAATTCTCTGGCGACAGCTGGGGAAATATTGTCGGCAAATAGGGTGATCTGACTCCCCTTGCGTAACGTGACAAAATTCTCCGCCCACTTCGCATTCCATTTTTTGATGGTTCTGTAGTGCTCATCAGCGTCAGTGGCGCCGATGTCTGGGTTTGCTCTCAGTGCGTCGTATGCCTTCTCCAATACGGCTACTTCCGCTGGCGTCAGCTGTTCATTGTGCGGCGCTGTCTCCGGCACCTTGGGTTGCTGGCCGGGGTTTGGAGCAGGATTCGGATTCGGTTGAGGATTCGGTCGAACAGGAACGCTCGGCATATTCGGTGCGGCGGGCGCCCGGTATTCACTATTGGAATTCGGCGGCCGGGCCCCGCGGGCTTCCATGTCACGGGTGCGCGGGCTCATGGAATCCTCCGGGTACCACCGGAATTGTGTGTAATACGGACTCACGCCGCCGTAGGGAGACACATACGGATCCATCGGAGACCCCGGCATGTTCTGCACGCCGGGAAGTCTGCCCGGGTTGTCCGGAAAAGGAGCGACCGGAAACGGCGAGCCGATTGTCCCCTGCAAATAGCGGGCATCCGGCTGGGGATGCGTACTTGCGTACGGGGAATCGACCGTCATGTAGGGCGTTCCCGGGAATCCATATTGCGACGGACCGCTGGACGGATACGCAGAACCATACGGCCGGTAGGAAGCTGCTGCTTGCTGCGCGTACGGCCCGACGCGGTCATCCGTCGTGCGTCCGTAGACATATCCATTGGGAACATTGGCCAACCGTTGCTGTATCCGTTCCTGGAAAAACGCGTTCGATGCGCGCTCAAGCGCTTGGTACTCCGGCGTCGGAACATTCTGCCCCGGCACATCCGGCCCGCCGCCTGGCGACATGCGCAGGAGGCGTCGCTCAGCGGCACAAAATTGGCCGATAGAAAAACAACGGTGCATCATGCGTCGGAGAGATGGGAATCAATGATGGTTTCGATCTTCTCCAATTCTTCACCTTCTTCCCGGGTTTCCCGCGCGGCTGCCTTCTTGTGCTTCGCATGACGCTGCGAATGAGCTTCCGCGTTATACATCGCCGAGACATCGGCGAAAATGCGGTCATACAAGGCGAATGCGCTGTCGTACCATTTCATGCGTTTCGTGCGGTTCGTCTTCGACTCCCCCGCATAGATCTTGTCTAACTGCGGAAAACGTTGCAAAGTTAAATCCGGCTCGATGTGGCGCATGATTTCCTGGTACAGCCACTCCATGGAGCGCCGCGGGTACGGATTGGCTACGAGTAGAGATGTGTGTGTCATTTTTAGATATTATACTGTAATTTAATATTTTTTGCAAACACACCTGAGCCCCAAGGGCTTCCGCACTCTTCCGAGGTTCTGCGTTTTAGGCTATACTGTCATGATTCCCTGAATACAAAAATCCATGACGAACAACCATGCCAATTCCCAATGGACGGACCCGGAGGCCGCGCAAGCGGCCCGGGAAAAGTTGGCGTGGGAGCGGGAACAGCAGCAAAAAGATGCGTGGGAAAAGGTGAATGCCAAACGGGAAACCGGCCGCGGAGACATCAATCAACTTTTGAATATGCCACAGTTGGGATCGCAAACATCGGAGCCGCAGCAAGCGCAAAATCCCGAACAGCAGGTGCAACCCGCGCGCGCGGAAACCGCCATGGCGGCACCGACGAACGCGGACAGGTACGGCATACGCGGCGCAGAACGGCGCGATCAGACGGAGCAAACAAACGCACGGAATGCATTGCGTTTCAGTGCTCCAGCACCTGCCCCGGCGCCCGCTCCTGCCCCTGTGCCCGCCGCCGCTGATGCTGAACCGACTACGATTGCGGGAATGCTGAACAAAATAATCTTCAAACCACTGAACTACGCGGCTGATTGGGTAGGGAAAAATCCGGGAACCGTCATCTCCGCAGGTGTCGCTGGTGGAGTGGGACTTGCAGCCGTGAACAATGTTGTGCTGCCCATGCCGCCATTTTTGGATTATCCCATCACGCGCTCCTTCGCCAACAGCGTGCTGAGCCCGATGTGGCAGGGCCTGGGGAGCGCCGTGTCCTGGGCGGGGGAAGTCACCAAACAAATTGCCAAACCCATTGCAGAAGTTTTGCCGAATGCCATCACCAGTTGGGTCCCAGCCGGATCCGCGGAGCTCGCAGGCAGCGCGGCAATTCTGTGGGCCCTTGGCCAATTGCGCCGCACCATTGTAAACGGCTTCTACGGCAGTGAGGTGATCACCAAAGATCACAATAATTTCTTGCAGGGTTTGAAGCTCTTGGCAGATCCTGTAGTCCAACCCATCCGTCTAGCCGCCAACGCCATAGCCGGCGGAACGGGGTGGATAACGGGCAGACTGAAGGATGCGAAGGAATTCATCTTCGGCGGCGGCGACCACAAAGCGCCCAATATTTTCAGCCGCACGTGGACCGGCCTCAAAGCTGTGAAGGACTATGCATTCAGCGTGGCAACCGCACCTATCACGAAGTGGGTGGCCGGCGGCGCGCTTTTGGGCGCCTGGATCACCTCCTTACCTACATACGGAGCGGGACTGGGATACGCCGCGGGATTCGCCACAGGCCCGCTGGTAGGTGTGGCGGCATATGCCCTGTACAAGTTCTTAAAAGGAGGTGGCGGCGGAGGTGGCGGCGGAGGCGGAGGTCACGATAGCCACGGCGGTGGCGGTCACCACTAATTTTTGCATTTATGATCCACTCTCTCTTCTCCACCGGCTTCCGCGCTCCCGAACGGGAGACACGTTTGTGCCAACAGGTCCCGGGCGCCCCCGGTACGGCACCCGGCACGTCCGGACCCAAGGAAGGATTCTCCGAGAGATTGGTGCATTTGAATACGGGTCTGCAGTACTTTTTCAAGGAAGCCTTCAATACCGTCACGTTTTCCACGGACCTCTCGGAAAAAACGCGCAGCAATATGATGGACGAGCGGCAGTGGATTCAGGGATTCCAGGACACACTTTTTGACCCCAAGAAAAGTCCTGCAGCGCCCAAAGGTGAACATGGCCCGCGCGAGTACCTCCTTTCTTTGGATCAATCAGACCGCGCACTCGCCTTTGTGAAGTTCGTGCACGCGATGATTCCGCATGGTATCCGCAATGACGCTGTCAAAGGCGTCTTGCTCAACGGCTTCCCCGCTTTGAAAGCCAAAGATGTCGCAGGCCTGACACCAGAAGAAGCACTCAAGCAAATCAGCGGGGCTGCGAATGAAGTGAAGATCAAAAAAATCACGAGCACCCTCATGCTGCTCACGGGACAGAAAAGCACCACGGACGCGGCTGAGAAAGCTCTGGCCATGGAAACATTGCGGGAGTTCTACCCCAAGCCGCCCAGCACGCAGATCGGGCATTTGTACCAAGACTACGTGGATGCCGTGCGTGAATTGCGCGCGTTGCCCACGCAGCCCAGCAAAGTACAACTGACCGATGTCGCTTTCCTCCGGCAGAAATTGCCGCCGGGCCGCTTGCGCGCGTACATGCAGTTGGCGGATGAGCCCGAAGCGCGTGCACGCGTGGAGGAGGTGGCGAAAATCGCCGAGCAGCGCGAGAAAGACCAGCAGACACTGCGCCTGCAATCGCAACGCGATCTGCACATCATAGATTTGGCGATGCGCAAAAACCTGGAAAATGCCAAACGCACGCCGCTGGAAAACTGGGACCGCCAGTCGCCGGAAACGCAATTCATGATCGGCGCGGCTTTGGCTGTCGGCGCGTACTTCATGCTCACTTCCAAGAACAAAGCCGTGGCGTGGACACCGTGGGTTTTGGGGGGCATCTGGGGCTATATGACGCTGATCCAGGGGAACGACAAAGCATTGAACGACATGCTGAATTTCGGCCAAGAGGCCGTGAACACGGTTGGCAGCGGCATAAAAGGCATCGGCAGTACTTTGGGATGGGTCAAGTCTTCCGAGGGCCAGTCCATGCTGGAGCGCCTCTCCAAGATGGAAGATTTCTTCAACACGCGCGCCTTCGAAAAAATCTATCCCTCCGCCGTGGCATTCACCACGCTCGCCGAGGTGCAGCTGAAACACCTGGCATTGGCCCTGCACCCCGCAGGCAACGGTTTTGTGTTCAGCGCGGGCAAGGGCCACGCCGCGACGGAAGAAATGGACGGCATCATCAAGCGCCGGGGTTACGACCGCAACGCCGTCTATTCGTACATCAACAACGGCAGAGTGGAAGTGACGCGCGCCCTCACCAGCACGTTCTTCGTCCTCGGCTCCCGCGATTCGCAATACCAAGCCGATGCCAAAGAAGTGGAAGATGCCCGTCGCAAACTTGCGACCACCAATAATGCCGTCCCCTCTTATGGCGATATCACCGATCCTAAAATCCGTGGTAAATACATCAACATCGTCCGCCGCGGGTTGGAGATGGCTCAAGAAAAACCGTACAACGGGATGACGTTTGCAGGACTGGTGGAGACGATGATGCAAACGCCTGAACGCAAGCGCTATCAGATGGATACGGCGGAAGAAATTGGTACGTACCTTGATGCCGCCGGGAACCATAAGACTGAATTGGCTTTGTATACAGGCAGTAATAAGGAATTGGATAAGGATACAGCAAGGGAGAAAAAGAACTTCTCTGAGGAGCTTGTCGGAAAGGAATGGACGGAATTCCTCAACAACATCGCGCCCATCATGTTGCATAAGAGCGCAAAAGACAGACTACAGACGCATTTTGAGGAAATTTGGAAAGTCGCGACCACGGGAACCGTACAGGAAAAATTACAAGCCACGGAACGCCTGAAGTACGTCACCTTAGTGGCAGCGGTCCGCAACACTGCCCTTCCTCTTGATCAAGATGAGATCGACAAAAACGTCATCCCGGAAGTGTCCGTGAGGGAAGCCGGCGGCATCATCAAATATCTGCTGAAACTTGGAGAAGGAACGCTAAACTGGGCCAACGAAAACATTCTCACGGTTTCCGGTAGATTTACTGCTGTCAGAGACCTCAACAGCGTCAAAGCGTTCCTGCAAGACGGCAGTTGGAAGACATTCGGGACGATGGAAAGCTTGAACAAGCGCGGATTCGGATTGCTCATCGCGCGTCTGGAACACTTCCGCAAGAAGTTCAATGAAGCGCGCGACCGCGGCATCCCCGGCCCCGTGGCGCACAACAACAACGTGGCGCGTGCGGCAGAAATCATTCTGGATAAGCAGATCAAGAAGGATGCAAATTACTTGAAAAGATTTGGCGACAACAGGGACGCAGCTATTGCTGCCATAAAAACCGCACTTATCGGGAACAACACGTCACTCGTCAGCCAGCTCACGCAGGACCGCTATCTTGACCAGATCAATAATCTGGAACAGTACTTCGCTCAGCGCATTGCCAACTCCGTGGTGCTCGCATTTCTGACGGATCACCGCAAGAACGGCGCTCATGAGTTGAGCAAAACCTTGGAAGACCGTGTCCTCTCGCCCATCGAAGAAAGGAATTTGGTCAAAGAGCTCGACGAAGTCTACGAAAAATTAGTGGAAAATGTGAACGATCCGACAGTGGGCACGGTGGCGCGCGCGGAGGTCATCTCCGAACTGGAATGGGCGGATAAAGTGACCGTCGCCATCCTTACAGGTCGCGACGTCAGCAAGTCCGATGACGCGAATGCGTCCCACCAGGATGCCATCCGGCTAGCACGCCTGTACGCGATGATCGATCCGAACGCCATGCCCGCAGGGGCCGGCAATCAAGAAGCGATCATTCAAGGAAAAATCAAAACGATTGTGGAAACATTCGCGCTCACCTGGAGTAAGAGATATCTCGCTCAACAGACGGGTATCGCAGATATCGAAACGCCCCTAGCGAACGCAAGAACAAACGAACAAGCGGCAAGAAAACTTCTGGCCGCTGCGCGTACAGCTCTTGATACAGAAGTAAAAAAGAGAAAATGGACGCAGTATTTCAACATCGCTACGCGTGATCCAGTACTCGAAGCGGCAATTACCGCCAAACAAGCGGACGTGAACACGCAACTTGTGAATGTTGAAACAGCAACCAAAGCCACGCAGGAGCTGCAGAAAAAATTCAATGAGGCAAACAGAGGATTCGAATCCATCAAGGGCATGCCGCAATTCGGCAAGGACGCTATTGCGCAGCTGGAACAGAGCGTTCGTCTGCTCAACCAGCAAGATGAAACCATCAACATCACTCATCCAGCCCCGCTTCCGCCTCCGCCTGCCGTGCCTCCGGTTCCACCTGCCGCACCCATAGTCAAACCGGTCAAAATCTCCGTGATTCTCGAACAGATCAAGAAAGGCGAACCGATCGTCCCATAAGACCAAAAAGAGAGCTATCGAACGTCGTCACTTCTTCTCCTTTGGTTTTGGCTTCTTGCCCGTGTACACCTCATAGAAGAAGTCCTTTACCCCTCCCCACATGCTGCCCAAGACCGAATCGCGCGTCTTTTTGCTCTTCTGCAACTGTACGATCTCTTTGTATGCGCGGTGGGAGATGTGCTCCGCAGAGGCTGGGCCCTCGTCGGCGGCAAATGTCGCGTACTCGCTCTCCAAGGCAGCATTGGCGACTTCTTGGTACTTGCCCATGTCGGCATGAACGCCTGCGGATGCGGCCATGTCCGCGGAGACATTTTCCGCCAGCTCATTGGCCGCATGCAACACCAAGGCTCCGTGCATCTTCTGCATCAATTTCACCAAAGCAGGAGTCGGCTTCAGGCATCCGGGATGCTGGGGATCGTCTTTTTCCGGGGGTTCGTACTCGGTCATGAAGCGCAATTCAAAATATTTGTGCTTCACTTCCTCCACATCGAATTTGCCTTGTTCGAACGTATCGCTTTCGGAGATACCGATTTCTTCCAGCACATTTTTCTCGTATTCCAGATAGGCGCTGCGTGACGGGAAGAAATAACGATAGACGGCTGCGCCGGCCACACCGATTCCCGCAACGATGTAATCTATTCCTCCAGTATAAGCTGCACTGATCAAGGCCGTTGTTCCTCCGGCCAACACTTGCAACGTCTTGCGCAAACCGCTAATGAATTTGTCCGAGAAACCGGCTGCCTTCAGCCACGGACCCAGCTTACTGTCCGTCAGCCACGAAGCTCCTTTCACCGCAGCCAATACCGCAAGTAAGGTAATTGCCGCCGGCGCCATCACTGCGATTCCGGGTATGCCCACGGAAGGCAACAACCCCAGCGTTGGCGTTCCCACGGCAGCGATGGCTGGCACGGTAATCGCGCCTGCAACAGCCAAAGAAACCTGCGCACGGTCAGCCCATTTTTTACTCAAGTATGAAGCAAATCCGCGTGCAAGCGCGACACCCGCCGCAGCACCCACAAATGGCAAAGCGACAGTAATAGCACCTTGCGCCATCGCCAACCATTCCAAAGCAGCAATGCCCGGAATCTGCAATGCTGTCACCCCCGCGAACACCCCCACGCCCGTTCCCACCACAGGCGCGGCATTGCGCACTGCCTCACTTGTTTGCGGATCTTCAATGTCATTGGATAGGTATTCGCCTATAAGCTGTCCCGCTCCTCTGCCCGCCAACGCCGCAAGAAGCGGCGCGCCCGCCGTGGCCAGATACGTGCTTAACTCAAGAGAGAGAAGGCTTCCCAATACCACCTCAGCCGCCGGTGCCAGTGCCGCGTTCGCGGCGACCGCTCCCACGCCCATAGTGATGGCTCCATCAACCGCGGATTCGGGCACCGGGCGTTCGGCATCGAATTCCCGACGCGCTTCCCACTCGGACACAGGATCGGGAAGATCATGTTCCGCCAACTCCTCGCGTTGCTCAGTAGACTCCGTAGATTCCATCAAGCGCTTGCGATTGAGGGCGATCACCTGTTCAATGCGCCCCTCGGGCTGGCTTTCGCCTTCCATTTTGTTGCGGACGGCTTTATCGATGATGCGCAAACACGCGGCATTTCCTTCCACACCCTTCTGCTTTTTTACGGATTTCATCAGTTCGGCATATTCCGCGCTCTCTTTCAGCGCACCCTCCTTGGAGTTCGCAAAATATTCGCGGATTTCCGCGGCTATCGCCTTGAAATCCGTCTTTGTGGTGAGCGCATCCATCTCCACAGCCACATGGTGCGGACCGCCAAGAACAAACAGATGCTCCAGCGTGTGCAATGTATCCAAATCAACATCCGCCTCATAAAGACCGTGCAATACATGCCCTAATGCCTCCCCGCGCTCGTCCAGTTGCCCGATAACTGTTTCGATCTTTTCCAGATCTTTTTCCTTACTTCTCTTCAAGTCTAAAAGCTCCTGTGCCAGGACAGCGTCCTTGGCTGTCATCGCATTACGATAGTCCGTCGTTACATCTTTAATTTCCTGATCCATTTTTTTCTTATCCGCCTCCAATTCGGCATACGATCGCTTACCTCGCCAAGAAACTGTGGTGAAATGCTCCAAGTGATGCAATCCTTCGGCGATCCCTTTGCGCACGCGCAACTGATCCGCCGTCAAACCCGCAGGACGCACTTCATCGATCAAGGTTTCGTCTTGCGACAAATATTGCAACGCAAAGTACAACAAGCGCTGGTCTTTCGCCGTGCATACGCCCCGCAGAAGCTTGTGCTCATCGGTAGAAGGGTCTGTAAGAGTCTCTGGAAGCACAAAAGGAGCAAGCTGCCTGTTTGGGGGGCGTCCCAGCTCGCGGTACAACTCCTCCGCCATCTCTTCCCACTGACTCGCGTTCAGAATGGGAGGGGCAATACACGTATTCGCAGCCCTTCCGTTGCTTCGCAATGCATCAAGCGTTTCCTCTTGGTTTTTTGCGTCCGCGACATCCGCCACACGCTGCACCAATTCCCGAAGACGCACGGTGCGCCTCGTGCCGCCCACGCGCACAACCACCGGATCTTCCATCATGGGCCGGTTCAGCGACTGGAATTCATCACGTTTCAATGCCTGGAAGACGAATTCACGGATGGCTTCGCGCGCCTCATCGTGATCTTTCAAATCTTTTCCTTTGGAAACGCGGTTCCAAATTCCCTCCAGATCCTTAACCTCCCACATCACGGCATTTCCGAGCACATTTCCTATGGACTCCCGTGTGCTCGCAATCATCGTGGCCAGGTGCTCCAGGACTTCCTGTTGCCCCTCGATCGTACTGGCCAGATTCACCACATCAGCGGGCAAGAGCGGCGCAAGGACGCTCAATAATTCCGATGTGCTCCGTTGCTCTGCCTGTTTGCTGGGTCTGTGGAGTGCCATACAAGTTATATTATAACATAATAGTATTATTATTACAATATCTCAAGAAGTACCCTGTTTAATGAGCAGGAGGGTGTCCATGATCGTCTGCCGGGTGGTCACCCGCTCCGTGTCCGGGCGCATGATCCGCACCATGGCCGCCATGATCGTCGTGCCCGTGATCCCCGTCTTTTTTATGGTCGTCTCCATGGGGGGCTTCTTTCTTTTTTGCTTTCTTGGGTGCGCCGCCACCCGCCTTGCGCTTTGCAGGCTTTTCTTCGCCGGTCAGGAACTTCCATGCCAATTGGGCCGTTGTACCGGCGGATTGTTCCAATTTTTTGGCGACGGCCTCCCTGGCTTTCTCCTTCGGCACAGGAGCGAATTTTCCCGGACGAGCGGCGGGCGCATCACCCTTTTTATGACCCTGCCCTTCACCGGCACCTGACTCGTTCGGCTCATCGGCCTTCTTTTTTTTGGTGCCATGCGGCTCGTCCCCATGTGCATCTTCTGCTTCTGCACCTATCTCGGCGGAGACATCTGCCTCACCTTCCTTCTTTTTTTCCGTGCGATGCTCATCTTTTCTATGAGCGCCTTCTTTCTTAGGACCACCTGAGGCCTGGCTTACCTTGTCTTTTTTCTTCGGTACAAGTCTGCAAGATTGGAGAACGCGCTGCAAATCCCGCAAAATCTGCACCAAATCATTTCGTTCATTACCCCTCAATAAAACCAACCATTCCGACGGATCAGCAAAATTCAATTTTTCAGGCAGCCGTCGTTTCAGCTCAACCAAGATTCCGTACAATAATCGGGCGATTTCTGGATTCTTCGGTGCAAGATGCTCGGCAAGCAACGGATTCGCGTTTTCTGAATATTCGGGGTCATCCACCGAAGGCAAATGCGGAAGAATTTCTTTCCACACAACGCTCATGGGAGTTCTTTCTGCGACCAAGCACGACTCGATCAGTGTATAGATGTCGTCTTGACGCTCATGCGCCTGAGGAGTTTTTCCAGGCTTTTTTCCCGGTTGTTTCGGAGCCGGTTTTTCCGGTTGTTTTCCGGGCGGTGTGGGACGAGTGGGTTTCCTCGTCGTGGAGGACGGCTCGTCTTTATCTGCGGTCTCTTCGGGTTTCTCGCTTTTCTTGGGCTGAGGCGTCCAACCAAACAACAGCTTTGCAAGCCCTTGGACAAGCTCCACGGTACGCGGATCATTTTTCTTTTTACCCAATGCATTCCACCAACCGGTCCAATCGCGAGGAACCAGCAACTCATCAATACGCGGAACGCCATCTTTCAACTGACTCAAATGGACTGCGAAATCCCAAAATGCCTTCAGAATTTCCTGCCACGCAACTGGTGAAAATTTGGAATCCGTAAGACCATTTTTTGCCAAAAGATCAGATACACGATCGCGACTGACAGTCATGCATGCCTCCCCCACGCTCACGATCCACCGTGCCTGCTCAATGGGATTAGTTGGTAACTCGATTGCAGGGGTTTCATCCAACGGAACAACGGCGGACCCCGCTTCATCGTCCTCGGACACGTCGTCGGATTCGGCGTCATCCACAAGATCCAATGAAAAGGGCTTAAAATCTTTCAAACGACGGAGTTCAGCTAACAAGCGGGATATTGCGTCTCGAATGGCGAACACATCCTTCCCAGAAGGCTGCTCATCCACTCCCAAAAATCCGCCCGCGCAACGGTCTAAATTTCTAACGGACTCTACGAATTCTTTGTCCTCGGAGTAGGGACACTTATTGGATTTCAGCCAGTCAAGATAGTCGCCCCCATCAAAAGCCAGAAAACCTGCGGCTTCGTTCCAAATTTTCCTTCCCCACTCAAAACTTTGCAGTTCAGCAATAAGCTCCGCTGTTTTAGGGTCTTTTTGCCAGTCTGATCCGGAATCAGCCGTTTCCCCATCGGCAGATCCATCATCATCTTCGCTAGCGTCATCATCCAGGTTCGGCGCATCTAAATTCGTTTCAAAGATATCTCTCTCTTCCTCTCCGTCGTCGTTAGCACCGAGCGATAAGTCCACATCTTCATCATCATCAAAAGTCAGATCATCATCGCCATCTATGACCTCTTCTACCTCCTTGCGAACTTCTTCAGTCGTTTCACCAATAGGATCGGGCACATTCGGCAGTTGCGGCTCGTCCTCTGTACGATCTGGCCCTTCTTGGCGCGGCGGAAGTGTGTCACCAGCCATATTATGGATAGTATACACCAATTTGGCACAACTTGACTACCAGATTCATCAGTTTCTGATGCTAGTGCCCCTCTGGGCTTATTTCCGCGATTTTTAGACAAAGCCGCTTACTTCGACCACTTGTCCTGCTTCTGTGATGGCGAGGAATTCTGCGGACTGCGATCGGGATTCGCACTTGTACTCGGTTGCTTCAAGAAATCCTTCAACGCAGCAATTTCATTCGCATCCTGCCCTGAGCGTTGCGACTTCTCTTTTTCTTTGTCTTTCCGGTTGTCGATCTTGTGGATTTCCAATTTGACCTGCTCGGCGCGGCTGTTGATTTCCCGCGCAACGGCCGCCATTTGTTCCTGCTGTACGGGCGACAACGGTTCGTTTGAAGCTCTGTATAATTCTTCCTGCCACGTTCTGTCGCGCTCGGCGATGGCGGAACGTTTCAGGGCAACGGCCTGTTCCTTCAGCGCATAAATTTCGGCGAGTTCTTTTTCCAAAGGACGAGGAAGCACCAAATCCTCGGCGTCACCCGCGCCATCGATGCAGGTCTGCACCTGGTCGTACGCCTGTTGCTGCCGCTGCAAAAGATTTTGCTTGGCCTTGTCCTCAAGCTGCTCAAATCCCACCGTTGCCTGCAAATCGTTCAACACTTCTTCTGCGGTGAGGGCGCCGGCGGATGGAGATGATGCGGAACTCATAGGATTAACGGGGAGAAATTTCGACGTTCGATGTGGGTAAATCTATTTCCTCCGGGTCCGTGGAACCACGCTTCGGCGGACCCACGACGGTGAATTTTTGTTTTTCATCGGCGGATTGCCCGGCAGGACCGATATCCAGAAGATAGACATCGCCGCGCGCATCCGTGCAGCGGACATATTCACCGTCCTTGCACTTGGTGAATGCGACGATTTTGCCTTTCGACGGAATATCCAGCGTGATGCGCGTCCCTGCGACCGGCTTTTTATCCATGAGATACTTCCATTTGGTTTCTGCACTGGCATTGGGGTTTTTCAGCGCGTGTAACGAACGATAATGCCACAACTTCCTGTTGTCCCACACGCGGTACCCCAAGGCGGCAATCGCCTCGAGTAATTGCGCTTCGATTTTTTTCACCTCGCTGCCGCGCCCCGTCGCATCCATTTCACGCAGCGTCTGCGCACCCGGCGTGGATTTTGTCCGGTACTCGGCACTTTTGAAGTACGTATTAAGACGTGTTTTCAACCGCGGTCCCCCGTTTTGATTATCCGTGAAGAGCCGATCGACTTCGCTGGGCTCGATGATGCCGTACCGGGTGACCAAATCTTCCACAAGCGTCTCTTCATCCTGCAGCGCGCTCTTCACTTCCGGCGGGAAATCTTTGTATGAGGCATACGATTTTTCCGTAATACGCGACGCTTTCTCGATAGACTTCAGCAGTTTGGAGCGTTTGGGCGTGTTTTTCAGCGACAAACGCACGCCGCCTTCCTTAAACAATTTGCTGTTTTTGGAATATCGCTGCTGGATCAATTGCAATTCACCATCCTGGGATTCCAGCTTTGCCTTCGATTCTTCGGCAATGGCCTGCATCATTTGCCCTTCCGCAGTCCAATAGGCCTTGCGCGTCGCAGAGCTGATCATCCATCGGAACCATCCTGCCTGCAGTTCCGGGCATTTGGCCTGAATACGTTTCCGGGCTTCCTCCAACATGGCTTGTTGTACTTTCCATCCACTGGTTTTCACCATGCCGGTCCATTTCAGCCAATCGGGCCATTCGGCATTGGATGCGCGCACGATGGAATCCAGCGCGCGCACTTGCTCATCACGGATGGTCACCGGAATTTTTGCTCCGGATTCCGCTTCCGCAGCAGCTTCATACGCACGCGTACGGTCTGTCTTCCCAAGCAAACGACCTTCCTTGGCCGAATATCCCCGCCCAAAGCCGAAATCTTTGTATGTGTGCATTTCCAGATATTCTATCACATTTTGAGCATCCCAACAATGCTCTAGGGCATATTATGACAGAGTGGCAATTCCCTAAATTTGTCTTCTCTGAGCCAAAAAACGAACTACGTACTCCCGAAGGAACGTTCCACCGACCCCTCCGGAGAGTCCGGCCAGTGCAGCAAGCAAAAGAATGCGCAGAATGGATAATCCAGAGAGCGATGTGCTTGGACCTGGTTCATGGGTTTCTTGCCCCTGATTGATGAGTGACGCCAGCATCCTCGCCGCACCGCTCCCGGTCGACCGCGCTGAACTGGAGACGACCGTGCGGATTGCCGGTTTCACTCTCACGGTTTTCTTCGTCTCTTTCTTCGATGTTGCCTTCCCGGCCGATGCGGATTTTCCCGCGGTCAGCACGCAAACGTTTTCTTCGGCCTTCGTCACTACGGAAGTCGGGCACCACTCCCCTTCCACAATGGCAAACGATGATCCGCGCGCGAGTGATCCATAGGTGGCAGTGGAAATCTCCATGCCATCCTTTGTCATCAAGCGAACAGTATCGCCGGTATCATTCAACGTCACACCCGCTTCTTTGGCAGTCACGATAAGAAATCCATGTGCAGGAACAACGCGATCAATAAGCAATCGCGGTTTCGACTTCCCCGCATCAATTACACCGATGCCATCGAGAGACAGGTCCGCATCTCCATCATTCCGCAGCTCAATCCATTCTTCGTCCCCAGTTGCGGGACGCGGGAAGATTTCGCTGAAACTAAGCCCCGTCATATCCGCATTCGACAAGATAAACTCATCTTGAACTACTTTTGTATTCAATAGATCGATCAAACGACCGTTTTTGTCATACACATGCGCTAAAAATCCTTCTTTATTTTTAAATTTCGTATCAAATTCTAGTTCTATTTTTTCATTTTTCAGAAGGCTTAATAATAAATTATCTTTTTTTAGTATTTCATTTTTTGAACTCAAAAGTTGTACAAAATACTGTCCGACAAAAGGCGGAGCCGTCAGACGCACGAGAATGCCTCCTGTTCCGACACTGACAACGGTCGCACTCCAGCGTCGTTGATCATCCGGACGGAATGCATCTCCTTCATCGACATCGGACCAGAGGACTTTCGAAGCAACGTGACCTGACGGATCAAAAAGCGTCAGACTGCCGGAATCGTTGCGCAGAGTGACGCCGATATCCGCGGCTTTGATACTCAACAGACTGAGTGGCGGAATACTGGCTTCTCCGAGAGATTTCTTCGTTGTTGCCGTCGTCACCGTCCAGCCATGCAAGCTCATCGAAGATAATGTGGAATTAAACACTTCGATGCTCTCCCCTTCACGATCAACACCGATGGGATTGGGGGTGACGGCGTGGAGGGCGAGGCCGGTTGCGGTCGATGTGAAAGATATCGAAGACGTATGAGAAGCAGACGGTGATTCGGAAATCGAGGACTTCGACCCTTCGACTCGGCTCAGGGCAGGCGAAATCGAGGAAATCGAAGAGGTTGATTTAGGGAAAACTTCGATCGGCAGCGATAACTCACGAACGTCTCCGCATGTGCTCGTTGCTGTGATTTTCAGCATGTACGAGCCAGGATCGTCATAACTGTGACTGGGTGGATTACAACTGTCGCGCGTGTCGCCGTCTCCGAATTCGGTGAGGCAATGTGATGGTGCTTTGGCGCCGGAAGGGACGACGACTTCAACGTTGATCGATGTTGACCCCACTCCCGTTGGACTGCCGGATTGGATGGAGAGGGTGGGGGTGAAAGGTGGGCAGGAGGAGGACGAAGAGGGAATAGACGAGTTAGACGGGATAGAGGCGATAGACGAGGAGGAAATCGAGGACGTCGAAGAAATCGAGGAAATCGAAGAGATGGAAGAATTTGGTGACGAAAATTGGGAGGAAATTTCTGAACTACTTATTTGTTCTTGTTCACTATAACTACTCGAATTTTCCTGCATTTGTATGGGCTCCATAAAAATTTGTGTTCCTAAAGATTTATTCCCATTTTCTCCGAATGTCTGGAGAAAAATTGTTGTCGCAGAATCCGTGCGGATAGGACTGAGAATTGCTCCTGTTGCAGATGCCGGAAGCATCATGGCGCCTGTGCCGGAGGCGGAGTTCGACCATGTCAGAGCATACGACTGTGCTGAAGGTGTGATGGATCGGATCCACGAAAGACCAAGAGTCTGTAGCGGTGGATCTGCTGTCGCATGAATATCTGTGGGATCTTCGATGATCACTGCAGGTGGAGGTTCGACGTAGCCATTGCGATAGCCCGGGCTGCCATATATCGGCGCATCAACATCGAATCCGACGGATACCGCAGCCGTACGCCAGTTATCGGGCACGTTGCCCGCAAGGGAATGGCTGATGCGTTCCATGGAGGCTTTCCATGCCGGAAGTGACGCATTGCTGCCGGCAAACGGTGCACCGACGCCGTCATCCACTTCATCGATGATCGATCCCCCTTTGTCACGTAACCGAAGCAAGAGCTTTGTATTCGCCAAACTGATGCTGCCGGACTTCAGAAACGGCTCTTTCAGCAAGCGTGAATTGGCTGCATCCAGACGGCTGACAAGAAGGTAGCTGCCCGAGGAAATAACGCTGCCTGTCGCAAACTTCGCCAAGAGCGTTTCCGTGCCCGAAGAATTGATGCCTGTGAGCGTCCAACCGCCGATATTCATCGATCCGCTCCCTGCAGCCGCGATTTCGACCCATTCGTCGGATGCGGAGAGATCGCTCCCCGCCCAGGAGACTTCGCTGATATAAACATGAACACCGGTGGGTGCGGTCTGGCCAAGTGCAGACGCCGAGAGAAATGCTGCGGCCGCACAGCCCGTCAGAACGGCAAGGGAAAAGTGGATACGCATAGCGCACTAGCATCCGGTTCAAAGGGCTCTAGACCCAGAGAATTTTGAGCTGTCGCCGGCAGCGGCACGCAGATTTTCTCTTTGTGTAGCGGATCTCAGACGTTCCATGTGACAGTGGAACGGGGGTGCTCGACAGGGGGGTCGGGGCGTGTACACTTCTCTCGTATTCCATGCACTTCCTCCGCCTCCTCATTGGCTTTCTGCTCCCGAAAAACAACCGTTTCGCGTACCAACCGATTCTGAACCGTTCGCGTTTTTGGCCAAGAGGAAGGCAGGAATAATCCCTGCCCCCACATTTTATGAGTACCATCACCGTGATCCTTGCACTCTTGTGCGGCGGAGGCGTAGGCCTTGCTGCCGGTTTTGTTTTATTCTCGAAGGGAAAGAAAATCTCCCAAACCCTTCAATCCCAGATCAACGAGCAGGAACGCGCCCTGCAGCAGCTGCAAGGCAAACTCAATGAGGTCCGCGGCCAGATCCGCGCGGCCGAAGCCGAGGCCAAGGTAGCGGCCAAAGAAATTCTGTCCGAGGCCAAGATCCACGCCAATGAAATCCAGTCCAAGGCGGAAAAGGAACTGGGCCGCATAGAAGAAAAGGAACGCGGCCTGGACCAGAAGGTCAAAGAGGTCGAACGCCAGAAGGAACGGCTCACGGGCATGGAGAAGGAGATCGAATCGATGAAGACGGAGCTGTCGGACGCGTCGGCCAAGCACCGCGAGGCGCTGGAAAAGGTCGCCAAGCTCAGCCAGGACGAAGCGCAAAAGCTCCTGTACGCCGAAATCGAGAAGGAGTTCTCCTCCCACTTTGCCTCCCAGATCAAATTGAAGAAGGAGGAGATGGAACAGGAAATCGATGAACGCGCGAAAAATTTGATGTCGGAAGCCATGCAGCGCTACGCCTCCGAAGTCGCATCCGAGTCGACCGCGACCGTGGTGCAGCTCCCGAGCGACGACATCAAAGGAAAGATTATCGGAAAAGAAGGCCGCAATATCATCGCGTTTGAACAGGCGACGGGTGTGGACGTGATCATCGACGATACGCCAGGTGCCATCATCCTCTCCGGCTTCGACTTGGTCCGCCGCTATGTCGCCAAACTCGCGATGGAGAAATTGATTCAGGACGGCCGCATTCAGCCCGCCAGGATCGAGGAAGTGGTCGCCAAGGTGAAAGAGCAGGTCGGCAAAATGATGTTGGACTTTGGAAAGCGCGCGACGGAAGAGTTGGGCATCAGCGGCTACCCCGCAGATCTCTTGAAGATCATCGGACGCCTGCGCTTCCGCACCAGTTACGGTCAAAACGTCCTCAAGCACTCCGTGGAAATGGCCAACTTGGGGCGCATGATGGCCGAGGAAATCGGCGCGGATGTGAGCATTGTGGTGGAAGGCTGCTTGCTGCATGACCTTGGCAAAGCGCTCGATCACGAAGTCACGGGCACGCACGTGGAGATCGGCGTCGAGATCTGCAAGAGGTTCAAAGTCCGTCCGGAAGTCATCCACTGTGTGGCCGCGCATCACGAAGATATCCCGATGGCCACGCCCGAAGCGTTCATCGTCGCAGCAGCCGATGCGATCTCCGGTGCACGCCCAGGCGCTCGCCGCGAATCGATCGAAGAGTACTTCAAGCGTTTGCGCGCTTTGGAAGACCTGGCCAAGACCTTCGAGGGCGTCCACCGCGCGTTCGCCATCTCCGCAGGCCGCGAAGTCCGCGTGTTCGTGGATACCAAAAAGATCGACGACCTCACGCAGGAAAAACTGGCCAAGGACATCGCCAAGAAGATCGAAGGCGAACTCACGTATCCGGGTGTGATTAAGGTCAATGTGATCCGGGAACGGAGGATCGAGGAGTTAGCAAAATAGCCTGTTTCCGGGGGCGACAAGGCTTTGCCCAGAACCATAGATCGACTTATAAACCCGTCCGTAAGGCCGGGTTTTCTGTATCCCTTGCCGTTTTCTAGGTAATTGACAAAACACCAATTTTATATAGAATAATACACTTTCTTTTCTTTATTCTATGGCGTCCCTGTGTACGAGGTCGTTGGTGTTCCGTTCTGCCCTGGTGCTATGCGCCCTCCTGTGCACACCGCTTGCTGCTGTCACAGCCGTGCAGGCCCAGAGCAAGGCTCTGGATGCGCAATTTGTGCGGATCAAATACCCGTCCAAAGCGGATGCAGGGGAAAAGATGAAATTTACCGTGGAGATGAAGAACACCGGACGAAACGCATGGACCAAGGATTTCTACCTGGGATCGTCATCCTCGGATAACACGCTGTTTGGTTTCCCGCGCGTGCGCCCTACAAAGAAGATCAATCCAGGTACGACCGCGAAGTTTACCTTTACCGGGAATGCGCCGTCGTCCGCAGGGTACTACACCCTGCAATGGAGAATGTACGACAGTTCACGCAACAAATTCGGCAAATCCACCAAGTCCTACAACATCCGCGTGCGCAACAATTCGTCCAGCTCTAGTTCGAGTTCCAGTTACGGCTCCACGGATTTGGCCATGTCCATGACGGGACCGTCGACGGCAGAACAGAACGGCATCATCCGCTACACCGTGACAGTCCAAAATAACGGACCATACAACGTCCAATCTTCTTTTCCGATACAGATGGCGGTGATCCCCGCGCTCACCTTCCGCGCGGACCAGTCCAGCAGCGGCTGTTCCCTGAACGGTCTGATTGCAAAATGTGATGTGCCCACTTTGGCAGTCGGGCAAACGCACACGGTCACGATGGCTTTTGCGTTCGCCGGCACATGCAATAGCCAAGTGCAGGTGCAGTCGTTCGTGGGCAACATCCCCCAAGGCGAAACGAACTGGACGAACAACGTGAGTCAAAATGTGAACACGACCATCAGCTGCTCGCAGCAGCAGGCGAACCTGTCGATTCAAGGTTCCGTGCAGGGATCCAGCGCCGTTCCGCAAACATTCGCCTACACGTTGCAGGTACAGAATGCCGGACCCTCTGCCGTTTCTGACGCACAAGTCCGCTTGAGCGTTCCGGACACCTTCACGCTGGTGACGTACACCTCCAATACGACCTGCCAAAAACAAGGAGGAGTTGTGACCTGTTCCGGAATACACCTTTCTGCAAACGTCACGCAGACCATCACCGTGGTTCTGCAATTGCCCACAACGGGATATGCCTGTAACGCCGCACTGTCGACCGTGGCGACGGTCACGTCCTCGCTGCCCGACCCGAATGCTTCCAACAACACCAGCAACACGATGACGGCCAACGTGTACTGTCCGCCTGTCACCGCAACTCCGAACTTGTTCTCTGCCAAGGACATCACACCCATCCGCGCACGCCAGTTATTGGGCGGTCAACTGGGCGATGCCGTGCTGAGAGTGAACTTCCGCGCGCAACACGACTCTGTGGAAGTGACACACCTGCAACTGACGGGCACGCCTACAGATGCCGCAACCCCGGCGAATAACACCTTGCGCTCGGTGGATCGACTGCAGCTCTATAAGCCCGGCGAGACCGATCCGTTCGCAACGGCGACGGTGTCCGCATGCGCAGCGCAAACGGCCCCCGCCAATACCATGTGTGCGGACATCGCTGCCGGCAAATTCATTGTGAACACCACTGCCGACCAAGTGCTGATCGTCCGTCCGATGATGAAGACCGATACGGACGGAGGGATCTCCGGAGACCAATTCACCATCGGCATCGGCACGCAGGCGAATGCCATCCGCGCCAAGTCTGTCGCCACCGGCGTCTTCCTGAATGCGAACGACGGCAACGGCACCGCCGCGGGCGAAGTGTTTGTGGGCACCGCCACTCCTGCCGCGAACGTGGCAATGGTCAGTAGCAAGAACACCGTGGTCATGGCGAAGATCGCAAATATGATCAGCATCAACATGACTCCTAATGGAACTTCTCTGCCCACAGGCCCCGTGGAAATGGGTAGACTGCGCTTTACCGCTGCATCTCATATAAACGCTCTTAACGGGCTGAATACCATCGTACTGAAAAAGATCATGTTCAATGTGGAAGTGCAGAATGCGGAGATCGACACGTCGAACTTGCGCGCGAACTTGTATACAGCGGCAACCCAGCAATTTACGTGCCGCGCTCTCAATACGCAGGGGCAAGTGATTACCGGCCTGACGCAGCAATCGTTTTTGATGGAATGTACGGCTCCGGCGAACGTCAATGCATTCAGTCAGGGCACAAGCAGTGACATGAACGTGGAAGTGTTTGTGAATCAACCAAAAATCGCCGCTGCCAATCCTGTAAAAGTGCAAATATCACTCCAGAACTTTTCTGATTCCACACTGAACAGCAATTTCGGAGTGAACGGAAGTCATATCGAATGGATGGATACCGACGCAGGCTCATCGAAGTCGTATCAATGGCTTGAGCATGCCGAAACAATTCTCTTAGGCACGCTCTTCAATTAACATTCGCTTTTCTCATCGCCAAGCCCGGTCTTCCCACCGGGCTTTTGTGCATCACTCCGCCAACCGATACGACGCACTCTGCGACACGATCATCCGGTCTTGCTCGAGTTTTTTCAGAAGACCCGCAAGCCACTTCTTATGCTCGCGCGTATTCCAATCGACCGTGATGCGTTTGCCTATCTCGTTAAGTGAAAGACCGTGATCAACATCGCGCAACTGCTCAACGATGCGCCCGCGGAAGATGCGATTGGGAACGAACACCGAACCGACCAGACGTCCCGGCTCGCTCGGAGTTTTTGGTTTCTGGTTTTTGGTTTCTGGTTTTTCCGACGCGTATTTTCTCCACATCTCCGGCGTCGTCACCATGATGCCGTGCTTCGTCAGCGGACAGATGTCCCAGCGAGGATTCCGTTTCGTTTGGACGAGTGAACCGAAGTCCATCAACGCTGCGTGCCAATCGGCTGTCGATCTCAGAAGTTTTTGGTTTTTGGTTTCTGGTTTCTGGCTTCTCTCCATTACGAGAGCTGCTTCCAGTACATCAGATGCTAATGCAACGAGCCACTTGTCATCTTTCTCCCACGTTCCATCCGCATTCTCCGGACCGACGAACGTGCGATGCAACACTCTGCGGATGTTCGTGTCGACGCAGGGAGTGGGAATACCGAACGCGAAGTTGCGGATGGCGCCGGCGGTGTAGGCGCCGATGCCTTTGATCGACCGCAATGATTCAAGATCCGACGGGAAGACCCCGCCGAATTCTTCGGCGATCATCTTGGCCGCGTCACGCAGTCTAAGGGCGCGGGAGTTGTAGCCCATCCCCCGCCACGCGATAATCACCTCCTTATTGGATGCCTGCGCGAGGGCCTGGAGGGTCGGGAACTGATCCGTAAACCTCTTATAGATGATGATCACGCGCGGAACTTGGGTCTGCTGGAGCATGATCTCCGAGACCAAAACGCAGTATGCGCGCTCCGTAGCATCAGTAATAGCCAAATCTCGCCATGGGAGGGTGCGCTTATGGCGGGCGTACCAAGCCCAGATTTCCTGGGTGAACCGATGGATCCTTTCAGCCGTTTTCATGGGCCTCAGTGTAGCAAGCCGCTGTTGACGCAGATTTGTGCTTTCCCTAGACTTCCCAGGCAAACGACAGCTAGAATCGCTGCCCCCGTACGCACTTTTCCTTCCCTTACCCCTCATTTTGTATGGCAGATGCCAAGAAGTTCGATCGTTCGAAGACGCACGTCAACGTCGGAACGATCGGTCACGTCGACCACGGAAAGACGACTTTGACGGCCGCTCTCTCCATGAACTTCTCACCGGATGGCGAGAAGAAGGGATACGCGGATATCGACAACGCTCCCGAGGAGCGCGAGCGCGGTATCACGATCAACACCGCTCACGTCGAATACGAATCGGCCAAGCGCCACTACGCGCACGTCGACTGTCCGGGTCACGCC
>CAYOFI010000014.1:0-42652 GCA_964403335.1 uncultured Candidatus Peribacteria bacterium
GGGATCGGAGCTGACATCAACATCTAGACCGGCGAGAGCTGGTCTTTTTGTAATGTGCATGCGAAGCATGTCACCCTGAGCTTGTCGAAGGGCGACATGCGGTCCCGGAGGAAGAATCACCAAAGCGTCATGGTTCGACAAGCTCACCACGACAGATTGCGGTCGCTATTCTCTATTTAATGAAACACAAACTTCTTCCGCATCCCGAAGTTCCACGCCAAGACGATGACCTGTGTCATCACTTTTCCGATGATGCGGCCGATGCCGAACATATCCACAAAGACGTACAGCAGCAGTTCGGTCCATAGCAGTCCCCCCAAGGCGATCGTGTAGGCGATGGTGACTTCCTTGCGGCGGCTGTGTTTGCTCTCAAAAATCCAAATCACGCTCAGGAAATGATTGAATGCGAACCCAAGCGTGTAGCCGATAAGCGCCGCCAAATAGATGTTCATCTCGAACATCGTTGTCAGGATGGAATACGTGCCTAAATCGACAACAGCCGAGGAGCCGCCCACGAACAGGTACCGCAGGAATTGAATGTGCGGATTGCGCGTTTTCTGCACAACAAGCCGATGAAGCGTTTGGGCGATCACGAGAAGAGATGACGGGGAGTAGCGAGCTTTCTGTCGTGGAGAGAGTACAGAGGAAATTGAAAATGGAAAATTGAGAATGGAAAATGATGGAAGCAGCCCGAATTCTTGAACTCCTGCAGAATTTTCAATTTTCAATTTTCAATTTTTCATTACTCTAGAGCAATGAAGCATACAATTTGTATTGTCGGACTCGGATACGTAGGCCTGCCATTGGCCCATGCCTTCGCCAAAAAGGGCTACCCGGTGCTGGGCTACGACATCGCGGTGAAGCGGATTGAGGAACTGCAAAGCGGTCATGACCGCACGCGGGAACTCACATCATCGCAATTGAAGGAAGTGACGATCGAGTACTCGGCTGATCCTGCGGTGATGAAGAAAGCCGATGTGATCATCCTGGCGATCCCAACGCCGGTGGATGAGGCGAATAATCCCGATCTGTCACTGGTGGAAGACGCAAGCAAAGTCGTGGGCAAGCATCTGAAGAAAGGCGTGATAGTGGTCTACGAATCGACGGTATATCCGGGTGTGACGGAAGAATTGTGCGGGAAGATCCTGGAGAAGGAATCTGGAATGAAGCGTGGCAAAGACTTTTTCTTGGGCTACTCGCCCGAGCGCGTGAACCCGGGTGACAAAAAGCACACGATCGATAAAATCGTGAAGATTGTGGCGGGAGAAGATGAGAAGACAACGGATACATTGTGTGAGCTCTACGGATCGATTGTGACTGCGGGCATTCACCGTGCGCCGAGCATCAAAGTGGCGGAGATGGCGAAGGCGATCGAGAACGCCCAGCGCGATTTGAACATCGCGTTCGTGAATGAAGTCGCGCTGCTCTGCGGAAAGATCGGTATTCGAAGCAAAGACGTGCTGGAAGCTGCGGGAACCAAGTGGAATTTCTTGAAGTTCCAACCGGGATTGGTCGGCGGGCACTGCATCGGCGTCGATCCGTATTATCTTGTCGAAAAAGCGAAGATGCTCGGCATGCAGACGAACGTGATCACCGCGGGCCGCAGCGTGAATGACGGCATGGGCAGGTACGTCGCCGAAGAAACGATGCGCGCGCTGAAAGTCGACCGGAAGAAAGCGAAGATCCTCGTCCTCGGGCTGACCTTCAAAGAAAACATCCCCGACATCCGCAACTCCCGGTGTTTTGATGTCATCGATGCATTCAATACAGCGGGCTGCGCCGTGAGTGTGCATGATCCGGAAGTGGGCGACGCCGACATCGGACGCCATGGCTTTGTGCCGGGCAACCTCACCGACGGTCCGTACGATGCCATCCTGCTGCTTGTCCCCCACAAGGAACTCGTGGAAACATCGATCGATCAATACATCGCAGCGCTCACCCCGAAGGGCGTCTTCTTCGATCTGAAGTCGCTGTTCGCGCCCGAGGCATTTGTGACCGCAGGCAAAACGTATCTTTCCCTGTAATCCCCGCCGGGGCTATGCTCTGATTCAATGACTCTGTCACGGATGTCTTTGTGGATTGGCGTACCCGTGGTGATACTCGCGATCGTTCTGCGGGTGCTTTCCGTGAGTTGGAACACCTTCCCGCATGCGGATGTGTCCGAAGACGCGCATGCCTCTGCAACATTTTTACAAACAGGCTCATTCATCGTGGAAGATCAATCCTCGCTCGTGCCCGGTGAACCGCAGTGGTACGACACGGCCAAATTCGGAGGACGTTTGCTGACGCAACATCCCTTTCTGTGGCCGCTTCTGGGGAGCAGCGTGACGGCACTGCTGCGGTGGGAACCGACCATGGAATCGACGTATGCAGCCTTCCGGCTGATGTCGTTGTTGACCGGGCTCGGCGTGCTGGCGCTCACGTTTTTCCTGACGCGCAAACTGCTGAACCAGACCGCGGCGCTGACCGTGACCGCGTGGCTCGCGTTCTCCTACCTGATGATCGATTACTCGGGCAACGGCGCCTTCTATTCGCTGCAAGCATGCCTCTATCTCCTGTGGATCTGGATGGCGTACCGCACGGACCTGCGCGGACAGGGAATGATTCTGGGGCTGATTGCGGGGGTGGCGTACATCACGAACTTTCAATCCGCGATCCTCATGCCCGCCACATTCATCGTGCTGGCATTGGACAGCAAGAGATCGCGAAAGGAACAAATCATCCAAGTCGGCAACGCGATGGCGGTCTTTTTGCTACTGGCGATCCCGTGGCATGTGCGGGATTACCTGACGTTTGGCGATGCGTTCTTCAGCGGGAAAGTGAATGGGTCGTATGTGCTGGGCAAAGCGGGAATTGAAGCGACCATGCAGGACGGATTCATCCGGTTTCCCCTCACTTGGGATGATCGTTTCACGGTCCTGGAAGCGATGTTTGGCACCTGGCTCCCCAACAATTTGTACTACATCGCGCGGAAACTGTTCATTCTCCTGCCCGTCGCGTTTCTCTTTTTTCCGTACGCGCTCATCGACTATGTGTTTGAGAAGTCGCGGCGCAACACACTCCTGCCGCTGCTCATCATCCTGATTCTGCACATTCTTCTCTCGGCCCTCTGGCCCGTCACCAAGTTCCGCTACTTCGTGCCGATGCTGCCGCTCGTTGCGATCGTCTGTGCCGATCAACTGTGGCATCTGCGATCAGCACTGATTCGCAAAGTCGCTCTCACTCTGACGACAGTGTGCATCGTGTTCTTTTCGTACCTGACCTTCCGGTCCACCCCCACGCACACCTATTACTACGACGGTGCCATCACCACGGACCCCTTCAGCACCACAGGAGAGCTGGATTACCTCAATAATCTATGAACCCCAAATTCCTCAAATGGCTGCTACAATGGATAACCGCCGGGATCCTGCTTTTTGTCTTCGTAGACGGGGTGCTGCTGCGGCTGACATAAACTGCCATACTAGGGAGGCATGACCGCCAAGCGAGCATTGATCACGGGCATAACCGGACAGGACGGCGCATACCTCTCGCGCTTTCTGCTCGGCAAAGGATATGACGTGCACGGGACTTCACGCACACTGCATTCGATGAACTCGTGGCGACTGGAAGAATTGGGTATCGCCGACAAAGTACACATTCATGAGATGGGTATGCGTGAGGAAAAAGCCATCGTGGGCGTGCTGAATGCCGTGCAGCCCGCGGAGATCTATAACTTGGCCGCGTGGTCGTTCGTCGCCTCCAGTTGGGAGAAGCCGGTGATGACTGCGGACATCAACGCACTCGGAACGCTGCGTCTCTTAGAATCCGTACGGCGGCTCTGCCCCGAGGCGCGGTTCTATCAAGCCTCGACCAGTGAAATGTACGGCGGCAGCCACAAGGGCCATGTGCAAGATGAGACAACGCCGCTGCATCCCCGCAGCCCCTACGCCATTAGCAAACTGTTCGCGCACTGGGCTACGATCAACGAGCGGGAAAGTTTCGGGCTCTTTGCCTGCTGCGGCATTCTTTTCAACCATGAATCGCCTCTGCGCGGATTGGAATTCGTCACCCGCAAGATCTCCGACGGCGTGGCGAAGATCAAGCTCGGACTCGCGGATTCCATCGCCCTCGGCAACTTGGATGCGAAACGCGATTGGGGCTTTGCCGGTGATTACGTGGAAGTGATGTGGCGGATGCTCCAGCAACAGACTCCCGACGAATTCGTGATTTCAACCGGGGTTACGCACTCGGTCCGGGATTTTTTGTCCCTCGCCTTCGGCGAAGTCGGCATCGCAGACTGGCAACTGTATGTGCATACGGACCCGAAGTATTTGCGGCCCGTGGAACTTGAGGAGCTTTCCGGAAGGAACGATAAAGCGAAGACTATCTTGGGCTGGGAACCGAAGGTGAGTTTTGAAGAATTAGTTTCCATGATGGTGCAGCGTGACGTGGAGCGCCTTTCCAAGAAATCTTCATGAAGATTTTGATCGTGGCCACGCACGGCAATCCGACTGAAGGCTGGGGCACGGAGACTTTGACGAGCGTGAAGGGATTGCTCGAACGCGGGCACAGCGTCGAACTGCTCGTGCATCGCAAAGCCGATGATTTGACGGTGCCACAGCATGTTCTGCTGCCCGAGCCCTTGGTGACGCTCCGCAGTCCCCTCGCACTGCTCAAGACTGCATCGGCCATCCGCCGATGCGTAAAGCAGATGCGACCGGACATCGTCCATATGATGACCGAACCGTACGTGCTCGCATTCCCGTTGCTCCGATGGATTATGCGCCTGCCGCCCGTCGTCCTGACGGCGAACGGCACATATGCCATTGCGCCGCTGCGCGATTGGAGAACACGATCATTGATGCTCTCCGCCTACCGGCATGTCGCGCACATTCTCGCCATCAGCACGTATACGATCAAACGCATGCATGCGGACCTCCAGCGCATCAGCAGTCATCTCGCTGCAGACGTCGAAAAAAAGACGATGCTGTGGACGCTTGGAATCGAGATTCCTTCGTCGATGCCCCAACGGCAGCATCACGACGACAAGCAGCTTGTGTTTGTCGGCGGATTGAAACCCCGCAAAGGCGTGCGGGAATTGATCGAAGCGTGCGCCGTTTTCCGCACAATCAGCGCCCTCCCCTTCCATCTGCATCTCATCGGTTCGGCACCCGATACGGGCTATGTGCGCGGGTTGAAGTCGCGCGTCGTGGAATTGGGCATGAAAGACACTGTCACGTTTCACGGTCAGGTTCCCGATGATCTCCTGAGCCAGATGTACAGCGACGCGGATGTGTTTTCGATGTTGAGCATCGCGGAAGGGATTCATTTCGAAGGCTATGGATTAGTGTTCCTGGAAGCCAATGCGCGGGGAGTGCCGGTCGTCGGGCCGAACGATTCGGGATGCACGGATGTGATTGTCGACGGGCGTTCGGGATATACGGCGGATCCGAAGAATCCGGCACAGGTCGCGGAGAAGATGAAGTGGATTCTGGAGGACAAAAAAATCGACTCGCAAACATGCATCGCGTGGGCGAAAGAACACAACATCGCCCGGCAGGCGGTGGAGATGGAACGGGTGTACCAGGCCTCCATGGAGACATCCCTATTGCTGTAAGCAGATAGGTAATTTACCCTTGTTCAAATGGATAAGGGGAACCATTCCGGCCTAGACGACGCTTGCGATTGCTTCAGACGATCCGGAGCAGCAGCCCGGTCCGATTTCGACGATCCCACGTACAAGGCTATCTTCGCCCATCTGGAACAGGAGCAAAGAGCATTTCTTGCCAAAGAGCAGGACTTCCGCAGTTCCGATTACCCATGGCCCCGTGATTCCCTGCATGCGTGGAGCAGGGTCTGGGAATATCCGTACGCGTACTTCCATCTGCAAAGAATGATTCGGGCACAAGGGGCAAATGCCACTGCCACGGTCATCGACCTGGGCAGCGGTGTCACATTTTTCCCTTTTTCCGTCGCCCGACTGGGATGCCGCGTGCAATGCATGGATATTGATCCGGTCTGCCAGCGCGACCTTGAACGAGCGGTATCGGTGATTCCGCAGCAGCCGGGAGAGGTCGGTTTTTCGCTCATTCTTGACGGCCGATTGCCTATGGGAGATCGGCAAGCCGATGCGCTGTATTGCATCAGTGTCCTGGAGCACATCCCGGACTTTGAGAACACTGTCCAAGAGGTCGCCCGGGTGCTGAAGCCCGGAGGCTTGTTTATTTTGACGATCGACTTGGACCTGTGCGGGTTTACGGACATCGGCGTGAAGCGATACCGTGACCTGCGCAAATGCCTGGCGGAACACTTCGAGCTCGTGGAACCCGAGATCACCGTTCATCCCTTGGACATGCTCGTCCAGAGACCGAACATCACAGACATACAACGCTGGCGATTTCAGGCGCGGCAATGGCTGAACGGCTTGCGCGGGAAGACGCGCCGCCCCGGCATACCCAACCGTGCGGTTTGGGCCGGAGTACTGAAGAGTAAACACGGTTCAAGCCTGTAGTTCCTGGAGGCCTCGGCGCAGAGGCGACGGCGGAGATCAGGTACACTATGCGCATGGGAAACAGCCTTGCATCGCGGGTTCGCACACTTTTTAAAATGCGGTTTGTGCGGGAGGTGGCAATTCTCCAAGGCGGCACACTCATCCCCATCCTCAGCGGATTGGTGTCTTCGATTTTGTATGCGCGCCTGCTGGGGTTAGGAGGCTACGGCCAGTACGCCGTGGTGCTCGCCTTCACGGGCGTCATCGGACTCTTCACGAATCTCGGCCAGCGCTTCACGACTCTCACATTCTTAGCCGAAGCGTACGGACGCAAAGATGCGAAGGCCATGCGCGCGGTGTGCCAGTACTACGTGGTGCTTTCGATGTTCACGATTGTGCTACTGGGACTCTTCGTCCTCGTACTGCCTTCACTCACACAATGGATTTACGGCAACCAAGACATCGGAAAACTGGCGCGCATCGTCTTTCTCGCCTCGATGTTCGATCCGTTTTTTCTCTTTCTCGCACTCTCGCTGCAAACCGTCCGCGAGATTCGCACGCTGACTCTTTTGGAAAACGGATACACGCTTTTGCAACTCACCCTGGGACTCACATTCATTTTGATAGGCATGGGCCCGGCAGGCATCTTGTGGGGATCGGCGCTGACCTCGATGTTCTCAGCGGGCATCGCCCTCATTCTCTACCCCACCATCGCACGCCGCCACGGCTTGCCCTCCGTGCGGGACATTGTGATGCATCGCGGCACCAAGCAGTTCTGGAGCTACGTGAAAAACGGCATGTGGATCGCCGTCGATAAAAGCGTTGCGAATCTTTACCCCAATCTCTTCTTCTTTTTGCTGAGTGTACGCACTCAGGAATCCGTGGTCGGTCTTATCCGCCTGGCATACAAGTTCGCCAACCTCCCCACAGCCTATGTCCTCAGCAACATCAGCCGCCTGGCATCATCGCTCATCCCCATGCTGAGCGCTGCGGGGAAGAAGTTCGGAAAAGATCTGATCAAACTCCTGCGCTACACCTTCGCCCTCCACATCGGCGTCAGCCTTGCCACGGCCATCGTCGTGCCCCTGCTGTTTCCCTTCATCTACGGCAAAACGTTCATGCCCGCGTTGTATCCCTTCTGGATCATCTTGGCATCGCAATTGCTTCTGCCCATCTACGGACTGACCACGCCGCTCTTTAGACTGTACGGCAAAATCCATGTGGCCACGACGTTTACATCCATAGGAATCGCCGGAGGCATGGGCATCTTTTGGCTGCTGACATCGCTGGAGCTTCCGCCCACCTGGGCACTCTACGGCGCGATCGCCTTCTTCCAAAGCATGGCCTTGCCCCTGCTTATACCGACGCTGAAGATGCTAAGGTCGGTGCCTGTACGAGCCGCATAAACAATTCCTCGTACCGCTCCGCCATCTGACGATGGGAGCAATGCTGGTCGATGAACGCCGGCCCTTTTTCCGTCATCGCCCGGCGGCGTCCGGGATCGGTGAGGATGCGCAGGATGCGATCCGCCAAATCGAGTTCATCGTGATAGTGATAGAGCTCGGCGACATCATCATTGACGTACTCGCGGACAGGCGGAATGTCGGATGCGACAGTCGGGACGCCGGACGCGATGGCCTCGAGCGCAGCCAATCCCGGGGTCTCCACACCGGGCGAGACGAACACCGACGCCTTCCGCAAAAACTCGGGCAGCTCCGCGGTCTTGCGTGTGTGGAACAGGCGGACATGCCCCTCCTGCACATCGGGACCGTGACTGCCGACGGCCCATAATTCCGCATCGGGCTGTGTTTCACAGACCGTCTCCATCGCCTTCTTCAACACATCAAAACCTTTGCGCTCATTCGGGCGGCCGATGTAGAGAACGATCGGGGGGCCGGGAGGTTCGACGGTGCGCGGTATGAATGTGGATGTATCGATGCCCAGAGGAATTGTTTCAAACGGCAATGCTGCGAGCGGCGTATGCGCGTACGAATCCGCTATCCACTTTGTCGGCGTGACGATCGTCAGTCGCGGCAACTTGGCGATTTTTCGCTCGATGAACCGCACTCCAAACGGCAAAGGCTTGGACAGACGGATGCCCCACTCGGGATTCAAGGACGCATGAACCTGAGAATCCGATGACAAGCGCGCGATAGAGAATCCCCCCTGCGCCCACCAGTCATGCACGGTCCAGACGACGGGATATTTTTTCAAAAAGAGGAACGTGAAGAGCGAGAACGCGTAGTCATTCACGTTGTGGACATTGATCACATCGGGTTTCAGACGCCGGACTTCTTTCAATAATCGATAGGCAGGAAACGGATTGAGGTAATCCAACACCCGCGGGAGCGGGAAGCGCCGCTTCTTTCCAAGAATGATCGTCTCCGTGTCGGAAGCCTCGGAACTGGCGTAATAACAGACCCGATCCACGGTATGGCCGCGAGCTTTGAGGGCCTGCATCAAATACACAGCACTTTGTTCCGAGCCCCCGAACTGCTGATGCGCCGAGACCAGAAGAATACGCATGCGCAGATCATATCCTTCTCCTCGACGGCAAGCCATAATCCCCCTACAGTGCTCCATGCATGAAAGCCTGTATCGTGCTGGGCACGCGCCCGGAAATCATCAAGTGTGCATCGCTTTTGCGCCATTTTCGCAAAACGCATACCCCATGCGTCCTCATCCACACCGGTCAGCACTATGCGGAAAATCTGGATGCCGTGTTTTTTGACGAACTGCAATTGCCCGCGCCCGACCATCACTTGGGCATCGGTTCCGGCACGCATGGCGACCAGACATCCAGAATGCTGAAGGCCATCGAAGAAGTGCTGATGACGGAAAAGCCGGACGTCGTCATCGTCCAGGGCGATACCAACACGGCCCTTGCCGGAGCCTTGGCCGCTGCAAAGCTGCATATCCCCGTGGGACATTTGGAGGCCGGACTGCGGTCGTATAACCGCAAGATGCCGGAGGAAATCAACCGCGTCCTTATCGACCATTGCGCGGACCTTCTGTTCGCACCGACAGAAGCGGCTGCGGAGATTTTGCGCAATGAAGGTATTCCTGGAGAAAAAATCATTCACTCAGGAAACACCGTAGTCGATGCGGTGGAGCAGCATCTCACCCTGCTGATCGATGCCAAGCACGTCCTCACGCGTCTGCATCTGGAACCGAAGCAATATTTTCTCGTCACCTGCCATCGGCCGGAGAACGTGGACGGTGAGGAACAGTTGAGCAATATCCTGGCATCGCTCCATGCGCTGGGGGAAGAACACGGCCTGCCGATCCTCTACCCCATCCATCCGCGCACGGAAAAAATGATCGCGCTCTACCATTTGCAGGTGCCGGAGACCATCCGTCTGATGCCCCCGTTGGGATACGGAGAATTTTTGCATCTGCAGAAACACGCCGCGCTCATCATCACCGACAGCGGCGGCATTCAGGAGGAAGCGTGCATCTTGGGCGTCCCCTGCGTGACCCTGCGCACCACCACCGAGCGCCCGGAGACCCTGGAGATCGGCAGCAACATTCTGGCAGACGCAACACCCGCATCCGTCCTCTCGGCCACCGCGGCGATGCTGGGGAAACAGTCCGGCTGGAAACATCCCTTCGGCGACGGGAAAGCGTACCTGCGCATCGCACAGGCTTGCATCGATACCTGCTCCGAGGCGCAGATTCCGGCAGCTCGAAAACCGTCGGTCGCCGCGGTACACTGACCCCATGAGCAAACTCTCGATCTTCTCCGAACTGTGGCAATTTCTCCGTGTGCGCAAAAAGTGGTGGCTGCTGCCGATCCTGCTCTTCATCGTCGTGCTGGCGTTCTTGTTGGTCTTCGCCCAGGCATCGCCATTGGCGCCGTTCATCTATACCTTGATTTAAGGCTAAGGAAGAAGGCTAAGGCTAAGTACGAAGGAACGATGTTCTGAGGATTGATGTACACTTTTCCCTGTAGCATCCTCAACTTCCATTCTTAGCCTTACTCCTTAGCCTTAGCCTTTCTTGACCCTTCTGAATGCGTCTCCCCCCTCCACTCAGCTATCTCTACTCCGCCTGGATGGCCTTCTCCAAAGTGCTGGGGAAAGTCATGAGCTTTCTGATTTTGACGGTGCTGTGGGTGGTGGGATTCGGCATTTACGCGATCATCATCAAGCTTGGAATTCTCTTTGCCGCCAAGAAATCCTCCAGCACATACTGGGTCGATTTACCGCCACCGGAACCTGGAAATATGCGCCGCCAATTTTAATATGGAGAAACCCACCTACATCCTCGGCATTTCGTGTTACTACCATGACTCCGCCGCATGTCTGGTGAAGGATGGGGAGGTCTTGTTCGCAGCCCATGAAGAACGCTACACGCGTACAAAGCACGATGAGAAGTTTCCGAAAATTGCCATCGAACAAGCATTGAAGTTTGCCGGGATCACAGCACAGGATTTGAGCGCTGTCGTGTTTTACGAAAAGCCACTGCTCAAATTCTTCGACCGCATCCTCCAGACCTCGTTCAAAGTCTGGCCACGTGGATTCATCATGTACCACCGCGCAATGCAGGATTGGATGCATCACAAATTGTGGTTCCCGCAAAACCTGGAGAAGGAGCTGCACTACAAAGGCCCCGTCTTCTACACCACGCATCACCAGTCTCACGCCGCATCCGCGTACTTCCCGTCAGGATTCGACGATGCCGCAGTCATCACGGCCGACGGCGTCGGCGAGTGGTCCACGACGACGGTCGGACATGGTATTGGAACCGAATTGAAACTGCTCCAAGAGATCCGCTTCCCGCATTCCCTCGGCCTCCTCTACTCCGCCATCACGTACTACTTGGGATTCAAAGTGAATTCCGCGGAATACAAAGTGATGGGTTTGGCGCCGTACGGTGAACCAAAATATCTCGATCAGATGCGGCAATTGATCGATATCAAAGACGACGGAAGCTTTGCGTTGAACATGAAGTATTTCACCTATGAATACGGCCAAACGATGACGGGCCGGGCCATCGAGAAACTCTTCGGGCAGCCCACGCGCAAAGGCGAGGCGAAGCTGGAGCAATTCCATAAAGATGTCGCGCGGAGTCTGCAGGAAATTACGGATGAAGTGATGCTGAAACTGGCCGCGCACGCGAAGAAACTGACAGGCAGCAAAAATCTCTGCATGGCGGGCGGCGTCGCACTGAACTGTGTCGCCAACGGCAAAATCCTGCGCTCGGGATTGTTCGAAAATATCTTCATCCAACCCGCATCGGGTGACGCGGGCGGAGCGCTCGGTGCCGCATTGGCTGTGTGGCATAGTGAATTCAAAGGCGCACGCACGCCCAAGACGGAACATACCTATTTGGGCAACGAGTACGGCGAAGACGAGATCATCGCGTTTTTAGACGAGAAAGGCCTGCCGTATCAGCACCTGCACGAAGGCGCCCTCGTCGAGACCGTCTCCAAATTACTGGAAGGTACCAACGTCATCGGCTGGTTCCAAGGACGGATGGAATACGGACCGCGTTCGCTGGGCAATCGCTCGATCATCGCGGATGCCCGCAATAAAGAGAACTGGCAGAAAGTGAACTTAAAGATCAAATTCCGCGAGAGTTTCCGACCTTTTGCTCCAACTGTCCTCGAAGACAAAGTGTCGCAATGGTTCGATCTCGACCGTGAAAGTCCATACATGCTCCTGGTCGCGGATACGCTTCCCGCCAAACGCGAGACGATTCCCGCAGTCACCCATGTCGACGGCTCCGCCAGAATTCAAACCATCCGCCGTGACCAAAACCCTCTCTACTACGACCTAATCCAAGCCTTCGAAAAACGCACGGGCTGCCCCGTCATCATTAACACGTCCTTCAATGTCCGTGGCGAGCCGATCGTGGAGAGTCCGGAAGATGCGCTGAACTGCTTCCTCCACACGCATATGGATTACCTGGTTATTGGACATTTCCTGCTATGCAAAGCGGATATGCCGGACAGTGTAAAACGCGATACGGAGGCGTACTTGCAGCAGTTTCAATTGGATTAGGCGGATCCGCTAGAGTATATCTCGATGCGAAAGCGACTGCGTTCCCTTCTCCCGAATCTTCTCCTCCTCGCGGGGAGCTTGGTTTTTGTGATCGCGTTGCTGGAGATCGGCCTGCGTGTGACAGGCATTGAAGCCGGCCGCGTCATCCCGCCACCCATTTTCCAGAAGAGCCCCATCCCCGACATCAGCTACGCGCTGAAACCGAATTTGGCCGAACCCGCCTTCCGCTCGATCGTCCGCACGAATTCGCTGGGATTCCGCTCCGCGGAACCGAATGGGAAACCTTTGCTGGCCGTACTGGGTGACTCCATCACGTTTGGATATGGCGTGGAAAATAACGAAACACTTCCCGCCCAGCTCCAGGCATTGCTACCGGAATGGGACGTGCAAAACAGCGGCGTGCCGGGCTACAACATGCGCCAGGAAGCCGCGACGTACGTGAACACATTTGCGCCGTTGAACCCGAAAGCCGTCATTGTGGTGTTCTATTGGAACGATTTGGAGGATCAGCGCCCGGCCGTTCTGCACGCCAACGGCAACTTGTATCCGCCTGGCTACGAGCCGCCACCGTCCGGCTGCAACCCCGTGATGGAAGGCTTGCTCGCGTGGATTCCGGGCAAATGCTGGCTGGATACGCACAGCGCCATCTATCGCGTCCTCAAAAAGATGGCCATCGCGCGCATCGGCCAACGGAATCTAAAGCTCTCACGCGCGATACTGGCATCGGACTTCGGTGCCGAAAAATTCACGCCGACCCAAGTGCAGGATTACATCCGCGAATTCAACGCCTTTGCCGATACGCTCCCTCCGGAGCTGCCCAAACTCTTTGTTATCTGGCCCGAGGGCGGGCTGCACTTTGTTCTGCGTCCGCAACTGAAACAGGTCGTGCAGGCGAAGGGTTTCAAGGTCCTCGATCTGTATGAAATATTTGGGAACAATCCAGAGACGCTTTCCTGGGACACCGTGCACGCCAGCCCGAAAACGCTCAAACGCGCGGCGGAGGTGGTGAAGGGGGCGATGGAGTATTACGGATTGCTGTCAAAAACGACGGAGTTCACCCGGTGAGTTCTGCGTGTGTGTACCCTAGGGCACGCATTCTTTTATAGACCTGTACGTAGATTTCTGTCAGCGCGATGGGAAGTGTTCGCGATTCATTGTATATGGTGATTTTCTTTACCGCATCACAGTAAAGATTGTTGTAATCGGGTGCTATCTCATAGACAATTCTATCAATGGTCTCATAAAACTCCGCGCCAGTTTGATCAAGACGTACCTCGCTATATCGTTGCAAATACTCTTGTTGGTAGCCATTCATTCTCATCAGCAGTTGCCTGAACGTTCGACGCATCCCATCGGTGTGCATTGCAAAATACCGGTAATAACCGGGAGAATATGACGTGGGCTTGGGAAAATGCTCGTAAAAATTATTCAGGAATTTCGGTGTTGCCATCGTGTATGCAGCAGTGACTTGTTCGGGATGATCGATGTAATACTGAACAGTCCGAAGCTCCTCTGCTTCTTCTTTTTCTTGCCTGAAATCGCCTTCTTCCCTCGAATTCGACATATTTTTATTGTAATTGTATTTTGATTACAGTCAATTTAGCGCCTTGAAAATCGCAACAAAAACAAACGCCCCAGCGTCGTCAGATAATTCCTCCCAAACCTCCACATCTGCGCAGCCGTTTTCGATTCACCCGCGCGTCGCGGCACACAGACGTACGGAATTTCGATGATCTTCGTTTTGCGCAGAATCGCGCGGAAGATGAAATCCATGAAGTATTCGCCGTAGTCGCCCCGGAGCGGAATCTGATCGAGCACGGACTTCCGCACCGCGATGAAGCCACTGGTGTAATCATGGAAATTCCAAGAGAGAAGTACACGCGTCATGATATTCAGAATTTGACTAAGGACGATCACCAACAAAGATTCTTTTTCGCCACCGCCCTTCGCCTTCCCGCCTTTCACAAACCGCGATCCGACCGCGATGTCGTACCCTTCTTCGATCTTCGCAAGAAGTTGAGGAATGACTTCAGGAGGCATCGAAAAATCGCAGTCCATCCAGACCACAACATCGCCCTGCGCAAACTCGATCCCGCGACGGATACTCTTGGTCAGGCCGCGATCCGTCAGGCGAGTTTCGAGGCGCAGAGCCGCAATTGAGCTGGTCGACATGAGTTCCGATATCAGATTCGACGTTCCATCCGGTGAGTTATCGTCAACAACGATGATCTCATGCGGCTGTGTGATGGCAGCATCGATGGCCTTACAGAGCTCGACGATATTGCCGGCTTCGTTGTAGGTCGGCAGGACGACGGAGACGAGGGTGATGGGAGGCATGATGGAAGAATAGCGAGAAAACGGAATAGAGGGGATAGAGGCCATAGAAGCGATAGATGTACAAAAAACACCTCTATCGCGTCTATCCCGTCTATTCCCTCTATGCCCCTTGCGCTCCGATACTCTCCTCCACACAACTACATACATAATCGAGCTGTTCCTGGGTCAACGCCAACCCCGACGGCAGATACAGTCCCTGCTGGGAGATACGTTCCGACACCGGGAACGATCCCTGGTTCCCTACCATCTTTTGGACTATCGGCTGTGAGGCTGAGGAGTAGAAGAAATCGCGCGTATCAATGCCTTTCTCAAGCAGCTTCGCACGGAGTTCATCTTTGGACAGCGGGAAATCTTCTTCGACGAGGATCGCATACATCCAGTACACGTTCGTCGCCCAAGGCTTCGTGACGGGCAACTTCAGACCTTTGATCGATCCGAGCTTCTTTCCATACTCCCGGGCCATCCAACGCTTCTTCTCCAAAAACTCCTCGATGTGCTTCATCTGCCCCACCCCGCACGCCGCCTGCAAGTTCGTCATCCGGTAATTAAATCCGAGCTCTTCGTGCCAAAAACGCTTCTGAGGACTATGCGCGAGATCTTTGAGACGGCGAGCCTTTGCCGCTAATTCATCATCATTCGTCGTCACCATTCCCCCCTCACCCGTCGTGATGATTTTGTTGCCGTAGAAACTGAAGGCGTTCAAGTGACCGATCGATCCGCATTTCTTCTTCTTGTACGTCGCGCCGTGTGCTTCTGCAGCGTCTTCGATGACATGAATGCTGTGCTTCTTAGCCAGCTCCATGATCGGATCCATATCCGCACTGTGACCGTAGATATGCACGGGCATGATCGCCTTGGTCTTCTTGGTGATCTTCGCTTCAATCTGCGCCACATCGATGCAGAACGTGTCCGGCTCGGCATCCACAAAGATCGGCGTGGCGCCTGTGTAGAGAATGGCGAGGATGCTCCCCATCATCGTGAAATCGGCGACGATCACTTCGTCCCCTTCGCCGATATCCAACACCGCCAGAGCCAGATGCAAAGCCGTCGTTCCGCTTGTCGTCGTCACCGCATGTTTGACGCCTAGGAAGCGAGTGAATTCTTCCTCGAACTGTGTAATGTATTTCCCCGCGGAAGACACCCAGCCCGTCTGCATGGCTTCGTTCACATACTCTTTCGCTTCGGGTGTAATGACCGGTTCGTTTACTGGGACTTTCATGGGAATAAGACTAAGGCTAGGGATTAAGGCTATGAATGGAAGTTCAGCAGGTACATGGAAAAGTGTACATGAATCGCCAAAAGAATAACTCTTTCGATCTTAGCCTTAGCCTTATTCCTTAGCCTTAATTCGGACGGAAAATCTTGGTGCTGGCCACACCCTGGAACGGACCTTGTTTCACTTCGACCATGCTCGTCTCTTCCAGCATTTCCAACTCATGACCTCCGCGGAGGAACAACAGACAATCACCCGTCTCCATGATGACCTCTGCAAGCTTGTTCCACTCTTCGTCATACACTGAGACTTTGGCTTTCCCTTTGCGGAAAAACAAAAACTCACTGATGCCTTGGGTCATGCGCGGGTGGAGGGGATGCGTATGCGCTTGCACGCGGTAGCCTTTCTCCCGGCGCATCACGCCCAACTGGAATTCATCTTCATCCTTCGTCACAAAATCCACGCCGGGCGGATCGAACCCCGCCTTGATGAACATGGCGTAGGTTTGGCCGTTACTTTCGATGCGCGTCAGATCCTGCATATTCTCATTGTACAGACGTGCGAATCGCACGTCTCTACGTTTCGGATACCCCAAATCGCCCGACAATTCTCTTCATCCGTTCAATCCACGAATGCCTCTGCACCCGCTCTTTGCCGTTCTTCGCCAATTCCGCCGCCTCGGCCGGATGGGCAATCATCCACGCAATCTGCGTGGCCAAATCCTCGACGCTGCCCGGCGCACAAAACCGCACGCATGTGTCGTCCGCAACATCCCGGATCGGCGGCAAGTCACTGCACACGACGGGCTTTCCTGCGGCGAGGTATTCGAATAATTTCAGCGGAGACGTATCGCGCAGGAAAAATTTATCAACGGTTTCCGGTGCGGGATAGACGCAGATATCGCATGCGGCGATCATCTGTGCGACTTCGTTCGCGGGGACACGGTCTTTGAAGACGATATCGTCTGTCTGCAGATCTTGTTTCCGCGCCTGCGCCTCATACTGTTCGCGCGCTTCCCGCGGCCCGCCGACGATGAAACCCGTCACTTTCATACCGTGACGCTTGAGGACTGCCAAAGCATCCACCAACTCCGCCACGCCTTTCTCCAACGTATTGCGCGCGAGGAGCGATCCGACATACCCGACAATGACGCGATCCGCAGAGAAACCCTGAGCTTTTTTCGCGGTGTCGACATCAGGAAGATTCGTAAAGCGTGACAGATCGACCGCGTCCCCTTCCACCGTCACACGCACGGGATCAGCCCCCAGCTTCAGCAACGCATCACGCATGGGAGTCGTCAGACAGATGATTTTGAAACAGCGATTGCAATCACGGACGAACTGCTGCAATCCCAAACGGGGAAGCGTGTGCAGCTCAAGCATCACCGGCAAACCGGTTTTCAGGAGTGGACGCAGAATCGACGGCGAACGCACGTACAGCAAATCTGCTTTGTGATCGCGCAGGTATTTTTTGAGCGACCGGCGGTACGACCACATTCCCACCATGAAAGCGAGAGACCCGGGGATGAACGGACTTCCCAGCGCATCAAAGCTGCCGGGATAGACGACCTTGAAAGACGGCGGCAACCCGTAATACGTGTGTGCGTCTTCCGTGATGACATTGCGGACGGTCGGTGCCAGGAGCGTGACGTCATGGCCGAGCTGCGTGAGCGCATGGCACACCTGCGCCACCTGGTTGCCGTGGGCTTTTTCCGTCGGGAAGCGCGTATGCGTGACGTAGATGATGCGCACGGCACAATCATACCCGTAGAGACGTGCGATTCGCACGTCTCTACGGGCAAAAACGTGATATCCTGGAGCGTGATGCAGGCACAAAAAACCATCGTCGCATTCGGCAACTTCGATCTGGAAGGAGGACGCTCATGGGTGATCCGCACGGGATTGGCCGAGCACGGTTTACAGGTCGATCTCTGCAGGACGGAGGCCAACGGCATCCGGGGCAAATATCGCGATTTAACCGAGCGGTGGAAGATGCGCAACGTTCCGCCCGACGCCATCTATATCCCCTTTCTAGGACATTGGTTTTTGCCCCTCGCGTGGCGGCTTGCACGGAAGTCGCGCACACGCCCGCCCATCATCTTCGATGCCTTCCTCTCGCTCTACGACACCGAAGTGCATGATCGAAAACGTCTCGGTGCATGGCACCCGAAAGCGTGGTTTCTGTGGTGGACCGACTGGCTCTGCTGCCGGCTGTGCGACGTGATGCTCCTGGATACCGAAGAGCATGCGGAGTATTTCGTGCGGACGTTTGGTGTGCGACGCGAGAAAATTCTGGTGCTGCCGGTCGGGTGCAGAACGGACCTGTTCCAACCGAAGTCCGACCAAACCCTGACAACCGCCAACGACATCTTCCGCGTCCATTTCCACGGCACATTCATTCCTCTCCACGGCATCAATACGATTCTATGGGCCGCAAAAGTTCTGCAGGAACGGGGAATGAAAGACGTGCACTTCACGATCGTCGGCAACGGGCAGACGGAAGCGTTGATGCGGGGGCTCGCGCGCCAACTGGAACTCCGCAATATCACATTCCTCCCCCCGGTCCCCATCCAGAACCTTCCCACGCTCATCCATGCCGCCGATGTCTGTTTGGGAATCTTCGGAACCAGCGACAAAGCCGGCCGCGTCATTCCCAACAAAGCCTACGAAATCCTCAGTTGCGGCAAGCCGTTTATCACGTCCGCCAGAGGAGCCTCACTGCGCGTCTTTCATCAGGAACAGGATGCATTGCTTGTCCCGCCGGGCGACCCGCATGCGCTGGCCAATGCCATTGTGCGATTGAAAGATGATCCGGTGTTGCGACGGACTATTGCGGAGAATGGACGGAAGCTGTCGGAGGAGAGATTTCAGCCGGTGCAGATTGTGAGACCGTTGGTAGAGTGGGTGAAGGCTAGGGAATAAGGCTAAGGCTAAGATCGAAAGAAATATGCTTCTGAGGGTTGATGTACACTTTTCCTGGTAACTGTACGATTTCCATTCTTAGCCTTACTCCTTAGCCTTAGCCTTCCGCATGGACTCCCCTCAATTCCAAGTTCACGCCGATCTCGAACAGAAGCATTGGTGGTTTTTGAGCCGCCGGCACATTGTGGCGACACTGCTGCGGGAGTTGGTGCCGCCGCAGAATTTTCCGCCGGTTGTGGATGTGGGATGCGGGACGGGAGGCGTGACGGCCTTTCTGTCGACGGAGTACGCCTGCACGGGAATCGACCCGTCGACGGAAGGAATCGCTTTCGCCAAGCAACGCTTCACCCAAAGGGTCCCCTTCGGGGCCGCCTCGCGCTTTATCAACGGCAATGCCCCCGCGGATGTCTTGCCGCAGATGCAAGAAGCAAAGGCCGTGTTGCTGTTGGAAGTTCTGGAACACGTGGAGCAGGACAAAGCATTCGTCCATGACCTTCTTGCCGCGATGCAGCCGGGTGCGTGTTTCATTGTGATGGCGCCCGCGGATCCAAAGCTGTGGAGTCCACACGATGCGGGATTCGGACACTACCGCCGCTATACCGAGCAGACATTCCGCGCGCTGTGGAACGGCGAGCCGGTGGAAGAACTGTTGGTATCGATGTGCAACACGCGGCTGTATTGGCTGGCAAAATTCGTGCGGTTTCTGGCCCGGCTGAAAGGTAGTGCCTGGGGTCCGGGCGATACAGATCTTGCATTGCCGATGCGCCCTATCAATTGGTTGCTGACAAAGATCTTCAGCAGCGAAGCACAACCGCTCTTGCAGTCGATGCGCACGAAGAAACCGACGAACTGGAAAAAGGGCGTGAGTATCATCGCGGTGCTACGAAAGAGGTAATAGACGGGATAGAAGGGATAGAAGGGATAGACGCGATAGAGGTGTTTTTTTGTACATCTATCGCTTCTATGGCCTCTATCCCCTCAATTCCATTTTGTCGCTATCCTTGCACCGTGCCCCTACGCCGTTCTCTCTCCCTTCTCCCCGAACTCGGCATTACCCTGTTGCTTGCGTTTTTCGCGTTGCGCGAACTGGGCACATTTCCGGCGCCGTGGGCGGATGAAGGATTGTTCTTGGTTGTGGCAAAAATGATGGCGGGCGGCAAAGGCTACTCGCTGCCGCTGCTGGATCAAGTGTGGTACGCGCCGTACTTCCTGAATGTCGGACCGACACTGATTGTGCCATCCGCGCTTTCGGTGATGCTGTTTGGACTGTCGATCGAAGCCATGCGTCTACCGATGGTGCTGTGGATTGCGGCGGCGAGCGGTCTGACGTACCACTTCACACAGCGTGTATTCGGGCGGACCGAAGCGCGCTGGGCGACACTGCTGCTGATCACGCTCTCCGCGTTCATCAATACCGGCAAGCCCGTCCTCGGGGAAATCCCCGCCATTGTCTTCACGTTGATGGGATTGCTCGCATTGCTCTGGCCTCGTGGATGGAAGCGAACGGTGGGCGCGGGAGTCGCGTTCGGTCTCGCATTTCTGACCAAGATCACCTTTGGTCTGCTGCTTCCGGCATTGGGCGTGGCGTGGCTGATCGCGCTTGTGCGGCGCGATTGGAAAGAAGCGCGTGATCTGACGGTCATCGGCGTGCTGACGGTGCTCGTCTATTTGCCGTGGAGAATCGTGGAGGCGATGTACACGATCGGCGGAAATTTTTATGCCGAGATCTATACCTTCCTGTTTGAAGGCAGCGGCGAAACGGCATTTTTGCGCGTCTTCTCCGAGCAGCCGGAACTCCTGGTGCGCGTCCCGTACTTGGCATTCGATGTCTTTTTGATACTGGGATTGATCGGCCTCTGGCGTTCACGCACACGCGTCCCCGTGACGATCGCGGCAACGGTCACCACGACCGTGCTGCTCTTCGCGCTCTATTGCTTCAACGGCTTCGGCTGGTACCGACTGCTATTGCCCGCACATCTCCTGCTTCTGCCCTTCGTTCCTGCCGGCGCCTTTGCGCTTCCCGCTCCGCGGAAATTGGTCATCATCGGTCTTGGCCTGATCTGCGCCGCGCAATTCTGGTGGCAATTCACGCATAAAGGCTCCAGCACCGCCACCGAAGGCGGCGAGGCCGTACGGTATGTACTGACGGAATTCGCGAACCGCGATCTGTTGATCGAGCAGGCCGAAGTCTTCGCGCAATTGCCGCTTAATCCGCATTGGAGATTCGTGATTCCCAATCTCTCCTTCAGCATGCCGGAGGAATACGGCACCGTCACCGGCGAACTCTGCCGCATCCCGCTGCTGCGCAAAATGACGGAAGAGCAGATTCCGATGTTCACCCAAAGCGGCGCCACGGTCACGCCCGTGGCAGGACGGATTTACCTGATTGAACCCCCCTATCCCTGTCCCCATATCAACGAATGATCCGTCGTCATGTGCAACGCTTGCATGCTTTCGTGCGCCCGCATGCGCCGCAATTTCTGCGGTACGTGGCGGGGGGAGTCGGCGCCGTGCTCTGTGAAGTCGGCAGCTTTCAAGCAATGCTGATGCTGGGCGTGCACTACGCCGTCGCCGGAGTCATCAGCGGAGTCATCGGCACGGTGGCCGCATTCCTTTTCCAGAAATATTTCGTCTTCAAGAAGAAGGAAAAATTCGGCCGCCACAGCGTGCGCTATGCGCTCCTCACACTCTGGAATTTCATCGCGCAAAACGCGATTCTTATCGCGGGAGTGGAACTGCTGGGCGTGCATCCCACCATCGTGAAGCTGTTTGCCATCGCGTGCTCCGTCTCCTGGAATTTCCTTCTGTATAAGTTCTTCGTGTATGTCTGACACGGACGATTCGTCGGCGCCCGTTAGTCTGCAAGTCTTAACGTGGAATTCGGAAAAAACGCTGCGCTACTGTTTGGCCAGCGCGCGTGGCTGTGCGGAGACATTGGTGATCGACGGCGGCAGCACAGATGGCACACTGGAAATCGCACGCCAGAAAGGTGTGACGGTGATTCCACAGCCTGGAGGAGGCGCTATCAAAGATTTTTCCGCAGTCCGAAATATCGGTCTGCAAGCCGCAACACAGCCATGGATTTTGGCATTGGATAGCGATGAAGTATTGACTCCGGAACTGCGCGACGAGATCTACACGATTGCGGGAAGTGCTGAGCCTGGTGCCTATCTTGTCCCCCGCCAATACGTGCTGCCCGGCGGCATCCGCGTCGATTACGCATCGTCGTATCCCAATGCGCGCGTCTACTTTTTCCATAAGTCTGTCTGCGAAAAATGGATCAAGCCCGTCCATGAACGCCCGCAACTCAAACCGGGAACGACGGTGCACATGCTCAAGCATCCCACCCTCGCACCCATCGGCACGCCCAAAGATTTCCGCGAGAAGAATCGACGGTATCTGCAGATTGAAGCGCAGCGCGACGCTGGCAAAGGCTACGGTCATTGGCTGATCCATCGCGTCCTGCACACGCTGCGTTCACGATTGATCCTGACAGTGCGGCTGCTGTGGATCTGGCTGATTCCGCGGAAAGGAATACGTCTGCCGCTGCAGTACGAGATGTTGAGGTTTTGGTACGGATGGAGATTAATTGTTATCACTTGCCCAGTAGCTCGCGAATTACACCGAAGAAACAAGAAGCAATGAAATAACAAATTACAATCACCGAATACTCAATTATTGAGCATTCGGACCTTGATCAATTGGAGGCTTTTTTGTTTCTTGGCTATCTTTGGTGTAATTGCCCTACACTTCTCAAGTGCTCTCTATCATTGATCGCTACTACCGCTATCTCCGTCCCTATCGCTTCCTTTGGGGCTGGGTAAAAGACTCTGTGACCAAGGCGCGATGTTCGGCTCGTGCGGAGGAATGGAAAGCAAAAGGCTTCAAAGGTGCCAAACTCGATGTGTGCGGAGGGCGCAACCCGCTGTCTCCCGGTGAATTCCTCAACGTCGATATCGTCGATCTGCCCAAAGTCGACCTTGTTTTTGATATCACCAAAAAGTTCCCGATGGACGACGGCGTCATCGCCGAAGTCTTCTCCGCAGCCACGCTCGAACATCTGCGTAAACCCCATGTCGACCACGTCTTGCATGAATTCTTCCGCGTGCTGCAGCCCGGAGGCATGCTCAGAGTTTCGACTCCCGACATCGAAGCCATCGCCCGCGCTTTACTGGACCGCACCGAGAGTCTGGACATGATCAACCAGCACTTCTTCGGGAAATATAAATCGACCGACACTGAGGATTACGACCTGCACCGCTGGATGTACCCCGTCAAAGACATGATCGCGGAACTCCAAAAAATCGGCTTTGAGCGGGTGGAGCAGATTCCCATGGATGTGGGATTGCATGATCCCAAATTGAATTATTTGGTGCGGGGGTTCAAGCCCGCGCGGTAATTACTGATCAGACGATGATCGTAGGCGAGAGGGTTTTTCTTGGAATGTACGCAGAAGATGCACGAGTTCAGTCAGAATACCCACTTGCTGCCTTTTGCGTTTTTCACCGTATCCATTCTGACCTTCCACAAATGGTTGATGCTCCTCAAGCACACGTTGAGATGCCGGATACGTAAAATCCACAGGCACATCCTGCACGGGTAATCGTTCATGCAATGCAGCAACCGGCGGGAAAAAAGTCGCCTGCGAATACGCGGACGGATCAACCGTGCCATGCAAGGGAATGGTCTCTTTCCGATCGAATGCATATTGCTGATGCAACAAGCGCAACATCACTTCACGGTACTCAGTAAGCGCCGAATACACGCGCGGACCGAAATACATATCCAACATCACATCATCCGGAAGCAAACCCGCGCGATGCAGCTTGTCGTTGAATACTCCATTGGCTTTCTGCTCAGAATCCCGCTGGTACGAGGGCATGCTCTCCCATCCCGCTTCGGTACGCGATGGGATGACAATGGCTGCATTACCCGCAAGCACCGATGCGGTAAGAGTTTCCAAGTAGTTCACGATTCGCACTTTTTCCGGCTCTGTCCATACTACAGCCTCCACTCCTTCAAGAGCATATGCAGCATCAAACGCCTGGACGCGGGCGGCACTCATACCGCGCTGTCGTTCCTGATCAAAGTGAATTCCGCGTCTTGTGAGCTCTTGCTGAAATTGACTGTCTTTCGCGCCATCGACCAATACCAAATGATATCCAGCACGCAAAACAGCCTCGATCAATTCCAACGCCAGATCTCCGCGAATTTTACTCTCTGCAGTCGCCCGATCACCGCTGTCGATGAGCTGTTGCACATCCGTGTCACCCGGATGCCACTTGGGATAAAACGTCGTGGTACAGACGGCAATACGTTCGGTCATAACGCTATTATAACATATTTTATATAGTTTCCCACAACGACCACCCACTCCCCGATTGCACATATTTCAGAAGCATCTTCAGACGATCGAGCTGCCACTCGGGATGATGTTTTTCGTCCCAGAGAACGTACTGGAAATCGAACTGCTGTAGGGCGCTTGGTAGATAGCGGTCCATGGCTGCGCACCGGTCATCGACAAGTTGCAATTCTTTTTGACGTGCAGATGATCCAAACGCTCCATTCGCATCAGGCCAAATACGATACTCGCGCTGCTCCAGATGACGATCGGCCGGCGGGATGGCCATTTGTGTCGCACAGAAACGATCGGCTAATTCCTGGTGATGGATCAGCACGTTTTTCAGATACAAACCGTACACGACATCATGCTTGGTGGTACTTGCGAGGAAGAGGGACGTTTCCGGATCGCTGAGAATTCGGCCGCGCTGAATTTTTTCGAGTAATGGCAAAAGTGTCGATAAATGCTGCATGGAGAACCGGGATTCCAGCGGCGTCCATTGCGTGATGACGGCACGGCCGTCGTAGCCAACGGCAGCCAGATACAGGGCTGCCGCTGCGCAAGGAAAAAGAATCCAGCGCGGCTTGAATTTCATCGACCAGCCGATAAGCAGCATGATGATGGCCGCGACGATCAATGCGAATAAGTAATGCGAGGCAAAATTGAACGTGATGCCGTGGATGATCTGCTGATTGAGCGCAACGAATCCTGCCAGGACCGTGACGATGCCATAGCGATATTGTTTGATATCCGGGCGTTTCCGGAACCAGAGCCACAGCATCGAGATTGCAAGGATCGTGAAGATGATCGTGTACGGCCAGGACTCAGGCAGATGCGACGGATGCATGCCGCTGCGGAACTGCGCGTCGGCAAAGGCGGGATGCCGGGTCAGCTGCAGAATGCCAAGAACCGCGGGGATCGCTGCGACAATGGCAATGCCAATAAAGCTCGCCACACGCAGGCAGAAAAGCCTGCTCCCTTTCTGGAAGCAGTCCCAAAGAACGATCATCCCCAAAATGCCCGCCCACGCCCACGCATAGGTCCAACCCCAAAAGTAGCCGCCCGTTGTGAAACCGAGCAGCAAGCCGCCGAGCACGCCCCAGACGATTCCCCAGATCGATCGACGCTCGATGCCATCAATGAGCAACAGGAACGTGACGATCGTCACAAGGAAACTCGTGCGCTGATAGACGGCGCGGTTGAGGTTATACAGCTCAAGCAGACAGAACAGCGCCGCCCCGACAAAGGACTGGAACTTTGAAAATCCGCAGCGCCTGAGGAAAAACCAAAGAGCCAAAAAGAGCAGGACGGGAATGATCGAGTCACCGATCTGGAACAGCGCAGGCGCATGTAATCCCGTCCAGGAAAACAACATTCCTTCCACTGATTCGATCTGCGCGGCCTGCCCGCCCTGCATCATCGGGTCCCCCACCATCGCCTCCGCCGCTTGTTCCGGGCGTCCCTGCAGTGCTTCCTCCACGCGCGCCTGATAGATCTCTTCATCGGAATTCAACACCGTCAGGACACCTTGGTATCGCGGGTCGGCCATATGCATCCACTGCGGTCCTTGCATGAGCAACGCCAAGACAACGGAGAAAGCGCCGAGATACAGGGGCCAACGGGACCGTGAGGACATGCGGGAAGTATAGAGGACTGAGAAGCCATAGACGGGATAGACGCTATAGAGGCGATAGAGGATAGATACACATCTCTCCCTCTATCCCGTCTATCCCTTCTATCCCCTCTCTCCGCTCTGTACCATTTCCCCATGGCTCGGCCCTATCATCAACTTCTCCCCCTCGCCTTCAAGCGCTTCTCCGTGCGCTCCGCCGCGCGAACGCTTTTGCCAACGTTCGGTTACTACCTGACGCGCCGGGCATTGCCGCCCTCGGAGAAACCCGCGCTTTTTACGATGAACATCCTCCCGCCGATGCTGACGGTGTGGCATCACTTGGTGCGCAAGCATCTGGGTGATGCGGTCGATGTCACGATCTTCGATTGTTCCGGAAAGCTCGATCCAAAAATGTTCCCCGGCGCACGCGTGCAGAAGTTTTTGAACCTGTACGCCTCGGTGAAATGCGATGAATTCATCCGGCACATCGCGAAGAATCGCAAGATCGCTTGGCTGTGCGATGACGACATCTTCTTCGTCAGCAATAACGCGCTGCCGCTCCTCACGCGCGAGTTTGCGGACGCCAAGACCGCTTCGGTCAGTTTCCGCCCGCGCTCCTGGTGGCAGTTCAACATCAACGACCGAAAGATCGAACCAAGCGGGAGTTACTGTCTGGCATTGAATCGAGACATCTTCTGGAAGAAAGAGCATCTGTCGCTCGCACCGGCTGATGGCAATACACATGTGGAAGGCGCGCGCCGCTACGACACGTTCGATAAAGCGAATGAAATCCTCTTGAAGAAAGGATATCGCTGCGCAATTTTGCCGAAGCCCGAGCGCGACGCGTGCATCACGGGCTTCAGCGGGATCAGCGGCGCGGTGATGCTGCTCGATTACTTCAAAACTCCTGAGGACGTCCTCGCGTATTACAGAACACCTGAAGACAAAGCCTGGAGCGGAAATGTTCTGCCCGGCACGCTCGCCTCCATGCTCGCGATCTGCACCATTCAAGAATGTTACGAGAAGATCACGGGCACGGCGTATCCGTTGCCTTCATTGCCCAGCCGCACTGAGCTGGAAAAGATCCGCGCCGAAAAAACTCCGCTCCTGCGCGACGGTTTCACCGCGTTCACATTGATTGACGAAGGATCGGAGCAGCTGCGGCGTGCACTCTGAGCATGGTACGATGGCCCCCATGCGTCGTTCCGTTTTCACGGGGCTTCCCACATGGGCACCCACAGCCACGATCTTAATCTGTCTGACCTTTGCGATGGGAGTCGCGCTGTTTACGTCGACGCCGTTCCCGCAGGACGATCACTTCTACTATCAAAAATTCATCGAGACACTTGCCGCGGGCCGCTTCGATCTGACGATTCCCGGGTTCCATGGCGCGGATGCGTTCGGTTTCTTTGTGTTTCTGATCACGCACTCGCACCTGGCGCAAATTGAAGGACTGATGCTGCCCGCGATGCTGCTTCCCATTCTGGGATACTACGCAGGCAAGGCTGTGTATAACGATGAAACGAGCGGCATACTGCTGGCGGTGATCCTCGCCATGATGCCGTTCATTTCGTTCGTCTTGCTGCGCGGATGGACGGGGCCGGGGTACTGGGCATGGATGCTGCTCACGATCATCGGCGCGCGGAACAAATCGTGGTGGACGGGTGTGGTGTGGGCCCTGGCAATTCTTACCAAGCCGTTCGCCATCATCCTGCTGCCGCTCATTGTCGTCCTTAGCGCCGGCAAAAAAACAAAGAAAAAATCTCTGCCGACCTGGCTGTTGCCAGTCTGCACCGCACTGGCCATCGTCGCATTCTATTTTGTGCTGCAATGGTTGCAGGCAGGACGCATTTTCATCGGTTCACACGCGGATTACGGCTTGGTGTCGCTGCTGCAAAGCCCCATGCGCATTCTCCTGAACATGGCTCACGGACTGCAGATTCTGTTCTCCGTCCACAACTATCACTATCCCGATCCCAGCCTGACGGGCCCGGGCAACATGCTGCACACCACGCCGCTCCTCATCGTACTGGGGCTGTTTGCGATGTTTGCGCCGAAGACGTACTTCAAAGACAAACGTCTGCCCTGGGCGCTCTGCACGGGAGCAATGATCGGCCTGGCGATGAACGCGCTGCTCGATCACATGGATCACTTCTACATGGAGGCCTCGGTCTTGCTGTTCATACTGGCGGCATTGCCCGTCTTGCGAAAACACCCGCTGTGGATTCCCTTGGTCATCGCCACGCTGCACTTCCAGTGGCTGTATTTCTGGCTGCAGTACAGAGGAATCTTTGCATTGGACTTTGCGTTCTTCCTGGTGCCGATCGTTGCCGATCTGTGTTGCGTCCTGTGGTACTTGCAGACGCGCAAAGCGACAGCCTAACGCCCGCACTCCTTCTTCACCACAAACGTCACAGGCGCCTCTTCCGTCTGGAAGACAACCTGACCGTGATGTTCTTGCTGCTGGTTGATTTCATATGAAGGACAGAGAGTCGGATCATTGGACACGCGCAGATCGGACCGGAAGATCCCCTGTGTTTCTTCAGGGAATTCGTATCGGATAGTGGCGTTCGGTTCGGCTATGCGGTTGAGAGCATTGCGCGCCAGATGCCATGTATAAAATCCTTCCGTCGATAGATGCATATTCTTCGGGACAAGGCCGACGGTTCTATCGAAGAACGCATTGCATTCACCGTACGTATATAAGCACATGGAAAGGCCTTGAACGCCGATGCCTCCTGCAATGAGGAGCGTGATCAGCGGAAGCTGACGGTGACGACGGAGCCACAGCACGGTATCACGCAGTCCCCACGCGGCGAAGATCAGGAGCAGGACAAGACCGGGAAACACAAAACGAATGGCCTGCACCCACCAGATGAATGAGAGGCTGCAGACCGCAAGAATCGCGAGCAGGAGAAAGAGATTCTTTCTGCCGTAGTTCCAGAGTCCGACGAGCGCGAAGACAAAAAAGAACGGAAAGACGTTGTGGATGGGATTGAGGTAATACCGCACATTCGAAAACAGCTGCATGACCGGCGACGGCGCTTCCTGCCCCAATTCGCCCAAGTAATTGCTATGGAAAGGATTCCCAAACGTCACGTAATTGCGCAAAAACCACAAAGAAAACAAAAATGCACCAAGCAGCATTCCGCCCCACATCCACCCCGACCGCAAATCACGCGGGCGCTTCCACAAGATCCACGCTCCGAAAAGCACAAACAACGGCGCGCCGTTGTACCGCGTCAGACACGCAAGTCCCGCACAGATTCCCGCAAGCACATACCATCGAACGTCATCCTCAGCCTTCAAAAATCCCCACAGCGAAAAAAGAACGAGCGTCGTGAAGAGCAAATCAGATGACCCGCCCATCGCTAACAACACAAAAGCCGGGTGCAGGAGGATGGAGCCCGTGACAATCGACGCGATGACTGCGTTCTTTGTGAGCCGATGCGTGAGGACAAACGCGGCGATCAAGACGCCGATTCCTCCAAAAAGGCTCGCCGTATGCATCCCCGCATGAAACCCGAAGAGTGATGTGAAGGGAAAGCTGAAGAACGCAAACAGCGGCAGATGGTTCGCATACGGCACTCCATGGAGCGTGTACGTGCCGTCGAGCCACAGACTGCGGCCCAGGAGCCCGTAATTCACCGCATCACTCACCACGGGATACTTCAAACCCGGAAGCCAGAGCAGCACCATCACGACGCAGCATCCGGCCAGAAACAGAATATTGGACCAATGGCGCAGCATAAAAATCACACTGTACCGAACAATGCTTTCTTCGACTTCAATCGAAGCGTCATAAACACCCACATCCACTTAAACCAATCCTTCCAATTGATCTTTTTGCCCTCGTCGATGCTGCGCGGCGTGTAGGAAATAGGCAGCTCCGCGATGACATGGCCCCTGCGGGCGATCATGACGGTCAGCTCGGGATCGAACCGGAAATCGTTTTCCTTGAGCGGCAAAGTCTTGAGCACATCCAACCGGACCATTTTGTAACACGTCGGCTGATCCGTCAGGCGCGTGCCGTAAAGGATGTTGCAGACATAGGTAAGCAAGCTTCCGCCGATGAAGAATGTCAGGTGCGAGAACTGTTTTTGCTTTTTCAGGCGGCGCGAACCGAACAACGCCGGCAGATTCTTCTCTTCCGCATAGGCGACAAGCTGCGGAATATCCTCCGGGCTGTATTCCAAATCCGCATCCTGGACGATCACGTATTTGCCCGTCGCATGCTGATACCCCATCCGCACTGCGGAACCTTTGCCGCCGTTGGGCTTCGTGAGCACCGTATCTTGGGGCCGCGCAACCTCGCGCAAGATCTGCAGCGATGCATCTTTGGAGCCGTCATCCACAAAAATGCATTCCGCCATATCTCCGCACGCCTGATACACACGCGCAATCAAGGCGCGGAGCGTTCTTTCCTCGTTATACACGGGCACGACAATGGATAGACGGGGCTGATCGGGCACGAGGCCAGAGTACAGGGACGGGAGATGGGATAGAAGGGATAGACGCCATAGACGGGATGGCTGTCTTCTTCCTCTTAATTCCTCTCTGATGGTCTGGTATCCATCTCTTCAAGTAATCTTCCGATCAATCGTTCTAATCCGTGATCTTTGACGACTACTGCTCGCAAACGCTCACCCAATGCCCGCTTCTCATCTTCCGTCAGCATCAACAACATCGCCGCCCGGCCCGCCATCGTCTCCGGCGTCGCAATGCATTCTGGAGGAAGCAACTCGGAAGCGACTTCAGCGCAGGAGAGCACCGGACACCCGCATGCCATCGCTTCCAACAGCGCCTTATCCAAAGCCGTCTCACTGGCGTGCACAAACAAGGCGGCACGTTGCAGGAGTGGCAAGACTTGATCTTGGGGGAGCGGACGGATGGTCACGCGGTCGGCGATGCCGAGTGAAGCGGCTTCGGTTTCGGCCAATTGCAAATAGGCTCGATCAGCCTGTGTGATCGGCCCGCCGACGATTTGGAACCGTCGTGCACCGGCATCGCGGTCCGGTAAAGCCGCAAAGCATCGCAACAGAAGATCCAGGCGCTTCGCACGCGTCACGCGCCCGACCGTGAGCACATCGCTTCCCCGCGCTCCTGCGGGGCAGAAGCGTTCGGTATCAATGCCATGACCGACGACGACGCTCTTGACCGTCGGCATGGGCATGCCTTTGGATGACGCACTGAAGACCTTGCGGATCACCAGCAACGAAAACGTCAGCATCCATCCCCCGCCGCGCGCCTCGTACCACAGGAATCTTTTCTTGCGCAGCAGTATCCAGAGCGGTGCCCCAAGCACCATCCACACCGGCGTCATATGGACAAGCACCGTGTCGTAGCGATCCCTGAGTGTCCATGCCCTCCACCAGAAACGCAGAACTTGTCGGCCCGTGGAATGTCCCGCCTCTTTCCCCAGCGAATGTACCGTGACCGACGGCGGCAGATCGGTGTCACCTTTCCGCTGCGCAATGACTTCGAGTCCGTCTGATCGCAGAGCAAATTCCCGCAACCAGCCGTGGAAAAACCCGAGCACGGGGTCTTGCCGGTCCACGGCCTGCGTGACGATGAGAAGACGCGGACTCCCGCCTTCTTTCTCTGTCGTGTCTGAATTCTGTGTCTTCTTCCCCACATTTTTCAGGAAGTTCGCATACTCGCGAATCAGGTGCACACGTTCGAACCGTTCCGTGATCTTCGTCGCCTCCCTGCCCATACGTTCACAAAGAGCGGGATCATCCAGCAGGTGTTTGATTTTTTGCGCCAGGTCATCGGGGTCACCGGTCGTGAACAGTCCGTTCTGCCCATCACGGATGACATCGGGCATCACGCCCACGCGCGTGCTGATGACGGGCATGCCGCAGGCCATGGCTTCCAACGCCACGCGCGGACCGCCTTCGCTGGTGGAATTCATCACGAAAATTTTTCCCGCACGGATCAAGCGCACCACATCCTTGTGTTCCGGCTGCCACCCCACGATGGTGACCCGGTCTTCGATTTCCAACGCGCGATCGATAATGCGTTTTTCATCTTGCGAGAGCCATTGTTTGAGCACACCGCCGATCACGAGAAGAGTGACTCCCGGCAAAATATTCACCGCGCGCAGGAGCGCCGGCAAACCTTTGTTCGCGACCAAACGCGCGCAGAAGACCACGTCATATTTTTTCTCCACGGGCTCCGCGTCCGCCTGGAGCACGGATGCATCCAAATAAAACGACGGCACCACGGAGATTTTTTCCACGGGCGCGCCCAGCGACACGAGCACGTCCTTCGTGCCGGCATTCACCACGCGCGTGGCTTCGGCCGAGGCGATCGCATGCGGGAAATACAGCCGCGACATGCGATAGCCGATGGCTTCCGCCGGGGACGCGGGTTTGGGATAACCGACGATGTGATGGACTTCCAACACGCGCGGCACTCCCGTTTTGCGCGCGAGTGTGCGAGCCCCGATGCTGGTGTAAAACGGCGGGAACGCGTGAACCGTCATCGCGTCATGGTGATGCGCGGCAATCAGCTCCGCGCCTTTCTTGGCTATCCAACGCGGCTGGTACCACAGTGCGCGCGGCGACGGATGGAAATGCACGTTCTCAAAAATCTGCGTGTCGTGCATCGTCACCACCTGCGGACAGATCACGTCGATGCGGTCCCAATGCTTGCGGAGTTCTTCCAGCGTGTACCAAAACGCACCCCTCTTCCCCTGAAGAACGGACCTGTCGCCGGAGATCATTAACAGTTTCATGACGAGTGGGTAGTGGTCAGAGGTCAGTGGACAGTGAAGTGAGCAGTACTGACCGCTACCCACTGATCACTGACTATTCATTCTTAAATATCGAAGCAAACAATGCCATCGTCTCTTCGGCCACGGCCCCCCACGGACGCGGCGGGAAAGGGAGCATCGCCTTCGCACTCACCTCTTCGTACGTCTGATCGATTTCCAAAACCGCGCGCGTGATATCGGCGGAGTTCCGCAGCTCGCGAATGGTCATGCCTTCGCGCATGGTTTCGCTGAGACCATTTTCCACGGAGAGCAGCACGGGCAACCCCGCGGCGCGCGCTTCCACCGCCGTATGCGGACTGATTTCCGTGAGCGACGGCAGAATAAGCAGATCATGCTCGCGGAAGATCGTGTCCTTGTCTTCGCCATGGGCCGATGGCAAGAACGATACGCGGCCCCGTAGAAGCTTTTGCGCGAGCGCGGACGCCTGCTTGGCCACGGGCCCATCTCCGACGAGCGTGAGGCTCACATACGGCAATTTTGCGACAGCGGTGAGCAGCGCGGGAAGATTCTTGAACCGCACGAAGCGGCCCATGAATAAGAGCTTGAGCGGATTATGCCGCGCATGCGTGACTTTCTCGCGCTCGGGCAGAGCATTTTCGATGACGGAATGCGGCGGCAAACGGCGGTACACGCGGCGGTAGAGATTCTCTTGGAACGACGTGGAGAACACGATGTGATCGAACTGGGCCAGAATCCCCCGCATGAAGCGCTTCAGGAACGGGAAGCGCGCGTAGAACTCTTTCAGCGTCCGCCGTCCGCCCATGTCCGTATACCGCTCCCACAAAAAATCCCCGCCGAGGCGAAGGATCTTTTTGGGTTTCTTGAGCTTTGCTTTCCGGAGGGGAATGCCGCAACTGACGGACGAGAATGCGTAGACGACATCGGCGTCTTTGGCGTGGGTCTTCAGAGCCGAGGCGAACCGACGCCAGCGGTTGAACGGCCCGCCCGCTCGCGGCACGCGCACCACTTTCCAGGGCGTTTCATCGGGCTCGAACCCCGTGTTCGACACATACGTCACCACAATCACCTCCGCTCCGCGTTGCGAAAGTTCATCCGCCATATGCTTCACATACGTCGCAGGTCCGCCGATATCGGGCGGATAGATGCCGGTGGCGAGGACGATCTTCATTGCCGAAGCATTGTACAGGAGCATTTGGTTGGTTTCTTGAGTATAAACGCGAAAGCTTGTCGAAGGGAGCTTGTCGAAGGGCGACATGCGGTCCCAGGGGAAGAATCACCAGAGCGTCATGGTTCGACAAGCTCACCATGACAGTCGGTGCATGCCTTCATTAACGCGGCAACAACCTCCGCGATCCCCAGTAACTGACAGGCGATGCGAGAACGATTCCGATGGCTTTACTCAACACCGCTCCGAAGCCCAGATGGTGATGGAAGAAGATTGCGATGAGTACGGCAACAAGACCAACTACTCCGTAGAGCAAAAAGAATTGTTGTGACGGCAGTGTCGCGCCCCCGCCCCAGTACTTGCGGCGCAGCTCAAACATCCCTGCAATGGCGATGAGACTGGACAGTACAAACGCCCAACCGATGGGCACCGATGTGAAGCGGACAAGCAGCGCAAGAGACCCCAGATCAATGACCGCACTCAAAAGTCCGCGCAGCACGAACGTCCCGAAATTCTGAATCACACCCGCCATGTCCGGCCAGCGGATGCGCAACACGGAGAAAAGCGCTTCGTTGATTTCATGGAATCCCAAATTCGATGCGCCGCGGCGCCGATTGACGAAAAGCGTCGGCACCTCGCCAAACTTCATCCCTTTCTTGTGAAGCTGATACGCGACTTCGGAGAGAACGACGTAGCCTTTGGCATCGATCTTCGAGGGCTCGATGGCTTCCAGTGCGCGGCGCGTGTAGCAGCGGAATCCATTGGTGTAGTCAGAGAGCGGCATGCGCAGAATGAACCGCGCGTAGCGGTTGGCGTAGTGACTGAAAAACGTCCGCTTCCATCCCCACTCGCGGATTTCGCTTTGCGGAAGATACCGCGACCCGATTACACAATCGTACTTTTCCATCAGCGGTAAAAACGACGCGATTTCTTCGGGGCGGTGCGAGAAATCCGCATCCATCTCCATCGCGTATTTATACGACCCCGCAAGCGCCTGCTTGAAACCTTCCAATACCGCAGACCCACGGCCGTTCTTTCCCGACCGGACCAGGAGCTTCAGGCGGTTGCCATGGCGTTGCTGCGCAAGCCGCACCAAATCCGCAGTCCCGTCTTTGGACGAATCATCGACCACAAAGACATCCACCTGCGGATAGAGCTCGAGCACGCGGTCGATCAATTGCACGATATTCTGTGCCTCATTGAATGTAGGGATGACGACGAGCATCCGGGCGTTGTCCATAATCCTGATGCTACAGCGTCTTCCGCCACCAATCGAGTGTCTGTTTCAGGCCGATAGACAACGGCGTCCACGGGAAGGACTGCAATGCAGATGGCACGGGCAGATCGCACAGATCGGGTCCTTCGGGCTTCGAGGTATCAAATTGAATGGGAAGTCCGGGACGAATCAGATCGCGAATTGTTGTCGCGAGTTCGGCGATGGTAACGGCGTCGGGCGGGCAGAGGTGCTGAACACCCTTCGCGCCGGAATCGACAAGCTGTAACGTGGCCTTTGCGACATCCGGTGCAAAGATGAATGCACGACGCTGCTTCCCGCTCCCCCACACCGTCAATTCATCCTTCGCCTCCGCACATCTCTGCAGTAACGCAGGAATGACGTTGGCATCAGCGCCAAAGTGATCCTCCGGACCGTACGCGCTCACCGGACGAACAATGAGCAGATCATCGAGTTCCGCCTGATTCCACAATTCCTCGCACCGGATTTTGGCGGCCAAGTAGCCGTCGGGAATCGTTGCGGGATCGGTGCCTGCGGGAAAGGTCGAGACGAGTGCCGTGGAGAAAAAGATGACCGGGAGTGGCTTCCGTCCACACACGGCTTTGATCAATGATTCGGATATGCCCACATTCGCCGCGAAGACATCGTCGCGATGTGCACGGTGATACTCCACATTGCGCCGCTGTGAGGCGAGATGGAACAACACATCCGCTCCATCCAAAAATTTCGCGCAAAACGCATGATCCGTCAGGTCCCCCACTGCGCGCGAAATCACCCGGACCTCCGCTCCGCTCTTGGTGAGACTGTCGACAAGGTGCCTGCCCAAAATGGATGTGCCGCCGGCAACAGCCACATGACGCCCCGTCCATGACCCGGTCGAGCCGAACATTATTTCCGTACGGGGAGCGTCACCCGAAGCTGCTTGCAATCGGCCTCCAGCATCAATCGTGCCAGTTCTTTCACATCCGTCTTCGGCGCCCAGCCCAACTCTTTTTTCGCCTTACTCGCATCCCCGCACAAGAACTCCACCTCGGCGGGACGGTAGTAATGCGGATCGATACCCACGATCACTTTGCCGGTTTTCGTATCGATGTATTGCTCGCCCTCAGCCTGCCCTTTCTTTTCCCACGCAATGCCGGCCATCTCCAAACAGTACTCCAGAAATTCACGCACCGTGACCGTCACACCCGTGGCCAGCACGTAGTCATCCGGCTTCTGCTGCTGCAGCATCAACCACATCCCTTCCACGTATTCCTTCGCATAGCCCCAATCGCGCTTCGCCTCCAGGTTTCCGAGCAGGAGCCGATCCTGCAGGCCGGCGAGAATGCGCGCGAGTGTGAGGGTGATTTTGCGCGTGACGAAGTTCTCGCCGCGGCGCGGAGATTCGTGGTTAAAGAGAATGCCGTTCACGGCGAACATGTCGTAACTCTCACGGTAGTTCTTGGTGATATGGAATGCGTAGGCCTTCGCGCAGCCATACGGCGAGCGCGGATAGAAAGGCGTCGACTCGGATTGCAATTGGTTAGAGGTCTTGCCGAAGAGTTCGCTTGAGGAAGCTTGATAGAACCGGGACGACAAACCGGATGTCCGGATGGCTTCCAGCAGACGCACCACGCCCGTGCCCGTCACGTCCGCCGTGTACTCCGGAGTATCAAAAGAAATGCCCACGTGGGATTGCGCCGCCAAGTTATAGACTTCATCAGGTTTGGAGAGTTGCAATACGCGTGTGAGAGACGACGAGTCTCCCAAATCTCCATAGTGCAAAGAGATGTTCAATTTCGGGCGGTTGATGTCCGACCACAGATGGTCGATGCGTCCGCGATTAAACGTGGACGACCGGCGCACGAGACCGTGGACTTCATACCCTTTTTCGAGCAACAGCTCGGCAAGATACGAACCGTCTTGTCCGGTGATGCCGGTAATAAGGGCGCGTTTAGGGCTCATGTGAGCAGAAGTATACAAGGTAATTGAAAATGGAAAATTGAGAATTGAAAATTATGGAAGTAGTTCGAATCCCTGAGTTCCTGCGGAATTCTCAATTTTCAATTCTTCATTTTCAATTTTGCAAAAAACTCTCCAAAAACCTCCCGTATATATACCAATTCCCTCTCCCCAAACCCCTCATGGCAACCGATGTCGAAGCCACCGTTATTGACCCAATCGGCGACGGGGTAATCTGATTGGTTGATCTTCATCCATTCGTAACAGGGCTGGTTGATGAGCGGGAGCATCTCGCGCGTTTCCACGTTCACTTCTTCCAGATGCGTGATCAAATCGAATTTTGTGAACGGCGCATCTTTCTTCACCACGATCGGGAACATCATGCTGGCATGATCTTGGATGGAACTGTCATACCACGGCAGCTGGATCCACTGTTCAAACTGCGCCAATTCGCGCTGCAGCCACGCGAAGTTTTTCTGACGGGCGGCGAGGATCTGGGGCCAGCGCTCCAGCTGCGCCACACCGAGCGCCGCTTCCATCTCCGTCCCGCGGGAACTGAAACCCCGGCGGATAAACCGGAACCGGCGGCGGATGACTTCCCGGAACTGCGCGCCGTCGATGTCTTTGTCATCATCGATGGAAACGTAAATGTTGTCGCGGCCATGGTTGGCGAGGCTGCGCAAAATCTCGGCGTATTGCTTATCTTTCGTGACTGCGAGTCCGCCCACTCCCGTGACGATCAAATGCGCGATGTACGTGGAAAAGCAGCTGATTTCGCCGAACGACCCGACTTTCTTTCCTTTATAGGAGACACCCACCGTCTCGCAGCTGTCTTCGATGATCTGCAGTTTGTGCTTCTTACAAATCGCCAGGATGGGATCCATGTCCGCCGCGAGTCCGAAGAGATGAACAACCATGATCCCCCGCGTCTTTGGCGTGATCTTGGCTTCGATGAGTTTTGGATCGATGTTGTACGTCCGCGGATCGCAATCGACGAACACGGGCATCAAATTATGCTCGAACAATACGTTCGCGGTCGCGACGAAGGTAAGGGCCGGAACGATGACTTCATCTCCATCTTTCCATCCGTGCAGTTCTTTGAGTGCGGCAACGGCAATGCTGAGCGCATCTGTCCCGCTGTTGACGAATACCGCATAGGTGCAGTCATGCAGTTCTGCGAATTCGCGCTCAAACCGGCGGCTGAACGGACCGTAGGAAAGACGATTACTATCCAACACTTGCGCGACGTATTCCTTTTCCCTGCCGCCCATATCGAGCATTCCTACGCCTAGTTGCTTTGCCATTCGCTGCATGGCACGGAGCTTAGCGCACGCCTCGCGTGCAAGAAACCAGAAGCCAAAAACCGGAGACCAGGAATACATAACTTGGCTTTTGGTTTCTGGCTTCTGGTTTTTTGCCACGCTGGTGAACAATTGTCACGAACGGTAGAGTGTTCTGCATGGCCTCCCTCGCCCGCTGGTTGGACACGCACAGCAAAGCCCTCGTCGCGGTGTTTTTCGTGGCGCTGTTCCTGGTGGGATGCGTCTCCTTTTGGGGCTACGGCGTCTCATGGGATGAGCCCCATCAATTCAGGGTGAGCGAAGCGGCTTACAATCACGTCTTCAACGGCGCACCCTGGCCGGAGGTGAAAGCGCAGCTCTACTACGGCACGGTGTTCGAGCTGCCCGTCGCGATGCTGATGCACGGCCTTGGTATCACCGTCGACCGCACGGCGTTGCTGCTCAAGCACTTCCTCACGTTCCTGTGCTTCATGGGCGGCGTGTGGTTTTTCTATCTGTTCTGCAAACATCATTTCAAAAGCCGTTGGGCGGGCTTGCTGGGCGCGCTCTTTTTCGTGCTCAGCCCCCGCATCTTCGCCGATGCCTTCTACAACCCCAAAGACATCCCCAACATGGTGTTTTTCACCATCGCCATGTTCACATTGACGCGGTTTTTGGAGGAGAAGAATTGGAAGTGGGTGTTTCTGCATGCGCTGGCCTGCGCGCTCGCAACCGGCATCCGTCTGACGGCCATGATTATTCCGATGATTACGCTCGTCTTCTTTGTGCTGATCAGTCTGCGGGATTGGAAGAAAGACCGCCTGTCGCTGGAACGGCGCGCGGGGATGGCCGCCGCCTTCGTGGGCCTGTGGATCGCGGGCTCGATCGCCGTCTGGCCTTACATGTGGGAACACGCGCTGACGCGGTTCTTGGACGCGTATCATTTTATGAGCACGCTGGGCGTGGACGCGTTCTACTTTGGGGAAAAGATCTACTATCTGCCCGCAAGCTACGTGCCCGTATGGATCACCATCAGCACCCCGCTCCTCTACAATATTCTTTTTTGGATCGGCATCGTGAGCATGGCCGTGTTCGCGCTGCGCCATCCCGTCCGCTGGATGTTTGAACGGACCAACGAAGCTGTATTCCTTTCGTGGTTGATCTTGCCCGTACTTGCCGTGTTCGTGTCCGGGGCAGGCATTTTTGACGGCTGGCGGCACATGTACTTCATCTATCCCGCGTATCTGCTCATCGCTCTCACGGGAGCGCGATACGTCGCGGTGTGGCTGAAAGCGAATCACGGATGGACGACACCACGTCTGGCTCTCGGCGGAGTCTTCGCAGCCAATTCCCTGTGGATCGCCGTATGGCTGTGGAACGCCTACCCCGTCCAAAACGCGTACTTCAGCATTCCCGCCGCATGGGCGCAGCATAATTTTGACCTGGATTACTGGGGCCTCTCGTTCCGCCCGGCGTTCGAGTATGTAGTCTCCATCGAAGACGATCCCGTCATCCCCATTTGGGCCACCAGCAGTCCCGCCTATTCCACGCTCGCCATCCTCCCGCCGGAGATCGCCTCCAGAATCGTGATGGTGGAAGAGAGTCAGGCGAAATACGTCCTGAACAATTATCGTCTTTTTGAATACAAGCAGGACTACCCGCACCAAGAAATCCACGCCATCTACAGCGGCGGGGTGAAGGTATTGGGGATTTATAAGATGCGGGATTAACGAGCAATGTCATTCTGAGAGAGCATGTCACACTGAGCTTGTCGAAGTGCGACATGCGAGCCTGCGTCATGGTTCGACAAGCTCACCACGACACTTTTATCGCTTATACCACTCGATGGTTTTCGCGAGGCCTTGTTCGAACGAGACCGCAGGTTTCCACCCAAGCTTACGGATGGGCGAACTGTCCAGCGCATAGCGCCAATCGTGACCGGGACGATCGGCAACGAATGACAGCAATGATTCGGGTTTGCCAAGAATCTTCAAAATCATCTTCGCGACATCGATATTCTGCCGCTCGTCATCCGCGGAGATATTGAAGAACGGCATCGTCCAATCGCTTGCGAGGACGAGTTCGACGGCGCTGCAGTGATCCTCCACAAACAACCAATCACGCTTGTTTTTGCCCTGCGCGTAGATGGGAATCGCTTCATTTTTGAGCGCATGACGTATGACCGTCGGGATGAATTTTTCCTCAGCTTGATGCGGTCCGTAGTTATTGGTGCACCGCGTGACGGCGATCGGCAATTTGTACGTGCGCATCGCCGCCATCAAGAGCATCTCCCCCGCCGCCTTGGACGCCGCGTACGGCGAGCTGGGATTGAGTGCGTCGCCCACTTTGCGCGGCGCATCGGCATCGGAAATATCGCCATAGACTTCATCGGTGGAGATATGCAGCAACCGAGTTTTCGGCGCGGCCTTGCAGACCTCAATCAAGCTTTGAACGCCAATGACGTTGCTATGCAAAAACGGCACGGCGTCTTTGATGCTCCGGTCCACATGCGTCTCCGCCGCGAAGTTCACAATGGTATCGATGTCATACCGCAGCAAAAGCTGAGACACCAAATCAATATCCGCAATGTCCCCGTGCACAAAACGGATGCGCTCAATGACGGGATCCAAAAATGCCTTATTCCCCGCATACGTCATCTTATCCAACACCACGATGGTGTCGTCCGGGTGCTTGGCCTTATGCCCTAGGACGAAGTGCGAGCCAATGAAGCCGGCGGCGCCGGTAACTAAGATATTCATCAAAAGCATCCTACATGCACAAAAACTGCATAAATCTTGACAATTTATGAAATTATACATAAATTATCAATTATGGCTGGCAAGCTCCCAAAATGGCTGACAGGTTCAACACTCGATGCTGGTACCCAGCAGGAAATCGGTGCGGCCCTTGGAGCATTGAAAAAAAGAGCCATCAGCGAAGTTCAACAGGGTGTCATCGATAAGCTTCGGGCTGCCTGTGAAAGCGGACAGCAAGGGGCAGTGGAAAAATTGCTTGGGCAGCTGCAAGAGTTTGTGAGAGAGGAAATGAATGAAGCAACTGATGGAGCAGTGGATGATTCAGAAACAGAAAAATTGCCACGACTGCCTGCGAAGCATCCGGAATTGACGCAAGAGATAGCGCTGACTGCTCTTAATTCTTTTGATCGATTCAGCAGTAAAAATGCCGAATGGAAAGTTCTGATAATCGGCGCAAAAAAATGGCGAGATTCTCCCCGCATGTTAATCATGAGAATTGGAACCACGGTATTCAGCGACCCTAAAGCAATAGCAAAATCAGTAAGATATATTCATCTAGTTGCAGAAGGCATAACACATGAATTGGCAATCAGGATTATTGAATCCGAATCGACCATGAAGCTTCCTGCTTTACCCAACCGACACCCTGAACTGACACAGGAGATGGCACAAAAATTTTTGGCGTTGTATATGGAGAAAAAATGGCCTGCTAGTTCAACGGAGAATTTTGTTGTGGAGATTGGCGAAGGAGAAGCAGCCGTAAAATATGGTGGACCGGTGAAAAGTTTCGTTGATGCTGTCAGCTACGCTGTCTTCAAAAGAAAAGGCAGAATTGGGCTAGCTATCCAGTACATCAAAGCTATTTCTGGAGGCCGTAATCATGACGATGCCATGAATGAGTTGCGTGAAAAAATTGAAACAGTTGAAGCAGAAAAACTGCCGCAGCTGCCGATGAAGCATCCTGAGCTGACGCAGGAAATGGCACAAAAATTTTTGGCGTTGTATACGGAGAAAAAGTGGACTTCTGACTCAGCCGAGGATTTTGTTCTGGAGATTGGGGAAGGAGAGAAAACGCTGAAATATGGGGATAAAGTGAGACGTTTTATCAGACAAGTAAGTCAAAATCTCTTTGCAAAAGCAGGGCGATCTGCAATGACCATGCAGTATATTACACATATTGCCGAGGGTGATGACCATGAAGACGCTTTACGCGAAGTGGAAGCAGCAGAAACTGAAAAACTGCCTGATCTGCCGATCAAGCATCCTGAGCTGACGCAGGAAATGGCACAGAAATTTTTGACGTTGTATACGGAGAAAAAATGGAATTCTGAAACAACAGAGGATTTTGTTCTGGAGATTGGGGAAGGAGAGAAAGCGGTGAAATATGGAGGGAAGGTGAAAAGTTTTTTGGCGCGCATGAGTAAGAACCTGTTTAGAAAAGCAAAACGAATTTCCATGACCACCGAGTACATTACATATATTGCCAAAGGTGATGATCACGAAGACGCTTTGCGCAAAGTGGAATCAGCAGAAGCTGAAAAGCTGCCGCAGCTGCCCACAAAGCATCCCGAATTCACACAAGAAATGGCACAGAAATTTTTGACGTTGTATACGGAGAAAAAATGGAATTCTGAAA
>CAYOFI010000015.1:0-40546 GCA_964403335.1 uncultured Candidatus Peribacteria bacterium
TGTTTGACCAAAGTTCCGTGGAGCGTGATGCAACGGAACTGGATGAATTGTTGGACCGCCAGCGCGCGGGCGATCACACCGTGGATGCGCAGGTACTGTCCGCGCGCCGGCGCATGGCCGAACGGTTGCAAACGCTCGCGGGCCGCCAGACGATCGTGGGATTTTGGATCAACCTCGGTCCGGCATTGTTGCTGTCGTGGTTCCTGGCCGCACTCGCGCTCATCGGCGGATTGCTGCACGGCATGCGCGAAGCGGTGTCGTCGAACCGTTCGGTGAAAGACATCATCATCGATACGGCGCGGGCCATCGGTCCGCTTTCGGCGTTACTCGTGATTCTTTTCTGCGTGACGCTGCTGTGGATTCCCGCTGGTGCCATTTTGTGGACACATCTGTGGCCGCAGACGCTGACGGATACAGGTTCCACCATTCAGACGGCTCTCGTCTTTTTCGGGTACTTCGTCGCGATTCTTCTTCTGCCGCGGTTGCTTCTGGCACCGCTCCTGGTCACCTGCAACGGCATGGCGCCGTGGAGCGCGATGCGGGAAAGTTTCACGTGGTCGCGCGGGTACTGGGGCAAAATGCTCGGCAATGTGATCGCGGCGGGATTGCTGTTCTTCTTCGTGCATCTGACGGTCTTCCTTATGGTCGGCCCGGCTCTGAATGCCGTTCCCGTTCTGCCGCTTCTGATGAGAGAGTTCCTGACGGCCGCGTCGATGGTGATCTTCGGGACATTCCTGGGTCATCTGTCGCAAAGCGTCCTTGCTCATCCGCTTGCTCCATTTGAAGAAGCACCGGAGATCGCACCGGCGATGGCGCCGGTTGAAGTTCCGACGTCCGTCACCACCCAGCCGACACTCGCATAGCCGGATCTAGCCGCGGCGTAGCGGTATCGCCCCTCCAGGCCTAGCACACCGCGAACCCCAACTTCGTCCGCCTCGGCGGACTACGCGGGGCAAGGCCGGGTTACTTCTTCATGTTCTGCGTGATCGCCTCCAGGGCGCGCAGCGCTTCCACCGGGACCATCCAGACCGTCGTGTTCGACTGATCCGAACTGATGTCATTGATGCTCTGGAGCGTGCGCAGGTGCAGGGCGCCCGGCGTGCTGGCGAGCATCGCTGCGGCCTTGGCGACGTTTTCGGATGCGGCCAATTCGCCTTCGGAGCTGATGATGACGGACTGCTTTTCGCGCTGGGCTTCCGCCACCTTCGCGATCGTGCGCTTGAGGGACTCCGGCAGGACGATGTCTTTCAATTCCATGTTCTGCACATCCACGCCCCACTCGTCCGACGTCTTATCCACCACCAACCGGATGCGGTCGCTGACTTGCTGCTTTTGAGAGAGCAGCTCATCCAATGTCACTTCGCCCACGGCGTTGCGCATCGTGGTCTGGGCCAGCTGGCCCATGGCGTACAGGAAGTTTTCGACGGAGATCACGGCCTTGGACGCGTCCGTCACGCGGAAGTAAATGACGGCGTTGATGCGGATGGGAATGTTGTCTTTGGTGATCGCTTCCTGGTCCGGCACGTCCACGGCCTTGGTACGGATGTCGACTTTGATCACTTTTTGAAAGACGGGGATGAGAATGTGCCAGCCCGGTTCCCAAATGCGCTTGAACTTTCCCATTGTGAACACGATGCCGCGCTCATACTGATCGATCTGGCGGATCCAGCTCAAGATGAAGATGACGACCGGGATGAGAACGAGAAATTGCAAGGGCATGGGAGATAGGGGAATAGCAATACTTTCCGCCTATCGTATGTATTCGTCAATTCTTCTTCACTCCTTGTGCCGCAGCCACGATGTTCGCAAAATCATCCGGTTTCAGCGAGGCGCCTCCGACAAGTCCGCCATCGATGTCCGGTTGCGACAATAAATCCTTGGCGTTCGCCCCCGTCATCGATCCGCCGTACAGAATGCGGGCGGAATTTCCATCGGGAACCAGTGATCGGATAAATGCGTGCATGGCCTGGGCATCACCCGCCTCTGCGACGTGTCCGGTGCCGATGGCCCACACGGGTTCATACGCGACGATGATGCCGGCCGGCATGCCTTTCAGTTGCCGTTCGATCACGCTTTTTTCTTTCCCGGCCTTCCGCTCTTCTTCCGTCTCCCCCACGCACAGAATCGGCTGCAGCCCCTGCGCCAGAGCGGCTTCCACTTGTGAACGGATGAGCGCATCGGTCTCGCCATAATTTCTGCGTCGCTCCGAATGGCCGCAAAGCACATGGGTCGCGCCGGCTTCTTTGATCATTTCCATGCTCACATCCCCCGTATGCGCGCCGTTCGTTTCCGCATGTCCCCACTGCGCGCCCGTCACCAAACCCGCATCCACGCACCGGCGAAGATCCAGAAAACCGGGGAACACGATGACGTCGACGTCCTTCATCGAACGATACGCCGAATCCTTCGCATCAAAGCCCTTCGGAGCGGGATGCATTTTCCAGTTGGCGGCGATCAGGAGGCGGCGGTCCATCGCCAGGGATTCTAGCGGCTCCCCGCGGTCTTACCAGAATCTTTCGGCTGCTTGCGTCCAAACCATCCCGCGACGGCATCAAACGTGCGGCCCATCCATCCTCTTTTTTGCGCGGGAGCTTCATCAACTTCGGGATCAACGGGGAGAAAGTATTCATCCGCACCTGGATCCGGACGAGGCAGCGGTTCGCGCTTGGGGCGCTTGGTGTACGTCTTTTTTCCGGCCTTGAATATCTGCGCAAGCTCTTCAGTAGCGAATTCGATACTCATGCGGTCGGAGAAGTCATCGAGCAATGCAAACAGTGTATTGGCGTTCTGGTTTTCCCCCATTCCTTTGAATGAGTCGAACCGTATCTTTATGCGGGGCGGGTTCTTCTCTTTTTGCGTGTCACGCAGGAATTGTCCGATGAACCGCAGAGTTCCCTCATTGCGCCGCGCATGCATGTCCTCTTCCCGCATGTTGTCCGGCACGCCTTTGCTTTGCACTTTCCATCCGTCTTTGGCATTTTCCTGCTGAATAACGGTCTTCGTTGTTTTTCCGAAGATGAATGTCGCTCCTTTGCGCACAAGGTCCGCACGCATCGCGTCCGCGTCGGCGGATTTTGCGGAAACACTGATGCCCCTGTCCGCACCTTTGGTGGCGCGCAGTGCGGTTTTCCCTTCCGCGGACGCGCGAACGGCGTGCAACTGCTCCGCTTCCTCGGCAGATCTCACCACGACGCTTTGCGCTGCGCGCGCAGCCGGTGCCGAAAGAGCTTGCTGCAAAGTTTTGCGTGCGGAACGTTGCTGCACGGCGACTGCCGCTGCTTCTTTATGCACATCAGGCACAGTGTCCGCAGACATCGCCGCAGTGTCCGTTTCGACTGCGGATCGATCGATTTTTGCCCGTGAAGAGCGGACTGCTGGCATAACCCAAAAGGTTGCGTAGGATAGTCAATTTCTCTGTACTTACAAGATGTTTTCGGCCATTTTGGGCCGTAAGAACAGTGGTATGATTCCGTCCATGCCACCTACCTTTTCCACCACCAAGCGCGTCGTTCTCGGGTCCGATCATGCGGGATTTGCGCTGAAGGAGGCCATCAAAGAACATTTGAAAGGGAAGGGCATCGATGTCATCGACGAAGGAACTTTCACGGAGGAGTCGGTCGATTATCCGGCGATCATGCGCAAGGCGTGTGCGGTCGTGGTGGAACAACGCATTCCGGGGATCATTTTCGGCGGCAGCGGCAATGGGGAGGCGATGGCGGCCAACAAAGTGCGCGGCATCCGGGCGGCGGTCGTGTACTCCAAAGAGACGGCGGCATTGGCGCGTCAGCACAACGATGCGAATGTGATGAGCTTGGGCGGACGGCTGACGAAACCGGAGCTCGCGAGAGAGCTTGTGGATATTTTCCTCACCACAGATTTTGAAGGCGGGCGTCATATCAAACGTATCGAGGACTTGGAGCCGGCATAGACATGTCGATCTTCCTGCTTCTGCTCGGCAAGCTGTTTCCGCTCTACGTGCTGATCTTTTTGGGATTCCTGGCGGGACGGTTTCTGCAGACCAAGCGCGAGGTCGTCGCGCGATTGCTCCTCTACATCATCGTGCCGGCGGTGAGTTTTTACGGCGCCGCGACGGTGCCGCTGAACGGCGCGATATTGTCACTGCCGTTCGTCTTCGGCGCGGTCTGCATCACGATGTGCACGCTTTCCTATCTGCTGTCGCGGATGCTGTGGAAAGACACGACTAAAAATATTTTGGCGTACGCGTGCGGGACGGGGAACAACGGGTACTTCGGGATCCCGCTGGTCCTGATGCTCTTTTCCGACAGCGCATTCGGCATCGCCGTGGTCGCGGGCATGGGATTTCTGCTCTATGAAGTCACGCTCGGATTCTTCATCGTTGCCAAAGGGAACCTCACATTTGCGCAAAGTTTCCGCAAACTGCTCAGTCTCCCCATCCTGTATGCGTTCATTCTGGGATTATTGTGGAACACGCTGCATCTGGCGATGCCCAAGCCCATGGAAGAATTGCTGCTCAACTTCCGCGGGGCTTTCACCATCCTTGGCATGATGATCATCGGCATGGGATTTTCGTCGTTGAAACATCTGTTCGTCGACGTCCGCTTTCTCGTCGTTTCCTTCTTCTTCAAATTTTTTCTCTGGCCCTTGGCGATTTTTACCATCGTCGCGCTCGACCGGTCGGTCTTTCATCTGTACGGCGACGCGGTGCATGATGTGATGATCGTGCTCAGCATTGTGCCGCTGGCCGCCAACACGGTGATCTTCGCCACGGAACTGAAAGTACATCCGGAAAAAGCCGCATCGGCCGTATTTTTGAGCACGCTCTTCGCCCTGTTCTACATCCCCATCATCGCCACGTTTTTCCTGTAAGATAGACGCATGCCTTTCAAGAATGACATCCTCATCGTTCCGTCCATCCTTTCCGCCGATCTGGGGAAATTGCAGGAGGAAATCGGGACCATCGAAAAACATGCGGATTGGATCCAGGTCGACGTGATGGACGGGCACTTTGTCCAAAACCTGACATTCGGCGCGCCCGTGCTGAAATGTCTCAAGACCAAGCTGCCGCTCGATATCCATTTGATGGTCAGCAATCCCGCTGATCGCGTCTCGGAATTTTTGAACGTGGGAGCTACCAATATCACCTTCCACGCGGAGGCGGTCACGGACACTGCGGCTCGCCAGGCGCTCATCGCGATTATCCGCCAAGGCGCGACGGCCGGCATCGCCATCAACCCCGCGACTCCGCTCTCTGCCATCGACGACGTTGTGGGGGACATCGATCTCGTGCTCATCATGTCCGTCGTGCCGGGGTTCAGCGGGCAGGCGTTCATTCCCGATGTGCTCACCAAAGTGAAAGAACTGCGCGCCAAATTTCCGGACCTGATGATCCAAATGGACGGAGGCATTGATGCGCGCACGGCACCGCAATGCATTGCGGCCGGAGCAAATAATCTTGTGTCGGCCACGTATATTTTCTCGGCATCCGACCGCGCCACTGCCATCCGTTCCCTTCGCGGCCAATGAAGTCGCGCGCGTTGTTTTCCCTCTCGGCGCTTTTGCTTGTTGCCTGTGCGGCTCCTGCCGCCGCGCCGTCCACGGACACATCCGCTACCGTCTCGTCGTCGTCCGTTTCCACGACGCAGACGGTGATGCTTGTGTCGCCTACCGATGAACGTCTGACTCTGGAGGTCGAACTCGCCACCACGCCGCGTTCACGTGAGCGGGGATTGATGGATCGGACGGATCTTCCGGAGAACGAAGGCATGCTGTTTGTGTTTCCCGTCGCCGAATATTTGTCTTTCTGGATGAAAGACACACTCATTCCTTTAGATATCGCCTATTTCGATGCTGGCGGGAGATTCGTCTCATCCGCCACAATGACCCCTTGCCCGCCGATGACGCCGTGTTCGACATATCCCTCTGCCGCCCAGGCGCTCTATGCACTGGAAGTACGAGACGGCTCCCTCGGGCAATGGGGAGTCGGGGAGGGGTGGAGGTTGGAGGCGGGGGTGGTTAGTGGAGTGGAGTGAGCCGCCCTCATCCCCCGGCCCCTTCCCCCTTCTGAGGGGGAAGGGGAGTGTTTTTGTTTTGTAAAAAAAATCCCAAATTCCCCTTCTCCCTCGAAAGGGAGAAGGGGTTAGGGGTTGAGGGCAGTTTCGCGATTATTTCTTCAACCACCCCTTCAAATTCTTCTCAATCCTCCCCGGCACATCCGGGTCGCTGGGAATTTCAAAGGTCGTTCCCGTCATCCGCTCATACAAATTGATGTACTTGGCGGCGAGCATGCAGCGGACGTCATCGGTGATCACGGGGCGCGGCCGGCCGTCATCCACGAAGCCCTGGTCTTTCAGCCAGAGGCGGAAGAATTCTTTATCCAAACTTTCCGGCTCTTTGCCGTCCGCAAAGCGCTGGTCGTAACTGTCCAGCACCCAGTAGCGCGAGGAATCGGGTGTGTGGACTTCGTCGCCCACGCGCAGGACACCGTCCGCGTCGTAGCCCATTTCGTACTTGGTATCGACCAAGATCAGTCCGCGCTTGGCTGCGACTTCTTGGCCTCTTCGGAAGAGCGCGAACGCAAACTCCTTCACGCGGTCGATCTCCTCCCGGTTGGTCACGCCCAGGGCGATGAGCTCTTCGGGACTCGCCGACACGTCATGTCCGGTCTCCGGTTTTGTGGACGGCGTGAAAATGATGCCGTCCAACTTCTGATTCTTTTTCATGCCGTCCGGCAACGGATTGCCGCAGAAGTTACGGTTGCCGTTCTGGTAGTTCACCCAAGCCGAGGTCGACGTGGAGCCCGTCAGATACGCCCGCACCACAACCTCGAATTTGATCATTTTTAGCTTTTTGGCCACCGTGACGTTGGGGTCCGGAGCGGCTACCACATGCGTGGGCATCACGTCTTTGACTTGGTCAAACCACCAGTTGCTGAGTTGGTTCAGCACCTGGCCTTTCAGCGGGATCGTGCACCATTGGTAATCGAAGGCGGATTGACGGTCGCTGGAGATCAATATGATCTCGCTGCCTTGGTCGTACACGTCGCGGACTTTTCCGGCGTATTTCGGCCCAAGGAAGCCAAAATTCGTGGAATCGAGCGTGTGGGTGAGGAACGGGCGGAGGGTGGAGGGATCAATCATGCGTGCATTGTAGGGAGCGGCTGCGCCACCACGCAATGTTCGTCCGGCGGTTGACTGTACGATGAAACAGTTTTTTGTACACGACCAGTAGATCATCTTGCCCCTCCCTATGCGTCTCCCATAGCATCGGGAACCGGACACAGTCCGTGTTTTTCTTCCCCGTGTTCCTCATGGATACCGCCACCCCTTCCTCGAAATCCCGCGCCCGCCCGCTCATTTTGCTGGCCATCGTCGGACTTGTTGTCCTTGTTGTTGCTTTGGATGTGCGCCGCCGCTCGGCAGAAGCGCAGTTGGCGCAGCTGTCCGTGCAGATGGATCAGCTGAATGGCGGAAACCAGGCGCAAAATGAAGAAGCCGCCAAAAAAATCGTGGAACAGGTCCGTCTGCTCATCGATATCCCCCAGGGCATCGAGCCGACAGTCGCCGCCATCGTGGACGTGAATGTCCTGCGCGAACGGAATCCTTTCTACGATAAAGCCAAGAACGGCGACTATCTGATTGTCACCTCGGATCGTGCGATTTTGTTTGATGCCGCGCAGAACAAGATTTTGGATGTGGTCCCGGTTCAGCTGCAGCAGAACGCCGCCAGCTCCGCACAGTAATCGTTTCTTTGTGTCCTCCGTCCGTCCGCCATTCCTGTTTGCTCTGTCGCTCTTTCTGGCGTCGGGGATCGGGTATGTTGCGGGTGCTTTGGTCACGGCCCGGTCCATCCCGAGTACGCCGCTGACCGTCACCGACGACACACGCCCCCTCGTGCCGACGTTGCAGATCGACGGCGTGGAGAACGGCGCCATCGTCGGGCAGGCCAAAGGCGAACTGCGCGTGCTTGTCGGCGGTGAAGCGTATGTCGTGACGGAAGGGGAATTCGCGATTCCCGGATCCGTATTCCGCGAAGTTCTGACCGTCCGCGTGCCGGAAGGCATGCGGTTCGTCGCGTCCAAAAACGGCACCAAATATTACGACGTCACGTCCGCAGCCGGGAACCGCATCGATCCCGACAACCGCGTTTACTTCCGCACGGCAGCCGACGCCGAAGCGGCGGGATACAAACCGTAGGCCCGCAGCCAATGGCGGATCGCGGGCCGGCCGCCGCGTCCTTTTGCCGTGAAGAACGGCCGGTACGACCATCCCGCGTAGCAGATCGTCGCGATCAGCAAGACCGTCTGCAGCGCGCCGATGGACACGGGCAGGCCCGGGAACTCATCCCAGATCCGTCCGTCAAAATGCCCGAAGTGCAGCACGATCATCAGGTTCAGCAAAAAGAGGAAGGACATGGAGGCATACAGGGTGATGCCGCGCCGTCCCAGGAAGCACAAGGGGATCGCGAAGACCGTGAACGGGAACAGGTATCGTTCATGCATCTCCGTGTTGAGCGTAAAGAACGCCGCGTTGGTGAGCGCAACGGCCAGGAACGGCGCGAACAGATCGCGCGGCGCGTGTTTGGCGAAGGCGCGTTTCATCGGTTGCCACAACACGCAGAGTGCCGCCGCGGTCGCCGCCGCGAAGAGCAGGAGACCCACGGACCGCATGGGCAGCAGCCCGAAGAACAAACGCGTGTCTTCCATGCTCACTTTGTCGCCATACAATGCGCGCCACATATTGAACGCGCCCACGCTCAGGTTTTTATATGCGCCGAGAGAATTGAGGTACACGTCGACGACTCCCGGCACCGTGCCTTTCCACGCATACGGCAGCAGCACGGCCGCCGTGGTCACCACGCCGCCCGCGGCGATGTGGATGATGTGCTTGCGCGCGATGAAGACGATCACGAGGAGCGTCGGGAACAGCACGAGGGCTTGGGCTTTCAATAAGAAGGCCGCGGCGGCACATGCGCCGCACAGCCACCAGCGGCCGCGCACGGCCGCGACGAGGGACCCGAGCATCGCGAGCGTGAAAATGGAATCCGTTTGACCCCAGACGGCGGTGTCGTACATGGCGGCCGGGTGGAATGCGTAGATGGCGCCCGCAATCAGTCCGGCTTTGTCGCCGCGCAGCCGCCGCATGAGCATCCACAGCAGGATGATGATGCCCAGGTCGGCGAGGATGGCGGGCAATTTGATGAGCAGATGTTCGAGTACGTGGTAGTCGTTGTGGTCGGGGGAAAATTGCGTGTAGATCCAGCCGGACGACGCAAAAACCAGCATGGAGAGCGGCGGATAATCGGTATCGCGGCTGCCGTCGGTCATGTCATACAACGCAGCCGGTCCTTGCGTGGCCGCCGTCCGCGCCCAATGCTTGTTCAATCCCAAATCGCTGCCGTGGCCCGGATGGAACGCCAGTCCCAATCGCAGGAGCAGCGCGGTCACCAGGAGCACGGTCAGTGCCCGCGGGCCGCGGGGGACGTGCAGCAGGCCCAAAAGAAGGAGAAGGGCGCAGGCGAACAGGGTCGCCATGCACATCATCAGGAACACCAGCACGGGATCCGTCCACGAGACGCGCAAGCTCGCGCCGCCCTTGCCGCCGTTGTCATCCACGCGGATACGGACTTCGTTCACGCCCGCCTGCAGATACGGCGCCAAATTCAGACGCTTCCCCGCGTTCCAGTAACAGGTATCGGAGAAATCTCCGGGGAGTTTCGCCTCATTGACCGTCACGTTCACCGCGCAGTCGTCGGCGGTCAGGATGAAGGTGGACGCGTGCAGGATGTTCAGGTTCATCATGAACCGCAAATCGATCATCACTTTTTTGTCCGTGTCCACCAGGAGCGGCAAGCGGTCCGTCCGTTCTTGTCCGCCGTCGATACGGTAGATCGCGTCGCTGAACGCGGGTTGCGCGTAGTACGCCGCGGCCGCGGCCCCCGCAATGCCCAGAAAGCAGAGCAGCAACAGGGCGACGGAAGAGAAGAGAGAGGAGCGTTTGCGCATGTCTGAAGGACTATAAAGATAAGAGCAGTGACGGAAAAGGCTTGCTTCTCTTGCTCAGGACAAATATTTCAGCAGCCGGATCACACCCATTTTCGCCGCCTGCTTGTGGGCGGACACGCCCGTGCGGGATTCGATGTCCCCGCGGTGCGCGTGATAATACCGGTACGCGCGCAGCAGCATGTCTTCGTTTTTGAGCGTCGGCTGCCAGCCGAGTTCGCGTTTGATCTTCTGCGTCTCGAACGAAAAATCTTCGGCGATCATTTTGTATTGGTACGGTCCCAAAGGCGAGAGCCCTAGCGCGTAGGCGACCTGCATGGCGGGAATGGCGATCCAGCGCGGAAAATTCGCGACGCGCGCGCCGGTGCCCGCGCTGCGGATCACGTGCTCATACACTTCTTTGAAGGTCTTCACGTCGTCCGAGCCGATGTTGAAAATCTCCGTCCGCGGATAGTCCAGCGCGCGGATGCAGGCGTCGATCAAATCTCCCGCGTAGATGAATTGATACCGGTTCTTTCCGCCGCCCACCACCCACACTTTGCGGCCTTCATCGATGAACTCGAACAGAATCGAGAGGAGTCCCAACCGTCCTTCTTCCACGATGGTCGGGCAGCGGAAGACGACGGTGGAAAATTCCGTGTGTGCCAACAAAATCTTCTCGCCTTCCCACTTGGATTGTCCGTAGATTTCCACGGGGTTCGGTTGATCATCTTCGCGCACGGGGCGTTTGAATCCCTGGCCCCACAGGCAATTGCTGGACGTGAAGATCACGTTCTTCACGCCGGATTCGGCCGCGCACTCCGCCACGATCTTTGTGCCGTCCACATTCGACGTCCACAGCATCTCTTTGTCTTTCACGGCATGCGCCAGCTGCGCCGCCAAATGAAACACGGCATCGAACCGATGCACGGCGAACAGCTCGCGCATCGCTTCACGGTCCCGGATATCGCCGCGGACAACCGTGCAGTTCGTGTGCGAGAACTCATCCGGCTCCAGATCGACGCTCACGACGATAAAGCCGCGTTCGCAGAGTGCTTTTTTGAGCAGGCTCCCGAAGAACCCCGCGCCGCCGGTGACCAAGACGTTCATAGGCAGAGCATAGCAAGAAGCGCTACTCTGTGGAGGATATGCGTGAGCCGAGATTCCCAACGTTCGGTCCGTGGATTCTCTGGATGATTTTGCTTCTGGCAATCGTGTTGCGCGTGACGTACCTGGCCAAGACGCCGTACTCCGTGCGCGAGCACGACGTGGCGGCGCATATCGACTACATCTCGTACATGGCCGAACACCGGCGCGTGCCGCCCGCCGCCGACGGGTGGGAGTACCATCAGCCGCCGTTGTATTACGCCGCGTCGGCCGTCATCTGGAAGACGGGAGCGGCAGTAGGATGGGAGCGTGATACGCAGTTGTTCGCCGTGCAGATTTTCAGCGTGTTTCTGTCCCTCGCGTTCGTCGCCATCGCCGCATGGATCGGGCGGATGATCTTCGGACGCAAGCGCATGGCGGAATGGGCGGCATTCGTATTGCTCATCGCCATTTTTCCGGGCTTGCTCATCGCCGGTTCCCGCATTTCCAACGACAGTCTGGCGATGGTGCTGAGCGCGTTGGCCGTCGCCTTGCTGTTGCGCTGGTATCGCGATGGAAAAACCCGCGATTGGTATCTGCTCGGCATCGCGTTGTCGTTGGCTTTTCTCGCCAAAGTCGCCGCCGTCCTTCTTCTTCCGGTCGCACTCGGGCTCTATGCGTGGAAGCATCGCGCACAGTGGAAACACCACATCGCACCGCTTGCGGTTTTTGTGCTGATCGTCGCGGCACTGACGGCGTGGTACCCGGCTGTCCGGCTGCATGAGCAGTCCGCACGTGCCGCCATTCCCGGGACGGAAGGTCTGGATCCGGGAGTGCTTCTTCCCACAACACCGGTCAACTTTCTGACGTTCAATCCCGTCAAAATCGTGCAAATTCCGTATCTGGATCCGTGGGATGACGCATCCCGGCGGCAATACTTTTGGGAATACTGGTTCCGCTCCGCATTCCTCGGCGAATGGAACTTTGGCGACGCATTGCTCCCGTGGAGCCGGGCGGTCTTGGTGGGAGGATTGGGAATGCTCTTCTGCGCAATCGTCGGATTGTGGCAGGCACTTCGGCACGGGCGGAATGCCGAATGGTGGGTTCTGCCGGTCGTTGCGGTCGCCGTTGTGCTGCTTGCGGGCGCGGTGGGGTACCGGTTCGTGAATACGTGCGCGTGCGCGCAGGATTTCCGGTATTCCTTCCCCGTCGTCATTCCGTGGGCTCTCTTCGCCGCACTCGGGGCACGCTATCTTCGTGTTGCGGGAGGAACGTGGCTGCTGACGTGTACGGCTTTTGTGGGCGTGTTCTATTTTTTGCTGCCGTACGCTCGGTGATGCTTGTCATAAACGACCGTTGACAGCGTCACCACAAGCACTGATCATGCCGCCCATGCCTGGTTTCCCATTTTCCGGCCTTTCCTTGGTTCTTCCTTGCTACAACGAGGAAGCCAATATCGAGCGTACCGCGCGGGAGACGGATGCGTGGTTCGCGCAGTCGGGAATGGAAGGGGAGATCATCATCGTCAATGACGGTTCCAAAGATACGTCCGCGCAGATCCTCGAGCGTCTTGCGAAAGAACTCCCTCGCTTGAAAATCGTCACGCATCCCAAAAATCAGGGGTATGGTTTGGCGATCCGCACGGGCATCGATGCCGCCACCAAAGACATCGTCGGATTCATGGACAGCGACGGACAGTTCCAGCCGAAAGATTTGGAGTTGCTGCTTCCGCACTTGGATCAATTCGCATTCGTCACCGGCCGCCGCCGCAAGCGCGCGGACGGATTCGTGCGCAACAGTTTCGGCAAAGTTCTGGGCGCGATGAACGTGATTGTCTTACAGCTCTGGGTCCGCGACGTGAACTGCGGCCTCAAAATTTTCCGTCGCGATATCTGGCCCCGCATCCGCCCCACGCGCGGCGTCGAAAAACTTTTCAATACGGAAGTCTTCCTGCGCCTGAAGCGGAACAAAATTCCCTGGGCGACCATCGACGTCCCGCATTATCCGCGCACGGCCGGGAATCCGACGGGTGCAAAGCTGTATGTGATCGTGCGTATGTTTAAGGAGTTGTGGGGGTTGAGGACGCTGCAGAAGTGATAGACGGGATAGAGGGCATAGACGGGATAGAGGTTTGATAAACAAACACAGTTGTACGTTGTGAATTGCCGCACATCTATCGCGTCTATGGCGTCTACCACCTCTATGGCTTCTTCGTCGGCACCACCAGCAGACTCTGATTCTGGCAGTTCACGCAGTGCAGCTCCCAGAGGGGGACGATGGCGCGGCGGGTGACTTGCGCGTCGCTCATCGGTTGGTAGTAGGCGAAGGGCCGGTAGGCGAGGAAGCCCAAGAACATGGCGCCTGCCAGGACCATCAAGCCCGTCGTGCGGCCGTCGAGCGTGATGATGCGTCTGCCGACCGTCTGCAGTTCTTCATAGACCAAGCCCAATAGTACAAAACTTATTTGGAGCGGGATGAAGTAGTGGTACAGGTACATCACGCGGTCGATGCGGCTGACGGCGATGAAGAAGCAGATGTAGATTCCCAGGAACACCGCCAGCAAGAACGGACGCTGCAACGGCTTTTTGGGCGGGAAGAACACCTGCGCCAGCAGCATGCTCGCGGCAAGCGCCAGCCCGATGAATGCCGCCCCCCAAATCACGGGGTTCGGCACCAGATAGAGATACCGGTAGTTGCCGTCGCCCGGCGTTTCCCAGCGGTAGTTGATGGTGCGGGCGCCCAGCGGCCAAAAGAACCACGGGCTGCCGTTTTCGTCCTCCTTACACAGATCGAGACGCGGCGCGCCGTTGTTGTAGTGCGTCACGAATTTCAACGAATCGCGCAGCAGCACGGGGAAGGCAAAGAAGGATGACGTGCGTCTCGCGGTCAGTATCGCTTTATATTGATCGGATGCTTGGTAGTAGCCTTGGTCGGGCAATTGCGGGTTGATGGTCTTGCCCAGCGAGAAGTGAATTTCCCAGACGCTGCAGTACACTAAGAGGAAGGCGGCGAACGAAATGCCCAAAAATGCGCCGATGCGGTCCATGCGTTTGCGCATTTTCCACAGCAGCGGCGGAATCAGCAGGATGAAGATCAGCGCTAACACTTTGGTCGTCAGTGCCAGTCCCAGTGCGACCCCGAACAGTACCGAGAGCCAGATAAACGTCGATCGTTTCTGCGGCAGGTCATACAGCAGGAAGAACGTCAGGATGAGGAGCGCTGTGAAGAAGAGCAGCGGACCCTCCAGCATCGCGCCGCGCGAATGGACGATGAGCGCGGTATCAAAGATGTACAGGAAGCTGAGCAGACAAGCCGCGAGGGGATTGCGGCGGGTGATCCAATAGAAGATCAAAAAGAACAGCGGCGCCGCCCACCAGGACAGGAGCGCGGAGAAGAACCGGTATCCCACGAAGGAAAATCCCGGCGGGAAATTGGTGCCGTAGTCGGTGCCCAGGAATTGGTCGGTCTTGTCGTTGGGATGAAGCATTACTTCGCCCAATGCAACCAGCAGTTTGCCCAGCGGCGGGTGCTGCTCCATGAAGTAGACGCCGTGAATGTATTTTTGCGCGGAGGCGATGTGATAGTTTTCATCCCAAAAGACGTACGGCGGTTGCCAATAGCGCCAGAAGAACGTGAAGAACGACAACGCCACGGTGAACCCCAGAAAGGCCCAGAAGTGCCAGCGCTGCCATTTTGGCTGTGATGATTCAGAAGCGGTCATCGGGGGGAGTGTAGCGAACTGCCGCAAGTCCGACGAATTTCTTTCCGGAGCGCAAGGCAAGTTGGGCCCTCCGGGGCGTACAGTGCCTTCCGTTGCGCTCCCGCCGTTTCTTTTCCGTCTGGCCGGTCATCGGCCTTCTGGCTCTTGGTCTTGCTCTGACATGGCTCAAAATGCGGTTTGTGCCGCTGCACATGGACGAGTTTTTTCAATATCACAACCTGGCCTGTTGGGCCTATCCGCTGAATGCGTTCAATGTGTTTATCGAAGGGTGCGGGGCGCATGATCTGAATCTGTTCAACAGCGGATGGGTGCTGCCCGTGCGGACCTTTGCGTATGCGGGCTCCCTCCCGTCGCTCTATTACGCGCCGCTGTTGTATCTGTGGCCCAGTCCGGCCTCTGCGGCGTTTTTGGGATATCTGTTTCTTCTGCTGGAAGCGGAGATGCTGCGCCGCATCGTCGGCATCGCATTCTGGAAAATACTGCTGTTTCTGCTTTTGCTGCTGCCGTACGCCGTCTTGCATCTGGCCGATACGGGTCCCGTGGCCTTCCAGTGTCTGAGTATCTTTCTGTTGTTCCTGCTCATCCGGCGGTGGACGCGCTCGTTGCACTGGACGCCCGCCGTCCTCTCCTGCGTGATCGTCGCGTTGGGGGTGTGGACGAAGCTGACGTATATATGGTTGCTGCCGGGTATCGCGATCATGGGGGTGTTGCTGATGTGGGAGGAGCGCACCCATCTGTTCGGCAAAAAGCGACGGTTCCAGACCGCGGTGCAGCTCTGCGCATGGACGTCATTCGCCATCCTGCTTCTGTTCCTGTATTTCCACTCCACGGAACCCGGCCATCCGGACCATTTCCCGCTGTGGAATGAAATTCTGCGGGGCAAGACGTACACGCTGGGCGAATTCCTGCGCGGGGAGTGGTCGCAGTCGCATGTTATACGCACGTTTCTCCATCCGCTGGAGGTGGTCGCGCGTAATCGTCATGCGGTTTTGCCCTACGGATTCGTGCAGATCGTCTTTTCCGGATTGCTGTATCTCTTCGTGCCCATTTCTCTTCTTTTCGTGCCGTGGACGGGCAAGGCGCGCACGCACGCCATCCGCGCGATCGTGCTCTACGGCGCGTTTCTGCTGACCGCGGCCATCATCGTGGATTCCAAAGACGCGTGGTCCACGCATCATGCCGTTCTGTCGTATCCGTTTCTGCTTCTCAGCATCGGGTCCGTCGTGCGGATTCCGGCAGCGGGGAATCTGCGCGGAGCGTGGCGGTGTTGGGCGGGAGTGTTCTGCGTGATGAGTCTGCTGTTGTATCTGCGCATTCCTTCCGTGCCCCGGCAGGTGTGGGATGACGATTCAAAACGGACGGTGAACCACGTGCTGTCCGATCCCTACCTTGCGGAACACTACGTCTATGTGATCGCCAACTGGGGCATGTATTACATTCAATCGTTGTACGGCAATTCCGCGCAAGCAGTCCTGTATTCCGAAAATTCCAACGATCTCGATAGAATCCGCAAGATTGCGGAACGCTTGGACCGTCAATTGTTATTTGTGTACGTGGATCCGGGGCGCGTCAGTGCCGCCCGCCAGATACTATCTTTGTCCTCCTGCGCCGCTCTTCCCGCGAACAGCGCGTGGTCCATCGCCTTGGAGCGCACTGCGGACCCCGGCAATCCGTGCTTTGCCGACGCAAAAATCCCGCAGTGATCGGTACTTTTTTGCTTCCGTCTGCGTCAGAGAAAGTGATACTCTTTTCGCATGCCCGCACCCTCCCGACCCCCACCGCGCAGCCGCCAACAATGGCTTTTGAGCCTTTTTCTGTTCGGAGTGCTGGTGTTCCTGTCGTTCATGTTCCTGCTCAATCCCGAACGTCAGAACGAGCAGAAGTATGCCGATGCCAAAGAGGTGCCCATCAGCGCCATCACGCAGGGCTATGCGCAGGGCGAGTTCAAAGAAATCAGCATCCGCGATAACAAGGTCTACGCCACCAAAAAAGACGACACCGTCGTGCAGTCGTATAAAGAGAACATCGACACCGTCAGCCAGCTGGGCTGGAACGATCCCAAGAATCCCACGGTCGTGAAGGTGGAAAACCGCGAGGCGACCAACATGCTCTATGCCGTTCTGCCGGATCTCCTCTTCTTTCTGCTCATCATCGCCGGCGTGATCTGGCTCTTCCGCGGAATCGCGCGCAGCCAATCCACCGCCCTCAGCTTCGGGAAATCCCGCGCGCGCATCGCCGATGCCAAGCAGGTCAAAACGCGTTTTGTCGATGTGGCGGGTGCCGAGGAAGCGAAGGAGGATTTGGTCGAAGTGGTCGACTTCCTGAAAAATCCGAAGAAATACACGGCTATTGGTGCCAAGATTCCCAAGGGCGTGCTTCTCGTCGGCGCTCCGGGAACGGGAAAGACGCTCCTCGCGCGTGCCGTTGCCGGTGAAGCGGGCGTGCCGTTCTTCTCCATCGCCGGTTCGGAGTTCGTGGAGATGTTCGTGGGTGTGGGTGCGTCGCGCGTGCGCGATCTGTTTACGAAAGCCAAGCGCAATGCGCCGTGCATCATCTTCATCGATGAAATCGATGCCGTCGGCCGCCAGCGCGGGGGAGCAGGATTCGGCGGAGGCCACGATGAGCGCGAACAGACCTTGAACCAGATCCTCACGGAGATGGATGGCTTTGAACAAGAGACGAACGTGATCGTGATGGCCGCCACCAACCGTCCGGATGTGCTGGACGTCGCATTGCTTCGTCCGGGCCGCTTTGACCGCCGCGTCTTTATCGATAAGCCGGACCTGGGCGCCCGCGAACAGATTCTGGAAGTCCACGCGCGCAACAAGAAGATGTCTAAGGAGATTCATTTGGGGGACATCGCCAAGCAGACGGTGGGCATGGCCGGTGCCGATTTGGAGAACATCATGAACGAGGCCGCGATCTTTGCCGCCAAGCGCAAGCACGTTACCGTGCAGCAGAGGGATTTGGTCGACGCCGTGGAAAAAGTGACCATCGGCGCGGAGAAGAAATCCCGCAAGCTGACGCAGAAAGAAAAAGACATCACCACGTACCACGAGCTGGGCCACGCCATTGTCGGGCATTTGTGCGAGCACAGTGATCCGCTGCACAAAATCTCCATCGTTTCCCGTGGCTCCGCGTTGGGTGTGACATGGTTCTTGCCGCAGGAAGACCAGTACACCGTCAGCAAGAACAAATTCATCGACGAGATTTGCGGATTGCTCGGCGGGCGTGCGGCGGAAGAAATCGTCTTTGGCGAAATCACGACGGGAGCCAGCAACGACCTGGAGCGCGTCACGCAAATCGCGCGCAACATGGCCATGAAGTACGGCATGGGCGATGCCAAACTCGGCCTGGTCACGTACGGCGAAAAGCAGGGTTCGATGTTCCTCGGGGTCGACCCCAACATGAACCGCAATTATTCCGAGGATTTGGCGCTCCACATCGATGCGTTCGTCCGGAAACTGGTGGATGAGCAGTACGAGCGCGCGAAGGGATTCCTCATCAAGCACCGCAAGAAATTGGATGAACTCGCCAAGGTTTTGCTGGAGAAAGAAACCATGAGCGTGGATGAGTTCGCGGAAATCTTCGACGGCAAGAAAGCGAAAGAGCGCGAGGAGAAGAAGATTGAGGAGCAGGAAGAGTCGGTGGAGGAGGCTGCGTAATGTCACCCTGAGCTTGTCGAAGGGTGACAGGTGCAAGTGGAAGTTGCACCAAAGCGTCATGGTTCGACAGGCTCACCATGACAGTTGGTGCCAGCAACACAAAAACGCGGTATACTGATCCCCGATGCTTTCCGCTCTCTCCCCCCTCGATGGCCGCTACAGCGCCGCTACCGAGTCGCTTCGCCGATTTTTTTCGGAAGAAGCATTGATGCGGGCGCGCGTCGAAGTCGAAGTCAGATATTTCCTCGCACTTGCCGCGGAGGAGAATGTTCCGGAGCTTCCCGCGGTGCCGGAGAAGATTGCACACAAGATGCTGCAGCTCTTCGAGAAATTTACGGAGCACGATGCGGCGGCGATCAAAGTATTGGAGAAGACCACGCGGCACGACGTGAAAGCCGTCGAGTATTGGCTGAAGCAGAAGCTCACGAAACTTGGATTGAAGAAACACACGGAATTCGTGCATTTCGCTCTGACAAGCGAAGATGTGAATAACCTCGCATACGGGATTTTGATTCGTGACGCGCTCAAAGAAGTCATCATTCCGTCGATGTCCGATGTGCAGAAAATGATCCGGTCGCTGGGAAAATCAGGACAGAACATTTCGATGCTCAGCCTCACGCACGGTCAGCCCGCGACTCCGACGACATTGGGCAAAGAATTTTTCGTGTTCTTCGATCGATTGGATCGTCAGCTCGGGCAACTAAAGAGTTTCAAAATGCAGGGCAAATTGGGTGGAGCAGTCGGCAATTTCTCGGCACACCGCGCCGCGTATCCGGAAGTCAGCTGGGAGCGCTTTCGCAAAACATTCGTCTCCAAACTCGGATTGATCCCGTTGGTATCGACCACCCAGATCAATCCGCACGATGACCTCGCGGAGCTCAGCCACGTCCTCTTCCGCATCAACACGATACTTTTAGATTTGAGCCGCGATATGTGGATGTACATCAGCCGCGGCGTCTTCAAACAAAAAGTTGTTGCGGGGGAAATCGGTTCCTCGGCGATGCCGCATAAAGTGAACCCGATTGATTTTGAAAACGCGGAGGGAAATCTGGGACTCAGCAACGCGATGTTTAGTCACTTCGCCGAAAAACTCCCCATCAGCCGCCTGCAGCGCGATCTCAGTGATTCGACCGTGCAGCGGAACATCGGCGTGGCATTCGGGTATCACTTGCTGGCCATCAAGTCGCTCGGAACGGGATTCGGCCGCATCGCCATGGACCGCGAGGCCATCAAGCGCGAATTGCACACGCATCCCGAAGTCATCGCCGAAGCGATCCAAACCGTCCTGCGCCGCCGCGGAGTGACGGGAGCGTATGAACAATTGAAGGAGCTGACGCGCGGGAAGCACGTGAGTGCCAAGGAATTCGCGGCGTTTATCGATGATTTGGCGCTGTCTAAAGAGGAGAAAGTGAGGTTGAAGGGGATGTTGCCGGCCTAGGATCAGTGTGAGCTTCTCACTTCCGGACAGGTGTGCACTGCTTCCACAGCACCTGGAAATACTGCCGGAATCCCTCCACCGTTTGATCGCCTGACAAATCCAGAATGTACGGTTCGTCGCCGTAGAAGAGCAGACTCACGCGGTCGTGCCATACCATGATGTCGTGGGGAGACTTTATGGCATCCCGTAGCAGACGGAGTTCAATATGCGGCCGGCTCAGGTTCAATGCGGCTTCAGTCACTTTGTCGCCAAAGAGGAGTAATTTCCAGGTGATGGCGCGTTCGGTCCGAATTTTTTCCATCGATCGATACGCGCTGGAATCCTGGGGAAGGATCTCGAAGAATCGTTGGCTGTTCATGCCAAGCACCAGCGCTTCGGATTTCTTCGGTTGCCCGCGCATCGCCTCCAGAAAAAAATGCTGCACGCCGTTGATCCCTTTGTAGACGCGGATGTCATCCGCCGCGCGTTTTTTACTCGCAATCTCAAACAGCTGGGGGATGAGTTGCTGCGTCTCTTCCAACCGGTTCCGCGCACGTTCCTCCAATGCGGCGGGATTGGGAACGCTGAACCGTTTGCGGCGGCGGATTTCATACACGCTCAAGAGTCCTTCTTTCTGCAGCCTGTCCGCTGACAGATAAATCAGCTGCTTATGGAGCCCGGTTTCCTTCTCCAAATCGCCGATCGTGGGCTCGCCGAGAGCGAGCACAGCGACGTACACCTTCGCGTCGTTTTCCTTGAATCCCAGCCGCTGAAGATCCTGTTCTAGAGTCATAAGTCGTATGACTGGAATCTATTTTTTGGCTCTCTGCTGCAGTATATCAGTCATACATAGAGTAGTCAAATATTGTTGACTATTTAATAATACTTCCGTACTCTGTCCATGGTTCCTTCAAACCGTGATGAAAGGAGACGGGATGCAGCACAAGGTTCATGTGGATCCGGCCGGCGACAAGGTCAGTGTGGGAGGGCTGGAGAAGATGGTCACCCGTCTGGGCTCGCACTTCATCCTCTCCACTGCGATGGAAGCCGAGGTGATCCTGGCCTGGACGGTGGATGCTGCCATGCAGTTCGCCATCGATCCCAACAAGCAGATCATTCTGCTTGGAGAGCGTGTTCCTCTGGAGGTGCCGAAGAACGTACACTTCTTACACTATCAGGCGGCCACGCTTGATGCGTTCATGCGGGTCCTTCTGGATTGTGTGAAGGAGCCATACAACAAGTGACTGAGCGAACCTTCGGGCTCGCCCAAAGGCCCACCTTTCGGGGTGGGTTTTTCTTCGAATCACTCAAAAGAAATTTCGTGGTTCACCATGAGCAAGCTCGCTGCGTAGCAGCTGCGAGTCGAATGGTGCAGCGTATTAGACGACGTTCGAACCGCGATGCTGTTAAAGCCCGGCTCCGTCTGCGGACTGCGCCGTGGCATCCGGCTCGAATACCGATAAATGACCAACCATCGCGGCGTAGTGCCCCAGAGGGCACGAAGCCGGATGGTGCCGTGGAGAAGACTCGAACTTCCACATCCTTGCGGATACACGCCCCTCAAGCGTGCGCGTCTACCAATTTCGCCACCACGGCATGTGTAACGAATGATCTGCTTCCCGCGCACACGAAAGTGGGGCGAGAAGGGCTGAAGTGTAGCAAGACCATGGCCCGGCGCAAAGGGAAGAAGAGGGCTTTTAAGCCTTACAGGCGTAGATCTCAAGCTCGTCGCGCAGATTGATAGGCAACAGCAGTCCTTTTGACGGTGTGCCGGGTTGTTCGTCTGACATCTCCTTTCGTCCAAACCGTGCACGCAGATATCGCCTGGCAAATTGCAGAAGATATGCGGAGCTGAAGTAGCGGGTGTGGTGGCGTGTACGCAGGATGGTGAGCCCGGCGCCATGCAGTGCCGCCTCCAGCGAGCAGCGGGAAAAATAGTGCAGGTGGGCGGGGATCATGCAGTGCCAGCGGCTGCCGAGGAGTTTGGCGGCGAGGCTGTCGAACCGAGGAGTCGTCAGGATCAGGATGCCGCCGGGAGCAAGCAACTTCGTGCATCGGGAGACGAACGTGAAGGGATCGGCCAAGTGCTCGATGACGTCGAATGCCGTGACCAAGTCGTATGCGGATGCGGGATAATCCGCGAGTGCGTCTGTGGTTCCGTGGCGAATGCGCTGCGTTCCCGTTCGCTTCGCATACTCATCGACCGCCCACCCCGCCGCCTCCAACCCCTCCGCATCCCACCTCGCTTGCACGGCTTCCTCCACAAAAAATCCCGGCCCCGCGCCGATGTCCAAAGCCTTGCCGGGTTCATCGGTCATCGCGGCAAGGCGATGGAGAATGTTGCGTGCGGTTTTGCGCCGTCCCGTTTCTTCGTTCATGTACGTCTCATCTTTGGGAGACGATGCATACCACTGAAAGATGCGTGCTTCATCATTTTTGGTGATGGGCGTGTGGCCGTGCCCGCATGTTTTGCAGCGCCATACATCCAACAGTTCACGCCCCCGTCCGTGGGCGATGGAGTATGTGCTCTCTGCAAAGTACGCTTGCACCGTCGTCGTTCCCGGGGTGTGGAGCGCGCACGGCGCTGTACAACACGGACAGGGCATCTTTACCATGCGGGCAGTACAGCATTCCGCCGCTCTACATGAAAGTGGTTTTGGTTCTTCCATCGTTCAACGCGGCACGCACGCTGCGGCGCACGTGGGACGCCATTCCCAAAGCGTGCGCCGACGAGATCATCTTGGTGGACGATGCCAGCACCGATGCAACGGTCGCCGTCGCGGAGGGGATTGAGGGATTGCACGTGATCCGCCATCCGGAAAACCGCGGCTACGGCGCCAATCAAAAAACCTGTTATGACGAAGCGCTGAAGCGCGGCGCGGACATCGTGGTGATGCTGCATCCGGATTTTCAGTATGACCCGTCGCGCGTGCCGCAGATGATCGGGCCGATCGAGGAGGGGCGGGCGGACATGGTCATCGGCTCGCGGTTTTTGCAGAGCGATCCGCGCACGGGCGGGATGGCCTGGTGGCGGTACTACGGCAATCGCTTTCTCACGACAGTGCAAAACGGCATCTTGAAAACGCGTCTCTCGGAATGTCATTCGGGCTACCGCGCATACAGCCGCGCACTGCTGCAGTCCGTCCCGTACCAGACATTTTCCGACCGGTTCGTTTTTGATTCGCAGATGATTTCGGCGGCGGCCCGCCGGAATTTTGCCATCGCGGAAGTGGCCATCCCCGTCCGCTATCTTTCCGATTCCTCTTCCATCTCCTTCACGCAGTCCGTGCGGTACGGAGCGTCCACGCTTCTCACACTGTTTCCGTAGACGATGATCGACGCCATCGCTCTCCTTGCCGGGTTCTTCCTGTATGTGACGCAGATGCACGTGCCGATGGCGCTGGCCGAACTGTGCGCGGCAGCCGCGGTTTTTGCCTATGTGCTGCTGAGCATCGCGGTCCGCAAGTCTCCCCGCTGGTACGAGGGAGTCAAAGTCGTGCTGCTCGCCATTGTCGTATTGTGCACGGTGGTGACGTCCCTCTCGCGGTCCATCGGCGCGCGGATGGAACAGGGGCCGCAGACCAACGTGCATGATCATCCGTTGCAGATGGAAGCGGCCGTCGATTTTTTGCTGCAGGGTTACAATCCCTACGCGGTGTCGTACAGGGGAACACCCATGGAACTGTGGGCGTCAAACAATACGGCGCTCACGCACGTGATCGCCCTGCCGACGACATTCCTCAAATCCGTGCCGGTGTACTTGGTGTGGCATGCGCTGTTCGGCTGGTACGACGAGCGCATCGCGCAATTGTTGTTGCTGATGCTCGGGATGACCGCGCTCTATGGAATGTTCCGGAAGACCGAACTGCGCTTCACGGCGATCATTCTGTTTCTGTTCAATCCGCTGTTTGTCCCGTTTTTCCTGGAAGGCCGGAGCGACATCGTCTTCCTCAGTTTTCTCTTGGGATCGTTGGTCTGCCTGCGCTGGCATCACAAACAGGAGGCGTTGCTGTTTCTGGCGCTCGCCGTCACCAGCAAACATTTGGCGTGGTTCATCGTGCCGTTGATGGGGACGTATCTGGCGTCGATCGGGTATTTCCGCACGCACGCCGTCAAAAAACTTCTCCCAAGCGTCGCGCTGACCGCGATCATTATTCTTCCGTTCGCGCTGTGGGATTGGCACGCGTTCTATGAAGACGTCATCAGCTTTCCGGCCGGGACCATTCCCACCAGCTTCCCCATCAACGGGTTTTCGTTCGCGGTGTTTGCGCGCAATGAGGGGTGGGCGCTTGCGGAGACGTATCCGCACTGGGCGTGGATGTTCCAGTTGGCGCTCTTGCCGCTTTTGGGATGGCTGATGCGCGACCTGTACCGGCGCCCGGGCATCGGCAGAATGTTTCTGTATTACGGTCTGTTCCTCTTCCCCGTGCTCTTTTTCACCCGCTTCTTCCACGACAACTACATGGGCGCGATCATCGCGATTGTGGTGACGGGAGTGTTGTTGATGAAAGACGAAGAAAAAAAAGCGTGAGGGATTTTTACGCGGCTCCGTAGACGGGCTGATCCGTTTCGTATGGTTGCAATTCTTCCGGATCGATTTTTTCCAGATGAGGATAGACATAGTGCAGATAGTGCAGGACGCCTTCCACGAAGACGGGATTTTTGGAATTGGGGTAGTTTCTTCTGCACAGCGCCGGCCAGTCGTCGCCGGGATAGACCGGAGTGCATTCGGCATCCATGAGGACCGGGCCATCGTCTATTCCTGTACGGATCAGGTGAAAACTTGCGCCGGTCAAATTATGTCTCACGCCGTTTTCTCCCCTGGCCCGTTTGATGGCGTCAATGTACGGCGTGACTCCCGGATTGCGGAATCGATGGCGCGTATCGGAGATGCCGGGATGTGTATTGAGAACTTTGTTCCACAAATCATACCGATGCGGATTGATGAGATGTTCGATGCGGCAGAGAAAGTGATCGGAAATGAGAATCTCTGCACCGTGCATTTCCATCGTCAGCCGGATCCGTTCTTCGAATCTTTGTTTTTCTGTGGCACGCCCTTCGGTGTCCGTGAGCGGCAGCAAGCGGTAATTGGAAGGGATGTGCCGCGTGATCGTCGTCACCAGATCGCCTTGCCGGTTGCGTAAGTTCAGCGGATGCACCCATGGTTTTTCGCGTTCGGGTGTCAGAGGGAAAACATTGTCCAATTTGTGCATGTCTCGTTCGGTGTCATCGTGAATGACGACAACGATATCCAAGCAGTGTGCCAATCTGCCGCGTGTGCTCTGAATGATGGCATGCTCCAGTGTGCCTTTTATGCGAGGCACAAAGTCGGAGGTATCGGCATCCGGTTGCACACAAAATTTTTCCACAATCAAATCCCGCATGGACGTGATGATTGCGGCCCGTACACGCTCGGGGCGTGCAGCGGACGTAGGCGTTTCACCGGCGACGGTAAAGTATCGATAGGGTTTCTGGTGCTCCCGTTGGTCGAGCATATTGGAGCACACGCTAGAACATCGGGGGCACGGATCAATCTTTTTTCCTTGCAGCGGTGCAAGTCCTATTTGTAATAGCCGCGCTCTGTGAGGAGCGCGGCGGACCGGAACGATCAGTGGGGTGGGTTCTGTTGCGCGGCGTACGTCACGATCAGCACGCCGATCGCGACCACAACCCAACCCAGCATCGAGAGCAGGTTGGGCAAGCGGCCATCGACGAACAACGTGATAATGCCGGCCAGGACGGGGACGATCAGCAGGATTGTGGAGACAGTCATCGCCGTTCCGCCGCTGGTGTACGCGGCGAAGTAGCAGTATTCGCCGATCACGAGCACCAGGGCGCATGCGGCGATCGCCCACCACTGCGTTCGTGTCGGAGTCTCGATCGGCGTGCCGCTGAAATACATCATGAGAAGTGCGACACCTCCCATGATCGCGACACCGACGGCCACCATCACTGCGCTCTGCAGCGCGGCGAAATTCCGCAGGTGCCGTTCGGTGAGATGATTGACCATCGCATACGCGATGGCCACAACTAACGCGAGCAAGACAGGCTTCATTAGCCACTCCTTTTTGTGTTCCGGTATGGAAATGAACTCCACTCGCGTGCGCGAGTGGGGTGCAGTACTACGTCTCCTGTGTCGATTGGTCAATAAGCAAATCTCTTGTAACGGCGTTCGGGGCTGGGGATACTGCGAATGATGCTTCCCTTTCCCTCCCTCCTCCGCCGCGCCTGGCACACGTGCAACCGGTTCAGTCTGCCGATTGCCGTCATCACGCTTGTGCTGGGGATCGGCTTGATCCTTGCGCGCACGGCGCTGTGGGGTTCGCTGTCCGTGGAATTTTTGCAGCAGACCAGGACGGTTTTGGGCGAACCGGCGTACGCGGAACTGGAGCGGAAGATGGAAGACGGTGCCGATTCTCAGCAAATCAGCGCATTTTTGAGCGATAAATTGGCCATCAAAATGAATGAAATGCCGGAAGAACAGCGTGAGCCGTACCTGCTATCCCTCATGACGACATCGTTTCAGCGCACCGCGCACGTCGCCGTCCCGCTTGCGGTGATTCTGTTTCTTCTTTCCGCGTCCGTCCGCGTGTCGTTCCTGGTCATCGCCGCGCGCAAGCTTGCATCCCTCCCTGAAGTCATCGCCCAAAGCGCCAGGGTATTCTTCCCTGTCCTTGGCGCGTGGTTTGGAATGTGGATCTGTGCGGGGATCTGGGTGCCGTTCGCGGTCTTTCTGATCGGGTTCGTCTGGCCGCCGATTTTATTTCTCGCGCTTCCGTCCCTCGCACCGCTCGTCGTCTGGTTGCCGCGTTTTGCGTTGGCGCCTGTCATTGTGGTGGAAGAGAAAAAGACCGTCACGGCGGCTCTCCGTGCCAGTTACATGCGCACGCGTGGGAAGTGGTGGGATGTGCTCTCGGCGGTGTTGGCCATGGAGGCGGTGCTGTGGGTTCTGCTCTCCCTTATCGGCTCGCTTCTTGCGATGCTTGTCGATGCGGTCGCCAAATTCTCAGAATTCGGATTTGCCCTCTATTGGCTGATGCCGTTCATCGCGCTCATTGCCGTGGCATACAGGCAGGCGTTTATGGTGGAGATGAAGGCGGAATTAAAAATTGAGAATTAAGAATTGAAAATTTTGGAAGCAACACTGTGATCGGAATGCTTCCATAATTTTCAATTTTCCATTTTCAATTCTCAATTTATCTCAGTAATTTCTTAAATTCCGCTTCATCAATCACTGCCACATTCAATGTCTTCGCATCATCAAGTTTGCTGCCCGGATCTTCTCCAGCCAGCACGTAATCTGTTTTTTTGGAGACGGCGCTGCTTACTTTTCCGCCGCGGTCTTTGATCATCGCGCGGGCTTCTTCGCGGCTGAGGGTCGGCAATGTTCCCGTTAGGACGAAAATTTTGCCCAGGAAAATCTGCGGCGCATTGGAGCCTTCGCTCTGCAGACAGACGACGCCGTGTTCTTCCATGTGCGTGAGCATTTCCTGATGCTGTTTTTCCCCGAACCATTCGTGCAGCGCCACCGCGACCACTTCGCCGACTCCGTGGAGCGCGTTGATCTCTTCATTACTCAGCGCATTGATGGTTTTGGCCACATCCGAGGGTGCGATGCCGACGACAGTCACTTCTTTTTCCTCGGGCCCGAACAGGGTCAGCGATCCCGTCGATTCTTGTTCTTTCACCGTCAATTTCCGCGTCGGCCAGGAAATGCGCCGCGCCAAAAGATCCGCCGTTTCCCGCCCGATGTGCCGGATGCCGAGAGAGAGTAAGAAGCGTTCGATGGGGATGCGCTTGGCCTTTTCGATCGACTTCATCACGTTCTGCGTCTTCTGTTCCTTGAAGAGCGGCAGTTGGAGGAAATCGGCTTCCGTCAGCGCAAACAGATCTGACGGATCATCCACGAATCCGCCTTTCTGCAATGCTTCAATCGTCTCTGATCCCAGGCCTTCGATGTTGAACGCGTACCGCGACACGAAGTGACTGAGCCGCTCCTGTTGCTGCGCGATGCAATTGGGATTCGGGCACCGGTGCGCGACTTCTCCTTCTTCACGGACCAATGTCGTTCCACAACTTGGACAAGCATCGGGAAATTTGAACGGCTTCGCATCCTTCGGTCGCAAGTTTTCCAGTACTTCGAGAACTTCCGGAATAATATCGCCGGCCTTGCGTACGACGACCGTATCGCCGATGCGCACGTCCAGGCGTTCGATCTCATCGGCGTTATGCAGCGTGGCGCGCGTCACCGTCGTTCCGGCCAACTGCGTCGGCGTCAGATGCGCGACGGGTGTGATGGCTCCCGTGCGTCCGACTTGCAAGACAATGTCGAGGAGCTGAGCGGTCTTTTGCTCGGCGGGGAATTTATAGGCGCGGGCCCAACGCGGAGCTTTGGCTGTCGATCCGAGCTCGCGCTGTGTGCGGCGATCATTGATTTTCAGCACGAGTCCGTCGATATCGAACGGCAAGTCGCCCCGGTGCTTTTGCACGTCGGCATAGATTTTCTCGGCTTCTTTCAAATTTTTACAGAGCGTGTATTTGCGATGCGTGGGCAATCCGGCGGCATCCAAAAAATCCATCAGATCTTTTTGCGTCTTCAGCTCCGCCGCATCCGCAGTCGTCGTATCCAAGCTGTAGCAGAGCATCCGCAAGTCGCGCTGTGCGGCGATGGATGGGTCCAGCTGCCGGACGGTTCCCGCAGCGGCATTCCGCGGATTGGCGAACTGTTCGGCTTCCGGCAGATCTTTATTCACTTTTTCTAAAGCAGCTTTCGTCATATACACCTCGCCGCCGATTTCCATGAAGCGCGGCAGATCTTTGCCGTTTTTTCCGATCGTCAACGTCAGCGGAATACTCTCGATCGCCCGGACGGTATGCGTCACATCTTCGCCTTCGACGCCGTTCCCGCGCGTCACTGCACGCACATAGCGATAGGTCTCGCCATGTTTTTCGTACAGCAGGGAAATATTCAGTCCGTCGATCTTCAACTCCGCGAGCATCGGGAATTCCCGCTTCTCATCGCCTAAAAACCGCTTCATGAGATCGATCCATTCCTCCAAATCTTCCTCCGAAAATGCATCGGTCAAAGATTCTTTTGCAAAGAGATGGCGGACTTTCGGTAAGCGACCATCGAGCGGCGCGCCCACGCGCTGAGTAGGGGAGTCCGGTGTCACCAGATCCGGAAATGCTTTTTCCAGCGCGATCAATTCCTGTTTGAGGGCATCGCGCACGTCCTCCGATACTTCCGACCGATCCTCGATGAAATATGCGCGGTTCAACCGCCAAATTTCGGCACGGAGCTTGGTGATGCGTTCCTGAGCGTGCTTCCTGTCCATGCGAACATCGTACCGTCGCATGCGGATGCTGTCATGACCGGATGCTAGACTCTTGTCCGTGCCCACGCGCCGCATCCTTCAACATACCGTCATCGCCCTCTATCTCACCATCACGCTGGGAGCATTGATGCTGACGATGACCAAAACCTGGCCGCCATTCCTTCCGCGCGCGCTCGTGCATTGGAGTTACGGCATGATGGCGCCGTACCAGGGCGATACGTCGTGGAACGCGGATTTCCGGTATGAAGGATTACTCAACAATGGGAAGTGGGAGACGATCGATCTCGCCCGATACATGCCGTATGGATTCGGGGAACGCAACGTCCGCAAATTCCTGCGGATCTATCAAACTCTGGATACCGATGGGCAGCGGTCCAAATTCAATCTGTTCGCGCAGCAAGTTCTGGCACTGGAACGCAAGCGAGGCATTCCGTACCAAGCCGTCCGTGTGACCTACGAACAATGGCCGCGCAGTCCCGCGGGGTATGAGTATTTGCATTTGCCTGCGTTCACGACGTATTTGCCTATTACTGAAGTCCGATGATTTCCTCTCCCCCTAATCCTCCCTCCACCCAACCCTCCTCCCTCCTCGGGAGGGAGGAGGGCTTTTCTCTCCCCTTCCTCCCGTGGAGGAAGGGGCTGGGGGATGGAGGTTTTCGTCGCTGGGACCACTGGTGGACCCGCACCTGCCCTCCGCATCTGCTCGCGATCTTCCGCATCGCGTTCGGGGGATTTTTGCTGTTCTACTTCGCGCTGCAGATCCCGCATGTCACGATGCTCTATTCGCAGGAGACGGTTCTCCTGCCCGCGATCGATCAGACGCACTGGTTCGGACTCCTCTTTGCCCCGCCGCCGCCCTGGGTCGCGCAGATGCTCTTCAGTACCTTCTTCACGTGCCTCACGCTCTTTACCCTCGGCGCTTGGACGCGGGGGACATCCGTCCTGTCGTTTCTTTTGTATGTCTATTACTGGATTCTCTCGCTCCATCAATTCGGCACGTCGTTCGATCGCCTGTTCCTGTTCATTCTGCTCACGCTCTGCTTCAGCGGCTGCGGCAAGACGTATTCGGTGGATATGCGTCTGCGCAAAGGTTCCTGGCTGGCGTGGGAGCCGATTTCCATCCTTCCGCAGCGGTTGATTTCTGTCCAAATCACCGCGACGTACTTGGGCGTGGGCTGGCAGAAGATCATTTTGGACGATTGGCAGAGCGGGGAAGTGTTCATTTGGGGGTTCGTCGGACGGTGGGCGACGGCGCCGGCCTGGTGGATCGCGCAGCAGAATATTCCCATCCAGGTGTATGACGGAGTTGTCGCGGTCATCAAGTGGTACGAAGTCCTTTTGCCCTTCGGGTTATGGAGTAAGCGATGGCGGTGGGTGTTCTTTTGTGGCGGATTCCTCTTCCATGTCGGGATCGCGATTCTTTTGGCCATTTGGTGGTTTGTGGTGCTCATACCCGCTTATATCGTGTTTTTTGAGCCCGAGGAAGTCGCAGATCTCTTGCCTGAGGGGACAAACTGTCAATGACTTTTCATTGCAATCTCCCAGGCTTCGGGAAAGATGCGCCCGATGCCAGTTCCCAGCAATATATCCACGCAGTTAAATAAGATCGACGAACAGATGATCGCGCTTCTGGATGAGCGCGTGAATCTGTGCCAGAAAGCGCTTGAAGAAGATGAGAGCGCCTTCAACGCCGCCACCCAGGCGGAAATGATCACGGCCTGGGAGGAAGCCGCCGATGAGCACGGGCTCAACATGGCCGTGATGAATCACCTGTGCAAACTGGTGATGAAACTCTGCCAGGCGTCGGGAGAGTAAATTTCCCCTCTGCAACCCATGCCGTCCCAAGCTGTCGATCAAATCCTCGCCCAGGCTACCCAGCTTGGCGCCTCCGATGTGCATATCGCCGCGGATACCCCGGTGATTTTCCGCATCAATGGCGAACTGCAGCCGCAGACCAAACAAGTGCTGACCGCCGCGCAGGCGGAGAGTTGCGTGAAAGATATGCTCACCGATTCACAACTGGAGCGTTTCACCAAAGAGCGGGAGATCGATGTCTCGTACATGCTGAAAGACGGCGTGCGTTTCCGCGTGAACTGTCACTATCAGCGCGGCTCCATGGGGCTCGTCGCCCGCATCATTCCGGTGGATATCCCCACGCTGGAATCTGTCGACCTGACCGAACTTGCCGACCGGTTCCGTTCCATCCGCCAGGGCCTCATCCTGTTCACCGGTCCCACGGGCTCCGGAAAGTCCACGTCGCTCGCCGCCATCCTGCACGCCATCAGCCAAGAGCGCGCCGTGAATGCCGTCACCCTGGAGGACCCGGTCGAATTCCTCTTCCCGCAGGCCAAGGGCGTGTTCCGCCAGCGCCAGTACGGGGAAGACTTCCTGTCGTTCGCGGAAGCGCTCAAGCACGTGTTACGCCAAGACCCGGACATTGTGCTGGTCGGGGAGATGCGCGACCCAGAGACCATCGCCGCCGCCCTCACCCTCGCAGAGACCGGCCACCTCATCCTGGCCACGCTCCACACGCCCAACACCGTCCAGACGGTCGACCGCATCATCGACGTCTTCCCGCCCCATCAGCAAGCCCAAGTGCGCGCCCAGCTCTCCCTCTCCCTCAAGGCCATCGTCGCACAACGCTTACTGCCGAAGGTCGGCGGCGGACGCGTGGCCGCCCGCGAAGTCCTCATCTCCACCCCGGCAGTCGCCAACATCATCCGCCGCAACCGCGTGCACGAACTGAAGTCCGTCCTCCAAACCAACGACGCCATCGGCATGATGGCCTTCGAAAAATCCATCAAGAAACTCTACAAGGATGGAGCCATCTCCAAAGAGACGTATGAGTTTGCGATGGTGACGGCGTAGGGGTTCTTCTCAGCCCCTACATCCTTTCGGTCGACTTCTGTTTGTTGTTTTTGTTGAGGCCTCATCCTCACCCAAGGGGTCCCCTTTGGGGCAGCCCCTTCTCCCTGCCTGCCCACCGTAGCCAGAGCGCAGGCGGGCGGGGAGAAGGGGGGTGTTTGATGTTTTGTTTTGCAGGGTATTATGACGAACTATGGTCAATGCACTTCAGCCGATAAAAGTTCCTGCACGGAAACATAAGGTGCTCTATGCACGAGAATTACGAAAGCGCATGACGCCCGCCGAAATATTGCTTTGGAAAGCGCTGAAAGCGCGAGGATGTGCCGGAGTAAAATTTAGACGACAGATGGGTATCCGAGATTTTGTCGTGGATTTTTGTTCGTTAGAATGTCGATTGATTATAGAAGTCGACGGCGGTATCCACGACGCACAACAGCAATATGATGCAGAGCGAGACGAGATACTGCGCAGGTGGGGGTTTCATATTCTTCGATTTTCGAACGATGCTGTTCTATACGATTTATCAGGCGTTCTACAAGAGATCATCGAAAAGATCGGAAACCTGCGTACTTCATAAAAACAGAACAAAAACATCCTCCTTCTCCCCGCAGGGAGAAGGAGTTAGAGGATGAGGCCGGTCGTAGGGGGTACGTTCCACCCCCACCTGGAACGCCTAAAATTGGCTTGCCATAGCCAAAAAACATACATCTTGTCCAGTCATCTTCGTGGAAGGACCTTGCAGTCGGGCTGCGGACCTCACCGGGAAATTGTGTGGCAATATTTACTTCTGCCATGGATTCGATAAAGTGCAAGTTTGATGAACGCCCTGCCTGCCAGCATCGAAGCCTCCTTAGGCGACGCCGGATTCTCGGGCACCGAGATCCTGGTGATCCGTCGGTTGATGGAGCAGGATGAACTGTCCATCCGCGCTCTGTCGTCGGGGACGGGAAAGGGCATGGGCGCCGTCGACCAGGCGGTGAAAAAGCTCATCAAGAAGGAGATCATCAGCAAAGTCTGGATCAACGACAACTATAAATATGTCTTCCGTTCCTTGGATGCGGTGTCCAAGTGGGTGGTGGAGGATCTCAAAAAGAAGCGCGACGCGCTGCAGCGCAAACACCAGGATTTCGAGACGTTCATCTCCACGTTGAAGATGGATAAGCGGAGACCGGAAATGGAGTATTACCACGGCCCGGATGGCATCCAGAAGCTCTATCTGCAGTTGTTGGATGCCGGGAAAGAACAGCTCGATTTCCTGCCCGTCACCGTCGACCCCGAAGAAGACCCTCTGCGCGATTTCCGTTCCGAGTACGCCAAGTCGCGCCGCAGCCGGGGCATCACCTTGCGCGTCATCACCAACGACACCCCCTTCGGCCGCCGTTTCGAAACGCGCGACCCGTTTGAGCACCGCAAGACGGTCCTCATCCCACCGGACCAATACCAGTTCGATTTCGAAAAAATCATCACCGGCGACACCGTCACCTGCATCAACCACGTGGAAAAGCGCGGCTGCACGATCCATTATCCGGAGCTCGCCTCCATGGAGCGCAGCATGTTCGAAAGTCTGTGGAAGCTGAATACGAAAGTGCCGGTGACTGCGGAAGTCGTGGAGACAGCCGGGGCAAACCCTCCCCCGCAGCCCTTACCGGAAGCGCCACCGCCCGCGGAAGTGTTGCTCAAGAACAAGGTTGCGTCGCGTGTACGGGAATTTTTGTGGAGCAAGGAGAGCCTTATCAATTTTGGGGTGTTCTTTGTGATTGCAGCTGCGGTGACGTTTGGGGTGTATAAATATGATCAGTACACCAATTTTCAGCGGTTGCGGGAGAAAGTGGTATCCATCGCCGCGACAGGCGCGCTGCAGTTCGAAGCCCGGGATCTTGATCAAATCCACACGCCGCAAGACATCGTCAAGCCGGAGTACGCCAAGGTCATTAAACAGCTCAATGATATTCGTTATCAAAACCAGTGGGTGAAATACATGTACATATGGCGTCCGACTTCCCAAAAAAACATTTTTGAATTTGTCGTTGATGCAGATTCCATAGACCCGTTTACGAAGGAGGATGAGAACGGCGATGGCAAGATCAATGAGGCGGATGAAAATATCGCGCCAGGAACCCCCTATGATGTCTCTAAAATCCCCGTATTACAGAGTGGCAAATATGCCAGGCCAATTTCCAGTGATATCGCGTATACAGATCAATGGGGAACCTTCATCTCCGGCTTTGCCCCAATCAAGAACGCCGACGGCCGGGTCGTTGCGGTTCTTGGCATCGATATATTCGCTAACCAGGTACAGGAACTCACGATGAGCCGATATTCGTTGTCAGGGACATTTTTTGGTCTCTTTTTTCTCTTTATTCTCATTCGCCTGACCGCATTCAATCGAATGCTTATGCAGCAAGTATGGCAGTTGCTTAAGGAAACTAAATGGCCTGTGTATGCGGGCTTTGGCGGATTATTTCTCGTGAGCTTGGTATTCTTTTACTTCTATACTTCTGCGCTCAACTTACAGCGCATAAAGGAGCAAGCGCTTTCTATTGCACTGACTGGCGCAAATCAATTTAGCGCGAATGATTTGAATCAATTGCAGGTGGAGGAGGATTGGAAGAAGCCGGAGTGGGCGAAATCAGTGATTGCTCTACAAAATATTCGAGACAGTAATGAGGATATAAAATATGCATATATTTTCCGGAAAGATCCGAACGACCCAAAAAGATTACTATTCATCAGTGATGCTACTTCCATTGATCCATACGCCAATGTTGATGCCAATCCTGATAACGATGTTGATTTAGATCAAAATGGTGAGGTTACCTCCGTGGATTTCCTGCCCTGGCCGGGCCAGCCATGGCCGGAGCCCACTCCAGAGGCCTTTATGGCATTTGATAAACCTGTAGTAACGTCAGGTATTTTCACTGATCAATGGGGGCCTGTTGTGTCTGGTTATGCACCGATCAAAGACAAAAATGGGATTACTGTAGCTGTCTTAGCGATCGATATTTGGGCGGATAAATTGGAGCGCTTGAATGCCAATACTTTTGGTCCGCCCCTTTTGCTCGTTCTCCTTGCCTTCGTCGTATTCATCTTGGCGAAGTTAGCTATTTCCAACCGCGATTTCCTGAAGAAGGCGTGGCAGATTCTCGGACTGACTTCATGGATTGTCTACGTATCGTTCTTCGGGCTATTCCTTATCAGCGTCATCACCTTTTACTTTTACACGTCATATCTCAATCTGGAGCGGATGAAGGAGCAAGTGCTCTCGATCGCCCGCACAGGCGCCAGTCAATTCGACGTAAACGATTTGAATCAGTTGCAAGCAGAGGAAGATTGGAAGAAGCCTGAGTGGGGGAGGGTGGTGAGCCAACTGAAGGAAATCCGTCTGAATAATGCGGACATTAAATTCACATATATCTTCCGCAAAGACCCCAAGGATTCCACAAAAATTCTTTTTGTCAGTGATTCACATTCAATGAACCCTTATGCCAATTCGGACAATGATCCGGACAATAACCAGGACACGAATGGAGATGGAAATATTGATGTACAAGATCTTCTCCAATGGCCGGGCCAGCAATACCCGGACCCTCCGGCAGAAACTGTAGCTGCATTCAATGAACCTGTCACAAGCGCACGTATCTACACGGATCAGTGGGGAGAATTCTTAACAGGATATGCGCCAATTAAAGATAATAAAGGGATTACCGTTGCTGTCCTTGCAATAGATGTGCGTCCCGAGAAGTTGCAGCGACTTAATGCCAGCACTATCGGGGTTCCCTTGTTGATAGTTTTTGTTGCTTTCTTTTTGTTTGTAATCATCAAACTAGCTCATTTCCGCCGTGATTTTCTAAGTTTGGCATGGAGGGCGTTTGAGATTCGTCGTGTGCTCATTTCATTGGCCTTTACGGCAGAACTGGCGTTCTTTGTTACATTGGGTTTGTACTATTACACCCTCCATGCCACCAAAGAGGAAATTGGAAAAAGATTAATGTCTATTGCAGCTACTGCCGCACCTGAGTTTTCCGTAGATGATATTAACCAGTTGCATTTTGCAAGAGATATGAAAACTGATGCATATCAGAAGATTTTTAAAAAATTAAATGAGATTCGAGATCAAAATACGGGAATAAAATTTGCATATATCTATCGCGTAGTAAAAAATCCCGATTTATGGGAATTCGTCGCGGATGCAGATTCAAATTACAATTTACCCTTTTACACGGACTTTAATAGCGATGGAATTCTTGAAGAATCAGATGAAAATGTGGCGCCCGGAGTTAGATACTATGCGTGGCAAAAAGAAATATATAAAAATGTTTTAGATTTTCCCACTTATAATTCAAGCATTGCTACAGCTCAGTGGGGGTTAGCTATATCCGGAACTGCTCCAATAAGAGATAAACAAGGAAAAGCAGTCGCTTTTGTTGGTGTAGATATTGAGATTACCAATACCTATAAACTCATAAAAAATAAATTTGTTTTTTGGCTATGCTTCACGGCTTTATCAATAATATTGATCTTCACGGTTGCGTTATCTAAAAAGATTACTTAGTCATGATATATTTAGTTTTAAGTTGCAGTAAACCAAGGCCCATAAATAAATAAGCAAGCAGATATACAAAATCCCCGTAGCCTCCATTTTGCCATGTGCTTGTCATAGCTTGATAGAGAAAGTTGTAATCAGCAATGTATTGAATAGCCAAAGCGAACAAAATAAATAGGATTTTGAATTTCATGATCCCTCCTAATACACCTTTTGATAAAACAAACGTGAGAAGCGCAATCGATACATATATAGCTTGACCTAATGGATAGCCAAAATCGAGAATAATTTTAAGTGGATTCGACCAATCAAATTCGTAACCACGAAGAAAGAAATAATAGGAAAAAGTCAGCATTGCTAATGGGATTAGCAATGCTTGAATTTGATTTAGAAATGAGCGAAGGGAGATTCTCGTACCTGCTAATTTTGCGAGTAAAACTATCCCATAAATATAAAAAGGGATGCTTCCAAAATATCCAACGTCAGCGAGAGAGGGATAGGGAATGTCTACTCCCAATACTAAATTATAATAGCTAAATACGCTTTGACCGAAAGATTGCAACAGAAGTCCGAACGAAAATGCTAATATTGCTCTGCCCATAGCACTACTAGTGAAGCCCCATGATTTTGAAATAACTAACCCAGCAATTCCGCCAAAAATGGCGATTACCTGATAAGAAGCACCCCATATAAGATTTCTTTGTAGACTAATGTCTGTATAGCCTAAAAATTGAAGAACAACCCACCAAATAGTTAGTATTAAGAACATGGCGAGCAGGAGCCAAGCGCTCTTGTCTAGCCACAGGAAGCGACTGAAAGTCGTTGACATTAAGGCCAATCCTATCTTCCAGGAGTTGAAAGTGCAAATAGCTGTGAATCTGCAGTTGAAGTTGCCTTCAAAGAAGTCTTACTAATTAAGGATAAAGTGTACTTTTGTAAAAATTTCGCCGGATTATAGGATAATTTACTCTTATGTAAACCTGGCAGACCTAAATCTTGTTCATAGTTCAAAAAAATTACTCCCTGCTTGGAAAGCAAATTTGCTGTTTCCTGCATTAAAAAAGGGAAAAGCCCGATATAACTTAAATCGCCTTTTTCGAAATGAAGGATTGCATATTCTGAATTCACAATTTCATTGATAGAGAAAGCAATCAATTTATTTTCAATGAAAATTCCAATAGAGATAATATCTGGATTATTTATTTCAAAAATTCTTGATAAGGCCATTAACTCATTTTGAGTCTCAGCTTCTGATAAACCCTTCTTTTGTGACCAAATTGAAAATATATTAAAGATATTTATCTGTGCCTTCTTATCAGATAAATCCAATAGCTTGGTAGAACTATTATAAATTTTTTTGAAACGGTTCACAAAATTTCTCTTTGGGCCAAATTTATTTCCTTTGTAAGTTTTTAAATTTTGTATAGAAAGAACATAATCAGAGTTATTAATATCTGCCTCGAGATTAAAGATTGAATTATCAAATAGTTTTATCAATTCTTGAGGCAATAACTTTAGTTTATCAATTGTTTTTTCATTCTTAGCTAAATCTATAATTTGCAAGGATGTTTCATTAACTGAATTTGCACCGATAAAAGAAAAAAACGGTTCTCCTGTTATATAATCTGTAAATTTAACGACTAGATTCCCATTAAGATTAGAGATGCAAATTTTATTTTGTACGTCCCAACACCAAAGGCTTGTAAAATTAAAATCAGAGTATGGCAAAAAATCTTTTGTTAGCATTTCAATAACCTCACGATCTCCACTTTCTAATTTCTTAAACTTCGGAAATGTTGGCAGCATGGGAGTTTAAGTAAAAAACATGTAATTAATGAATCAGCCAAATTCCCAGAAAAACAATTATCGAAAAGAATACCTTTTTAAGCAGACCGTGCACAGAAATATCTTCGTGATAGATTTTTTGTGTGAGTAGCGTAAGACCCCATCCATAGAAAATACCGAAGAACACTTGGGTACTTCCCACGATGCTTACTAATGAGACAGGCCCAAGAGCGATGGCGAAAAATGCGAGGAATTTTGCTAATACAAAAATACATTCATTTATGCACACGAGAACCACCGCTGATCTGCGTGCACGCATTGTTGTCTGATGAAAAGCATTCCGCACAACCGGGAAAAACATATAGAGGAGCAAGCCACCCAGTCCAATGCCTAGGCTTTCAAAACCTATGAGTTGCGGGAATGTCGCGGGCGTCACCACGAATTTAAACAGCGTATTCGCGCTCGCCCAAAATATATCGGCGACCAGCACCAGTAATAGTGCGGTCGACGATTGTAGTTGCATATGCCATTTTTTCAGCGAGACTCCAATGATCGACGCCAGAATGAGGATAAATCCTAGGCCCTGGAGCAAAGAAATCCTTTCTTGAAGAAAAACGGCGGAGAGAAGAAGTGTGATGACCGGAGACATCTGCATGAAGATGATCACCGTGCTTGTTTCCTCCAAGGTTAATGCGCGGAAGTACAACGCAAGGCCCCAAATGGTCATTGCTCCGCTTAGCATGATTAGCAAGGCATCAATGCGGAGAAGGGGAGGGAAACCTGTGAACACCCAGCAGAAAATCCCCACAAAAAAACCCACAAAGGCCGTGTATACAACCAGCCCGCGATAATCTGAGATTTCTTTTTCTAAGACATATTTATCCACGAAATTCGTAATTGCGAACACCGCCGAAGACGCTATCGCGAACGATAACCAAGACATAAAACTTAGAATGTTCTTCAAACTTTACATTGTATGGACAGTTTGGGCTAGTTAATCTTGAATACTCTTTTTAATGCTAATTACGGGTTTTATGAGCCAATATACAGTTTTCCTATTCCCGTGCCTGTATAGTAAAGTTCTAACTAATTTGCTTTTCCTGATATCGGTGTATGACTGTGTATGAACAGATCGCATTGAAGATTATCAAGGAGCAGGAACTGCTTATGGGGCCGGTTGCGTGGCATGAGGCGGGCAAAGTTTCTGATTTGAAGATCGTAGATAGGCAAAAGGGAGTCCTTTCGATTGGCGCATCGAATGAGAGCAAGGTTATCAACGACTTGGTTGACAGATTTGAAAACTTGTTCGGAAGAGCAGGAAAAGAAGTGTGTAAGGAAGCAGTTGGAGCACTCGTGGCAGATTTGGAGCCATCGAAAGTGCCGGCGAATTTGCGATGATCCTAAGAATGGGGCTGTGCTTTAGGATTGCCTATACTTTGCTTTAATGGTTATTAGCCGTATTTTGTGATATAATTCTTTGATGCCCTCTCAGCAGGATCCGACTAGCGGCGCACCAAATACAGGCACATCGAATGCCCCTGCAGCAGGCGATGATCCGAATGCCATCGTCAAAAATTTGTATGAAAAAAACATTGAAATCGTCCATAAGAATAAAACGCTCTCGTTGCTGAGTAAGCTCTACGAAATAAGCATTTTGACCTTGGAACCCAAGGATTTGGCGATGCGCGTGAGCCAGACCGTGTTGGTGGAATTAAGTTTTGAATTTGTGGGTATATTTGATTTTGATGCGAAAACAGATTCACTTATCCCGTTGGCCTTTGAGCAGGCAGACAGAATGAAGGTGATCACTAATAAGATAGGGTTTTCTCCTGCGGACACAAAAATTCCTAATGCTACTAACCATGAATTCTTTAAGAAAGTATTGGCCCAGAAAGAAATGGGCATAACTGAAAATTTTGAGGATGTTATGCGCAATATCGTTGATTCCGCAAAGCTGCAGACGATATCGACCGTGTCGCACCTGAAAACCACCCTTGCGTGTCCATTGATTGTCGAGGGAAAGGTTCTTGGAATCATTCTATTGGCATTGAACCGCAGCTACGACACTCTCAATGCCTTTGAGAAGGAATCCATACGCAGCTTTGTAAACGTCGTCGCGCTCGCTTTGGAGAAGGCGTACTTGTATCAGGAATTGACCGATGCCAACGCGA
>CAYOFI010000016.1:0-27361 GCA_964403335.1 uncultured Candidatus Peribacteria bacterium
ATATATTTTTCGAGCATTCAAACATCGCAAATATTTGATTGTCGAATGATTACGATGAGTAGTATTTATCCACAAAAATTCTGTTCCGGCGAATCTTCAGCACATTTTTTCTGTGATGTGATGATCGAATGTCAAATGCACGCAATGGCCGCCATGAAAAGTTTTCCTGACAAATCTGCGTCTCTTCCGCATGAATTGAACGGAGTTGTCGGGTAGACTGCGCCCGTGCCCCAAAAAGTCGCGATCATCGCAGGTGCAGGCCCAGCGGGCCTCACCGCCGCCTATGAATTGCTCAAACGGACGGATGTCGTGCCTTTGGTGTGTGAGGCGACGGACATGATTGGGGGCATCGCGCAGACGTATAACTACAAAGGAAACCGCATCGATATCGGCGGACATCGGTTCTTCAGCAAAAGCGACCGGATCATGAAGTGGTGGTTTGCGATTCTCCCGCTGCAGGGAAAGCCCGCAGCCGATGACATCGAAAAGCATCACGATATCGATTTCGCCGGAGGGAATGCGCCAGATCCGGAACAGGAGGACATCGTGATGCTCCAGCGCCCGCGCCTCAGCCGCATCTTCTACCGTCGCAATTTCTTCCCGTATCCGATCGGTATCACGCTGAGTGTCGCGCGCAGGCTGGGACTCTGGAATACGTTCATGATCGGCTGTTCGTACATTTGGCGGCAGATGTTTCCTTTGAAAGATGAAACGTATTTGGACGCCTTCTACCGCAATCGTTTCGGGGACCGGCTCTACAAAACATTCTTCGAAGCCTATACCGAGAAAGTCTGGGGCGTGCCCGTGCACACCATCCGTGCCGATTGGGGCGCACAGCGTGTGAAAGGACTGTCGCTCAAACGCGCCGTGATGCACGCCTTTAAAGACCTGTTCAGTTCCGATTTCAAAAAAGCTCAAGAGGAGCGCGAGACCAGCCTGATCACGCGTTTCTACTATCCCAAATACGGTCCGGGACAAATGTGGGAAGAAGTCGCCAAGCAGGTGAAGGACTTGGGCGGCCAGATCAAAATGCGCCACCGCGTCATTGGCGTACATATGGACGCGTCCAAGACCGCCGTGAAGTCCGTCACGCTGGAAAACGTCGAGACGGGTGCCCGCGAGGAAATCGCGTGCGATTACTTCTTCTCCACCATGCCGGTCAAACACCTGGTCGGCATGATCACGCCCGATGTTCCCGCGCGCGTGCGTGAAGTCGCGGACGGCTTGCAGTACCGCGATTTCTTAACGGTCGGCCTTCTCCTCAAAAAGCTGAACGTCGAACGGAAGGGCGGCGTGGATACCGATGTGCCGGATAACTGGATCTACATCCAAGAAGGCGATGTGCGCGTGGGCCGTGTGCAAGTCTTCAACAACTGGAGCCCGTACATGGTCGCGGACCGCAAGAATTCCATTTGGATCGGATTGGAATACTTCGTGAACGAAGGCGGGGATCTGTGGATCATGCCCGACCAAGAACTGATCGACTTCGGCATTAAAGAAATGGAGACGATCGGATTCCTGAAGAAAGAAGACGTGCTCGATGCCTGCGTTCTGCGCATGCCCAAAGCCTATCCCGCCTACATCGGCAGCTACACGCAGTTGCCGGTGGTGCAAGACTACGTGAAATCCATTCCGAATTTATTCTTGATCGGCCGCAACGGCATGCACCGCTACAACAACCAAGACCACTCCATGCTCACGGCGATGACGGCGGTGGATAACATCCTTGCCGGCAAAACGGACCACTCCAATATTTGGGAGGTGAATTTGGATATGGTGTACCACGAGGAGAAGAAGCCCGGGAAAAAATGAGATACGTACTTGAGTCCTGCGTATGCATATGCATACAATATGCGCACAATGAGTACGGTTCGACGAGCAGCGGCATCGCGCAGAGTGGTGACTCTGCGGAAACCTGTGAAAAATTGGAAATCAGTCGCAGGGCGGTTTAAAGATGCTGAAAAGCCTGTTCGAGATGCCCTTGAATATATTGCCAGAGTGAGAAGAGAATATTGAGGTGTATATTTTTGATACGTCAACTCTGTCTTTTTTCTGCTTGGGCAAGCCAGCCGTCGTCGATCGATTGTTGGATCTCCCGCAGCACGACGTTTTCCTTACGCCGATCACTGTCGGGGAAGTGTATTTCGGGTTGATGAGTGCGACGAGCAAAGTGTCGGAAGCACGGAAAAGCGACATTCGTGACAGTTTGCTCTTGTTCCCTGTTTTGGAATTCACATCGCCGGTTGCGTTGTGTTACGCGGAACTCAAACTTGATGCCGTTCGTCGATCGGTGTGGAGCAAGGGAATGGATAATGATGTCTGGATCGCGGCATTTTGTGAACATCATCAGGCGACGCTCATCACGGCAGACAAGGATTTCGCCCGTATCGGAAAATTGCATATTCCTGTCGAATACATTTCCGTATGAGCGATTGCCGTGAAAACCGGGTGAACGAGATTACGGGGACACTGACGGACATACACGGGCCGGATCTTGTGAAGGAATTTGAGAACCAGCGGGATATCACGATACTGACGGAGCTGAAAGAATGGGGATATGTGCGTTCATCCTGCAATGCTCAAAATCTTCTGCACCCGCATCCGCCATCTGCTCCAGCACTCTCCCGCGCGCGCCGAGTTTATCCGGCGGGAATATCCAGATATCCGGGATTCGGATGTCTTGTGGCCCGAAGCCTGATCAGTTCACGCGGAATGCCGCGCGGACCACCGCCGTCACCTGCTTTTCGATGGAGCTGGTGTCGTACATGCCGTAGTCAGACACTTCTGTGGAATTGACCGAGGTGATCTGCATCACGCCCATGCTCGCGTCCTTCAACCCGGCCAGTTGCGACCCTGCGCTCTGCGCGATTTTCTCCGCGCGCTGCTTGGCGTTCTCCGTGGCCTGCGCGAGCATCTCGATTTTCACATCGGCCAGTTTGCTGTAGTAGTACTCCAGCGAGGTCGTGCTCAGGAGCGCGCCTTGCGCCAAGAGCGTGCCCACATTTTGGGCCGTCTGCGTGACTTTGGCTACGTCATTGGCTTCCACAACCACTTCCTGCCGCAGGGTATATGAGGTGATGCCTTTGCCTCCGCTGTACGCGTCATACCCCGGTTCCACCGCCACCGCGCCCACCGTGACGTTTTTAGGATCGATGCCGCTTTTTTTCAAATATGCAGTCAATGCATCTAAGTCGCGCTTGAGCGCGGCATAGCCGTCCTGCGTGCTCTCTGCAGGCACGGAGCGCGACAGTTGCACGCGCCACTTGGCCACGTCAGAAGTGATCACGCGCTGCGCCGAACCCGTCACCGCAATTCCGTCGCCCGTCGCTTTGATCTTGGCCACATACCCGGCAACGATCCAGGAGCTGAGAATGATGCTCAAGCCAAGGACGAGAGCGGCGGCGACAGCCGAAGAGAAGGTGCGTGTGGTCGTGGTCATGCGCGGGGCGGGAGGAGAGCAGCACTGTGACGCTGCATCACCACTTATGCAATTGCATGAACGGCGAAATCACGGTGGGCGTATCGGTTGTCGCGCAACATCAAACCGTCTCTTTTTGCGTCCATCCGTCCGTTTTCACTTCTCCATGAAAGGGCGCGGCGCCGTGGACAGCAACGGATTGTATCCGCCGGCCGGATCGATGGCGTAGGCGTAGATCAAATGCGGGCGTCCGTCCTTGAGGGAATCGGGAATGGAGAATGAGAATCCGTGATTGACGGTGCCTCCGCAGACCGAAGCGACGTCCGGACGGGGGATGTCCGCCATGGCCGACCCGATGAACGTGCCGCCAAGTCCGGCTTGCCCGTCGGCGTAGAAGTGGATCTCCAGCGGCCGGGATACGTCATCGCCGTCGCACGCCCAGCCCCATGTGGAGGTGTCCAAGAATCCGATGGGGTTGTAGAACGCGGTGGGCTTGGATGAAGATGAAGACGACGCGGCGGGAATGACAGGGACGGGGATGGGCAATGGCGGGGCAGGCTGTTTTGGCGCAGGGGTTCCCCATGCGGAAGCAGCCGAAGAAGATGAGGACGACGAAGACTGCGCGGGCGGGCGGACAACGACTCCGGACTGCTCGCGGAAAAATTGGGCGGAGTTGGTCAGCAGCGGATTGACTGCGCCTTGCCCGATGTTGATCGCGTACGCGAAGATCGTGTGCGCTTTGCCGTCCTTCAGGAAAGACGGAGGATCGAAGGAAAATCCGTGTGCGGTCGTGCCGTTGCACACGCCGGTCACATCCGAACGTACCCGGTCGGCGACCGCGGACCCTACGAATTTCCCGCCCGCGCTAGCGGGGGCGTCCGCGTAGAAATGAATGTCCAGCGGCCTTGATGCGTCATCTCCGTCACATGCCCATCCCGTCGTCGCGGACTCGTGGTACCCGATGGGATGGCCGGCCGGAGCGGGCGGCGGGGCTTTTCCCGTTTGCAGGATGCGGTGCAGTCGTGACATGGACGTCACGACATCGGACAGCGACCCGACGATCAGGAAGCTTCTTGTGTGCACGGTCTCCGCGCCGAAACGGACTCCGTTCTGCGGGAATTTGGAAATGCGGATGCTCATCTTCTTTGTGGATGAATAGTCATCGTATCCGTATCCCAGGAAGTTCCGCTGGTCGTGTGCGCTGAAGCCCTCTTGGGGGATTTCGTCGGTCAAGATGCCCATCGCATACGACTTGTCCGTGGTCGCCAGGATGACGGGTTGTGTGGCGAATCGCTGGGCCGTCGTCTTCACGAGGATGTCGTATTCGGGGTCATACCTGTACGCCGACGAAAATTCGGCCGGCATGTAGACGGCGGGATGTTCCAGGACGATGGAGTGCGCAGGAGCAGCGGCCAGTTCCTGCGTGGAAAAGCTGATGTCGGTGACGTATTCGATGACGTTGTCCATGTCCGCGTAGCCGATCTGGACGTTCTTCTGCAGCAGCGATCGGGAGACAGGTGTCGTATTGATCACTTTCCCGCCGTTCCATTGTGTGTGCGGGGAATGGCTCTTCGCAAAACCGCACCAGAAGCCGTCGCCTCCGGGTGGCAGCCAGAACGCCGGATTGCTCACGGTGAACAGGCCCTTTCCGCGGCCAAGCGAGTACAGCAGCTTGGATGTGCTGACGGGACCGCCGTTATCGAGGATGGACCCCGCTTCGGTGGGGTTATAGCACTCTCCATGTCCGTCGAACTGCCATGCCGTTTGGATTTCACGGCCGTGATCGGCGGCGTCCACGAATTCTTTCCCTTTCCACTGCAATGACGTGATCGCCCCGCCCATACGTTCGGTGGCCTGGATGACGATGCCGTTGCCGGATGCCCACGCGTCGCCGCCCGCCGCGTTGGCGACGGGGATGTTACAGTGACCCGCTACAAGTGCGCACATTGCCAGGATGGCTACCGAGGACCGGGACAAGGGCAAATGGTGCATGGATGATACGAAAAGAAGGTTTTGTACTATAGAATAATTGATATTATCAGTCAAGTATCCTGCGTCCAGGATCAATCCCCAAGAATCGATGCCAAATGTGCTTTTCTCTCAATATTTCAAGATCTTCCTATACCACTCCACCGACTTCTCAATCCCTTCCGCAAACGATGTCTTCGGAGCGTACCCGAAGGCTTTCTTGGCTTTGGAGATGTCCGCGATATAACGCACTACCTCGCCGGTTCTGGGTTCGCCCACGCTCAACGCGGACGTGCTGCCCATCAATTCCTTCACGCGCTCGGCCAAATGCACGATGGTCGTGCCTTCGCCGAAGGCCAGGTTGTAGGTGTCATTCTTCGCGGTTTCAAAGTTTTCCAGCGCCTTGATGATCCCGTCGACGCAGTCGTCGATGTACGTGAAGTCCAGGCACTTGTCTTTGCCGAACACGTTCATCGCCTCGTTTTTGCCGGCAAGGCGGATGAAGAGGGGAACCACGCGGACGGAATCGTCGTACATGCCGTAGACGTTACTGAACCGGAACGTGATCTGGTCCATGTCGTAACAGCGGCGGTAGGCTTCCACCAGCGCTTCTCCTCCTACTTTACTGGCCGTATACGGACTCTCACAGTTCTCCACCCGCACCAGGTCTTCCGTGTATTTTGCGGCGGGAATGTTGCCGTAACTTTCGCGGGAGGATGCAAACAAAAAGCGCTTGATGCCGCGCTTGCGGGCGAGTTCGAGTGCGTTGAAAAGCGTGAGGAAATTATCGCGCGCTCTTTCCGGATGTTCGACGAGTTCGTAGACGCGCGCATTGGCGGCCAGGTGCACCAAAGCATCGATATTCTCCGGAAGCGTGAGGGCATGCGTCGCGGCTTCATCGCGCAGGTCGCAGCGAACCGTCAGTGCATCCACGGACTTCTGCCACTTGTTCTCCAGCCAATCGATACCCGTGACGGTGTGGCCCTTTTGGATGAGCGTTTCGCACAATCGTGTGCCGATGGTGCCCGATGATCCTGTAACGAGAATATGCATAGATACAGATAGCGTGTTGCCCGGATACCGTAGCGGATAATCGGGGGTCTGCGCTACCGTATACGGGTGCTCAGCCTCATCTTCCCCACGTACAACGAATCCGAAAGCTTGTCGTTGCTGCTCCCCAAAGTGGCGGAGGCGCTGAAAGGTCTGGCGTATGAGGTGATCATCGTGGATGACGATTCGCCGGATAAAACGTGGGAGGTGGCGCAGAGGATGACGGAACAGTATCCGCAATTGCGCGTGATCCGCCGCGTCGGTCGCCGGGGTTTGTCATCAGCCGTCATCGAAGGATTTCTCTCCGCGAAAGGGGATGTCTTGGCCGTCGCGGATGCAGACTTGCAGCACGATCTTTCGATTCTTCCGGCGATGGCATCCGCAGTCGAAACCAATCATGGCATCGCGGTCGGCTCGCGCTATGCGGAAGGGGGGAGCGTGGGACAGTGGGACGAGCGGCGCCACACCATGAGCCGCATTGCCACGCGGTTGGCGCTGATGCTCTGCCGCGTGAAGGCGAAAGACCCCATGAGCGGATTTTTTGCCATCGACCGCGAGCTCTTCCAAAAAATCTTCCGGTCGCTCAATCCCAAAGGCTTCAAGATTTTGCTGGATGTCCTCATCTGCGTTCCGGCGTCGACGTCTGTCACCGAAGTGCCCTTCACCTTCGGCGTGCGCCAGAAAGGGGAGAGCAAACTCTCGCGGCGCGTGCAGGTCGAATTCCTGGAATATCTGTACGAGGCTTCCGTCGGACGATACATCCCGCTCACCTTCCTTCAGTACGTCATCGTCGGCGCTTTGGGGGTCATCGTGAACCTTGTCGCGTACTTCGCCGTCTCACGCTTTTTCTTCGGCGAATCGGGGGCGGACTTCGCGTCGGCGTCGGGGTTTTTGGGATTGCCGGTTCCGCTTGTCGTGGGCATCGAGGCCGCGATCATCTTCAATTTCTTGTTCAATAACTCGTGGACGTTTTCGACGGTCAAATTGCGCGGGAAGGATGCTGTCATCGGGTTTCTCAAATACAACGTCGTCTGCGCATTCGGCGCGCTGGCCAACTACGCCATCACGCTGCATTTGTATGCGCAGGGCTTTTCCGAATTCCCCTCCATCGCTTTCGGCGCATTGGTGGGGATGATGTGGAACTATACGATGAGCAGGATGCTGACGTGGAAGGCGTGACCCCTTCCCCCATCCCCGGCCCCTCCCCCCGCGGGGGGAGGGGTGCCCGAAGGGCGGGGTGGGGGAGGGTGCGAGGACAACGACAACAATCCTTCCGTACCGTATCATCTCAACTATGTCCAAGAATCGCATGCATCGAATTTTCATTCTTATTGTTCTGATTATCACGGCGCTTCCTTTCGCCGCCCGCGCTTTTGCACTCAGTCCGATGTTCTTCGATCCGTCGTTCGCTCAGGTTGTGGAAGAGCGTGTCCGGGAGGTTGCGGACAGGGAAGGATGGCTGCTGTCGGATATGGAATTGCGGCGAGTCGGAAGAGAATCGGTCACGCTTCTGCATCGTCAACACATCCGCGGTCCCGATCCGACTGCCTGTTTTATGCTCTCTCTTGCCGACGGAGCACTCACGCCATGCGCAAGTACCTGACTGCCATTCTCGGCTTGGAAGTCATGGCCGTGCTGCTGGCGTGCGCGCACAGCTTAAGCAACGTGCGTACGGATGAAGCCAAGTACTTGCTGGATATTCCGTATCCGCATCCGCCGCTTTTGCGAGGTCTCATGCATGCGTTGGAGGTCCTTCCGTTCCAGGAAATGTTTTGGCGCGTCGTCTTCGCGTCGGCGTTCGTGCAGGCGGTATGGTTGGTGTGGGACATGGGGAAATTTTTAGCGCGCAATGAACGCATCGCGCTCTGCGGTGTGTGGCTTCTCTCCGCCGGCGTCCTCCTGTGGACCGGCGCCATTATGATCGCACCCGTGAACGCGGTGCAGGGATTGGTATTCGTGTGGCTGCTTTTCCGTCCCGAACTGACGCGCAAGTACCCGGCATGGGTATCGATATTTTGGCTTGTATCATTGCTGACCGGATACCAGGCGATTCTGTACGCGCCGATTGTTCTGGGACTGTACCGGCAACCAAAATTTTCACTGCTCGATGTCGCACTGTATGTCTGCGGACCGATCGCCGTCTTCGTGCTCTACACCCTCAGCAATCCGTTGGCGCTCGCAAGTTTGCTTCATCACGGTGGGGAACAGACGGATGAATCACTGGGGTTCCACACGTATCACACGCTGCGTTTGTGGTTGGTCGGCGGAAGCATCGCGGCGAGCGTTGTCGGTCTCGTCGGCATCATCCGTTCGAAACAATGGGCAGTGATCGGTGCGTTTCTGTGCGTGACGGGATTTATTTTTCTGAATTGGTTTGAGTACTATTCGATACTCTTCGCACCACTTCTCGTCGCTGGCGTGTTGTACGTGTTTGACAAACGTCTACTCCGCGGACGCACAATGTTGATGGCTATGTGGGTGGGATCGATTGTCACTTTATGGCTTTGGTCTTTACCTCTTTCACTATCACTTGCGCGCGATGTCTCGCAAAAATTGCAGGAGGAGGGTGTGCGGGGGACGGTGTTGATCGCGGGAACTTTCGGACACGACTGGCAATACGAAAGCCTGCTTCCGATTCTGCGTTTCGCCCCGGAGCGCGTTGCGGACGCGGGCGCGATCGTGTGTCTTGCGCCGTGCGCGGGATGGACGCCGGCACCGGAATGGCGGCGGATGACAGGATTGGCAACACAAGTTTGGGTGCGGAGATGATTCGTTCACTCTCTTTGGCCACTGAACAATTGACGCTTCATGCGGGGCTCCTTATCTTCGTGAAGATATGCTCGACGATGCGCGATTGTTGGTATCGCGGATGCAAGACCTGCTCACACTCTCCCAGGCGGTAAAGCGGAGTGCGGATCCGGCATTGCAACGTGAAGCGGAAGAAATCCAGGCGTTTCTGCGCCAGTCGGGAAGTTTCCTGCACGACTTCAACGAGCAGGCGGCGCAACTTTTTCAGTCCCTCACCGCACGCCATGCGTCGCATCTGGTAGCGCTTTTATTGGAGCGTCAGCGCGGCGAATCGAATATGTCAGACACGGCAGCATCGCGCCCCGGTCCGGAGTACGTGGAACCGGAGATGATGACGCCCTCGGGCAGAGAGCTCGCGATTTTTTTGGGCGACCGTCTGCGCCTGAGTCCCGGCACACTGGCCAACACGCTGCTCTTGATGCTTGTGCAATCCAAAAATCGTCCGCTCCGTGTCCGCGCACTCGCGCGCGAGCTGGGAAAATCCGCAGCCGCCGTCTCCAAGGCGTTTCATGAATTGGAAACGAAGCTGGGTACAACGGATGTGGGCTACCGCATCTACAGCGAACGGACGGGGGACCGGGCGGGGTTCAGGTTGGAGCCGGTGGGAAATGTTGCACACGCCTAATCTGTCATGGTGAGCTTGTCGAACCATGACAGGCGCATGTCGCTCTTCGACAAGCTCAGAGTGACATGCTTTTAAACGCCGTAATACTCCCTATACCACTTCACAAACTTCGGGACGCCATCTTTTATGGTCGTCTTCGGATCGTACCCGAGCATCTTTTTGGCTTTGGAAATATCCGCAAGACTCGCGCGCACGTCGCCCGGTTGCATGGGCAGGAATTCTTTCTTGGCTTCTTTGCCGACGCTTTGTTCCACCATCTTCACGTACTCCATCAATTCTTCCTGCCGTCCGCATCCCAAGTTGAACACTTCCTCCGGATAATTTTTATCGATGCTGGCGATGATGCCATCGGCGATGTCCTCCACGTACGTGAAGTCGCGCTGCATCTTTCCTTCGCCGAAGATCTGCAAAGGCTTGTCGTTCACGAGCGCATCGGTGAAGAGGAACAGCGCCATATCCGGTCGTCCATACGGTCCGTAGACCGTGAAGAAGCGCAGACCCGTCACATGCGTGCCATAGAGATGATGGTACGTGTGTGCCATCAGCTCGTTGTCTTTCTTATTCATGCCATAGAGCGAGAGCTGATCATCGGTCCTGTCATCTTCCGATGAAGGCAACTTGGTATTACCGCCATACACCGAGCTCGATGACGCGTAGATCAGCCCCTGAATGTTGTTGAGCCTCGTTTCTTCCAAAATATTGAAGAACCCGCGGATGTTGATATCGATGTATTCATCCGGATGGTCGAACGCGTAGCGGACACCGGCGAGAGCGGCTAGATGACAGACTCGGTCACAGCCTTTGATGCATTTTTTGACGGCCTCACGATCCAAAATATCGCCTTTCACGAACGTGAATCCTTTCTTGCCCGAGAGAATCTTCAGCCGCGCTTCCTTCAAGCTCGGATCGTAATAGGGGCTCAAGTTGTCCAATCCGATCACTTCATCTCCGCGCTCTAACAATTTGAGAATCGTGTGAAAGCCGATGAATCCGGCACAGCCGGTCAGGAAGATTTTCATAGGGATAGTGTGGACGCAGGCAGGCAAGAGTACAAGATTTTCCGCAGAGGCCTGTCACTTTTGACGGATGAGCGGTAAATCCGTTGCATGGAAGGGTTTTTTGCCCGGAGAATGCGGGTCTTTATGGTTGAGTCTTCCTGTGACGCATCTGGTGGTGATCACTTGCCACGGCCAGTCGATGATTTCCGCGAGTATGTGCGGGAGCTGGAGGTAGATACGATACGAGTACTCCTGCGTGGAATCATTGTCGGTCGCAGTCCTTTGGCGGCCTTGCACCCGGATCTGCTTCTCGCAATGCGTGATAGATTGCTCCAGCGACCTTCATGCGTTCGTTTGGCACACGAAACCAGGCGCGCCGCATTCCGCGCGTGCATGATCGAACTCTTTATCGGTGAGAATGGGCTGTCGGGTGAATGACATCATCCGATCCCGATTCCGTAATACTCCAATCCCGCCGCTTGCACTTCGGCCGGTTCGTAGATGTTCCGTCCGTCAAAAAGGAAAGAGCCTTTCATCGCGGCTTTCACGTCCTTCAAATCCGTCCCGCGGAACACGTCCCACTCCGTCAGTACAACCAATGCATCCGATCCCGTGACGGCTTCCAGGGGATTTTTCATAAACTGGACGTCGCCGGGCAGCAGTTTTTTGGCGTTCTCCATAGATTCCGGGTCAAAGGCTTTCACGGTGTGACCGGCGTTGATGAGCATTGGGAGCAGATCGAGACTAGGCGCTTCGCGCATGTCATCGGTCTTGGGCTTAAAGCTCAGGCCCCAGATACCGACTGTCGATTTTGGCGGGAGTGTTGCGAGGATCTTGTCGAAGAAGCGCTTCCGCTGACGCGCGTTCATCTTGTCTGTCGCTTCCACGATCCCGAAGTCCAGATTGTAGTCTTTTGCGGTCGCCAGCAGCGCCTTTACGTCTTTGGGGAAACAGCTTCCGCCGTAGCCGATGCCCGCATGCAGGAACCGCGGCCCGATGCGGCCATCGAGGCCCATGCCCTTGGCGATGTCGCGGATATCCGCGCCTGTTATTTCCGCCAATTCGCTAAGCATATTGATGAAGCTGATCTTCGTCGCCAGGAATGCGTTGCTCGCGTACTTCACAATCTCCGCACTTTCGCGGCTCATGAAGACCATCGGTTTTCCGACTCTGGTGATCGGTCGATACAACTCATCCATCAACTTCTGCGCATTCGCATCATCATTCACCCCGACGACGATTCTGTCCGGCATCAGTGTATCCGGAACAGCCATGCCTTCACGCAGGAATTCGGGATTTGAAATGACGGAGATATGAACATCGGTTTTTCTCTCGGTGAGAATTTTGCCGATCCGTTCCTCACACAATTTCCCCGTTCCCACTGGCACCGTCGATTTGTTTACGAACACCAAATCGTGATTTGCATGCTTCGCGACGGTCTCGGCAACGATGAATACGGCACGAAGATCAGCCTTGTAGCCTTCGCCCGGGGGCGTGGCCACGGCGGAGAAGACGATCTGGACGTGCGGCAATGCCTCGGTCAGATTTGTGGTGAAGGAGAGCAGTTTGCTATCGAGTCCTTTGCGGATGAGTTCTTCCAATCCCGGTTCAAAAATCGGGCTCTTGCCGCTCTTGAGCATCTCCACCTTCTTCACATCAATATCCACGCCGATGACGGTGTGCCCCAATTCCGCGAAACATGCGGCGGAAACGAGACCTACGTAGCCGGTGCCGACAACGGCGATTTTCATGGGGGAAGTGTAGTGGAAGAGGGGATAGACGGGATAGAGGGCATAGAAGGGATAGACGTATTTTGTATTCCTCTATCGCGTCTATCGCCTCTATTCCTTCTATGCCCTTGTTGGTTTTGCCTGATTCCCGCACAATCTCCCTACTTATGCCCAAAATCCTCGTCACCGGCTCTGTTGCCTATGATCTCCTCCTTTCCTACGACGGATCGTTCGCGGAGGCCGTGGATCCCGCCCACCTTGATGAACTCTCGATGTCCTTCGTGACCCCGCGCTTCAGCCGCCACCACGGTGGCACGGCCGCCAACATTGCGTGGAATCTTCGGCTCCTCAATCAAGATCCGCTCGTGGTCGCTTCGGTCGGGCGTGATGGAGGGGAGTACTTGGCGCTCTTGGAAGACCGGAAAATCCCGACGAATTTTATCGAGACCATCCCGTCACACGCCACACCCACCGCAATCATCGCGACGGATAACCGTGAGCGGCAGATCACGTTCTATCATCCCGGTGCGGATGCCCAGGGAACATGGCCGGAGAAATTGGCGGATGAGCGTGACGACATCGATTACGCCATCATCGCTCCGCGCGACGCGCGTTCCATGGCCGAGGCCGGAGCGTGGTGCAAAAAATTCGGTGTGCAGTATCTGTTCGATCCGGGTCAGCAAGTGCTGGCGTTCGAGCAAGACGCACTCCTCAAGTGCATCGGCGAAAGCCGCGGCATCATCTGCAACGCGTACGAATGGCAACTTCTCTCGGAGCGCACGGGCTTCAGTACGGACGCCATCCTCAACGAAACGCATTTGCTGATCATTACGCACGGGGACGAAGGACTCTCGCTCTACACCAAGAAAGAAACCATCGTGCTTCCGGCCTGCAAAGCGGAGAAGATGGTGAACCCCACCGGCGCGGGGGATGCGTTGCGCGCGGGGATCGTGGCCGGACTCGCGGCCAAGTGGAAGTTGCGTCAGTGCGGACAGTTGGGTGCCGCACTTGCATCGTTCTGCGTGGAGCATGAAGGCACGCTGATGGACAAAATCGATGTGGAAGAAGTGTATGCGCGCGCGGAAGGAACGTACGGTGAGAAGCTTCCGGACTTGAATTGAAAATGGAAAATTGAGAATTGAAAATGATGTCATTTTCCCTGCAATCTTGGTTCCTGCCCCGCTATTCTTGAAACGGTTGAATGATTCTTGATGCGATACGCTCCCAAAATTCTCAATTTTCAATTCTTCATTCTCAATTTCGCCCCATGTCCTCCATCAAAGATCCCTCATTGGCCGCGCAAGGAAAACTCAATTTGGAAATCGCCGAAAAGCGCATGGGCGCACTCTTGAAGGTCCGTGATCGCTTTGCGAAAGAGAAGCCTTTCAATGGTTTGACCATCGGTATGGCGCTGCACGTCACCAAAGAGACGGGCATTTTGGTGCGCACGCTCGTCGCGGGCGGCGCAAAGGTCGCCATCACCGGTTGCAATCCGCTCAGCACCCAAGACGACGTGGCGGCGGCATTGGCGGAAGAAGACGGCGTGGAAGTGTGGGCGTACAAAGGCGAGAGCAAAGAGGATTATTACAAGTACTTGAACGAAGTGATCGCCACCTCGCCCGATATCACCATTGATGACGGCTGTGACTTGGTCTCAGAGATCCACAAGAAGCATCCCGACCTGGTCGCAAAATTGATCGGCGGATGCGAAGAGACGACGACGGGCGTCATCCGCCTGCAGTCCATGCACCGCGATGGCGCGCTCAAAATTCCGATGATCGCGGTGAACGACAACAAGACCAAGCACTTGATGGATAACTACTATGGCACCGGCCAGTCCACGTTTGACGGTATCATCCGTAGCACGAACATCCTCGTCGCAGGCACATGCGTTGTTGTCGCGGGATACGGCAGTTGCGGCAAAGGCGTCGCCATGCGCGCGAAGGGTTTGGGTGCGCAGGTGATTGTGACGGAAGTGGACGCGTTCGCCGCGTTGCAGGCCGCAATGGACGGGCACCGTGTCTTACCGATGCTGGAAGCCGCCGCGATCGGCGATATCTTCGTCACGGTCACCGGCAACTTGCACGTCATCCGTCCCGAGCATATGAAGAAGATGAAAGACGGCGCGATTCTGGCCAACTCCGGCCACTTTGATTGTGAGATCGATCTGAAAGGCTTGGAAGACATGAGCAAAGCAAAGCGCCGTGTGCGTCACTATTTGGATGAATACGAAATCGACAAAGGCCACGTGATCTACGTCGCCGGCGAAGGCCGCTTGGTCAACCTCGCTTCCGCCGAAGGTCATCCCTCCGAAGTGATGAGCCTCAGTTTCTGCGGCCAAGCCCTTGCGTGCGAGTACCTGGTGCATCACAAAGGGAACCTGAAGCCGGGAGTCATCACCCTGCCCCCGCAGATCGATGACACCATCGCGCAGTATCAGTTGGATGCCATGCGCATAGAGCTGGATGAACTCACCGCGGAGCAGAAGAAATACTTGGCGAGTTGGGAGGAGGGGACGTGAGTTTTTGGCTTCATAGAAGCAAATATGGCTTTCACGGCGCAAAACTTTTGCGTACCCCCACCGCTTGATGAACACTACCGCGCATTTCCCAATCGCCTATGCGCCAAATTCTTTCCTGTGATGCACACCTTGATGTGACGGGTACGGAAGGGGAGAAAGCGCAGACATCTGCCGCGGATGCAGAATTGGATGCTTTGTACGCACTGGTTCCCGATGATTTTCGGGCATCTTTACAAGAGTGTTCCCAGGCGGAGCAGAAGGAATTTCTCTACGGACATTTGCGAGAGAATGGAAACGTCCTTGTATGGGACGGCAATCGTCTGATCAAGGAAGGAGAAACCATTTCCGCCGAGCAAAAAGAGCAAGACAGAATTGACCGTCTGCGCACAAAAATCGCACGGCTTTTGGCGAAAGATCCTCGGAAATAACCACGCAAATTGAGGCAAAAACCGCTTGTTACGATACAGACATTTTGGCTTCCATATACCGAAAAATAAGGATCCATCGCCGTATTTTTGGCAAGGCTTGACTCCGTCTTTAGACTGCTGCCGCTTTGTATTAGTGCAGTAACACAGCCGCTCCCTGGAATCATCGGTTAGCGATGAGAAACGTGCTCTTAAGGCAGTGAGCAATAGTGCTCCGGAGCGTGGTTTTAGGAAAATACCACGACTGCTTTTTAGCACGGGAAGGAAATGTCATGTCCAGTTTCAACCAGAAGCTCGATCAGGCGATTCGCACCGGCCGCGCGCAGCGGCTGGCGGCGCTGCGCCGCAAGTGCCGGATCAACAGCCTCAAGGCCAAGAAGCACGAGGTCCGTACCGACCACACCAGCGAGCGCAAGATGAAGGCCGCGGTTCACGTGGCCACTTCGCCGCTCTGCCTCACGGAGATCGATCGTGTCGCCCTCCTCGAAGCCGGGCACACCGAATTCCTCAACGGCCAGTGCCACGACTGACCGATCCTTCCCCCGCCCTCTCTCCACCACCCCCACGCATGTCTCCCGGTGGAGAGAGGGCAACCTCTACAAAATTTGAAGGGCACATTTCTCTTCGTTTCCTTCCCCCCACTTTTTTGCCGCACAAAGAACAACGGAAAAAAGTGCACAGTCTTCCATGCGTCTCCATGAACTCGACACCGGCAAGACCATAGATTTCACTCCCGAAAGTCGGCTGGGTGCCGGGTGCAATAAGAAGGTGATTGAGGGTGTGATGATGCAAGGGAAGACGGCAATGCGGGCAGCGCTTGCGCTCTATGCTCCGCATCGTCAGGAACATGGTCTGGCGGAAACTATCGCGCAAAAACATGCTGCGCTTCAGGCGGCGAATATTCCCACGTGGGAATGGGTACAAGCCGTACGTGATACGCGGGGCCGAGTAGGTGTGTTGTTGCCGTTACTGCGCGACGATCACTCGCGCATTCTTTCCGTGAGCGATATTGATGATCCCAATTTGGAAATCGGCCCGCTTGAGGTCGGCAATGAAGACCGCAAGCGCTTGCTCTCGCAGATCGCAGACATCTCCCACCGCGCCACGAACGCCGGGATTCGCATTCCCCATGATTCGCCTTTCTTCCGCATCCGCATGCGGAAAGGTGTGTATCGTTTGGAGGACATGATGATCGGCGATATCGACGATGTTGAACCCGATACGACAGTGTCCCATCTCCAGCGCATAAATGATCGGGCACTGTATGGAAGTCTTGACGATCTGCTGCGCAAGTTCGCGCCGGATGCGGAGAGTGTGTATTCATGGATGTGATTTGCAGGCATATGTTGTTTCTTCGCATCATCGTTTGTGATGGAACATCCGCTCTCGCAACTTCGCGAAGCGGAACAACCGGAGGATCGAAGATGGCGCGACCGCGACCGTATATCGTCTGTTTCCGAGACGGAAAGCGTAAGAAATTCAAGAAGATCACGCCACTCCGTCCGTGGAGTGAGCGTTTCCTGCGCTCGCTTGCCGCGCGCATCATCCGCGATACCGGGGACCGCGTGTATGTGGTTCCCAAGAAGAAGCTCATGGGCCCGGGCAAAAAGCTCCGGGTCTATGAACGTCGTTCGCGCTGACCTCCTTTCCGGCCTCCCCCTCGCTTTCATCGATTGCGAGGAGGAGGCCGGACTTCAAGATCGGATGTTCCCTCATTGGTGATAAACTGGTGCATATGATTGAAAACAATCGTCGTGCGGCCCAAATGTTCCGGCAGATCGCCGCGTTGCTTGATGAGCAAGGCGTCGCCTTCAAGCCCAACGCCTACCGCAAAGCCGCGCAGGTGGTGGAGGACTTGGAGCGTGACATCGCCGATTTCAAGGACGAGAAAGAATTGCGGGAGTTGCCCGGCATCGGCGAAGCGACGGCGGGGAAAATTCGAGAGTTCGTGCAGACGGGGAAGATGAGTTTTTTGGATCAATTGATGGGCGAACAGGGAGGGCTGTCACCGGAATTGATGGAAATCGAAGACCTGGGCCCCAAGCGTGTGCGGCAATTTCAGGCCAAGCTGGGCATCGCGACGGTCGCGGAATTGGTGGCCGCGGCGGAGGCGGGAAAGCTGCGCGATCTGCCGCGCATGTCGGAACTGCTGGAGAAAAAAATCCTGGAGAACGCCAAGCGCGTGAAGGAGCGGTCAAAACGGTTCCCGCGCGAAGAAGTCGTGGATGATGCGGAGATGCTGGTGAAGACCATCCGTGCGGTGAAAGGCGTGGAACGCGCGGAAGTGGCGGGGTCGTTCCGGCGGCACAAGGCGACGATCGGGGATTTGGACATTCTGGTGGTGACGAAGAACCGTCCGGACGGAGCGGATCCGGGCATGCAGGAGCCGGACAACGTGTCTCAGGCCATCAGCATATTGCCCATCGTGGAGAAAGTCGTGGCGCACGGCGGCACCAAACTCTCGTTCAACCTGAAGTCCGGGTTGCGCGTGGACGTGCGGTTCGTGAGCGCATCGCAATGGGGGAGTGCGCTCCTGTACTTCACGGGCGATAAAGAGCACAACATCACGCTCCGCAAGATCGCCATCGGCAAAGGATGGAAGCTCAACGAGTACGCGCTCAGCGACGCGCAGGGCAACGTGGTCGCGAGCAAGGAGGAGGAAGACATCTACAAGGCACTCGGCGTGCCGTACCACGAGCCGCAAGACAGGACAGGAATGCTGAAATAACGTACAATCATCCGCTATGGGATTGATCGTCGAGCACTGCCGCGTGGGCGAAAAAGAGGATCTTTTTCACCCTTCGCTTGTGCAGCCGTTGCGATACACGTTGAGCGTCGTTCCCGTTCCATTGTCGTTTGAGTCATGCACGGCATCCCCGTTGGATGCCACGGACAAGCTGGCGCTGCATTTTCATTGGTGCCTCGCGGTGATTTTTGCGGGGACGGACCGTATCGGCCATGAAATTTCCGCGTTGCTGCATGTGCAGCCGGGTGACGGGCCCCAGTCTTTTGTACGGCAACTATGCGTGGAGCGAATATATGCCCTTCAGCGCACGGCCCGCCGCGAGACCATTGTCGCGGGATATGCGGCAGGCAGTTCCCCGCACAATCCTGCCGACGATCCCGTCCGCGCCTCGGTCTACGGCAAACTTATCAATGAGGTACGTTCCTACATTCCGTTCACAATTCCGTTTGTGGAATTATCTTCACCCAAACGTGAAGATCCCATCAATGCGACGACGGATGTGTATTACCGAACGCAGGAGCGTCGCGTGGTGATACGGCAGTGAGTGGCTTGCCAGCCGTAGCGTCGTCCTGCAACCAAGAATGCCCACCTTCGCCCTTCGACTCGGCTCAGGGCTACGGCGGGCAGCCTTCGTAGTTTCTGATTCCACAAAGTACTCAGTCATTCGCCCGCCTACGATCATCGCGGCGTAGTCCGCAGACGCCCGTCTCGGCGCGGCCGAGTCGCGACGGAAAGCCGGATGGCGGAGAGAGAGGGATTCGAACCCTCGAACCCCTTTGGGGGGTTACACGATTTCGAGTCGTGCGCCTTCGACCACTCGGCCATCTCTCCGTGTCGGCGCAAGGGAGTGTAGAGGACGGTAGAGGAGGGGTGAAGGCGGACGTTTGGCCCGAAGCGATATTGACGAATGTATATAAGAGTTTTATAAATTTATTATTACGTACGGAGGGTGGCAAAACCCCTTTTTGGCTTCTCTTAAACAAGAAAAACGCACGTTTGGCGGTCTTTCGCCAAGCAGGGTTGTCATGCCCTTCGCAAGCCGAATCGCCTTGCAGGGCGCCTATAGGCCCCTACAATCGGTTCTGTTCTTATTTTTACCCCCTCTTTCATGAGCTACGTCGTCGCTTCCGCGATCAAGGACTTCCTGAAGAAGAAAGGCATGATGACCGCCGGTGATTTCCCGGAGGCCGCATCCAAGGCACTCGAGATGATGCTCGACAAGGCCGCCATGCGCGCCAAGGACAACGGCCGCGTCACGGTCCGCCCCTGCGATCTTTGATCGTTCGGTTCTGTCGATTCAAACACCTCCATAAACTGGGGGTGTTTTTGTGTTGTATCTAGGAGTGTAAAGAAACCGATGGAACCGAAGAAGCCGACGATAAAAATAAAAAACACCTTCTTCGGTTTCCTCGGTTTCTTCGGTTCCCTCAACTTCCTTTTTCACGCCCCCTCCTTCGCCTGACGTTTGAGCTCCGCATCGATGAACTCCTGGATTTCGCCATCGAGGACTGCCGTCGTATTGCTCGTCTCATAGTTCGTGCGCAGATCTTTCACCATTTGGTACGGGTGTAACACGTAGCTGCGGATCTGTTGCCCGAAGTCCGCGCTCTCGCTGGCGCCGCGCAGTTCTTTGTTTTGTTCCTCTTCCTCGCGGCGTTTCTTTTCCAGTAGTTTTGCTTTTAAAAGATTCATCGCGCGTTCGCGGTTTTGGACTTGGCTGCGTTCGGTCTGGCAGGCCACGACAATGCCTGAAGGCATGTGCGTCAGACGGATGGCGCTTTCCACTTTGTTCACGTTCTGTCCGCCCGCGCCGCCGCTGCGGAACGTATCCACGCGCACGTCATTCATGTTCACTTCAATTTCGCTGGTTTCTTCAATTTCCGGCACCACTTCCACCAACGCAAAACTGGTCTGCCGCAGGGCCTTGGCGCCGAACGGGGAGATGCGCACCAAGCGGTGCGTGCCTTTCTCGCACTTCAAATTTCCGTAGGCCATTTCGCCCTGCACCAAAAACGTCGCGGACTTTATACCCGCCTCCTGGCCGTCGGTCTTTTCCATCAAGTGCGTCTTCCAGCCCTTGCGTTCGCAGTAGCGCAAATACATGCGCATGAGGATCATCGCCCAATCCTGCGCTTCCGTACCACCCGCTCCGCCGCTGAGCGTGATGTAGCAATTGAGCGTATCGAACTCGCCGCCCAAATAAATCTGCGTCTCCTGTTCCTTCCACCGGCGTTCGGCATCCACAATCTGTTCCAGCAGGCCGGGCAGATCACTCGGCTCGGAGATCTTTGTCAGTTCCAAGAGATCACTCACATCCGCGACAATCTGCGCCACGGGCTCCCATTGTTTCTTCAATACTTTCAATCGCGCAAACAACGACTGCGCACGCTTTTGATCGCTCCACAAATTCGGATCCTGAGTCTCGGCGTCTAGTTTGGCGATTTCCGCAGGAATACCGCGTGCCTCAAAGAGAGTCCTTGCCTGTGTTTACGGCGGATTGCAGGTCCTGCAATTTGAGCAGCAGTTCTTCCACAGGGAAGGGGGGAGGGGGTGAGATTGAGAGTGTAGGGGAGTTTGTGAGAGAAAGGGAGTGGGGGCGAAGGTAATAGACGGGATAGAGGGCATAGACGGGATAGACGTCTTAGAGGGGATAGACGTATGGAAGCTCAAGATATACGGAACTTCTATCGCTTCTATGGCCTCTATTCCTTCTATGCCCCTTTTCCGCTATACTATCAAGAAACCCTCATGTCCCCACATCCACACCGCGCAACGGCCCTGGAGATCGGCGAACGCATCGCGTTGCCGTTTTTGCTGTTTACGGCCGTGTTGGCGGGGATGCTCTTTTTGTCCTGGTCGCTCTTCCTCCCGCGCCTGACGCGCGTGGACGTGAATGGCAAGACCTGGACGGCGCAGGAATTGCGTGAGGAGAAATCCCGGCTGACGGCGGATGTGCTGCAGGCGGAAGAGAGTCGCAGGATGCAGATGCTGTCGGTGCATGATCCGGCGTATCAGGCCCTCAAGCATCAGCGTGCGGATGCAGCGTCTTATGATGATGTGCTTCGCGTACTCCGGGCACAGGCGAAAGATGCCGCAGGAGATGCCACAATCAACTTTGATTCTCTGTCCTACGATGTCGCCGCGAAGACCGTGAAAGTGACGGGCGACGTGCGCGATGCCGGGCCGCGGAGCATGACGGTGCTGGCCGCATTTATCGAACAACTTTGTCGTTCATCCATGGTCGATCACTTGGATCCGCCCGCATTTACGCGCGCGGACGACGCCAAAATCGGTCCGCATTCGCCGTTCATCTTCACCGTGTATTTGCCATGAGTAGCCGCCAGTCGCTCATCGGCACGCTCACAGCCGGAGTTCTGCTCCTAGTTCTGTCAGTTGTGCTGCTCACTGAGCACTTCACGATGCTCCAAGATATCCGCGGCGCCGTGTTGCCGATTGCGTCCGATGTCGCATCGCTGGAACGCCGTGCAGATGTGCTCGGTCAGCAGATGGAATTGATGGAGGCGAAGGAATCTTTGGAGAGTGGTTCGCCGGAGGAACAATTGGGCGCGTATGTCTTGCCGGAGGAGATGGACTTGGAAAGACTGTTGGGATTTTTTGATGTCGCGCAGTCGATGTTGCAAAGCAATCGCCTGGCAAAGTCGTTCACGGCGATCGAACTTGGGGATCCGACACCGGTGACATTTTCCGATGTCACGCTGATGCGTCAGCCGTTGTCCTTCACGATAGTAGTCACGGAGGAAGGCGCACACAAACTTCTCGCCCTTCTGGATCTGACAGGTCTGCTGACGGTAGGGGACGCGCTGACACAGCAGGAAATCGATCGTCTGTTTGCGCTGACAGAAGCAGAGAACTTCGCGGGCATCACGGATATGGAGCAATTCCTGTCGACCGATTTGCTCTCGTACGTCCGCGATCCGCGCCCGGCGGAAGACCGGCTCTTCAAAGCATTTTCCTCGGAAACATTTCTGGAATCGTTCCGCGCAGTGCTCGGAACATCCTCCGTACAAGGAGCGAAAGATCTGCTGGGCGGCGCGTGGGGGAGTGCGCTTATCCGCAACCGCGTCTGGCCCGGGCCGATGGTGATGACGGATTCCGTGACGCAGGAACAGCAGGGAGACGGGTGGGTGACGCTGACGTTGCAGTTGTCGGCGTATGGGCGGAATAAGTTGCAGTGAGGTGCAGTATGTCATGGTGAGCTTGTCGAACCATGACGGGTCACCCGTCCCCCTTCGACAAGCTCAGGGTGACATTGCTTTGCTGTCCTCATTCTTGACCGTTTACGGCTTTTATCAGTACAGTTTGGAGGTCCTTCCCCCCATTTTCCTCTGCGTCAGCGACATCGGTACGAACCTGCCAAACAAGAGCGCCGTCCGCGCATCAACGAACAGATCCGTGTGCCGGAGGTGATGCTTGTGGGGGATGAAGGAGAAGCGGAGACATTGCCCACGGCCACGGCCCTTGCCCGTGCGCAGGCGGAGGGTTTGGATTTGATCGAAGTCTCGCCCAAAGCCGTGCCGCCGGTCGTGAAAATCGGGGAATTCGGGCACTATCTGTACCAATTGCAGAAGAAAGAGAAGAAGCAGAAAGCCCACAGCAAGCAGGTGGAAGTCAAAATGCTGCGGTTTGGGTTCCGCACCGATAAGCACGATTTGGACCGCCTGGCCACGCGCGCCCGCGAATTCCTGGACGAGCGTCACTTGGTCAAATTCTCCGTGCGCCTGCGCGGCCGCGAATTGGCCAATAAAGAATATGCCATCGATAAGCTCAAAAACCTTGTAAACGGCCTGTTGGACGCGGCGGAGATCGAGCAGGAGGTCAAGCGGCAGGGGGATCAGTTCATTGTGATTTTGAGGCCGAAAAAGTGAGAATTTCTTCGAGAAATCGAGGAAATCGAGGAAATCAAGGAAATCAAGGAAATCGACGAGGTGAAATGTCTCCTCGAAGTTCTCGATTTCTTTGATTTCTTTGATTTCCAGGCTATACTCCGCCCCCGTTCGTACACGTTCTCTCCCGTTTGCCATGCCAAAGATGAAGTCCCACAGCGGTGCGAAAAAGCGCGTCCGGAAGACCGGAAGCGGCAAGTACGCATTCAAGCGCCACAGCCGCGGTCACTTGCTCTCCCAAAAGAGCAAGCGCCAGAAGCGCCTCAACCGCACGGTCATCGCCAGTGCGACGGATATCAAGCATTTCAAGGGTCTCCTCCCCAACCTGTAATCTCTTTCTTTCTGAGCCATGCGCGTTAAACGAGGTATTGTCCGGCACCGTCGTCACCAGAAAATCCGCAAGTTAGCCAAGGGCTACCGCGGCATGCGCAGCTCTACATTCGTCAAAGCCAATGAAGCCGTCATCCGCGCGGGCGTCAACGCCTACAAGCACCGCCGCGAAAAGAAGCGCGACTTCCGCTCCCTCTGGATCACCCGTTTGAACGCTGCTTTGCGCAGCCAGGGCATCCGCTACGGAGTCTTCATCGCTGCCATTACAAAAAGCAAGATTGGTCTCAACCGCAAAGTCTTGAGCGAGTTGGCCATCCATGATCCCGCTGCGTTTGCGGCGATTGTGAAGCAGGTGGGGGTGAAGGCGTAAATTGTCTTTCTCTGAAACTCCCCCAGCACCTTGCGGTACCAGGGGAATCAGTTTCGTGGGGGTGGATTCCTACTTGCCCAGGCATTGCTGCCCGGGCCCTTGCCATTTGTTAACCGCCCCAGAGGGTAGGCGGCGCGCGGAAGTGGTTACTTCGGCGCTTCGTTGTTGAGGGCCTTCGCGCGTGCGAGGTCCTGTCGCCAGCTCGTGATACCGAGCGAACGGCGGACTTCCGCGCGCAAGACCCACGCCTCGGCTGACTTGGCATCCATGCCGATGGCCTTCGTCGCGAGGACGTCGGCCTCCTTGAGCTTCTTCTCCGCCTGTAGGCTGCGAGCCTCCGCCAGGAGCTTCTTCAGCTCTGATGGCGACGGGACTTCCTCGGGCGGCACTTCGCCATCCATGGCCTGGATGACGCCGATCAGGCGTTCGACGTAGACTTTCTTGATGTCGAGTGCCGTCTCAGCGTCCGTGGCGCGGGTGTTGGCGGTGGCGATCTTGCCTTCGGCGCTCAGGTCCTTTGCGCCCGAGTAGATGTACCCTCCGATGCCGAAAGCGATGAGGAGTGCCGCCAGCAGGATCGTCAGGGCGATCCACGGGTGGGCCGCGGTCGCCGCGCCGACTCGCTCGCGCAGCTTCTTCGGACCGGTCGGGGTCGGTTGGAGGCGCTGCATGGCCTCTTGGATGGCGCTGCGCTCCTCGGGGTCGAGGGTGCGCGAAGCATCCTCGGCCAAGAAGTCGGCACGGTCCTGCAGGGTGTTCAGGCTTCCGCCGAGCAGAGCCAGCTCGCGCTGGGTGCCGGGCATGCCTGCCTCTGCCGCCGCACGGCGTGCGGCAACGAGGATTTTGTCGAGTTCGTTGCTCAAGAATGTACCTGCCTTTCGTTTTAAAGGAACCCACGAAACTTTATGTATAATACAATTAACAATGTTTTAGTCAAGATTTATTGACATATAACGTAAAGATTGTATATTTCACTTTACACTGCTTCTTCACATCACCGGGCTGCTTTGCCCGTGAGTTTTACGAGCAAAACGGCAAAAACACGTACCCATCCTGCTTTGCCCACCAAGTAGGACACATCTTCCGCAAGTGCGGGGACATGTCTTGCTGAGTGCGAGGCAGGGTGTGGTGCGTGGGAAACAACTAGAACAGGAGTAACTGGATGGTGAACGTGCTGAAGAGCGTTGTGGTGCTGATCTTCGCGCTGCTGGTGGCCACGCTGGCCGCCGGCCGTGACGAGCAGCCGCCCCCCGACCCCGTGGTCGAGGCCCAGAAGCTCGTGGACGTCGCCAAAATGGCCAAGGAACAGGCCGACAAGGACGTCACGAAGGCGATCGAAAAGGTCGGCGAAGTCCAGGTCATGTTCACCGAACTCAAGATGAAGTTCGATGACGCGAATGCGGCCGTCCCCAAGCTCCGCGAGGACTTGAGGCAGGCAAAGGACGACGCGGAACTGGCCGAAGCCAGCGCGGAGATCAAAAAAGATAAGGTCTCGCGTGGGCTGGCGGAAGCAGCACGCGCTGCCGTGAACAAGGCGCAGACCGACCTTACCGCCAAGGAAAATGAGGTGGTCGAGGTCGGTAAGCAGCTGACTCAGGCGAGCAAGAACAGCTCCGAGGCCCAGCGCGAGCTGTTCCTCGCGCAGGGCGCGCAGCAGAAGGCGGCTGACGAACTCGTCGCCGCGCGCCTGGCGAAGGCCGAGGTCGAAGGCAAGATGCTGTCTGAAGAGCTGAAGAAGCTCAAGGAAAATCCGCCGAAGGCTGGTCTTTCCGACAAGGATGTCGAGAAGCTCGTCGAGGCCAAGTTCAAGGCCGAGCAGGACAAGGTCGCTGCGGCGCAAGCCAAGGCAATCGATGCTGAGTTCAAGAAGCGGCTCGGGGAGGGCAAGATCGTCATCCTGACCGCCGACGATGTTCGCAAGATCATCGGCAGCGATCTTGCTGACCAAAAGACGCCGCTCGGCGCGCTCGCCAAGGAAGTCAGCGAGCTGAAGGCTCTGGCGGCAGAACTGGGCGACATCAAGGAGGAGATCAACAAACTGAAGCCGGGCAAGGAGCCGACGGTGCGGGGCAACCCGAACCCGACGCCGCCCCAGCCGATGCCCATGGTCACGCCCCAGCCGGTCCCTCTCCCGCAGCCGGTCCCGGTCGTGGCGCAGGCCCCGAAATACCTCCTCCTCGGAGGGGTCAGCGGGCCTGTCTACCGGCACGAGAGTGGCCGGGAGTACCGCCGCCTTCTGCCGGGGGAATCTCTCCCGGCAGGGCTGCCTCGGTGCCCGCTACCGCCCGGCGCGGAGATCTTCGTTCCGCGCTGAATAATCCCACGCACTGATGTCAGATTCTGAAGAATCTGACGAAACCCCTCCCAAAAGGAGGGGTTTGTGCTATGTGCGTAAATATGGTATTATATCTATAACATACACACCTCAATAGCCATGGATGCTCAGCAATTCTCTGATGCCATTCGCGCGTTGACCGCCATCCCCGCTGAGAAGCGCAAAAAGCTTTTGGATGTGGTGGAAAGTTTATCCGCGGAGGATCGTGAGCGGATTGTGGCGCACTTACGTGTAATTGCTAAAGATCTGGATCATGCCGATCAAAAGCATGTGTCCGCAGGGATGCGTCAGGAGCTGATGGTGGATCAAGTGAAGCAACACGACATGCCTGTTTTGGATGCTCTTTTGCAAGCTGAATAATGCGACATTTTTCTGCTGCCAACGGCGTTCGTGAGCACCGGTTGCTGCATGTCATGCAGGAGGGGCCGGAGGCGATGCCGGTTGCCGCCGTGCCGGTCGAGCAGCGCATTTTGAATGAAATGCAGAATATGAACGAGCGAGTGAATCGTTTTGATCTCACCAAAGACCGGAAGGATGCCGTGGAACGCCAGCGGAAAATCATCGAAGCGAAATTTGACGATATCCAGTACCGTGCGAAGACCGAAAACAAAGAATACCAAGACGAGCGCAATGCCTTGTTGCGGGAAGTGGATGAGTTGGTGTCTTATGCGGAATATCAGGCCGCCCAGGAAATGGAGAACCGGAAGGCGGGACGCTCTGAACACCAGGAAGATCGCCTGCAAGACGTCACTGTCGAAGAAAGCGGCGGGCGCAGGCATATCTTCATCAAGGCGCCGGCAAACGAGACCATGCGTTTCACCTATGTGAGCCGCAGTCCGGAGATTGCGCGCGTGCTGGGCGTCATGACCTTTGATTCCCGCACGGTTTCCATGAACATGCGCGGTCGGTTCAACGTGTCGCGCACGAAGGATAAAGAGGGCAATCATTATTTCGTCATCACCCCGGATGATGTCTTTGACGGAACGTTCACCATGTACATCGGCAATGAACATAAGACGGTCGACTGGATGAACAAGGCAACGCGTCAAACAATGGAATTGCAGGAAAAGCAGCGGAAGGAGCGGAATGAGACTCAGAGCATTGAAAGTTTGGAGAAAGATCTCAAGGCTGCC
>CAYOFI010000016.1:27371-37629 GCA_964403335.1 uncultured Candidatus Peribacteria bacterium
CCGCGGTACAGCTCGTTCAGCAGGCCCTGGCGATCTGCCCACGCCACCAGGTCGGCGAGGCGATGCTGCCAGGCGCCGACCCCGCTGCCCAGCACGTTGTCCAGCCGGTCGCCGCGCAGATCCAGATAGCCGCCGCACAATTGCTCGATATTGCGACAAGGATCGGCAACCTGAAGACCGAAGCAGATATTGTCCGCGAGCTTCCGGAGCTCCAAAAGCAGAAGAAAGAGTTGGAACAGCGCATCGCCGATCTTCGGAAGAAGATTTTGGAGTATCGTCAGCGGAACGGCCTGACATCGGGAGAGCCGGCACCCAATCGATCATTGCCACTCACTAACGGAATGAATGCATCCGCCATATCGGCGTTGCCGCCCGAAGAGGCGGCGCGTGAGAAGCGCGTACAAGACGCGAAAGCGTTCGTGGAGAAGAAAGAAACTGATGTCGGGAGCAGCATGGGCGACGAGGCCCGCATCCAAGCAGAGATCAAAGATCTGGAAGCGCAGATTCAGGGGTTGAACGACGATCCGGATATCAATCAACGCCAATTCGACGCGCAGTACCCGCCTCTGGAGAGAGCGCTGAAGGCAAAGAGGGGAGAATTGTTGGCGGCGGAAGCAAAAACCCGCGACGAGGAATATTTCCTGAAGACCGCGAAGGAACATCTGGAAAAACTGCAACGGAAGGAGAAGTAAGCTACTTCGTCCCACTATGTAACCGCTTCGCCTCCGCCTGCGCTTTTGCATGCGTCAGCTCCCCGTAATACCCAATCATCGAGAGTATCAACATCACGATCGCCGTCTGCTCCAGCGTATTGCCGACGATGAGGGCGATCAGTTCCGGCACGCGACCGAGCGGCGTCAGCCAGATTTCCAAGCCGTAGAACGCCAGTTCGGCAGGCGCGATGAGGATGATCACCAGCAAGAGCAGTGTCCACGCCACCTCCCAGAACCGGCCTGTCACCAGTTCACTGCTCCGCTTGAGTGCTGCGCGATAGTGCGCATCATCGATCACCATCGCGATGGGGTAGAACGTGGTTTTCAGCAGGTAGACCAGGGCGGGGATGATCAGAAGCAATGCCCAGTAGATGGCGATGCATGCACGGAGGAGGGAGGTGCAGACGAGGGGGATCAGCAGGGGGGCGGATTCATGAATGACGGCCAAAAGCGAGCTGCGTTTACGGCCGGCTTTTTGTTTGAGCAGGCGTTTGCCCACAAGCAAAATCGCCGCCAGGCTCCAGTAGGCGAAGAGGAGGCGGACCACGGCCAAGCACAAATCTTGGAGGTGTTGTTGGGCGGGATCGGATGCAGGAAAAAGCGACCACAGAAAATCCAAACTGCTGCCGGGCACGACGCCCAGCCAGACGATGATGGGGACGAACACGGGGTGGTCGCGTAGGAAGTCCCAAGCTTTGGTGATGAGATCGGAGACCGAAGTTTTTGAAGATTTTTGAATCACGTGTGAAAGGCTAAGGCTAAGGATTAAGGCTAAGAATCAGAATTGACCGCTGATGCGAGTGTACCTCGCACTGCCTCAGAAGATCGCTTGCGAACTTAGCCTTAGCCTTAATCCTTAGCCTTTTCTCTTGCCACTCCGTTCAACACGAATGAATCCTGATACGTCGACAGTGCGCAACTTCTTCTCCTCTTTCTTCAGTTCATCCAGCAGCAAGTTCATGCCGATGGCGTCGCTGGCCATGTGGCTGCACTGGATCATGTTCACGTGGTACTTTTTGGCTTCTTCCAGCGTCTTCTCCGTTGCGTGCATCGTGAGAATGGTGCCCACTCCCGCGCGTGCTTGCGATGCCAAGAAGTCTTCCGGACCGTTGGTGCCGCCGGTGAATTCCGTGGCGACCAATTTGCCCGGGCGGCCGTTGCCGTTGCCGCTGACGATGATGGGCGGGTTGCCTTTGCGGGTGTAGTAATCGTATTCGGGAATCTCGTTCAGCGCGTTGAGGATAGAATTCAAGTCATCAAACGGCTTGCTGCAGATTTGGTCTTCCACCAGTCTCCACACCAGGTTGTCGGTGATGGTGTGGGCGCAGAACGCGGGGAAATTCAACAGCTGGGCGGCACGTTCGCTGCGGAACAGGTTGTCCGGATGGATGGCCCGCCAGATGCGGCTCATGCGGGGGTGGAGCTGGGCTTCGGACACGTTCACGGGGACTCCTACCTGCGCCAAAATATCCACCTGCAAACTCATGACCTTATCCAAATCCGCCAATGCGCGGCCTTCGGGGTGGTGGATGAAGACGGCGTCGATGCGCTCGCCTTTTTCGCGCAGTCTGTCGGCCAAGAGAAATTCCTGCGTCTCGATATCCACGCCGCACATCAGCACCTGCACGTCTTCGTCGCCCGTCCCGTTGAGAACGCGGCAGTCGCTGTAGGGGTTCCATGTGCGCTCTTGGTCAAAATACTCTTTCTCTTTGCCCTCCAATTTGGCGAAACGATCCTTGTGCTTTTTGAGCATCTTCTCGATGTCTTTTTTGCTGCGCGGATCGCTGTCGATGCCGATCTCGACGGCACGCTTGAAAAGAGTTTTGAGTTTCATGAGGATCAAAAGGGAAGTTCAAGGCTAAGAGTAAAGGGAAATGTTCGTTGAAGTAAAGCGAAGAATTGAAAGGTTTTTGGTTTCTAGTTTGTAGTTTCTGGTTTCAAACCAAAAACCGGTAACCAGAAACCAGCAACATTACTTGCGCATGAGAAACAGCAGCATCCCGCGTGCCAGGAGTATTGGGTGACGCAACGCCATCCGCACCAGCACGCTTGCTCCGCCTCCTCCCACGCTGCCGCCTTCCTGCTTCCGCGCAAAAAATTTCCGGAGCATCTCCGCGAATTGCTGGGAAAGCGAGCGTCGAGCCGTTCGTTTCAATTCGCCGCTGGGCAACAGTTGCAGCAGTGTTTCGAAATATCCCAAGCGGTCATAGAGTCCGTTTCCCTCGGCATCGTTCTGCGCACTCGCGCCTTTGGCATGCACGCGGAATTGACCTCCTGCTTCGGACACAAACGCGATGTCGTGCTGCATCACGCAGCGCAGCCAGTATTCGCTGTCCAGGCCTTGGGGCATATCTTCCCGGAAGCGTCCGGCTTTTTCGATAAGAGCTCTTCGCAGCAGTACGAAACTAGGTTCCCCAATCAAATTCGGCCGCAGTCCCGCCTCGATCCAATTGCGCAAAAACACATGGCCGTCGTTCCAGCCGTCATGAAATGTGCCCAGCCGGATGCGCTCCAGTGCTTGGTACATGGTCTGACGGTCGGGCTCGATGGGTCCGTCGAACAGATACGCGTGATGCGTAGCCACCAGCCCGATACGCGCGTCGTCCATCTGTTTGAGCGCGCGCTCCAAATACCGCGAGTCCCAGACATCATCTTGAAACAGAAATTGCACAAACTCCGCATTTGCCCTGCCGACGCACGCGTTCCAATTCCCTCCGATGCCCAGCCGTTTTTCGCTCCGCGAAAATTTCACGCGCTCGTCGTTGTGCACGTCGTGAATCATCCCGGCCACATCGGCGGTGGATGCATCGTCTTGGATCAGTAATTCCCAATCGGGGATCGACTGCGCAAACACGGACTCGATCGCGGCATGCAAATGCGCGGGATCGGGCTCATAAGTGGGCAGAAGAATGCTGACGCGTGGGGACACGAAACGGACTCTACAGCAGTCAGACGATTTTGGCTCCTGGATGACCAAATTCGCCAAAAATTCTCTTGACCATGCGTGTCTCGTTGTCTATAAAGGCGTGTCATTTTATGCCTGAAACTCTTGGCCATCGGCTTTTGTATTCCCCGGATGGGCAAGAGTGCAAGAACATCGCGGGGTATGGGGATTATCTGAAAGAACAAGCGGAAAGATTGCGCGCCATTTATATGCGCTTATTTCAAGTGCCGAATTGCGTAAGAAAAGATGAGGATTTGCGTGCGTTGCATATAGGAATTGATCTGTTGATCGCAAGAGGGATCAATCCGGCTGACGTGGGCATCGATATCATGAAATTGGCGGAGTTGGACGCGGAGGATCATCGATCGCAAAACGAACCGCATCATAATTTCTATCTACAAATGAAAGCGGAGGGTGAGGAATATTTGCGTCAGCAGCAAGAGAGGCAAGCGGATGATTCAGACGTCGCCTAGTACAATCTTCGCGTCCGCAATCACCACTCTATCCTCCCACACAAGAACCGGATTCAGATCCAGTTCTTTGATCTGCGGACAATCCGTGACCAGGTGTGAAATCTGCGCGATGACTTTCGCGAGCGCTGCAATATCAGATTGTCCTTTGCCACGGAGCCCAAGGAGCAGCTTCCATGAGCGCAAATCCTGGAGCATGCGGTAGGCGTCTTCTTCCACAATCGGGGCGATGCGGACGGAAGCATCGCGGAAAAGTTCCGTGTAGATGCCGCCAAGTCCTGCAAGGATCAAATGCCCAAAGCTCTGGTCACGTACTGCCCCCACAATAAATTCATGACCGGCGGGGAGGAAGCGCTGAAGCAGCACGCCCTGGAGCTGTGCGGTTGGCATGTGCTTCTGGGAGTTGGCGATGATTTCTGTGTAGGCGACACGCACTTCGTCGGCAGTTTTCAGATTGATGCGCACGGCGCCGATATCGGTCTTGTGCAGAATCTGCGGCGAGCTGATTTTGGCGACGACGGGATAGCCGAGTTTTTCGGCGATCTGTACGGCATCATCGGCACTGGTTGCGACGGCCTGCGACGGAAGCGGCAGATCGTAGAGAGCGAAGAGTTCGCGCGTCGTGTCTTCGTCCAAGAGTCCACTTTTGTCGGCGATGAGCTTTTGTACGAGTGCAGATGTATGACATTCCTGCGGCTGAGACGTTGTCACCAGGTCCGGGAGGCGCAGCGTTTTGAGTGCTGCGATGGCGCGCTCTGGCGTCGCAAAATTCGGGATGCCGTGCTGATGGAGCAGGGCGATCGCTTCGGTGACATTTTTCTCGCCCATAAAACTTGTCACCATCGGCATCAGCGGGCGGGATTTGGCGGCGTCGATAATCGCTTTTGCCACATCCACTTCCGGTGTCATCACCTGGGGTGTGAGTACGACGGCGATACCGTCCACGTTCGGGTCATCGGCGCAGGCGTCGATGGCGGCTGCATATCGGTCAGCGGCAGCATCACCCAGTACGTCGACGGGATTGGCGGTGGACGCGGCTCCTGGAAGTTTAGGCGCGAGCGTATCGCGCGTTTTCTGTTCAAGAGTCGCCAAAATCAGCCCTTCGCGTTCCGCGGCATCCGTCGCCAAAATGCCCGGGCCGCCGGCGTTGGTGATGACGGCAATACGGTCGGAGAGGAGGGCCGGCTCCAGCGCCAACACGCGGATCATGTCCAAGAATTGCTCGGTTGTATGCGCGCGGCGGACTCCCGTCTGGCGGCATACGGCGTCGATGGCACTGTCGGACCCTGCAAGCGCGCCGGTATGGGAACTGACGGCTTTGCGTCCGCGCTCGGAGACACCGGACTTGATGAGCACGATCGGCTTTTTCTCCGCCACTTCTTTTGCGATCTTCAAAAATCGCTTTCCGTCTTTAATGCTCTCCAAATACATCCCGATCACTTTCGTTTCCGGATCGTCCCGGCAGATCTCCAAAAAATCACATTCATCCTGCGTCGCTTTGTTCCCCATGCTGACCACCAGCGAGAAGCTCAGTCCCACCTTCTCCGCGCCATCCAGCAGCGCCACGGCGGTCGCTCCGGATTGGCTGAGGAGCGCGACGGGACCGGGCTTTTCGACATTCTCCGCAAACGACGCATTCAGTCCGATCGACGGTCGGATAATTCCCAGGCAGTTTGGTCCCACGAGCGTCATCTTGTACCGCGCAACCATCTCCGCGAGCGCTTTCTCCATCGCATGACCTTCCTCCGTTCCGATCTCTCCGAATCCTGCGGAGATGACGATGAGCGTCTGCACTCCTTTTTTGCCGCATTCCTCGGCGAGGGCTTGGACTGTCTTCGCGGGCGTCACAATCACGGCCATATCGACGGTTCCCGGAATCTCGCTGACAGATGTATAGACCTTTTTTCCGAGAATCTCTCCCCCCTTGGGATTGATGGGATAGATCTCCCCTTTGTAGCCCTGCGTGATGATATTTTGCAGCACGTAATGCCCCACTTTGGTTTCCTCCGCAGAGGCTCCAATGACCGCGACCGATCGGGGATTCAGGCTCAGTGACATCTTCATAGTATACCAGAAATTTGGCTTCAAATCGAGTATTACTGTAGCAATAGCCCATCCAAAACAGTACTGGTGCAAAGCCAAAAATAAGTGTATGATTTACTAGTATTTCTAGCATTACTAGTATTTCTCTATGACAACGAAAACATTGAGTCTCTGGGGGAATGGCGCAGTCACGCTTCCCAAAGAATGGCGCGATAAGAATCCTACCAAGCATTTTTTGGCCGTCATGACGGCAGATGGATTGCTGATAAAACCCATTTTGACGTCTGAAACGAAGATCGAATACTACGAGAAAAAGGATGGGAGCTTTGGACTGAATTTTCCTAATGGTATTGATGCGGAAGAGCTTTTGTCGCTTTGGGATTCGACATCGGAAAAGGTGAGAGGAAAGAAGAGGGGCGGCCTCGGCAAGCGACGTTCCGCTGCAAAACGTGGATAAGATTGAGAAATTTTTGCAAAAGATCGATGCAGTGCTCGAAGGACGAGTACGGGCGGTCATCGTGGCTATTCTGCAAAACAAGTTTGATGGTTTAGATATCAAGCCCCTACAGGGTCATAAGGGAGTATTTCGATGTCGTGTCGGGAAAGTACGCGTGGTGTTTTTCAAGGGGGACACAAAGAATTCCATCGTACATATTGGCTTTCGCGGAGAGGTCTATAAAGCGCTATAATTGCCGCGTGCCCTCCATCCACCCGACTTCGCCATCCAATACTGAGCACAATGGCACGGCTACGCCGGGCTTCACTTCGTTTCGCCTCATCTACGCCTCTACAAGCGGACATACGGAGTATGTAGCCGGGGTTGTGGCGGAGGCTTTGAAATTGAAAGGAGCGGGCGTGGAGGTGAAGCGGGCGGAGAAGGCTCAGGCGGATGATTTGCTGGTGGGCGATGTCTTGATCCTCGCTTCATCGACATGGAATACGGGGAATGTGGAAGGGCAACTCAATCCGTATATGTGGATGCTGCTGCTCGACCGCGCCAAGGCCATCGAGCTCAAGGGTAAAAAAGTGGCGCTTATCGCCCTGGGGGATGAACGGTATTTTTACAGGGCGAATGCCGCCAGGCATTTGGAGGAGTTCGTGGCATCGCACGGCGGAGTCCTGGCTTGTCCCACTCTCAAAGTCATCAATGAGCCCTATGGTCAGGAACCGAGCATGCAAGAATGGGCCGCACAACTTTTATCTGTTCTCTCATGACCCGCGTCTCCCTCAAAATCGTCGGCTCATCGGGGCAGGGGATCAACTCGATTGGCGAAATTCTCGCCAAGGGTCTGAAGCGATCTGGGTACTGTGTGTTCGGCTACCGCGAATATCCGTCCCTCATTAAAGGCGGTCACGCCAGCTATCAGCTCGACTGCAGCAATTCGCGGATCGAATCCGCTGAAGAGAAGATTGATATTTTGGTCACGCTCAATCATCACGGGTTGGAATTGAATCTGCGGGAACTGAAACCTGGCGGCATCGTCATTCACTCCACGCCCCACTGGAAATTTTCAGCGGACGACCTCGCTCATTTTCAAAAGCACAAGATTACCGTCATCGAACTGCCCGTCGATCCGATCCTCGCCAAGATGAAAGCGAAACCGATTTTGGGGAACGTGCTCATTGCGGCCTTCGTATGGGCGGCGCTGGGATTGCCGATGGACGCGCTCAAGACGCTGGTCGGCGAACGATTCGCGAAGAAGAAAGATCTGCTTGAGCTCAACATGAAATGCATTGAAGAGGGATTTTCCTATCATCAAGAATTGCCGAACCAAAAACCAGAAACCAAAAACCAGAAACCAATACATGTGGAACTGCCCCCCTCTAACGACATCTGGAAAGATCATTTGCTCATTACAGGAAGTGCCGCGATGGGACTGGGTGCCGCGCACGCGGGTGTGCGTCTGTATGCCGGCTATCCGATGACACCGTCCAGTCCGCTCCTGAGCTTCATTGCCGATCTGCAGAACAAAACGGGCATGGTGATCAAGCAGGCGGAAGACGAAATCACCGCGGCGCAGATGGTCAGCGGCGCCATGCACATGGGCACGCGCGCGCTGACGGGAACATCCGGAGGTGGATTTGATTTGATGAGTGAGACGCTTTCGATGAACGCGATCATCGAAAATCCTACGGTCTTTGTGCTGGCCCAGCGTCCCGGACCGGCGACGGGTTTGCCGACATGGACGGGGCAGGGAGATCTACTGATGGCCATTCACACGGCACACGGGGAATTCACGCGGTGTGTGCTCTCCGTTTCCGACGCGACCGATGCGTTCCACTTGATGCCCGAGGCGTTCAATATCGCCGAGAATTATCAAATCTCAGTCATCGTTTTAACGGATAAGCAGATCGCGGAGGCGCTCTATACCCAAGCTGCATACGATCAATCGATTGCGACGGTCCATCGTGGACTGGTCACGGATCCGCAGCACTTGGCCAAGCTCAAGTCTTCCGATCGCTATGATGTGCATGCGGAGAACGGCATCTCTCCGCGCTGGTTGCCGGGGACAGAAGCTGCCACGTGGTGTGCGCAGGGCGATGAACATTCGGGGGACGGCACGGTCGATGAATCGGCACGGAATGCCAAGTTGCAGTTGGAGAAGCGCATGAAGAAACATGCGGCGTTGTTGAATGAACTCCCCGAGCCGGATTTGTATTTGGGCAATTCGGGCGAATGGGTCCGCAGCGATTCCACTCCGCAGCTGGATCTTCTGATCATCGGATGGGGGAGCACGAAGGGCACGGTGATGGATGTGCTGTGCAGCGAACAGCTCCGCGGCAAAAAAATCGGGTATCTGCATTGGACGTATCTGTGGCCGCTCAAGACCGAGCGGTTCTTGGAGCTCAAAAAGAAATCCAGCAAAGTCGTCTTGGTGGAGCAAAACTATCAAGGTCAGTTGGGCGTCCTGCTGGCACAGGAAGTTGGCGTGAAAATCACCGATCGCATTCTCAAATACGACGGCCGGCCGTTCTTCTATGATGAGCTTCTTACTGCTGTCACCGAACATGCCTCATCTGTCCGCAAAGGAAAAAATGTTTTCCTTGCGACCAAGGGCTCCAAAGACACTGCCCGCCGCACGCGTCCCGGCAATGAACCCCGTTCCTGACTATGCCCATCTCTCTCGATATCAACGGCCCCGGTGATAAGCCCGTGATGCAGAGCTACCACTGCGATACCAAATGCACGTGGTGCGACGGCTGCGGAGACTATGGCATCTGGACCGCGATCAAGCGTGCGCTTGTCGAACTCGGCATTCAACCGTGGCAGACGCTTCTCTGTTACGACGTCGGGTGTCATGGGAACGGATCGGACAAAGTGAATGGCTATCGCTTCCACGGTTTGCATGGCCGCGTGCTGCCGTTCGCGGCAGGCGCCAAGCTCGCGAATCCGCGCGTGCCGGTGGTCGCATTCGGCGGCGATGGCGCAAGTTTCTCCGAGGGGGTCGGGCATTTGGTCCACTCCGTGCGCAGCAATTACCCGATTACGTTCGTGCTCCACAACAACGCCAACTACGGACTCACAACAGGCCAGGCAAGCTCGTTGACATGGCAGGATCAGAAAATGAATGCCAGCCCCAACGGCATTCCGGAGCACACGTTGAACTCCATGGACTTCGTGTTTTCTTTGGAACCGACCTTCGTCGCGCGCGGATTTTCCGGAAACATTTCCCAGCTTACCAAACTCTTCAAGGCCGCCATCGAACATCAACAACACGGCTTCGCCTTTGTGGATGTGTTGCAGGCGTGCCCCACCTATAACCACTTCGCGACGCACGAGTATCTCCTCGAAAAATGTTACGACGCGAATGCGGAGGGGCATGATCCGGCCTGTGAGATCGGCGCGGCACGCGCACTCGCCATGAATGTGAAGGACAGGATCGCCACGGGGATTCTGTATCAGCGCAAAGACGTTCCCAGTTTCTATGATCGTCTCGTTCCCCGTCAGGGCTTGGAAACGACGGCGGTGGAGGAGGTGGACATCAAAGACGTGAGTGCGTTGTGGGGGGATTTTGTGTGATGTTTTTGTTAAGGCCTCATCCTCACCCAAGGGGTCCCCTTTGGGGCAGCTCCTTCTCCCTGCGGGG
>CAYOFI010000017.1:0-35604 GCA_964403335.1 uncultured Candidatus Peribacteria bacterium
ACCCTCGACCTTCGCCTTGGCAAGGCGACGCTCTAGCCAACTGAGCTACATGCGCAAATGCGGGACGATCCTACAAGGAAATCCAATACCTGACAATACGTCAAACGGGCACCTACACCATCGCCTTCTTGATGGCCTCCAGCGCGGCGCTGCGTCCCAGGATATTGCGGATTTTCACCCATTTGCCCTCTTCCAGTTCTTTGTAGTGCGTGAAGAAGTGTTTGATCTTTTCTTGAGTGGCTTCGTCCAAATCCGCCGCTTCCACGATTTTCGCGAACCAGGGGTCCACGGCTTTGGTGGGGACGGCGAGGATTTTGGTATCGATGCCGGCTTCGTCTTCCATCTCCAGCATGCCGATGGGGCGCGCGGCAATCACGCAGCCGGGGGCGACGGGTTGGGCGGAAATGAGCAGTACATCCACGGGGTCGCCGTCTTCCGCGTGCGTGTGCGGAATGAAGCCGTAATTGAACGGATAGACCATGGCCGTATGGATGAACCGGTCCACGACGATGGCGCCGGATGCCTTATCGATCTCGTACTTGATGGACGATCCTTGCGGAATTTCGATGACCACGTTCACGTCTTCCGGAGGATTGCCGATGGAGATGCGGTCGAGCTGCATGCGGAAAGTATAGATCATTTGACAGTCTTCAGATAGTGATTGCCAAAGGCTAAGGGCTGGCCTTTGGCTGCCACTGGCTCAAAACCCCAAAATCTGCTATACTGTTCCGATGTCTTTGCATCAGGTTCTCCTTCGGCTGACTGCGGTGCTATTGGGTGTTTGTATGCCTTTTGAAGCATTTGCGCAGGCGGATATCCAGCTGCTGGAATGCATCGGAGGCGTGTGCAGCATTCCCACGGCCGGACAGAGCGGATTCGGGGTGTTTTTCACGTATTTCAATCTGTTGTACCCGTGGGTGGTGGGATTGGGAGCGGCGATCGCGGTGATGATGGGGCTCGTGGGCGGTATCGAGATCATGACGGCCGGCGCGAATGACGGTCAGCGCAGCAAGGGAATCAACAGATTGCTGATGTCCACCGGGGGATTGGTGATTCTGCTTCTGTCGCCCACGATTCTGAACATTCTCAATCCCACGTTCTTCAAGTGAACACGCTTCGTGCATCCCTTTCGGCTCTCCTCGTCGCACTCGTGCCGACCCCCGTGGCGGCGCAGGCGATGGATGTGATTTGCACGGGTTTGCCCGGGTGCGGACAGGGTCCCGAAAATACGCTGCTCACCCGCGTGCTCCCGGCGGCGGTGTTTATCATGATTCAGTTGGTGGCGGGGGGATCGGTGGTGTTCATCATGATCAACGGCGTGAAAATGCTGCTCTCCGCGGGTGACGACGGTAAAGCGCAGGCGGCGCGGAAGGGCATCATGTCCGCCATCGGCGGTTTGGGATTGGCGATTGTCTCCGCGACGGCGGTGTCGTTCATCACGACGGAAAACTACGGTCAGGCGAATCCGCAGAATTTCTTGTTCGGACCGGGCGGAGTGTTGGATTCCGTTGTCCGTCTGATTCTGACGCTCTTCAATGTCGGTTTCGTGATCATGGTGTTGTATGCGGGGTTCAAGATGGCTTTGGCCTCCGGCAGCGGCGATGAGTTCAAGAAGGGCGGCCAGATCATCCGGTGGGCGATTGTGGGGGCCGTCGTGGTCAATCTCGCACGCGCCATCGTTCAAGCCTTCCTTACACTCGATCTCTAATTCCATGCGTATGGTCCTCGCTCTCATCGGCACGTTCGCATTCCTCCCTCAGGCCCTTGCGGCGAATATTGAGCAATTGGGGTCCGGCAGCCCGGGTATTGATGCCATGTGGAACATGATTCTCTCCATCTTCCCGTACACCAATTCGGGCTCGGCAGGGCTGGAGATGGTTCTCCTCAAGATCGTCGATATTATCCTCAAGCTCATCGGCGGCCTGGCCGTGACGATGGTCATTTACGCGGGTATCAAGGTGATGACGGGCGGGGATGAAGGCCTGGGCGAAGCGAAGAAAATCCTGATGTATTCGGCTATCGGCCTCATTGCAGCCATGTGCGCCGATGCGGTGGTGATCTACGTCAGTTATGTGGTGGCGGATATTGCGGGCTGAGGGAAGGTAAGGAAATCGAGGACTTCGAGGAAATCGAAGAAATCGAGGACAGCTTCCACTCCTCGATTTCTTTGATTTCCTAGATTTCTTCGATTTCTTTGTGCTGATGCGGATTTCGATCCACTTCGCTACTATCTCCCCATGTCTCGTCAATACATCACCACGGCTATCGATTACCCGAACGCGGCTCCGCATATGGGCCATGTCTTGGAGAAAGTGTTGGCGGATGTGATCGTCCGGTGGTTCCGGCTGCGTGGCGATGACGTGCGGTTCCAGATCGGCACGGATGAGCATGGCATCAAAATCCAGCAAGCCGCGCAGGCGGCGGGGGAGAAGCCCGCGGCATTCGTCGCGAACAACCGCAAAAAATTCATCGACCTCTACGGACGCTTGGGCGTGTCGTTCGACGAGCCCTTTATGCACACGTCCGGCAATCCGCAGCACGCGAAAGTCGTCCAAGAGCTGTGGAAAATCTTGGCCGCCGCAAAACGCAAAGACGGAACTGCCGTCTTGGAAAAGCGCGACTATACGGCGCTCTATTGCAGCGGGTGTGAGCGGTTCATCACCAAGAAAGAACTGGTGGACGGCAAATGTCCCGATCATCAAAAAGTGCCGGAGGAAGTGACGGAGCAAAACTGGTTTTTTGTGTTGAGCAAAGATGCGGAATTTTTGAAAAAACTTCTCGCGTCTTCCTATACCATCGTGCCGGATTTCCGCGCGCCGGAAACATTGATGCTGTTGGAAGGGGGATTGGAAGATGTCTCGTTCTCGCGCCCGAAATCGAGTTTGTCGTGGGGCATTCCTGTTCCCGGTGACGAGGATCAGACGATGTACGTGTGGTGCGATGCGCTCACCAATTACATCTCCGGCTTGCATTATTTTGAGGATTCCGACTCCGCGAAAAAATGGTGGAAGGATGCGACGGTGACGCACGTGATCGGCAAAGACATCGCGCGTTTCCATGCGCTGATCTGGCCCGCGATGCTCCATCATGCGCAGATCAAAACGCCCGACAGACTCCTCATTCACGGCTTCCTCACCAGCGAAGGCCAGAAGATGAGTAAGTCGCTCGGCAACGTCGTTGTGCCGCAGGAGGTGATCGACAAGTATGGCGTCGATGCGCTGCGGTTTTACCTGAGTCATGAAATCCCCGTGGGCAATGACGGCGACTTCTCTTGGAAGCGGTTCGGGGAACTCTACGATTCCGCGTTGCGGAATACGATCGGCAACTTGTTGAACCGCGTGCTGGTGATGCTGCAAAAAGACGGCGCAAACCTGACGATTCCTACGGAAGGATTCTTGCTGGATGGATTGACGGTCGAGCAGGTCTGGGAAGAGTACGCGAGGCATTTCGATGCCTTTGAGACGCACAAAGCCCTGCAACTTGCCGTGAGATGCGCCAGTGCGTTGAACGTCCTGATGAACGAGAAGGCCCCGTGGAAACTGGAAGGTCAGGCAAAGACCGATGCTCTCAGTGCGTTTGCGGAGCACCTGCGTCATGTCACATTGTTACTCCTGCCATTCATTCCAGAGACGGCCCAGAAGATCGCGATACAGCTCGGCCTTCCTCTCGCCGATCAGTTGCTTCAGAAAGACTTCGTGATCAGTGACACCTTGAAGAAGTGGGGAGGGGAGAAGGCCTGGAAGCAGGCCGGGGTGCCGTCGATTCTGTTTTTGCCGGTGGAGGTCGCATAGGGCTTCGGGAACGCAGGCAAGAATGCCTGCTCCCCTATAAAAAGCTTCTTATAGTACTCGGGGAGCGGCCATTCTTGGCCGCGTTAGGGTTGAAAAACAGGGATAAGCCGCTATCCTCCTTGGGCTCTTCCAGGCGTGGTGAGGATTTCACCGACACAGTCCGCGAGGGAGCCGCTTACTCTTCTTCCCCTTCTTTCTATGTTTGATCCCATGTCCGATTTGTCCTCGTCCAGCTCCGAGCGCCATGACCCGCTTGCCGGCGCCGGCGCCCCGGCCAGCTCCGGCGGTGGCGGTGGTTACCGCGGAGGCAGCCGTGGCGGCGATGGCGGCGGACGCTATGCCCAGGATTTGCACTCCGTGACGATCCACGCCCGTCAGCGCACCTTCTATATCGACCTGAAAGAATCCGGCAACGGCAAGTTCTTCAAAGTTTCCGAAAAGTCCCGCGGCGGACAGAAAACGACGATCATGTTCGATGTTGAGGATCTGCCCAAGTTCATCGAGGCGTTCCAGGAGATGGCGACGAAGCTGGTGTAAAGAGATCAAGGAGATCAAAGAGATCGACGAGATCAAAGAACTGAGGCGCTCCGCGCCTCTTTTTTTCTTTGATCTCTTTGACGCCCTTGATCTCTTCGATCTCCTTTCATCATTTCCTTCCCCTCCCCCACGCCACCCCCGTCATCGCCTTCTTCCCCGCGGGCTGCACGGAAATCAGATAGAGCTGCGTGTTGTCTTTGCACGTGACCGCGTGCGCCCGGTCATCGGGTTGCAGAGACGTTTCGAGAATCTTCAGGTCGGCGCCGTCAACCTTCATAGTGATGGCGGGCCAGGGGGTGAGGGCGCGCAGTTTTCGGTCGATCTCTTCGGCGGTGAGCAGTGCGGAATCGACGACTCCGTCTTGGCGCGTGAGTTTGCCGCAGAGTGTTACTTTCGATTCATCTTGGTCGTGAGGATTGAGGGGTTTTTTGAGTGTCGCAACAAGTAGTTCTGCTCCGAGCATCGACAAGCGATCATGCAGAGTCATCGCGGTTTCACGCGCATCGATAGGTGTCGATTGTTGCGCGAGTATCGGACCCGCGTCCAATTGCTTCACCATTTTTTGGATGGTCACGCCTGTTTCGGTGTCACCTCCCAGAATCGCATGTTGCAGAGGCGATGCGCCGCGCCAGCGGGGGAGGAGGGAGGCGTGGACGTTGATGGGAGCGATGGTCGGGAAATCGAGGATGGCCTGGGAGACGATCTGGCCATACGAGACGACCACTAAGAAGTCGGGGCGTTCCATGCCCGCGGAGATCGTTGCGAATTCCGTATTCAGCTTCTCGGGTTGAAAGACGGGGTGTTTCAGCTTCTCGGCAACGTCCTTCACCGGCGGTGCCGTCAGTGTCTGTTTGCGGCCTGTGGGGCGGTCCGGCTGGGTGATGACGCCAATGACCCTGAATGCAGGGTTCTGCGCCAGGGCTTGGAGTGACGGGACGGCGAATGCGGAAGTGCCGGCGAAGAGGATGGTGAGCGGCTTGGGCATGGATGGAAGTGTAGCGATGACTGACGGAGAGGGAATAGACGTCAAAGACGGGATAGAGGCGATAGACGTACCTCTATTCCCTCTATACCCTCTACACCGTCTATCCCCTCTATGAGTAAACGCTCCTCCATGCTGGCCACCGAAGTCCGCTCGGTCATCGCACCCGTTCTTAAGCGGTGTCCGCCGCAGTGCGGCATGGTCTCCATCACGCGTATGGAGATCTCCGATGATTCATCGTATGCCACGGCGTACATCAGTGCATTGATGGAGCCGAAAGCGGCATTGGAATTTTTGAATGCGGAGGTGCGGGATTTGCAGCGACTGCTGGGCAAAATGCCCCGCCGCAATATTCCGCGGCTGCGATTCAGGATCGACGAAGGGACCAAACACAGTGATCGCATTGATGAGTTGTTAGGAGAAGCTTCCAAAGAGCGAAACGGAGACAGTTGATAGGGCGTTGCAAGGACAACACATTGAAGATTTCTTTGGTGCGGACCTACACTCGCCCCCTTCGAAGGCGACAGCTTTCGACGCACACCCATGGATATCGACGCCCGCGAACTCACCCTGGCCAAAGATCTACTGGAACAATCCGACAGTGTGCACTGCATCTGTCATCGCAATCCCGACGGCGATGCCATCGGGTCTCTGCTTGGAATCGGGCTGCTTATCGAAAAGCGTTTCCCGGAGAAGAAAGTGTTTTTCCATTGCGTGGATGAAGTGCCGGATATGTTTCATTTTCTCCCCGGCGCCTTCCGCGTGGAGCGCGCGCCGGAGATGCCCATCAAAGCCCAGCATCCGCTTTTCATTTTTGTGGACTGTGCCGAGCAGAAGATGACGGAGATGCATGAGACGCACAGTGAAATCTTTGAAGGCATCTACTCGTCCATCGTCATCGATCACCACCCCCGCAACCCGCGCTGGGGAGCCGCAAACTTCGTGTTCCCGACGGCGGCGTCCACCTGCGAGATCATCGTCTCCATGGCCGCCGGGCTGCATTGGCCGCTCGACGCTGACGTGGCCACGTGTTTGCTCACAGGCGTGTACACGGACACGGGAGGTCTCCTCCACAGCAACACCACGGCCAATGTCTATCGCACGGTCGCGAAGCTCTTGCGTGCCGGCGCACGCCGCCAGCAGATCGTGACGGCCGTATTCCGCACGGCGAAGATGAGCACGCTCAAGCTCTGGGGCCGGGTACTCGAAAAAATCTCGCTCACAGAGGAAGGCGGTGCCATCTCCGCAGTCACCGAGGGCGATTTCCGTGCGACGGGCGCCGATTACAGTGAACTCACCGGCGCGATCGATTATGTGAACGCAATCCCCGGCATGAAGTTCTCCCTGATTCTTTCGGAGAAGGGTGGGAAGGTGAAAGGATCTTTACGCACACTGCGCGATGACGTGGACGTCTCCGAAATGGCCGGCAAATTCAGCGGCGGTGGACACAAGAAAGCCGCGGGCTTCGCGCTCAGCGGAAAGCTCCAGCCCGAAGTGCGCTGGAAGGTGGTGGGCGGGGAGGCGGAAGAGCAATAAGAGTCACCACCTCAAAGTGATGTCGTTGGCTGTGTCATTTGCCGGTTCAATCCGGTATGTCAGTCGATCATGGATGTGTACCTCCTGCAGGGTCGGACCGGAAATCACTGCAACTACTTGCGTATTGGAATCCTGTGTTAGGGCGGGTAGTGGTGAGCTGGGCATATCTCGTTCTTGCACATTTGCCATGATCAGTTCGATCTGTTGAGGCGGTGAAGGCAGGTGAAAAAGAATCGTAGCCGTACTTTGTTTAACTCGTTGATTTATTCCGGCATGAAAGTACTCGCTTCCAGATACCTGCAATGCTCTCATGTTTTTTGGAAATTCGCCTTTTTCAGCGAGTTTGATGACGTCGACCAAATGCATGCCAATTTTTTCTACGTGCTGAATGACACCTTTGACACGCAATACCGTAAGCAAATTCTCTGAAGGTTGGACATCGCATGTCAGTAGAGTCAGGGGATTTACTCTATGCGCTCCCAAGCGCATGGCCTTTACCAGAGCATTTACCGGTCCTTCCATGCTTTCTGCAAACCCTCTGTGTATCCTGGCCGAAGCGCGCGTTGCTCGTTTGCTGAACGGAAGACCGAATTGCACATGCGGAATAAAAGCCAGCAATTGATGAATCCTTGCGAGAGATGCCTGGGTAATGTTCGCACACTGCAGACGAATAAGCTCCGCTCTTGCCAAAGATTCGGCGTCACCTTGATCTTCCAGCCAATCTGCGGCCACAAGGCGCGGAGTATCGTCGTCACCCGCTTCACGGATCGCAGGAACGAAATAGCTGAGCTGGGTAACCGTCATAGGGTCGCCCATCCTACTCTATTTAGGCTGCGGTGTCTGTCCCCTCAGTCGGCGCCGGTGTTTGCGTAGGTGCGGGCGGAACGTCCGGTGCCGGAGCCGCCGTCACCGAGGGCGATTTCCGCGCGACGGGCGCCGATTACAGTGAACTCACGGGCGCCATCGACTACGTGAACGCGATCCCGGGCATGAAGTTCTCCCTGATTCTTTCGGAAAAAGGCGGGAAAGTGAAAGGCTCTTTACGTACGCTGCGCGACGATGTCGACGTCTCCGAAATGGCCGGCAAGTTCAGCGGCGGCGGCCACAAAAAAGCCGCGGGTTTCGCGCTCAGCGGAAAGCTACAACCAGAGGTGAGATGGAAGGTCGTGGGTGGGGAGGGGGCGAAGAGGAGTAAGAATCACCAATCCATATGCACGCCAGATCTCTCCGTCCGTTCGACGCGGTATGTCAGATGATTGTGAATGCGTGTTTCACATGGGGTCAGAAAAGTATTCCATATCGCACATATTTGCTCATACTGGAGGTGTGCAAAATGAGGATTACCTCTTTTGTCCGCCCAAAATTCATTAGCTGACCTGCTATTTTGGCCGTGAATGACTGCGACAACCTGCGTTGTGGCAGTATGCGTGAGGTCCGGAAGTGCGCTGCAGAGCACTTCCTGCATTATCATTTCGCGCATGGGCAATTCGATTACGCGTGGCGGATGGGAAAGTTGAAAAAGAGGAGCGTATAGCCGCAAATAGTCATTATCCAATTCTCTGTAGTGATAGCCCGTCTGTACGACGTTTGCTGCTCCAAAATTCTGATTCCCTTCCGCAACAAAGAGAGCATCCTCAAGTGTGAATTTCACGCGCTCGATGTGCTCCAGAATATCTGTGCGATTCAAGAGGGATTGTATTTTCGGTAGAGACGTACGCGAGGCCTGTATTTGTATCGAATCGAGCGGGTTACGCAAATGCACTCCCTCGCGGATTGCCCGCAGCAAAGGAGTGGAATATCCGGCAATATGTTTGACGAATCCTCTGCAGATATATGCCTCACGTATTTTTTGTTCGTTGTTCAGATCGGGCAGTCCGAATTGTGATGCAGGGATGATCGTCAGCAATTCACGTGCCCGCTGGATTGTTGCATCGGTAATGTCTCCGCACTGTAACCTGATCAATTCCGCACGTGTGAGTGACTCCTCGTCACCTTGATCCTCCAACCAATCCGCAGCAACAAGGCGCGGCTCGTCGTTATCTGGTTCGGCGCGAATGGCCGGCAGGAAATCGCTGAGCTGGGTAACCGTCATAGGGTCGCCCATCCTACTCTATTTAGGCTGCGGTGTCTGTCCCCTCAGTCGGCGCCGGTGTTTGCGTAGGTGCGGGCGGAACGTCCGGTGCCGGAGCCGCAGCCGCTTCGGCCGGAGTGGGTGCGGGTGCCAACGGACTGTCTGTTGCGACGGGCTGGTTGGCGCCGGCGTGCATCTTTTCCAGGGCGGCGATGTTCTGGTCCGTGAATGCCTTCGCCTGATCCGTGGCGGCTTTGCGGGCCAAGACTTCTTCGGGCTTGGTGGTGATCACGTTGGATTCCTCGGGGCTGGCGATAATCTGGATGGCCACGTGTTTGGCGCCGGCGAAGAAAATGCCTTGGCCGACGGCGGAGTTCAGGAGCACGTATTTCTCCCCGTCCGTGAGCGAGAACAATTTCTGCAAATTCTCCACCGCGATGGGGGATTGTTTCAGGAGGATCTGGAGCGAGGAGTTGGTGATGATGGGTTTGCCGTACGGGGAGTTCACGAAGTCTTCCACGTCCTGCGTGATGGTCGTGATGCCCAAGTAGTACTTGCGCGCGCGTTTTACGAGGCCGTACAGGAAGCGTGCGGAATCCTCGTGCTGCATCAGGTTCCAGGCTTCGTCGATCACCAGGAAACGGCGCTTGAGGTTGGCGCGGATGCGGGTCCAGAGGAAGTTCAATATCACATAGATGGCGATCGGGCGGAGCTGTTCCTCCAAATCGCGGATCTGGAACACCACCATCTGCTTTTCCAATTCCACGTTCGTGGATTTGTTGAACAGTCCGGCGTAGCTGCCGTCAGTGTATTTCTGCAGCACCTTGGCCATGTTCTCGCCGCCCTGGGTCGTCATCAAGACGTCGACGAGATCGTGCATGGTCGGCGGTTCCAGTTTGCCCGGTTCTGGGGTCTGCAGCGTGATGCCTTTCAGGGCGTAGGTATCGATGATCGCTTTATCCAAAATACCGTCTTCGGCCGGGGAAATGGTGCCGAGCATCAGTTTGAACAGGCCGTGCAGGGTGATGACAGACGAGCGCAATTCCTCACCCACGTCGGATTGCTCGCCGCGGATGGCGACCGGAAGATCAAACGGGTTGATGTGGAAGCTGGAATGCAGTGACATCGGGATATACGATCCGCCGACGGTCTGGCACAGCTCGGAATATTCGTTTTCCGGATCGACGACGAGCACTTCGGTTCCCAGCATCAGCGAACGCAGAATCTCCAGCTTCACGGTGAAGGATTTACCCGCGCCGGAGGTGGCGAAGACGTTGCAGTTGGCGTTGGGGAGATCGAACCTATCAAAGATCACGAGCGAATCGTTGTGGCGGTTGATGCCGTACAGAATGCCGTGGTCATCGGTCAGGTCCGGGCTGGAGAAGGGGAAGCTGGTCGCGATGGGCGACGTGTTCATGTTGCGGTTGATTTCCAGCTCGTCCAGACACAGCGGAAGCGCGCTCGTCCACGCATGTTCCATCTGGAAGAAGGCGGGCTTGGTAAGCACGAGTTTGCCGCCCAAAAGCGATTCGATATCCGTCTGCATTTTCTTCAGCCGCTCTTCGTCTTCCGCATACAGCGTGATATACATGCCGAATTGGAACAGCTTCTCGCGGCCGCGGGCCAACAAATCGCGCAACTCTTCGGCGTCTTGCAACGCGGCTTCCAGCCCCGGATCGCGCACGATGCCGCGTTGTTCCAACATGCGGATGCTGGACCGCAACTCCGCGACTTTCTTGCGGAGCATCTTCATGATGGCCGCGTTCGACGCCGGATAGATGAACTGCGCGATATCCATTTGCGCATCGAAGTTCACCAGCTGCGACGCCCAGTTGGGATAGATGTAGTTGGGCCAGTTATAGGCGTAAAACGTGCGGGCGTACTGGTCATTCAAAATGATTTCGTTGTGTTTGACCTCCATGCCCGACGGCGCGATGAGGTCGAGGATTTTTTGCAGGCCTTCCTCGTACAATTTGATGGCGCCGCGGTCGGCTTGCGTCAGGACTTCGGTTTTTCCGTCCTGCGCGGTGGAGAGCGCGATCTCCACGGATTTGTGCAGACCCAGCAAATCATCAATCGCATACAGAAGCGGGTTTTGCGCTTTGCTGCGGCCTGGCCCGGGAGTGGAAGGGGTGGGTGTGGTCACACAGGGAAGAATCTCTCTATTATACCAAAAAACAGGCCCTCAAACAAGCCCGGGAACGTCTATCTTTTCTCTTCCCTAAGCCAAGATTAACGCCCCTCGTAGAGATGCCATGCCATAGTGTCTGCTAGGCCGTCACCGGAGACGTCCTAGCGGGGCGTCTTTACAGACCCAGGCCGCTGCGTCTGCGGCTATTAGCATTCTCCAGAATCCCGAGGCTTTCCGCACCCGGCAGATCCACGACCGTCAGCCCCGCAATGATCACCTCCCGGTTCTGCTCGAGGACGTTTTTTTGTCGCTCGGCAACATCCAGCAGCTCTTCGAATGATTCGATAATCACTTCTTGCTGCGCGATGGTGGATTCCGTTTCGGCAAGCACGCCCTGGGCTTTGGCCAGTTCCGGCTGCTTCTCGCCGGCCGTGACATAGTCTTTGTCGGAGAGCGCATTGCGGATGGCGCGGTCCAAATCGGACGCCGTCCTGCGTTGCGTTCGCTCGGTATCTTGCAAGGCATCCAGCGCTTGGCGCATTTCCTCCGCCCGGCGCGTGCTGCGTTCCGTGATATTCGTCAAACCTATGAGGTACTGATTGAGCGTGTCCGTGCGGTTATCGCTGCGGTTGAGCAAATCCGGAATATCCACCTGGAGCACGGTGCCGAATTCCTGCAGCAATCCGAACGTATCTTCCAATTGCTGGTCGCCGGGTTGCGCATGGTATGCCGCCTGCGCGGTTACGCCTTGGAGCGCGCTCTGTGTTTCCACGAAGCTGCCTGCCGCCAGAAACAGTCCGGCAAATACCCCCAACGACGATGTCGGCCGGTTGAGAAGGCGGTGCGGGCCGCGGATGATGTCGCCGAACGTGATGGCGTAGCGCGCACTCGTCACCGTCAACGTGGAGTCCTCCACGGTGTTCGATCCTCCTCCAAACAGGCTGCATGAGGAGACTAACACCGCCAAAAGTGCGACGGACACAGCTCGTTTGCCGGCTATGGGAGGGGAGTGAACAGAGTTCATGGGCTTTCAGTATTATATCATATTTATGTAAATTTGTGAATGATCGTTTGGCCGGGAAGTTCTGCGTACAAATTGTGTTCATGAAACGACGAAATTCTGTATGCAAGAGCAAATTTGTATTTCAGCTCGTGTCCCCCTGCTCACGTGCTACATTCTGCCCATTCTCCTGAGTAGCAAAAGTACTCAAGGGGCCGTTCCTCCCGGCATGTTTTCTTCGCTGTCCACACAGGCCCAAAAACTCCTCGAGACGGAATTCTCCCTCCCGAAGGCCGATGTGGGGTGGGAATTTCCGCGGGAGGTCGCGCACGGCGATCTGTCCACGAATGTGGCTTTGCGGGTCGCCAAGCAGCTCCAGAAGAAGCCGCGCGACGTGGCGGAGGCCTTGGCCAAGGGCCTCCAGGAACACGCGGACGTGACCAGGGCCGAAGTGGCCGGTGCGGGGTATGTGAACTTGTGGCTGACATCAGAAGCTCTCATTGCCGCCGTGACGGAGGCCTCCAAATCAGTGAAGCCCGCAAAAAAGAGAGCAAAGGAAGATCCGGTCATCGTCGAGTACTCCCAGCCGAACATCGCCAAGCCTCTTGGGATCCATCACATTCTCAGTACCGTGATCGGTCAGGCCGTCTCGAACTTGTATGAACACGAAGGGAGTGCGGTCATTCGGTGGAACTACATGGGGGACTGGGGCACGCAGTTCGGGAAGTTGGCGGTCGCAATGGAAAAGTGGGGGACGAAGAAGGCCGAAGATTGCACGCTGGATGATCTGCTCGATTTATACGTCCGCTTCCACACGGAGGCAGAAAAAGATGCGTCACTGGAGGAAGAGGCGCGGGCGAAATTCCGGAAACTGGAAGAAGGGGACAAGGCCCTTCGCGGATTCTGGACCGATGTGATCACCGTGACCAAGGCATCACTGCAGAGTGTCTACGAACGTTTACATGTGCGTTTCGATCTGGATTTGAGTGAGAGCTTTTATGAAGACAAAATGGATGCCGTGATCGGCGAGGGGAAAAAGAAAGGCGTTTTCACGGAGGGCGAACGCGGCGCGTTGATTGTGCAGTTCCCGGGTGAAAAATACCCGCCGTATCTGATTGTGAAGAGCGACGGAGCGACGCTCTACTCCACGCGCGATTTAACGCAAATGCGCTACCGGATTGATACATACCATCCAAAGTCGATTTTGATTTTTACGGATGTCGCGCAGAAATTGCACTTCGAGCAACTGGAGGAAACCTGCAAGATGCTCGGTTGGGAACTGCCGCACTTCGAAAACGTGCTTTTCGGCCGCATGCGCTTCGCAGATGCGTCGATGAGCACGCGCAAAGGAAACATTTTGCGTCTGCAGGAAGTCTTGGACGAAGCCGTGTCCCGCGCCGACAATATCATCACGGAGCGCGGCGATGCGATCCAGACCGATGACTCGAAAGATTTGGCGGAGATGATGGGCACGGGGGCGCTCGTCTACGGCATCCTCAGTCAGAACCGGAAGATGGATTTGGTGTTCGACTGGAACAAAATGCTCAGTTTCGAAGGCAATAGCGCGCCGTATCTGCAGTACACGCACGCGCGCGCGAAGTCCGTCCTTCGCAAGGCGAAGGCCCCCAAGCAAAAAAAAGAGACCGTCGCGTTCCCGGAAAACATCGGCGAGATCGGCGATGCCGAGCGTCAGTTGCTGAAAACATTGCTGCAATTTCCCGACGCACTCACGCAAGCGCGCACCACGCATATGCCGCACAAGCTCGCGAATTTCTTGTATCAACTCTGCCAGGACTTCAACGCGTTTTATACCGTGTCACCCATCATGCAGGCCGAAGAACCCGTCCGGTCCTTTCGTCTTGCCCTCGTCAACCTTGCCGCGTCCGTGCTCCGCACGGGCGCCGAACTCCTCACGCTCCGCCTGCCGGAGCGCATGTAATTTCCCTCGTCCCTTTTTTCCCTTCTCTCGTATGCGACAGCGCACATCCGCCCGCACGCGGTCCCGCTCCCGATTGGACCGCACCAAGCCACGTCGAAAACGCCGCGGTATTCCCGGTCCGTTCGTGGCGTTCTCGCTGATTGCCGCGTTCGGCATTCTGTTCGCCGGCTGCGGCGGCGTGAAGGGGCCCAACAGTCCCGAGACGATGGATGACACGACGTTCACGGCCGACGATATCGAACAGTTGGCCAATGCGGGGGCATCGTCATCGTCCATCCCCGCGACGGGAGGAGAAGGGGCGACGGCGTCGAACCCGGATTTGCGTCCGGATGGAGGATCGCAAGGATCGGTCCCGTCCTATCCGGCCATCGATCCTGCCCTGAAGCAGAGTTACGATGCCATCCGCACCGTGCCGGATGTATCGGGCAACATGTGGAAAGTGGTGAATGAATTCTTGAATGTCCGTGCGGAGGCCCGCCCGAATGCGGCGAGCGTCGGCAGATTGAACAACGGCGAGACCGTGGAGCTGGCGGAGTTCGTGAACGCCAACTGGGCCAAAATCCAGATGGCCGACGGGAAGACGGGCTTTGTCTCCGCCAAATACATCGCCCGCGTGACGTCGGATGAAGACCGCGCGAACGCGGAGAAAGCGTACGACAACCTGTACTACGTGAACTTCGGATTCGTGAACGTGCGCCAGGCGCCGGACACGCGCAGCGAAAAGCTGGGCGAGATTCCCGGACAGGCGTTCTTGAAGCCGCTCTCCGTCAGCGACGGCTGGGCGCGCGTGCCGTACGCGGGCAAGGAGGCGTTTGTGTCGATGCAATTCCTCGCCCCGTTCCGCCCCGCGTTCATCACGCGCCAGAACACGTTCGATTTGCCCATCCTGCACTACGTGGCCGATCAGCCCGGCATGGTGGAGGCGATGAAAGTGCAGACGGCTGCGCTGAAGAAGGCCGGAAAAAAATTCATGACGCTGCGGGATTTCTATGACGTGCTTTTGGTCCAGGAGAAGCGGGATCAGCGTTTGCAGCCGGGGAATGTCGTCGTCACCGTTTCCGGTTTGACGCCGCAAAATATCCGCGAAGTCACGAACATGTTGTACGGCGCTGGCGTGCGGGCGACGCTCTTCATCGAATCGAAGCACTTGGGTGTGAGCGGCATCACGGAAAAACAACTCCTCACCATCCTCGCCAACGGATTTGACGTACAATCCGCAGCCCACACGGGGGATGACCTGCGCACGCTGACATCCGCGCAGCTGAAGCTGGAGCTCGCCCAGAGCCGCGTCTTGCTGCAAAACATGACGCACAAGACCGTATTTGCCATCGCATATCCGCTCGGCGGCGTGAATGACCGCGTGATGGAGGCGGCAAAGGAGAACGGTTATCTCTTCGGCCTGGCCGACGGCCCGAAGGCTCCCTTCACTCGTGCACAATTCCTGCAGCTCCCGGGCGTCACTTTAACCGGCAGCGTGCCGACCGACGAGGTCGTGGAGGCGCTCAAATAGATTTACCATCCCTTCTTCTATCGGAAAACCGGGGCCATGCGCTCCGGTTTTTTGTTGTGCCGGGACATGCGCATCGCACGTCCGTACAACAATTCATTCATCAGCGCAGGTATCCCTTCATTTGTTCCAGAAAATCCGCGGATTGTTGTTGGGTGTATTTCGCGGCGGATTTTGCGGATTCTTCGCTGATCTTTTTGATGATCGCGTCGATGTTGTAGTACGCGTACCACGAGGCTAAGACGAAGAGGATCACGGGAACAATGGCGATCATGGTGCGGACGAGTCCGCCCCAGGTGCGCATGCGGTCGCGCTTATCCATGCGTTCCAGATGGACCAAAATTTGCTGCAAGGCTTCGGAGTCGGTGAGGGGTGGGCGTTCGTGCATGGGCTGAGTATAACTCAGAAAAACCAGAAGCCAGAGATCAGAAGCCAAGTTTGCCTAGAAGCCACGTTTCCATTTCCGGATGTGCTCGAATGCACGCGTGACGTAGTAACGAGAGGAAAGAGGAAGATCGATGCAATGTTGCAATTCCAACAGCGATCCGCCAAAACCTGTCTTGAATAATGTCACTCCTGCAAAAGGATGCTTACCTGGCTTTTGGCTTTTGGTCTCTGATTTTTCCTCAGCTCGCTGTGGGGCGATGCCCCAGAAGTTGTAGACGTTATCGCCGCGCTTGAGCGCATCGCAAATGGCGGTCCATTGGAGCAGGTAACTGGCGGGGATTTTGGAGTAACGATGCGTGCTGGCGCCGTGGTGGTAGCTGGTCTCTTTGCCAAAGTGCATGTGGATGGAACTGGCGATGACTTCGCCTTGGTAATGGGCCATGTACAAGATCGCCTGTTTTTTGGGCGCGAACTGCTCCACCTGCGCGCGAAAGAAAGAATTGGTGTACGGCGTGAAGCCGTGGCGTTTGCGCGTCTCGTCGTGGAGGGTGAAGAAGTGGGGGAGGTCGCGAACGGGATCGTCCGAGGCGGTGATGGTGACGCCTTCTTTTTGGGCGCGACGGATCAAGTTGCGCTGTGTGGAGCGGAGATTCTTGAAGATTTCTTCTTCGGTGCGGGGCTTTGAGCCGCCTGCCCCCATCCCCAGCCCTTCCCCCGCGGGGGGAAGGGAGTGTTGCCAGGGATCAGAGTTTTGCAGAGGTAAATACCAGAGATGCTCGGCCAGAAGATGCAGCGGCGAGGCGAGAAATTTTGTATTCGGTGGCAGCGGCAACGGGGATGTCGCGGGACGGAATGGACTCATACGGACAAAGGAACATCCGTGTGCACGTGCGGCGTCGCATAAAGCGGCGACGAGAGCCCGCGCAGCATCATCGGTGTTCGCAATGGGGCCGTAGGGGACGGAGAGGTGTGTGCCGCGGCGTGCGCGGACGACGTGACCGAAGGCAATGCCGGTGACGGTTGATCCTTCCGTGGCGACCAGACGCACGGGTTCTTGATGGATCGCCTTGTAGACATCGCCCATCGTCCAGCTCTGCAAAAACGGGGCGTAGCGCTGCGCGGTCAGGAACGCGTCCCATGCCTGCGGGTCGATGGCTGATGTCACGTGTGCGGTCATGCGGAGGGGCGAAGGAGGGGATTGAGGATGCGGATGAGGGCGCGGGCTTGGCGGGCGGTCATCGTGGGGTGCGTGGGGAGACTAAGGATCTGCATACAGGCTTGTTCGGCGTGGGGGTCGGAGCCGGTGACGTAGCCCGCGGCTGTGACATCAACGGAATCCGGACACACCACGCAGCCCGTCCAGCCGTCGTTCAGGTGAATATTCTTTCGCTTGAGCGCCGATCGGATCGCATCGGCATTCGGCACGAAGAGCGGGAGTTTTTGGAGTGGCAAACCCGCACACGCCCCTTCCACAATCGGCCAGCCGTTCTTGCGGCCTTCTTTCAGGAAGATATCGGCGATGCGGCGGCGTTTGCCGTTCAGCTTCGATACATGTTTCCATTGTGCGAGAGCGAGAGCCGCGCAGGGGTTGGGGAATTGATGCAATGTTGTGGATTGCTTGCCGGCTTTTTCCTCTTTGGTGACGATCGGCAGAAGCAATCCCGCGCGTCCGACCATGGCGAGATAGAGCTTTCCGATTCCTGTCGCGTACATCCATCGCGCTTTCACATACATCGGCGCATAGCACAATAAGCGTGCAATCACGCTCAGGCGCATGGGTTTGGCATGTTGCTCGATCTCGCGGAGTTTCGTCGTCACGGCTGTGTTGCGGCTGAGCAGCGCGCCACCCGTCACGCCGGAAATCGCTTTGTCGCGTCCAAAACTGAAGAGCACATAGTCACCAGTCCGTCCGACACCCAGCGGGCCTTTGTCATCGGGCATCACGTGTGCGCAGTCTTCGATCAGCGGGAGATTATGCTTGTCGCAGAGTTCGCGCAGTTCGGAAAGGGGAGCGGGAATGCCGAAGGTGTGCTGGCAGATGATGGCTTTGGTGCGCGGTGTGATCAACTTTTCGACTGCATGAGGATCGAGACTGAGAGTCTCTTTTTCAATGTCCGCATAGATCGTCTTCGCTCCCGCAGCCGCAATCGCATTGGGGACCACAATGCACGTATAGGCCTGCACGATCACTTCATCGCCGTCCCCGATGTTCAGCGCACGCAGCAAGGCCAACAGCGATTCGCGGCCCGAAGAAAACAGGACCGCATCACAGCCGAATGCCCGTTGCAGCTCGCCGCGCAGCGCCTCGATGGCGGGGCCTTTGCGGTAGCGCCAGGGGCGGACGAGCAGCCCCATCGATTGCCGCACGAAGCGAAAATCCGCCAGCGGCGCGAACGTATGATGAATGGGGAAGTAGGGCATCAGTCGCGCGGGAGAAGTCGGGAGATTGCGGACGGCGGCATGCGTCCGACACAGGCGAGGAGGGATCCTGTTGTGACGGGAGCCGTGGAGCGGCCGAGGACTTCGATCGGCTTTGTATAGCCGCGGCCAAAAGATCCGATCGCTTTTTCTTGGGTGAAAATCACCCGGTCAAATACGTCGTTGGCCTGTAACCCTAATTCTTTTTCCGTGCGTTTTTGCGCGCGTCCGAGTTCGATCAATCCGCTGGTGAGCAGTACCTTGGGCGACCCTGCCTGCGCTTTGGCCCATGCAAAAGCCGCTGCAAAACTCGAGGCTGATCCGTTGTACGTGTCATCAAGCAGCAGTACGCCTTTTTCCTCGCGCACGCTGAAAGTCCGCGCAGGCGGCGTGAATGTCTGCAGGCGCTCGGCGATCACGTCGGGCGTCATGCCCAGCTTTTTGGCGACGGCGATCGCCAGCAGCACATTGCTGATGTTGTGGAGGCCATGGAGGGGGACCGAATAGCGCGTGCCATCGACCGAGAACGTCAGTCCATCCTTCGTCTCTTTCGCATCCTGCGTTCGAACATCGACCGCATCGTTTGTGCCCACGAGTGTCGTGGGGCACGGACTCTTCTTTTTGATGCTCGCACACAACTCATTATCGCCATTCAAGAACGCGTGTCCTGTCGCAGGTAACGCCGTGATGATTTCGGACTTGGCTTCCAGCAGAGCTTCTTGGGATCCAAAGAGCGCCAAGTGCTGCGTGCCGATCGCGGTCACGATGCCGATGGTTTGCCGGACGTACGTGCTCATCAGTGCGATTTCTCCTTTGCTGTACGCGCCCATCTCCACTACGAGCACGCCGCCGTCGGGATGCACGGCTGCGTAGGCGGGCAGCTCGCGCGTCATCCACTGCGCGACGCCTAATTCCGTATTTACGTGTGCGGGAGTGACAAGGGGATCGAGCGGCTGCAACAGATGTCCGAGCAATTCTTTCGTCGTGGTCTTCCCCACGCTTCCCGTAATGCCGATGACGGTGAGATGCGGGTAGCGCTCGCGGACGGTTTTGGCTTCGGTGAGGATGCGGGATTTTAAAGAGACATCAATCGGACGGAAAATGAACCACGCCGCCATTAATGCGAGTGGCTGGAAGACGGGGAAGAACGGCAGCAGGATGGATGCGGGGAGGATGACGCAGAGGATCGCTATGAGCCCGGTGATGGCCAGCGCGCAAATGCAGAGCAGTTTGGCCTTCTGCGTCCACACCGGCATCTTCTGTTTGCGTAAAACAATTTGCGCAGCCGTCAGTGCGGTCAGGATCAGTACTGCCGTGAAAATCAATTGATCCATCGCATGCCCCGCAAAAAACGCCGCGACAATGTACAGCGCCAGCACCACCGGCCGGATATTCCCGAACAAGCTGCCCCACCCCTCGCGTTGCATGTGTTCACGCAGCCGGTCCCACCGCCATTCCTTCACTTGCCAGAGCTTGGCAAATGTCAGCAGGGGAGAGAGGCTGGCCACCAGTACCAGGCCGGTCAGGGTCAGCGGGAAAACGATGGAGAAATAGTAGCAGAAAAATGCCGTCTAGAGCGTAGGAAAGAAATCGAAGAGTTCGAGGAAATCGAAGAAATCGACGAGAAAAATGTGACCTCCTCGAAGTCCTCGATTTCTTCGATTTCCTAGATTTCTTTACAGATCCTTATCGAAGAATTTTCTCTCGTATCACCTCCGCAATTTCTTTCGCCTTATCCCGGTGCACGCCATGCCGGATGCCTGGGTACACATGCAGGCGGCTGCCGGCGATCTCTTTTTCCATGATGTACGCGTCACCGATCGGCGTCATCCCGTCCTCCGTTCCCCAGAACAGATCCGTCGGTACATTGATAGACTTGAGCATCGGGCGCAGATCTTCCGCGGAGACTTTAATCATCGTCTCGCGCATCACAGGATTCGCTTTTTCGTAGTCATGCACGCGCACGAGTTTGTAGAGCAGCTTTTTGCCGAGTGGCTCAAGACGGTTCAGTCCGGGAATCGACAAAAAGAATTTGCCGGATTTGGCGAGCGTCAATCCGATGATGCGTTTGAAGTGCCGTGGGTGGCGGATGCCGGCGGGGGCGCACAGAAATAAATGGTTTATTGGTTTCTGGTTTCTGGTTTCTGGTTTTTTCGTTAATCGAGAAGCCAAAGTGAGTGCAATACGTCCTCCATGAGAGTGGCCAAGAAGATAGATGTTGCGATCAGGTGCGATGTTTTTCTGCATCCACTGCGTCACCCAATCCGCATAATCATCGATCGACCATGCCCGCGGGGGATCGGGCTCCGCGCCAAAGCCGGGGAGGTCAGGCGTCAACACTGTGATGTTGTCATTCTGCAACGCGGCACGCAGTTCCGTGAACGACTCTTTGGAGCCGCCCCAGCCGTGTAAACACAACAGAATCGGTTTCATAGCCGCTAGACTACGTTGTCGTCCCGAGCTTGTCGAAGGACGTTCAGGCATACAAAAGATTTTGGTGCACGCCGTTCTGGATCGCTTCGGCATTTCCGGGGAAAACGAGCGTATGACGATCTTCCAAATCCGGATCATCCGCCGAATCGTGGCGCACAAAATGTGCTTGGCAATCGAACATCAGTCCCAGCCTGATCTTGCTGTTGAAGGTTGCGCGCGTGCAGTCCAGAGCCAGTAACACCAGTTCTTGCGCCGCGTTCTCGTGTTCAGTCTTCGGAAACGGGATATAGACGCCCAGTGTTTTTGCCAGGAGAATTTGATGCGCGAACTGCGTGGGGCAATGCTCATATTCCGCCCCGTGGATCCGCAGGCTGTCTTGCGGTGACAATCCGCCAAACCTGTGCAACGCCAGAGCAAAATACTGCGGCGTCAGGTATCCCACTTCCGTGCCTTCTTCCACCTCCCATGACTGCACCGCGTTTTCCGGGGCATGGCACACGGTATGCGATTCTTGCTCACGCGCGCCCGTGACGACGAGCGTATCGGGATGCATGTCCAGCACATTCTGCAGGCGCATTTGGAACGCACTTTGCCACTCTCGGAGTGCGGAGTGCCATGTGTCGTCCGGGGACCGGCTTTCCAAAAGACTTTCCGATGCGATATCCATCAGCCTTCCGTTGACGTGTTCCCGCCACAGCCAATCCGGATGCACGATTGTCTGATGTTGCCGAGGGGCACGCGCCGTGCCGTCATTCCACATCCTTTCCAAAAACAGCTGCATGGGAATCGTATAGTTGTCGTAGAGGACGGGCGTATTTCGTGTCTGCACCACCATGGCCCGCAACGCGGCCTGCAGCTTATCCCGGTCAAACAGATCCGGATGAACCGTATCCACCAATTCCTGCCGGCATTCGGCAAAGTGACGCTGGGCGCGCATGGCCGGGCATTCTGTCTCATGAATGCCAAAAATCAAGGATTTTGATGGAGGATTTTCCGGTCGTGCACATCTGTGCACTGGCGTGTGTGCAGGGGGACGTGACAAATGGTTGTCGCTCCATAATGAACTTCTGAGGGCCATTCACCATTGAGCGGATGTGAATGAACGGCATAGCATCTTCCCCATTCATTCCTCTTTTTTGTATGTCCGAGACGCCGCGTAAAGCTGGAAACGTAGAGTACTACTCTGATCCGGACGCTGAGGTCCTTCTTCAGAAAATTGTTCTGGATCCCAAAAGCGATGAACTGCGTTTGCGCTTGGCACATCTGTTGCAGGAATCGGAGTTGGATAGTGATCAGGCGCGCGCGGAGCTGATTAATTGCCAGCTTGCAGAGAGCGCTGCGATGCAACTAGGACTGCAAGCCAAACAAGCGCCCGAACTGCGCTTCGCAAACAGTTGGGCTGAATTGAACGCAAAACGTATTGAGCGGTTACTGGCAACCTACGAACACACGTGGCTGCAGCCGCTTGATCGGAACAAGGTGCAGAGCGTGAGTTGGGATCGTGGAGTGCCGGCTGGCTTGGTGTTGTCAGGTGAAGTGTTCACGCATGAGGCTCCGAATATCTTGAGCCAGGCTCCGACCGTGGATGCGTTGACGGTACTTCTGCCGCGCGAGGGGGTGACGGAAAAAACCGTGGCCGCGTTCCAGCAGGAAATTCTGACGCGTATCCAAATCCTCCGACTTATTGGTCCCTGGGGAACGGAGGCCGCCAGGGCGGTGGCCGGGTCGCCGCACATGGGCAATGTGTCCGGTTTGCATCTTGCCGATACACAGTTGGGTTTCGCGGGCATCGGGTCGTTGCTGAGTTCCCGGACGTTGACGGGGTTGCGTACGTTGACGCTGAGCGGCAACCGGATAGACGAAAATTTGGCGATCGGGTTGCTCCGCGTCCCCAATTTGCCACCCGCCTTGCGGGAACTCATTCTCACGGATTGCGGTATCGACGATGATACGGCTGTGTCCCTGGCAGCAAATTCACTGTTCAGTACTTTGCATCGCTTGGATCTGCGGCAAAATCCTCTTTCTCCCGATGGGATATCCGTCCTGTTGGCTTCTGAAGCGCTCATCAACGTGGCTCTGCAGGTGGATTTGGAGAACGTAGAGCAACCGGATGCTCAGGAAATTGCCACGGAACTCTGGGAGCGCGAACTGGCGGTGCAGGCACGCGAGGCACAACTGGCCGAGGGGGTGTGAGTATCCGTGTGTCGCGAGAGGGTTTTGCGCTCAGGACAAGCCGAACCGGGCTCATGGCTTGCCATGAGAAGTGAAGCGACGAATGGTGCCACCGGCCGGGATTGAACCGGCGACCCCGGGCTTATGAGTCCCGTGCTCTACCAACTGAGCTACAGTGGCATATACGAATGCAGGTGAGGAAAAGATCAGCAACCGAGCTCTGTATTTTTTCGGCTCGCGGTCCGAGCCTGGGCAACTGAGCTACAGTGGCATATACGAACGCCCCCTAAGTATGCAGCAGCAAACGACGGTTATGAAGTCAATTTTGCTCGTGTACCCAAGTACACAATGCGTGCTCCGTGCATGCAAAGATGGCTGATTTACGCTATAATAGCCCTATGGGGCTCTTCAGCTTCCTCTCCAGATCAACACCAAACACACCGCGTCCGCACCTCGACCGCGTGCATTTGATCGTGCATCCGGGCGATGGGTTGCAGGAAGACAATGTGGAAGAGGAAGGCGCTCTGTTACAGAAAATGGCCGACCGCGCGATTGCTCTCGATACGCGCAATGAAGTGGCGGTGGTATTGCTGCAGATGGATGCGGAGGCTTGGAAGAAGGTCTGCGCGCCCGGATATGCGGGGAAGGAACGCGTGCTTGCGGAGGCGATTGCCAAAATACAGGCGTCGGTCGGCAGAAATGTCATTGTCATCCCCGGCGCCCCGTCCGTTTTGTTCCCGTGCTTGGATCCTGTATTAGCCGATGTGCGCAAAAAAATCACGGAACTCGGATTTGTCATCGACGACATGACCGCCGTGCTTGCGTCAGGCGAAATGGTCACCAAGTGCGTGCCCATCGGAGCGTTGTATTTTTCTGATTATTTCGGCTTGAAGAAGCCGCCTGTCATTGATGTCAATTACACGGATGCCATCATCAGGCAGCCGGCATTGTGGAGTCGCGGCGGAATCGGATTGGGTATGGCTCGGTCACTGAATGATCGTCTGCGCTATATTCCCATCGGGCAAACAGAGGCGGATGTCCGATGACACAGACATGACGACGCTGCTAGCATCCCGGCCTATGGCCACTGTTGAAGACTTTGAAAAACTGGATATCCGCGTCGGCAAAGTGCTGAGTGTCGAACCGTTTCCGGAGGGGAAATACTCCACGCACATTTTGCAGATCGATTTCGGACCGGAGATCGGGACAAAAAAGTCACTCGCACGTCTCTCGCCGAATTACGGGACGGAGATTGCAGGGTCACTCGTGCTTGGCGTGGTGAATTTTCCGCCGCGGCAGATCGGGAAGCATCAATCGGAAGTGCTCACGTTGGGCGTGCCGGATGCCGACGGCAACACGGTTCTCCTGCGCCCGGAGCGTGACGTGCCGCTGGGAGGCAGGCTGTATTGATCGTTGTTCACGCCAGCCCGGGATCCAGGAAAATGTCCCGCAGAAATGCCCGGATGTCGGCGTCGTCTTGCCAGCCGAATTCGCCGAGCAGGTCTTCAAAGACGTGTGATTTGCGCTCGATTGCCGCGCCCCACCCGTCCGCCATGAGCATCGCTTCGAAGTTCTTGGCATTCCGAACGGATATGGATTTGTGGCCACGCACACGTTCAAAGAATCGCGTGTAAAAATCCTCGAATTTTTCCCGTGTCAGGCCTTTTTTCTGCAAATCCTGCGGGATACGCGTTTGGAAGAGCGCGTACAGCGCTCTGCCGACCCATTCCATGGCATCGGCGATAGGATTAAGAGCCTGCATAAGCCAATCCGGCTTCTCGGGAGGGTCGTTTGATGGAGTATTGACCATGCACATATGAAAAACTTTTTTACGCAAAAAGCAAGGATCGGACGGCATGAAACGCGGATGTGTGCGAAGTCACAAAATGATTCCGGGCAAGCGCAGATCGATTGCGGGGCCGTATGGGTCACCCAAATTTCCCCCAGAGCCCTATTTCATTGAAGAAGTACGCGCGTACTTTCATCCATGGAATGCTTTGTCGTTCCAATTGAGGGAAGTGCGTATCAAGCAATTCCAGCATGACGGCGACGCGCTGCTTAATGTTTTTCCCTGAGGTTCTTTTGCGAAACTCATTCAGGACCTCCTCTTTTTTGGCGGGGCTCACCAATGTGAGTAGTTCCAAGGGAATCCCATGCCAGATCGCCGTGAGAGCGGCACGTGTGCCTCCCGCAATTCTTTGCAGGAGCGATGGAGCAGGCGGTTGATGTTCGGGGTGCTCCGGAGTAGAGGAAGGCGTGTGTACCATCATTGCAGTATACCACGGCAGACAGGAAAAAGCAGCGGTATTTTGGCTTATTTTAGCCCTAAATACCTCGTATATACGAAAGGATTACAGAGTCGATTTCTTTGCCGGTATCAAGAAAAACAACGCCACCGCACTCAGCATCAATCCGATATCGCGCACGGCCACATCGTTCCAGCCCACTTGCCAAATGATTCCCAGCAAGTGCAGAGCGATGAGCACGACGCCGATTTTGCGGATGATCGGGACGGGGATGATCAGCAGGAGCGCCAGCAGCACTTCTATGACGCCGATGATGATGATCCACGCGTCGTTTTCAATCCCCATGAGTCCGTTCATCCACAGCGGCAGGAAGCCGACCCACAGAATGGGATGCACGAATTTATCGATGCCGAAATACAGGAAAACAAAAACGAGCGAAGCGAGAAGAGTCCAACGGGCAAAAACGGCTTTCATATACGGGACAGCGTAGCAATGACTGATACACTATGCACGTGAAACGCTCATCCGTTCTCCTCTCCATCGGCATCCTCGGACTCGCACTTGCAGGATTCTTTTTCTACCAAGCGACGAAGGTCGCCCAAAACCCGGACCCCAACCACACCCATGCGGACTTCGCGATATGGGTGAACGGCACGCACTTGGATTTTTCCGGCGATCAATACATGTCCGGCATTTCCACCGATCCGAATTCCCACCCCACGGAAGGTCTCAAAAAATATCTGCATTTGCATGACGGCAACGGCCACGTGATGCACCGGCACAAGCCCGGGCTGACGGTGGGGGAATTCTTGGGGTCCATTGGCGTCCCTGCGACTGCGGAGTGCATCACCATCGACCAGACGCAGTTTGCCAAACTGGATGCGGGATGGGTGAGTGATTTTGGGGTGAAGCCGGAGCTCTGCAACAACGGCAAATTCCATTGGAGCATGATCGTGAACGGCACGCTCCAGGAGCTCAACCCCGAGTACGACTTCCAAGACGGCGACAAAATCCTCTTCAGCTACGGCGCGAGCGATACGGCTTGGGAAGATCAATGGAAGGATATGTCCGACGATGCATGCAGGTACTCCCAGACGTGTCCGTGGAAGGGGAAGCCGCCGACGGAAAACTGCATCGCCGATCCGGAGGTGCCGTGCGTGGTGCAATAAAAAAGCCGTCCTAACCCTTAGCGTGCGCAGAAGGGCAGAAACGGCTTACCGATATCACTTCATTCTATCCACTTCTGCTTTTACGGCATCATCAGCGTCTTTGTACGCAAAGCGGTAGTTCGCCACATCAAAACTTGAATGTGTGACCCGCGCTAAATTCCTCAGGCGCAATAGTTGTGCCACTTGTGATCGGACATCGTTCTGTTTGCCTTGCTGCACTGCTTCGACATCGTCATGGGCTTGCGCGACGCCGTCATCGACCCAATCCATTTGTTCCTCGACTAAAGATATATTTTCTTTCATGGAAGTTGAAGGAAAAAGTAAAGTGGCGCTAGGCTAATGGACTTTTGTGGGTCGCAAGCCGTTTAGGCATGCGAAGTCTGAGGATTGCGGATTCGTGACTGCCCGACGCGAAATTTTTAGGTATGCCGAAGTGACATACTTTTTCTTGCAGTCAAAATCCCTTCACATGGCATGTCATGCGGCTTCGCGAGATTCTGGAAACAAGATTTATAAAATCCTTTGCCTATAGCGGCGTAGCGATATCGCTACGCCGACATATTCTAATATCATCAGTGCACGTGCGTTCTACTTCATCGCGAAGCCGTATCAAAGCGAATATTCACTTCACCGTGACTTCCGCTCGCAGCCTGCCCATGGAACACGTCAGCAGAAAATCATGCTCCGGATTGGTGATCGGTCCCAACCAGTTGGCGCCTTGGTTGATGGGTTGAGAAATGTTGAAGGACGGTGCGACGAGGAAGTTGGCGCAACCGGCCAATGGCCTTTCGGCAATCGCGTAGACCCATGTCTCTTTTGCCTTCGCGATCGTGAAAGAGCTTGGCGAATAGCCATCGTCGGACACATAGACGGTGATGATCTGGCGGCCGTCGGGGGTGATGGTCACGTACGGGTCTCCGGTTTGATTGGCGGGCGTTCGGTCAGTCTCTCCGATGAACGTCGCGAACGTGCGTTCCATCATGCCGCCGGCATCGATGCCCGCAAGGGTCAATCCGCTCTGCAAGTTGAAGATTCCCAGCAGCAATACCGTCACGCCGGAGAACGTGAGGAACGCGCGCGCGAAGCGGCCTTCCACCAGTGAGCTGATGACGCTGATGCCGAGGAGAGCGGGGAGTGTGCCCAGCGCAAACGCGAGCATGATCAATCCGCCGCCCAGGAAACTTCCCGAACCGAGCGCCAAGAGTTGCATCGACTGCGTGAAGCCGCAGGGAAGGAAAAACGTGAGAGCGCCTAGGAGGAGCGGTGCGGTCACGCTGTCGGATTCCGTCAGCCGCGCGAGCGCAGTACGCATCGACCGCGGCAGGGGAATGGTGCAGTAGCGTTTGGGGACCAGTTGCAGAATATTGACGCCGAGCAGCAGCATCACCATCGCCAATATCACGGTGAACCATCCGGAGACAGTGACAGATGGCAGCAAAGCCGTGCCCAAAAGTCCGATTAATCCGCCGAGCACGAAGTACCCCAGGAGCCGCCCGGCATTAAAGAGCAGCAGCGGGCGGAGTTTTTGGAAGTGTGTTTCGGGTTGATGCAGTTCTGTCCACTTTGCAGAGATCGACAGCAGCAATCCGCCCACGACCGCGAGACAGGTGGATGATGCGGCGACGACGCCGATCAGCGCGATGGAGACCAGACTGGTGGCGCCGCTGACCGATGCGGACAGCGAGAAAATGCCCGTTTCTTTCAAGAGAACGGCTGCCGTCATGACGACGGCAAGCATCGCCAATGCATCGATCCAACGCCGGAACCGTGAAATCTTGCTTGGTTCACAGTCACAGTCGGTCTTTTTGCGCGAAACGGAGACTTTTGTACGGGGCATGGGCAACAGCGGCCACTGTAGCAGAGAAATTGCACCGAATATGGATCAAGAAGCAAAAAAGCGTCCAATTCATCAAGATCCGAATGATCAATGATGTGAATATTCGGTAATTGATATTTGTTTCTTCACTGTTTCTTGTTTCTTCGAACATTTCCTTTACGCTTCATCCATGTCCGCCATTTGGCCCCCCATTACCATGGCCACCCAGCACCCCGATAACGCGGGGAAGCCGTGGTGGTGCGAGAACGCGTTTGTGTCCACGCAGGATGAGATCGAGGAGATGCTGATCTTGTTCGACCACCTGGCGATCGACGAATACATGTGGGACTGGGAAGGGAAGTATGTGGACGAGGCCGTGGGCGAAAAGATTTTCAGCCGGGCGGAAGCGTATTTCCAAAAGCGCCCGCTGGGCGAGCGGCTGCACCTGACGTACCGCATCCCGGCATTCGACGGCGACAAAATGCACCGCATGGCGCGCGCAATGATGAATATTTTGAGCCTTGCGGACTTCGCGCGCGACATCGGTCTGGCGCACCCGCCCGTCACGGAAATGTTTTTGCCGCTCACGACGTCTGCGGATCAACCGATACAAGTGCGCAAAGCCTTTGCGGACATTGCGGGTTACCATCGCGCCGTGTTCCACCATACGCGCGGGGAAGAAGGGGATTTGATGGAGCGTTTCGATGTGACGCCGCTGGTGGAAGACGTCGAATCCCTGCTGAACATCGAGTCCATCGTGCGGCCGTACTGGCAGACGCTGGTGGACGGGAAAAAGAAAGATCTGCCGCTGCACGGCCAGCGCCTCTTCCTCGCGCGGTCGGATCCAGCGATGAATGCCGGTTTGGTTCCTGCCGTGTTGGCGGTGAAATATGCGCTCAGTACCGTCAACTCCGTCGGACGCGAACTCGGTTTCCCCGTGCACCCCGTCATCGGCACGGGCAGCTTGCCGTTCCGCGGGAGCGTGAACCCGCTGTATTTGGATGCGTTCTTGGAGCAATACGCAGGTGTGAGGACGTATTCCATTCAGTCCGCGTTCCGGTACGACTATCCCAAAGAACAAGTCGATGCCGCGCTCCGTCAGATCAAACTGGAGGCGCCCAAGCGCACAGCGTTGGAAGTGTCCGCGGAGGATGCCGGGAGAATTCGCGAGGTTTGCGGATTGTTCTCCGCACTCTGGCGCCCGTCCATTGAACCCATCGCGGCGCTTATTAACGACGTGGCCAGCTACGTGCCGCGCCGCCGCGAACGCCTGCAGCACATTGGATTATTCGGCTACAGCCGCGGCATCGGAGAGGTAAAACTCCCGCGCGCCATCGGCTTTACCTGCGCTCTCTATTCCATCGGCGTGCCGCCGGAATTGATATCCACCGGCAGGGGATTGAAGGCCGCAAAGGACGCGGGGATGCTGGATACCGTGGAGAAATTCTATCCGGCCTTGCGAGCGGATCTCACGCATGCGGGCAAATACCTGAATCGCGAAAACCTGCAGCTGCTGGCCGCATCCGACCCGACCTTTGCGTGTGTGCAGGAAGACGTGGCGTTGATCGAATCGATTCTGGGGCTGGAACTCGGTCCGCAAAAGCCGCATCACCTCATTCATCGCAACCTGACATCCACCATCTATCAGCGTTTGCGCGAGGGGGAGCCGGATAAAGCGGCGATGCAGCGGGACTTGGTGGAAGCGGGTGTGATCCGCCGGAGTCTTGGTTGAGAGCGATCATACGGCTACGCATTATGAAGACCAGTTATGTTGTTGTGCTATGAAACTGATAGCGGCGTAGCTACGCCGCTATCACGGATATTTTTCGTCAGTCATGGCTGATGTGAATAGTGCGAAGCCGTATCAGCCCCGCCAGACGAGGAATGCAAGATACGCGATGTATCCCAGGAGCATGACGAAGCCGTCGACCTTCTCCAATTTATGTCCTTTCCGCTGCGTCCAAAACAGGAAGCGGCGATGGATGGCGCCGTTGTGCGCGGCATAGAACAGAATGAGCGTCGACAGCACCACAATGATGAGGTCGGTATTCATCGCCGGCTGGAACGGCAACGGGAGAATGACGGCGCTGATGCCCAGAATCCAGAAAATATTGAAGATGTTGCTGCCGACGATGTTGCCTACGGCGATATCGGCTTTGCCTTTGCGCGCGGCGACCACGGACGTCACCAGTTCCGGCAGCGACGTGCCCACGGCCACGATCGTCAGACCGATGAGGGTCTGCGAGACACCGAGCAACGTGGCGATTTCCACCGCGCCATAGACCGCCATGCGACCGCCTCCCACCAGGAATGCCAATCCCAGTACGATGAAACCCAGGGCAACCGGCACGGTCTTATTTGCTTTCCCGTGTTCATCCGTCTCCTGCGCGTCCACGCCCTGCATGCCGAAGATGTACCACAGGAAGATGATGAAGAAAGCGATCAGCGCCAAGCCGTCGGAACGGCTGAGTTCGGCGACCGGGTAACCGTCCACGATAAAATCATTGGCCATGATGAGAATCAATACCGCGGCCAGCAGCGAGAACGGAATTTCTTTCCAAACGGTGGAGCTCTGCACTTTCAGCGGCGCGATCATTGCGGTAATGCCCAGAATCAGGAGGATGTTGGCGATATTGCTTCCGACAATGTTACCGATGGCGATTTCCGTCGCACCCTGAAATGCGCTGAATAAGTTCACCGTCAATTCCGGGATGGAAGTCCCGAACGCGACGATGGTCAATCCGATCGCCAATTCGGAAATGCCCCATCGGCGGGCCAGCGAAGAAGCGCCGTCGACCAGCCAATCGGCACCTTTGGTCAGAATGGCGAGTCCGGCAAAAAGGGCGAGTGTGGCGATAAGCATGCGCATAGAATACCAGCGCTTCCGGTTGCCGCACCACTGCGTTTTGCCTACGATCTTGCCAATGGATGATCATACGCCCCCCGCCGATTCGTCGAGTGACGATGCCGTACGCATAGCGGAACTGGAATCTCAGGTGAGCGAATTGCAGTCGCAAGTCACCCGTCTGACGGACGTGGCCGGACGCGCGCAGGCGGATTTGCAGAACGCCAAGGCCCGCATGCAGCGCGATGGCGATGAATTGCGGCGCTTTGCGACGGAGTCCGTGATCAAACGTTTGTTGCCGGTGGTCGATGGATTTCAGCGCGCGTTCACGCATCTGCCCGAGGCACTCAAGAAAGACGATTGGGTGAAGGGAGTCGTGGCGATCGAACAGTCGTTGATGAAAGAGTTGTCCGACTTGGGCCTGAAGAAAATGGACGTGCTTGGTCAGCAGGCGGATACCGCCAAGCACGAAGTCCTCACTGTCGGCGACGGCACCGAGGGCGAAGTCATCGAAGTCTTTGAAAACGGCTATGAACTCGGCGGAAAAGTCCTCCGTCCCGCGAAGGTGAAGGTGGGAAGCGGCGCGTGAACTCAATGTGCCGCCAGCAAAATCAAAAAGATTCCGACAGTATTCAATGCAAAACAGAGCAGTGCGAACGGCTTGGTGTGCACGGCTTTCACGCCGCTGAGGAGTGTGACGCCCAATTCATCGGGGAGCGGGGACGCAATCACGAAACCGGCCATTGCCCACAGTGCGTACATCCGGATTTTTTCCGTGACAGTCAGGCGGTGGAACGCGTGCCTTAGGCGCCGCATCCAGACTACGCGTTGCAAACGGTGCAATTCATCGAAGAGCGTCAGGCGCGCATATTTGAACAGCATCAGATCCGACAACAGCGCACCGACTCCCGCGAGCGGCGCGGCAATCAACGGGTGCACGTCCGGCGCGGCGGCGATGAAGATGGCGATGGCGAAGGGCGTCGTGAATCCCGTGCTGAACAGCAGTCCCCCAAGCGCTACTGACACATACCCATGACCATTTAAGACTACTTCCAGCCAATTGAAGAGCCCCCATTGAAACAGGAGATAGGCCAGCGCAATGCACGCCAGAAGTGTGAGGAGTTTTGGGTATTTGTGCATCTATGTATATTATACAATAATTTCATCCAAAAATACAGTCCCTGAATCGCTCGCCTTTCGCCTCAAAATTCTTAAACATGCCATAGCTGGGGGAGGCGGTGGAGAGCAGGCAGATAGGAGGTTTATTGGTTTCTAGTTTCTGGTTTCTGGTTATCTCGCGCTTGGCGATGGTGACAGCTTGCTCCATTGTCGATGCGTCGAAAAATGTGACGTTTGCGCCGGCGTTTTCGATCGCAGTTTTGATTCTTGGTCCGCTTCCAGGGAAGAGTATGACGGTCTCGATCTTCGACGCAGCAATGCGTTTCCCCAATTCCTCAAGCGGCACCCCGCGATCTTGGCCGCCCAGAATGATCGTCTTCACGCGGTCACCGAGCGCATCCAGCGCTGCGATGGCGGAATCCGGAGTCGTGGAAATTGCATCATCGATCCACTCGATATCGTCTTTGATGCCGAGTGATTGGAGACGATGAGGGAGTCCGTGGAATTCTTTCAGCACAGAGAGCTGCACGGCTTTCGGGATACTGAAGTGCTCGGCGACTTTGCAGGCACCTGCGATGTTGCTCAGGTTATGCCGGCCGATCAGTTTGGTCTCTTCAATCTTCACGGGGGCATCATCGTCCGAAAATCCGATCTTCTGTCCTTTGCCTTCCGATGCGATCTCTTCGGCGCCCGGAGATTTTGCGTTGTAGAAGACAAAATCCGAAGCGGTCTGGAATCGCGCGATGTGTTTCTTCGCTTCTTTGTAGGCCTCAAGCGAGCCGTGATAATCCAGGTGTTCCGGGAAGAAGCTCGTGACGACGGCGATGTGCGGACTCTTCGTCAGGTCCATCAATTGATAGCTGCTCATCTCCTCGACGAACAGGACGCCGGGTTTCGCAAGATCCACGTACTCGATCACCGGTTTGCCGATGTTGCCGATCAAATAGACATCTTTACCGCCGGCTTTTAGGAGTTCAAAGATAAGCGTCGACGTCGTACTTTTGCCTTTCGATCCGGTGATGCCGATGACTGTCGCGCCGGAGTCGGCAATGGAATCGAAGAACAACTGCGTGCCCGATGTCAGTTTTCCCGCCTTTTTCACAGCGTCGATTTCGGGTGATGGGGGGATGCCCGGGGATTTGATGACTAGATCAAAAGCGGTGAGATTTTTCAGATACTCAGGACCAGTGAGTAGTGGGTAGTGAGTAGTGGGTAGTGCCGGAATCTTGGCATCCGCGATCGTCACCTGCGCTTTCGGTGCGTGTTTTTCGAGCACATTCAAAGTCGCCCGACCTTCTTTGCCGAAGCCCAAGATACAGATCTTTTTGCCGTTGAGATCCGAGAGATGCATGTCTGAGAACAAGAATACCAATTCCACTTCCACTACGGGAGCGGGCTTTCTGCCCGCGGCAAATGATCAAGACTGGGGCAATACCTTCAGAAACTCCTTAGGAATTGCATGATCCTCAGACGAAGCCATAACCTCTTTGATCAGTGCATCAGGATTCTTCATGCTCGGCAAAACATCGTTCGCAAACATCTTCATGGCCGCCGTGTCTTCCTGTTCTCCTTTGCGATGCACCATCAGGAAAGCCGCTCGGGTCTCTTCGGGCGTGCCCACGCACTCGAAAGGCTTCGTGCCTTCCAATCCCAGCAGTTCGCGGTAGAGCGTCTGCAGCTTTTCGGCATCGAAGAAATTCCCGCCAAAGATTCCTTCCAAGTCTTTTGCAGGCAAGAATGCGGCGAGGAGCGCGTACGAAAAAGCGCACTTGGGGCATGTGCCGCACCAGCGCTGGTCTTGGCGCTCGCCGACGATCTTCCAGTTCTTGTTGCAGCTGGTGAAGAGCTTTAAGTATTGGCGGTGCTTGGTGAGGAGTTCGGCGATCTGCAATTCGCTGAGCGGACGCAGAAGGCTGAAGTAGTCGATATCTTTCGAGATATTTTCCGTGATATACGCCTGGAACGCGCGTTCAAATTGCACGGATTTGCTCCACTGGTGATTGATCTCTTTACCGTTGAATTTCACATTGCCTTCATTGGCGCTGCGCTCGTTGCTGAACGCGACGGCATCGAATCCGTAGAGGACGGAGAGCGCAACGGTGAGACAGGACAGATACGCGGTGATGGGCACGTGGCCGTTGAGTGCACCGTCTTCGTTCAGCTCAAAGAGCTTCGGACTCAAGGAACGCTTGATGTTCAAGAGCGGCACATTGGCTGTCTTTGCCATCGCATCAATCAATGGATGATGGCCCAGACGGAGGAGCGTGCTGCCGTACTTTGCCGCACGTAAGAGCTCGAGCGTTACTAGGGAATCCTTCCCTCCGCCGATGGGCACCAAGACGCGGTTGCCTTTGGGTGGCTTGTGCCGGACCGGACCGGATGGAGACGCGGGCGTGGCGGGGGGTGGTTCGGCGGACGGGAAATTGATCAAGCCCGCGGAATCGATGTTGTTTTGAAAGAAAAACTCCCCCAGTCCGTTTTCGTACACCTCGTTCCAGAACGCGGCTTGGGCCGGAGTGATGGACCCAAAACGGAATTGGATGTTTTTGGGCAGGCAGGTCTTGTAGTAGCTGATTCCCCCGATGATATGCAGCGCCAACAGCGATTGGCGCAACGCAGTCGAATCGTACACAGCCGGCCGCGGCCAGTCCCGATGGGAGGGGAGTGTGAGGGTTTCGACAAATTCCACCTCGTTATCCAGGTTATAACGCAAGGTAATGGTTCCCTCGGCGGGGTCGAAGTCGTAGGAGTCGAAGATGAACGTAGAATATTGCTTCATTGGCGCTAGCATACCGTACTTTCTTGTTTATCGGTGGTATCTTGCGATGTAGGGAAAAATACGATATACTTACTTACGTACTTTCTTACTTTACACATGACCAGCAAAATCGTGAAAAGCACTGAACGCGGCCAGATCACTCTGCCCCAGCAATGGCGCGCTAATTTTTCCACGAATCATTTCCTGGTGGAGATGCATGGAGACAGGCTGGTAGTCATTCCTTTTCAGGTCGGAGCGGCGGATACAGACGAGGAAGTATTATTTGATGCCGATCGTGACAACGATGGAAAAGGCGTGAGTCCGGACGAAATCATTAAAGCGCTGAAAAAGCTGAAACATGGATAAGATTGCCAAACTTCTTCGGGAGCTCAGCGTCAAAGAGCAAGAAGCGACGCTTTTGCTCATGCAGCAGATCAAGTTGGATTATCGAAAAGTACCCGGTATCAAAGCATTGCAGGGGATGAAAGGATGGTTCCGGGCGCGGATGGGAATGTACAGGATTATCTTTTTTGTGGATCCGCAGACAAAACAGGCGGAAATTCGGCGGGTGACAAAGAGAAACGAAGGTACGTATAAAAACCTTTGATTGGCTTAGGCTGCATCTGATCTGTATTGTATTGCCGTGCCGAAGTGGCGGCCCTTCGGCTTCGCTCAGGACCGGTCGCCCAGTATTCTTGTTGTTGATCTTTCGTTCGTAACACGTGCCGAAGTGGCGGAATGGTAGAC
>CAYOFI010000018.1:0-19113 GCA_964403335.1 uncultured Candidatus Peribacteria bacterium
AGCTGCCCCAAAGGGGACCCCTTGGGTGAGGATGAGGCCAAAACAAAAACACACACAAAAGCCTCTCAAACAGGAGAGGGCTTAGGGGTGAGGTCTCGAAGGACCAGAACCTCGCAAACTCCGTATATCCTCTAAGAAAAGGGCAATAATGGTCGTTACTGGTATCGCCAGGATGATTCCGAGAATCGGGTGAATGACCCACGGGAAACTGATGCCCGTGAGCATGGCAAAGAGGATGGCGATGGGGGACAGGCCCACAGCGCGCTTCATGATCAGCGGCACCAATAAGTTATTTTCGCACCACTGAATGATGTAGTAGACGGCGGCGATCACGAGCGCCCAGAAGAATCCGTCGCCCGTGAGGGCAATAAGGAACGCCGGCACGGCGGCGATGAGCGGTCCCACGACGGGAATGAATTCCGTGAAACCGGCGAGGATGCCGAGGGTGAGTGCGTATGGCACGCGCAGAATCGACAGCGCCAAGAACACCAGGAAACCGATGGAGAAACACAGCACCAGTTGCCCGCGCACCCATTGGGAGAGCTTCCACTGGATCGCTTCGGACTTATCGTGCACGTACGTGCGGTAGTTCCAGGGAATGAACCCGCGCAGCCACGTGATGATGCGTTCCTTTTCCAATTGCATGAAGAAGGCCATCACCAGGATCAAGATCAGGTTTACAAAGAAATCCACCACCGAGCCCGCGATCTGTGCCGCAAAGAGGAGTGATCCCTGAGCCGTTGTGCTGAGCGAGGTGCTGAACTGTTTGAGCGCGTCGGTGAAGTGCGTGATGGACAGGTTTTCCAGCGTGTTTTTCAGGAAGACCGTCAGGCGCAGGTTCACTTCGCCGGTGAGGAACGGGAACGCGATGTTCGGTTCGGCCAAGAACGCATTCACTTTGTCGCTGGTGAAGACGGCGATTTGCTGGAGCTGGTCGGCGATGATCGGAATGAGGGAGACCAGCAGGAAAATCAGCAATGCGAGTGCGATGATGTAGTGGATAAGAATACCCAAGCTGCGCGGAACGCCCCAGCGCTTGAGGGCGCGCACGCCCGGATCCACGATCGTGGCCACGAATACGGCCAAAAAGAGCAGCACGATTTTATCGCGCAGGTGATACAGCAGCAGCACCCCCACGCCGATGGCGAGAATCGCGAACGTGGCTTTGACGATGCTTTTGATGGAGAGATGGACGAGGACGGTGGGATGTTCTTCACCCTGCGGCAGTTCCGCCGTTCCCAGAGGCGGCTCATGGGCGCGCATGGACCGCGCGCGTTGGAGGAGCGCATGCGCCTTCTCGCCGATGATGCGCAGCGACGTGAAGGAGGGGAGCGATGGTTTTTTGCGAGCGTTCATGAGGCGAAGAGCACGCCGACGATACCGTCGACGATGAGGAAAGACAGAAGGCTGAAAATCAATCCGATGACGGCGTTCTTGATGCGGGCCTTCGCTTTCTGCGAGTCGCTCTGCAGCCCGGAGAAGGCCCATTCGTACCCGCCCCAGATGATCATGGCCAGGAAAATCATCCCGAGGAAACTGAAGATCAGCTGGATCAGATAGCCCACGTAGAGCGGAATACAGTCAAAATGAATGTCACCGGTGATGAAGTTGCAGTTCCCGATCTGCCCGTTTTCGGGAATCAATTGCGGATTGAAGGCGTTTTGGGCAAGGCCTGCCGCAGGCACCAGGACGAGGCTCAGAAGACCGCCGATGGTACGCAGAAGGGATCGCGCGGACATACGGGACGCAGTATGGGCTCTTTTTTCTGGGCTTCGTATTGATGAAAAATCGAAAAATGGGGCTACAATAGGCCCAGTCCTATGCCATTTTCCTGGGCAACCATTTCCCGGCCTATTGTTGCGCTTGCTCCTATGGCAGGGGTGACCGATGCGTCCTACCGCCAGCTCATCAAAAAGATGGCCCCGGAGGTCGTGGTGTACACGGAATTCCTCTCGACCGATGCGTTGACGTATGGCGCGGAGCGGACATTGGAAATGCTGGAATTCGACCCGGCCATCGAGCGCCCGTTCATCGTCCAAGTCTTTGGCAACGAGCCGGATCATTTTTTGAAAGCTGCAAAGATCATCGAGGAAGCCGGGGCTGATGGGATCGATATCAATATGGGCTGCCCCGCCGCAAAAGTCGTCTCGTCGTGCCATGGATCGGCACTGATTCGTGAACCCAGCTTGGCGGCGCGGCTCGTCGAAGCAACGGTCAAAGCGGTGAAGATTCCGGTGAGCGTCAAAACGCGATTGGGATGGGACACGCATGAAACATTGATTCCGTTTTGCAAAAGGCTCGTCGATGCGGGGGCACAAGCCTTCGCCATCCACGGCCGCCGCTATCACGATAAATTTTCCGGTAAGGCGAATTGGGAACCGATTTATGCGCTCAAGGAAGCGGTCTCGGTGCCCGTGATCGGAAACGGCGACATCGCCTCCGCCGCGGATGCCGTCGCCAAGATCAAAAATCTGGACGGCGTGATGATTGGCCGCGGGACATTCGGGAATCCGTGGGTGATGGCGGATATCGTGCGCGCGCTAGAGGCGCGCGTAAGGGCGTGCGATTCGCACGCCCCCACGATATCCACCATGACGTTCGCGGACAAAATCCCCATGATCCTGGAACACTGCGAACTGGCCGTGAAAATCAAAGGCGAAAAGAGGGGAATGCTGGAAATGCGCAGGCACCTGAGCAGTTACGTCAAAGGCTTTGATGGAGCTGCGGATTTGCGGTCGAAGTTGGTGCGTGTGGAGAGTTTGGCCGAGGCCAAAGCGTTGCTCGATGTGTAGTATTTATTCGTCCAGGGCAAAATCGGGAAGTTCGTTTCCGTCTTCGGCGGTCGGAGCCTCGGCGGCTTCCGGAGGTTCCGGTATATCCACAACAAGGAACGAGCGATTATCCGGTTTTGCACCGTATATCTTGATGTTTCCCGGAAGCGTGCTGGTCATTTTTTCTCCGGTGATACGCCAGACTTCTGCCAGAATTTGTTGAATGGGCAGACGGCAAAGGGCAACCACGTCTGCTACGGAAATATTCCGGGGAAGAACGCCGTCGGAGCCAAGCATCAGTGTGCCGCCCGGTCCCAGAGGAAGGACCACATTCTCCGCATCATATTTTCGTCCCGTTACCGCTTTTGTAAGTTCCCCGCGCCTGTTTGCATGATCCGTAGACTCCTGCACTCTTCCCGCGCGAGGAACATATATCCTGCGGATATCACCGGCATGCAATCCGCACGCCATGCGGCCAAGCTCGCCGTTGTACAAAGCGAGCACCTGCACGGCTGCACCTGTTTGTTGAGCGGCGAATTGATTATCCTCATCAAACGCATCTAGGATTCTTTGTCGCGCAAGCCGCAACAATTCTTCCAGTCGCTGGTGCACATTGCGCTGCGTGACCGTGGCAATACCTTCGCGAAGCGTATGTGCAATGATATCCGCCGCCAGCGCACCGTTTCCTTGCCCTCCCATTCCATCGATCACAGACACTAGATCCAGTTCCTCGTTGTATCCGATAACCACGCGGTCTTCATTGGTCGGCTTATCATAGCCAATGCCCTTATCGGTTCGCGCAACAACATGCAATCCTGAAGGCAGCGTAAATTCACTCGGCTCACCTGCTTCGCCGGAAAGTACCCACGCGTGACTGGTTGGTACCGACTCACTCATAGAGAGACGATACTAACTTTTACATTATTGTCAAAAAATTACCGGCGGAGATCGTAGAATAGGCGTTTCTTACATCTGTACCTTCACGCCGGGTCCCATCGTGGGGGCGATACCGACGCTGAGGATGTACTCGCCCTTGATACCGTTCGGGCGGGCTTCCTTGATCGCGGCGAGGATCGCTTCCAGGTTTTCGGCCAGCTTTTTGCCGCCGAAGGAGAGCTTTCCGAAGACGGCATGGATGATGCCTTGCTTGTCCATTTTGCATTCGATGCGGCCTTTTTTGAGCTCTTCGATGGTCTTGGCGATCTTCTCCGTGACCGTGCCGGCTTTGGGGGACGGCATCAGGCCTTTCTGACCGAGGGTTTTGGCGATCTTGCCCAGGTCTTTCATCATGCGGGGGACGGCGACGGCGATATCGAAATCGATGGTGCCGCCTTCGATCTGCTTCACCAAATCCTCGTTTCCGGCCAAGTGAGCGCCTGCCTTTTTGGCTTCGTCGATCATGTCATCGGGCACGAAAGCCGCGATCTTCACTTGTTTGCCTGTTCCATGCGGCAATGCCACCGTTGTGCGGACCAACTGGTCGGCTTGGGTGGTATCGGCATTGATGCGGATGTGGACCTCGGCGGTTGCGTCAAAAGACGTGGTGCCGAGCTTGGTCAGCAATTCCGCGGCCTCCGCAATCGGGTAGGACGGCTGGGTGACGAGCACTTTGCGCTCTGCGTATTTCTTACCGCGCTTGCGGGCCAGGGGGCTCTGTTTGGAGCTCATAGATAAGGGGGGAACGTGGTGCGAACGCCCTTCGACAAGCTCAGGGCTCCCACGAGACCGCTATTTTGGGCTTCAGATGCCCCAAAGGCAAGCTATTTCTTCTTTTTTGCCGTCTTGTGCTGCTTATGATCCCGTCCCGCCATAGCTGTAGTATGCGAGTGGAAATGGGCACCTTGCGTCTCGGTTTTGGTGTCACGTGTCAGCCAACTGAGCAACCAGCCATAGAGCAGTAAAATCGTCGGGAGGATCCACCAGGTGGGAGTCATCAGCTCGCTCGCAAGCAACGGGACCAAGAAGAATGTCAGGGCGGAGCCGAGCAACAGCAAGAAGCCCAGTGCCTTCCAGAGAATATGGAAGATGGCTGCGCACACGCGTTGCGAGGTTTGATCGATACGCGCGGCAATCGATTCATGCCACAGGTACGTGATCCCGCCGGCACCGAAAACGATGAGGAGCGCCACGTACATCTCCGTCGACAGAAGATCCACTCCCGTCGTGAATTTTTCGAGCACGGCGTTCACCGCAGCGATGCCGCTGATGCTCAAGAGCACCACGCCCAATACCTGCATCAGATAACAATAGACGGCAGTCGCGGCCGCAAGCGGGCGCGCCCCCGGCACAAAGAGGCTTGGGATCAAGAGCAAGACCGACAGCGACAGAAAACCCGCCAATGCATACAGCATGGCGGCTGCGCCGACGGAAAAAAGCGAAGCGAACTCGATGGGAGAGACGGAAACAGGGGGAGTGTACGCAGTCGGTGAGGGTTGTGCATGTGATTGGTGTTGCGAGATTAGAAGTATCAGACGGAATAGACGGAATAGAAGTACGAAAAAACACCTCTATCACCTCTATCGCCTCTATGGCGTCTATTCCCTCTACGCCTTACTCGATCGTGATCCCCATGCTGCGTGCCGAGCCTGCGATGATCTTTTCCGCCTGTTCGATGTCATTGGCGTTCAGATCGGGCATTTTCTTTTCGGCGATTTGGCGCAGCTGTGCCTTGGTGATTTTGCCCACTTTATTCTTGTTGGGTTCACCGGAACCGCTCTGGATCTTGGCGGCTTCCTTCAGAAGGGTGGAGGCAGCCGGTTGTTTGACGATGAAGGTGAAGGTGCGGTCATCGTAGACGGTGATGACGACCGGCAATTCCTGGCCCATCTGGCCCTTGGTCTGGGCGTTGAATTTCGTGCAAAAACCGCTGATATCCACACCAGCCTGACCGAGCGCAGGGCCCAGCGGAGGAGCGGGGTTTGCCTGCCCTCCTTTGGCTTTCACTTTGATGACCTTCTTGACGGTTTTTGCCATAGCCCGGGGAGTTTACTTATGGCTTTGGGAGGGGTCAATGGGAGTTTTCATATGGCGCGTGGGGCATAGAGGGCTTAGACGGTATAGACGGGATAGAGGTACGCATACTAAAAATCCTCTACCGCTTCTATCGCCTCTATTCCCTCTATTCCGTCAATTCATCCATCACCCGCTGAATTTCCTCCTCCTGACCGGAAACCACATGGAATTCGTACAATCGCTGCCGGGAACGCACGAAGAGGATACGTTCGGTGTGGATGGCGGGGTCCAGAAAGCTCAAGACATTGCGGACGGGTTTGCCCTCGCGCTCTTGCACTTCGTCCACCAAATCCTGCAGTTCGGAAGAAAATGAGGTGTGCAGGGCTTCTTTCAGTGCCGTGAAGTACGCCTTCGCATCGGGTGATTCCACCCAGGCGAAGAAGGCCAGGCGGTCGTTTCCTAACAAAATCACGCGGGATTCGACCTCCACGTCGCTGGGGACGATTTTGGACAGCAGGCTTTCTTCACGCGTGGTTTGCGTGGCGATGCCGGCAGCGCTGAGGACGGCGAAGATATCCGGACCGTTCACGCGGCGCACGCCTGCGGATGCGTCTTCATCGGAAATCGTGCCGGGTTCTTGCGGCACAAGATTGATGCCTTGGGTGGTGACGGCATCGGTGATGCCGAAAACGAGAAGCAGGGCGATGTACCCCGCGGCCGTGCCGATCTTGGCTCCGGTACGCATTGGGAAAGAGTATAGCGTAGTTTCCGAAGGAGCGAAGTCGGATGGTGTATGATCGATCAGCCTATGACGCTCAAACGCGATACAACCGTTGCTCCGCCAGTCCCTGTCACGCAGCCCGTGCAGGGGGCAGGGGATGCGCCGGCATTTGAGCAGTCGCTCCGCCCGAAGGCACTAAGCGAATACATCGGTCAAAGTAAGCTGAAGGAGCATTTGCATATGCATTTGCAGGCGGCCAAGAATCGCAAGGAGCCTCTTGGTCATACGCTGTTGTACGGACCACCGGGCCTTGGCAAAACCACGCTCGCACACATCCTCGCGCGCGAGATGGGATCCCAAATCCGCATCACCAGCGGACCGGCATTGGAAAAACCGGGAGATCTGGCATCAATCCTCAGCAATTTGCAGGAAGGCGATCTGCTCTTTATTGATGAAATCCATCGTCTGCGTCCGGTTGTCGAAGAAATGTTGTATGCCGCGATGGAAGACTTCGCTTTGGATCTTGTCATCGGCAAAGGACCGACCGCGCGTTCGATGCGCATCAATCTCAAGCCTTTCACGCTCACCGGCGCGACGACAAAACCGGGTGCGATGAGCGCACCTCTGCGCGATCGTTTCCTGCATCACTTCAAGCTCGCGTTTTATACGGATGAAGAAATGCAGAAGATCGTCGAGCGCTCGGCGCAGTTGCTGCATATTCCCATGGATACGTCGGCGTCGATGCGCATCGCCCAGAGCAGCCGCGCCACCCCGCGCATCGCCAACCGCCTGGTGCGCGGCGTGCGCGACTTCGCGGAAGTGCAAGGTTTGCCGTCGATCGATTTGGCGATCACGGAACAAACTCTGAAGTCACTCGGCATCGACAGTGACGGGTTGGACGCCACCGACCGTCATATCCTCACGGCCATCATCGAAAAATTCAGCGGCGGCCCGGTTGGGCTATCCACCATCGCAGCCGTCCTCGCCGAAGAGCAAGAGACGATCGAAGACGTGTATGAGCCGTTCTTGCTGCAGCAGGGATACTTGCAGCGCACCCCCAAAGGCAGAATGGCGACGCCGAAGGCGTATGAGAAGGTGGGGAAATTGCCGGAGAATAATCCGAACGAGCAGAAGGAATTGTTCTGAAAAACCAGAAACCAGAATTCAAAGGCCAGGACCTGGATCCTGGTATTTGGTCTCTGGCTTCTTTATCGAACGATAAGCGTATCCAACATCGCATCAAACGTGACCAGGTTTGCGTTGAAGGTTTCTGCGGCGTCGGCGAAGGTCCAGATGTGCGCCACGCCGTTGCGGAGGATCCAGATCTGTTCAAAACCCATGGTTCCGGAATCCGTGCGCGCGGTGAAGCGCACGCGCTGGCCGGGATAGCCCGCGATGACCGAGCGCTGCGAGGAGATCAATTGGAATTCCGGAAGCAGCAGTTCTTCATTGCGAATGCCCGCGGCTGTGTATTCCTGGAGAGTCATTTGCTTGGGAATGTCTTCCATCACCAGGTTGATGTTTTGGCGGATCAGCGTGGTGCCGGATGCATCGAGCGGCGAGAGAAACAGCACGGCCAACGTGAGTGCGCCGTCTTGTTCCCACAAATTCTGCCGTTCCCATTGAAGCGGATAGCGAATGCTGACGCCGGATTGGATATCGGAAAATTCTCCCGAGAGCGGCACCAACGCCGCGCGCGGACGTTCGCTGCGCATGACCCGTTCCTCGCGGACGGTGGCCCGCAGCGTGCGGCGGCTCATGCGCGAGGCTTCGAAACGCGCGCGTTCGGCGGGCTTGAGCGTGCGCGCGGACGCAAGGTGCGGTGTCAGAAGACTGATGGCGATGAGGAGGGCGGGGAGGCGCATTGCGTCAGATCTTCCTGAGAGAATCGATGGCGCGCAAGATGTTTTTTTCAAATGCGGCTCGATCGAAGCGTTTGGCAGACGAAGCGCACGTCTGCGGATCAAATGTCCTGGTCTCGAATCGACGCAGCGCATCGGCGAGGGAATCGGCAGTACAGTCGTCGAAAAACACTCCGGTCTTTCCGTCTTCGATCGTTTCCAGCGCGCCGCCGGCTCTGAGGGCGATGACCGGCGTGCCGCAAGAGAGGGATTCGAGGGGAACGAGTCCGAAGTCTTCATCACCCGGAAAAATCGTCGCGCATGCGCCAAGGTAGAGTTCCCGAAGTCTGTCGTGGTCGACGCGCCCGGCAAATTCAATGGTCGGTCCGGCGAGAGCTTTGAGCTTCGCTTCAGCCGGTCCACTGCCCGCGATGATCAACTTCGCTTTCAATCGATTGCATGCCGAAATCGCGACATCGATTCTCTTGTAGTCCGCCAGCGTGGAGACGATCAGATAATAGTCGCCGCCTGTCGTTGATCGAGGAGGGGACTGCAGCCACACATCATCAATTGGCGGATACACGACGTCACTGTCCCGTCGCCAGTAGAGTGTGATTCTACGTTGCACGGACTTGGATGCCGCGAGTAGCTGATCCGGCCGGTCAGCCGCTTCGCTGTCCCAGATTCTCAGTCGGTGAAAGACGCGTTCGAGATACCGGCGCTTCAACGGTCCCAATAATCCTGTTCCGGCACGATCGAGGACATCATGGGTGCGATCCCACAGGTACCGTGCCGGTGCATTCACGTAACACAAGTGCGGAGGATGGGAGTTCGTGATGATCCCATGTGCGAACGCCGATGACGTCGAGAGCACCAGATCGAACTCCGAAAAATCCCACGCTTCGACGGCCTTCGGAAACTTTGAGAGATACCGGTGATGATTCATCGAACTGCCTTGTACGTTGCTCACACGGACGCGTTCTTTGGGAAACCAATCGCCGAGTTTTTTTTCGTCGTAGAGCAGCGTGTAGATGGGGGCATCCGGGAACATCGCCGCCAGAATTTTCAGCACGCGCTCAGCGCCGCCTTTCATGGTCAGGAGCTCATGAACCAGAGCAATCTTCATGCGGGGAGCATACCGCAAAGACATTTTTCTTGACGTCAGCGCCGTTTTTCCCAGAATCAGGGCCTCTTTCTCTGCAATTTCATGAAACCTTCAAACACTCCGGAAGAAGAAGTATTGCCCGCCATCGTGAACGGACCCAAGAAACAAGATGTGATCGCCGGTGTGACAATTAACAATGAAATCGCAAAAGTCAGAGCGCAGATGCGGGAGCGGCAGAATCGCGGCGCGCCACGAGATCTTCTTTCCTGATTTTTGATAAGCGCTTCACTTCGATTTCCCGTCTGCGCGCATCGCCGAGTGTTTCGAATTCTTCCGTGTAGATAATTTTCACGGGGCGTTTGCTCCGCGTGTACTTCGCGCCAGTGCCGTCGTTGTGTTTGGCTTCCCGCGCCGCAATGTCCACGCATGTTCCCGCATAGAGTGATCCGTCGGCGCAGCGGGCGAGGTAGAAGTAGTGGGGCACCGGATAAGTGTACCTTGTGAAATAGTCATTTGAGCCAAGAGACGTAATCTTCTATACTTCGTCAACGACGCCATGGGTCGGTAGCTCAGCTGGTAGAGCAGTGCCCTTTTAAGGCATTGGTCGCGGGTTCAAGTCCCTCCCGACCCACCAAAATTCATGATTGATTCCCACTGCCATTTGGCGGACTCCAAATTCGCGCAGGACCTCCCGGAGGTCATCGCACGGGCGAAACGGGCGCGGGTGGACCGGATGATTGTGATTGGGGACACGATCCGGGAAAGTGAAGAATGTCTGCTTCTGACGGAGAAATATCCGGAATTGTTCTGCGCGGTGGGCGTCCATCCGCATGGTGCAAAAGATTGGAAGGAAGGGGATGACAGCTTGTTGCAGATGTTCGTGCATTCATCCCCGAAAGTGCGGGCGATCGGGGAGATCGGATTGGATTTTCATTACGATTTTTCTCCGCGGGAAATCCAACACCAAGTGTTCCGGACGCAGTTGCTGCTGGCAAAAGAATTGCAGATGCCCGCAGTCGTGCATTGTCGGGAAGCAGTCGCGGAGATTCGCGCGGTCATCGAAGAAGTGAAGCCGCCGCGCGTGGTCATTCACTGTTGTTCGGAACGCTTTGAGGACGTCGAGCCACTTGTGGCCGCCGGACACTTTCTTTCGTTTACCGGAATCGCTACCTACAAAACCGCCGACGTGATCCGCGATTGCATCCGCCGCTGTCCCATCAACAAGTTGATGATTGAAACCGATGCACCGTATTTGGCGCCTGTTCCTCATAGGGGAAAACGCAACGAGCCGGAATTCGTGGTGGAAGTGGCGCGGCTGGTAGCGGAAGTGAAGGGGATGACCTTCGAAGAAGTCGATGCCGTAACAACGCGGAATACGGTAGAGTTCTTCGGACTTCCGAAGTAGAAGTCAGACATCTGCGCTCGTAGCTCCCTCCTTCGCCCGTCACTACACCGTCCACACCGCATCATTCATAGAAATTCAGTCGAGGGAAGGCTACGGTGGGCGAGTAGTGGAAGTCTTGATTGATACAATGCTGTTGCACAATATCCTGCGCTCGTAGCTCAATGGATAGAGCGTCGGCCTCCGAAGCCGAAGGTTGTGGGTTCGACCCCCGCCGAGCGCACCATCCGTCTACGCCTCCGGGCTTCGACGCGATGGGTTCTTGCCGCGGCGTAGCCCGCTGCCGGAGGTGGGCTATATTTCCACAAGGGCTGCGCTACGGCTGGCAAGCCATTGTACAAATACAACATTTCTATACACTAGCAACTACCGCTGCCAACTGTGGTAGTGGACCAACCCCAGCACGATTCTAAAAGGAGAATCACGTGCGACGGTCTGAACTGCTCTTTGACAATGCCGGTCGTCCGACCGAGAGCTTCGCCATGTTTCTGCACGACGTGCAGATTCCGGGCAGCAACATCGCAGAGATTGACGCCGCGCTCCAGGCCCGCTTCTTCCAGAAGGGTCCCAATAATCAGCCACTCGAGCGCTGGGAACTCCAGGAAGTCGAGGTTGCCTGCCCGCGACCGCGTCTCCTGCGTCACCTCCGCCTGTGCGGTTTCGTCGATGCGACGATTCCGCAGCAGTGGAATTACAAACGCGCCGGTTGGCCGGGAGCTTTGCTCCCGCGCGCGTCCGTGCGCCTGCAGGATCTTATCGACGCCTGGAGCGCGGGCGTCCGCTGGACGGAGAATGTGGTGTTCGGTGGCAAGCGCCCGTTGCAGGCCACCGAGACTTCGGTGGTCGGCTACCTCGCCACCGAGTTCGACATGATGCGCGCCGTGTGGCATTTCACGAAGATGCCTGATGATCTTCGTGCGCTGCCAGTCACGCTCATCGACGCGCCAATGAAACCGCCGCTGAAGGAAGGCGGGCCCGAAATCCGGCCAAACACGGAGGACGTGGTCGTGCACTGGCTCGACACGGAGAATCCCGAGCCGGGGTCGATGCTTCTTAGTTCGGGCGCCCCCTACGGCATGGCTCAGGATGAAGCTTTCGCCATGCTGCTTCAGCCTCGAGGTCACACTGTCGAAACCTTCGGTCACGCGGCTCCGGCCGACATGCCGATCGAGAACTTCATGCGCGAGGTGGCGGGTGCGGTGAACCGCGCCCGCCGCGCCCGTGGCATCTAACCGTCAAAGAGCAGAGGCCCACCCATGGACGGGTGGGCTTTTGCGTATGTCTGCATATCTGTTATTTGCACTCTGGAATCCGTGCCAGGACCAGTGCCCAGAGCGCTTCATTCGTCCGGCGGACCATGGCGGACGTGCGTTCCAGCTGCTCTTGGTTTGTATTGGCAGCGATGATGGCCGGCACGAGGTGTGCGGCTTGTGTACGGAGATAATCGTCCAAAGAAGCCATTCCTTCCGCCGTACCTCGTATCAGCGACTCTCGCTTGTCGTCCTTGTTTCTTTTGCGCGTGATCTTTGCGGGTGTTTTTTGCAATTTGTGGAGGATGCGAGTCGTCTGAGCGGGCTGTGCGCAGAGGACCGCCGTGATATCCCTAACGATGCACTGGTGGATGCGATGCAGGAACATCAGTGTGAACATGCATCGCATGCCACTGTCCTCATGCGGTGCATGCCCGTTTTCATTTCTCCCAACTGTTGCAACTTGCACGAGCAGATTTTGTTCGATCATGTGCACTGCAGTGTCGTGATGGGTCACGGGCATAGGCGGCAGCATTGTATGAATTCTTGCTTACGTCGAACGCAATTCTGTACTGAATACTTTACAAAATAAAGAAATTAATTCACTATATTGATCGGTTTCCCTCCCTGTTTCCCATGCGCAAAACACCTCTCTTTGCCCTCGCACTCACGGTTCTTCTTGCTACCGCGTGCACGCAGCAGGAGAAGCAGGCGGCTACGGATGCACTGACCTCGGAGAGCAGCTCCAGTATCGAGGAAACAGTGTTTGAATTCTCCAGTGCGTCGTCGGAGGCGGCATCGTCGGTGTTTACGCAGGAGTACATCGGTTCGGATGCATCGGTGCAGGGACAAGCGGGTACACAGCAGCAGGCCGGTGCCGCTGCAGCGTCTACTGCTCCCGTCGCCATGAAGGCCAAGGGAAGCTACGTCGCGTACAACGCCAGTGCATTGCAGGACGGTCACGTGAAGGTCCTGTTCTTCCACGCCGGTTGGTGCCCGCTCTGCAAAGGTGCGGATACGTCGCTGAAGGGTTGGTACGGTTCTGAGGCCACGACGCCGGAGATCACCGTCTACAAAGTGAACTACGATACGGAGACGGACCTGAAAGCGGCGTACGGCGTCACGTACCAGCACACGTTTGTGAAAGTCGACGGCCAGGGCAATATGATTGCCAAGATCCAGACGCCGAGCGAAGAGCAGCTGAAGGAGTTCTTAGGCTCTTGAGAGAAGTGATAGACGGGATAGAGGTCTTAGACGCGATAGACGTCTATCGCGTCTATGCCGTCTGTTCCCTCTATCCCTTTTTCCTGCCACACTTATACACATGCTCACCTCCGTCCTCGTATTATTCATAGCCGGGATTCTCACGGTTCTTCTGCCGTGCATTCTGCCGCTTCTGCCGATCGTGCTGGGAGTCAGCATTGCGGGCCGGAGTAAATGGCGGCCGCTGCTGACGGTGCTGGGCATGGTTGTCAGCTTTGTGGGTTTCACATTTCTGTTGGAGGTTGTCCTGTCGCAGTTCCCGCAGTTTGCAGATGCGCTGCGCATCGCCACATACGTCGCGCTTCTGTTGTTTGGCGTGGGGTTCCTGACGGACGCGCGGATGCCTCGGCAAATCGCGGCACTCATCGGCGCGTTGTTTTTTGTGTCTGAGGGATGGGTGGCTGTCTTGATCGCTTTCGTCGTCGCGATCGCGGCGGTGGAGACGGGCGGGTGGATCGCGTCGCGGTTGCAGCAATTGGGAGGTGATGTGCAGGAACAGGCGCGGAGCAAATTGGGCGCACATGTCTTCCTGACGTCATTCGTCATCGGCCTCACACTGGGATTGGTGTGGGTGCCGTGCGCGGGGCCCGCGCTGGCGTTCGCGCTCACGCTCGTGCGCGAGCAGCCGGGCATCAACGCGCTGTTTTTGCTGACGATGTACGCGCTGGGAACAGCATTGCCGCTCCTCATCGTCGGCTACGGCGGGCAGTGGGCCGTGCATTCGGTGCGGGCGCTGTCGCGTGTGAGCGGACGCATTAAGCAAATCGCCGGTGCTCTTCTGATTCTTTCTGCGTTCGCATTCCAGTTCGGATGGTTTACCGATCTGCAGACGTGGTTTGTGGAGCACACGGGGTACGGCACGCTTGGGACGCGCATTGAAGAGTCGTTGTTTGAAGATCAGCTGAACGGGAATGATCCGCAAAAGCCTGCCGACGACAGCGCCTTACCCGTCCTCGGCACGGTGCCGGAGTTGGCGGGGCTCAGCCGGTGGTTTAACAGTGCGCCGCTGACGATGGAAGGCCTGAAAGGGAAAGTCGTCTTGGTCGATTTTTGGACGTACAGCTGCATCAACTGCATCCGTACGCTGCCGTATATGCGCGGGTACTGGGATAAATATGCTGACACTGGCAAGTTCGTGATCCTTGGTATTCACACGCCGGAGTTCGCATTCGAAAAAGTGCCGAAAAATGTGCAGGCGGCGCTCAAAAAATACGGACTACAATATCCCGTCGCGCTCGATAATGATTTTGGAACGTGGAATGCATTCAGTAACCGGTACTGGCCAGCGAAGTATTTGATCGATGCCGAAGGCCGCGTGCGCTACACGCATTTCGGAGAAGGGGAATACGAGGAAACCGATGCGGCGATCGGCAGTTTGCTCGCGGAGGCCGGGGTCGAAACGGGTGCTGCCGCAGAGCAGCCGATGCCCCCTGCAGCGGAGCCGTCACGGTTGGGACGGACACCGGAAATCTATCTGAGCGAGCGCAGCTGGGAAGCATTCGCCAACAGCCAACTTGAGCCATCTGCGGAAGCGATTACCTACACGGCTCCGTCATCGATCCCGCTCCATTCCTACGCACTTGTCGGGACATGGCAACTTGCGGATGATGAGCGGCAAGTTTTGCAAAGCGACAGCGGGGAAATACTCCTGCACTTTTTGGGATCCGAAGCGAACTTGGTGATGGGATCGACGGACGAAGGCCGCATCGAGGCGGATGTCATCGTCGACGGCGGCAAGCCGCGGCCGTTCAAATTAACCGGGTACGATTTGTATCCGCTCTTCCAGGGTGAGTACGGCGATCATGAGTTGCGTTTGCGCATCCGCGGCAAGGGGGCGGAGGCGTATGCGTTCACCTTCGGTTCCGCGTCGCAGTGATACTCCGGCGGATGCCGCCCAGGGATTCTTCCACATCGCGCCATAAATCATGCGCGATGGCGTCGTGTTCCGAGGTGAGTTTGAATCGTTCCAACGAATGCCATGCGCGTTCCAGTCGGGCGAAGATTTCGTCTTTGCGCTGGAGCCGTTCCGCTTTGCGCTGCAGCCATCCGCTCTCTATTCGTGCGTTCCAGAGGATCAGTTGTGCGGTGGCAGTCTGTTCGTAGGCTTGCTTGCGGGTCATCTCGGAGACAGAACGTACGCGCGGCGTCATCATACGGGGAAGGGGAAGCGGGAGGCCGGAGTCTTGAGCCTCTCGATGAACAAAAAAATGAGTCGAAAACTGCTGAACAAGTGGATGTGGGGACGGGCCACGTCAGGGTTCATGACAAATTTTTTGTGCTTTTTTTAAGAATCTCTGGCCGCAGCTTCCCGCGCCATAATCGCTCGTACCAGCCGCAACAGCCCATACGAATGTTTTTCTTTGAAAAAATAGAACACAGGTGCCAGGGCAGTGGTTTCCTGTTTTTGGAGAACCTCCGAAATGGAGTCAAAAACGTCCGATGGCGGCTTGAGATAGGCGATGTCTAACGGCATGCCTGCGGCAACGCAGGACTCGATATGTTGGATGATCGTCTCCACGGCAAGGCCGCGCTGCCGGGCGATCTCTTCCAGCGGGAGTTTCTGTTCCACCAATCGACGGGTTTCGTCGTACGTCGATCCCGCGCGGGTGACGCGTCGTTCGCGTTGGCGCGTGCGGGGCTCTGCGTTGAATCCGGACGCAGGCTTTTCCTGGAGTCCGTTCTTCAGCGCAAATGCGCGGATCACTTCCAAAAACCGTTGCCCGAAGCGGTCCAGTTTTTTGCCGGATATGCCATAGATGCGCAGCAGGGATGTGTCCGAGAGGGGAATGTAGGCGGCCATTTCCCGCAGCGTTCTGTCCCCGAAGACCACGAACGCGGCGACATTCATTTCCAGAGCAATGCTGCGTCGTAGCGATCGGAGCTCTTCAAACAGCCGGCGATCGAATGCCAGTTCATCCGCGGTTCCACGTTCCGCCATATCCAAATTCTCCTGGGGTTTGCGCAGACGTACGGATCCTTTATCTGTCAAAAATACGCGTCCCGCTTCCGTCACCGAGAGCGTGTGATATTGCCCGTCTGCTTTCTGCAGAAAACCCTTCGCGACCAGTGACGTCGTGATGTCTTTCAGTTGTTTATCGTCATAGTCTTTGACGATGCCGTAGACCGTCAGTTGGTTGTGCCCAAGCTCTCGTATCCGTTCCAAGTTCTTGCCAAGCAACACATCACTGATATGCGCCATGCCGAAGCGCTCGCCCGTGCGGATGACGGCGGAGAGAATTTTGCCCGCGATCTCCGTGGCATCGAATTCCTCCACGGTCTGCAAACAACAGTCGCATGCCGTGCATGTCTCCGTCGACGTGTCTTCCCCAAAATACCGCAGCAAAAATGCGCGACGGCATGTCCGCAGTTCGCCGTATGTCAGCATGTGTTTTAGTTTTTCACGCGACGCTTCCTGCGCCGCCCGGTCCGTCAGCTGATCGATAAAATACTCATGCTTGCGCTTATCGCCAAACGAGAAAAACAGCAGGCAGTCGCTGCGCAGCCCGTCGCGTCCCGCGCGGCCGGTCTCTTGATAATAGCCCTCCACGGTTTTGGGAAGATCCATGTGCACGACGGTGCGGACATCGGGTTTATCGATGCCCATGCCGAACGCGATGGTCGCGACGATGATCTGCACCTCGTCCCGCATGAATTGGTCTTGGGCGTTCTTGCGAGTCTCCGGAGGCAATCCTGCGTGGTACGCCCGGCACGAGAATCCTTCCGCTTTCAAATCCAGCGCCAGTGCATCGGTATCTTTGCGAGAAAAGCAGTACACGATGGCCGGGAGACGTTCGGGTTTTTTGAGGGCGAGAATGAGGCGATCAAACGACCGTTGTTTGGGATACACGTGATACGTCAGGTTTTCCCGGTTGAAGCTGCTGAGGAAAAGTTTCGCCTCCGGCAGCGCCAATTGCGCGCGAATGTCGTCACGCACTTTTGGTGTTGCGGTAGCGGTGAGGGCGATGCAGGGGACATCGGGAAATGTCTGACGCAGAAGTGTGAGATTGCGATAATCAGGACGGAATTCATGGCCCCATTCGGAAATACAGTGCGCTTCGTCGACGGCAATCAGGCGCAGACTGAGTGACCGCAGAAAATCGAGGAAACCCGGCACGGCAATCCGCTCGGGTGCGATGTAGAGCAAGCGAGTCTCGCCTTGTTGCAACATCGCGCGCACAGCCGCCTGGTCGCCTGCCGTCTGTGTACTGTTCAAATACGCCGCCGCAATCCCATCTGCCTGCAATCCATCCACTTGATCTTTCATCAGCGCGATCAACGGCGAGATCACGAGCGTGACGCCGCCCAGGCACAAGGCGGGGAGTTGAAAGCACAGCGATTTCCCGCTGCCTGTGGGCATCACCACCAGCGCATCGTTGCCGCTCGTCACATGCCGGACGATGTCTTCCTGCAACGGCCGGAACGTGGAATACCCAAAGTGCCGTTGGAGGAGAGCGGGGAGATCGTGCGTGAGCGCAGTCGCAGACATATCCCGACGGTACTCGTCCGTTTTCTTGTTCGTCCATCAGGAAAAAAGCGATTTTTACGGATGCTGTGAATTCTCTGCAGCACGAAAAGAAAAAAGGCGTTCCATGTGCGGGTGGAACGGGGTGGGGTGCAAGAACCCACTCTCCCGCACGTCACATCAGTACTTTCTTTTTTGCGTATGCCGATGTCTTCCGATGACCTGATGATGCTGTACGGTTTCCACGTGCACGTCGTCCTCTCGATTTTTGCCATCTTCGGACTCGTGTTGTTCTACCGCTGGATAGTCACCACGCAAAAGCCGGACATGCAGAGAAACATCGCCGTCTGGACCATGCTGATCTGTGGTCTGGGCATCGCGCTCACCGTGCCGTTTTGCTTGGCGGGGATGCGGTTGATGATGGACATGTAAACACCCCCGGTCTGGGACCGGGGGATGGGAGACAGTTGTCTCCCTTCTCACTGCGCCCGGAGGTATTTCTCCGGAATTGGGTCTCCCGACTTCCAGCCGGGATTGTTTTCGTGGAATTCCTTCCACTTACTCCAATCGCCGCCTTCCGCGCGATATGCGGCTTGGCGCTCGAGCTCATCCATGAACTCGCTGCCAACCATCGATTCCAACGCCATCAAGACCTCCATTGCGAGTGATAGTCCTGTCTGGTTTCGCGTGTCCTGAAACCGTATTCAGGATATGTGTAATATACTATTTTATTGTTAAATGTCAATTAGCACAGAAGAGGCTATAGCCAATCAATCCGCGCCTGCAATGTTTGGACTTCTTTCATGAAATTCAGATCTTGAAAACCTTTATCCAAAATTTTGGCCACGCTTAACGCAAGCCGCATGTGCTCTTGCATGAGCGCCTTATCCGGCGCTGCCCGCTGCAGTTCCGTTTCGACGGCGTGGACGTGATACAAGCACTCTCTGACCGTCAGTTCTTTATACACGGCATCGATTTCCTGCGGCACATCCACTCCTTCCATGTCATAGGTCATGGCCATCACTTCCGCCACGGCTGTGGCATGAAATTGAATGCCGGGGAGGCTTATTCCGGCGTCGGGCGATTCCAAAAAAGCAGCAGCCTCTCTCATGATCCTTTTGTCCGTTTCAGCAGCGATTTTTTCCGCTTCGCCCTTGTCGTCTGCATGAAAGACACTCAGTAAATTATTGAGCGTGGTGACCACCTGTCTCAGTGCATCATCCGGCCGGTCAGGCTCGGGCTTTGGGAGTGGTTCCGAGTGATCTGCGTTGTTGGGAGTGCTCATAGAATGAGGTGAGTGGAGCGGGATACGGGAATCGAACCCGCATCTCACGCTTGGGAAGCTC